>JBIPNO010000069.1:0-27328 GCA_044372775.1 Haloferula sp.
GGCAAGGCCGCTGCGTCCGGCCGCTGGGGGACTTCCACGAGGATGTGGAAGTGATTGGACATGATGCAGTAGGAGATCACGCGCAGCCCGCCGAAGCGTTCGTAGAGGCGCATGTATTCGATCAGCTTGTCCTTCTCTTCCTCGCCGAGGACGAAGTCGCGGTTCACAATCCGCGAAACCACGTGGTAGTACGCCACCGGGAGGAAAGCGGGAGCTTTGAGGCGGGGTCGGCGCATGGGGTGAGGATGGGAAGGTCAGGGTTTCAAGGCAAGCTCCTTTTCGAAGGGACAGGCAAACTAGCAAACTCTCATCATGTGGGGCAAGCATGGACTCGATAGCCTGTCTGGGAAGTGGAAATTTGCATCATGTGGAAGCGCGTGTATGGACGGGAGAACCGGCGACAAAAAGAGCGGATCAAGGTAGAGGCGGATCAGTTTTTTCGCTGAGGTTTGACGAACGTGATTTGAATCCTCGTCCCTCCGCCATGCCCCGGACGCTTTTCAATTTGCCAGCCTTGCACCACGCAAAGGCGCTCCACCAATGAGAGACCCAGGCCATAGCCTGAGCTTGGCGGATCTTCTCCAGAAACCTCGCCTGATTCTACGAACTCAGGCAGTCCCGGGCCGTCATCTTCAAAACGCAAAAATGTTTCCCCTTCCTGATTGTGGCTCAACGATATCTCAAGTCGCCCCTCACGAAGGTGACTGAACGCATTCCCGACCAAATTGTGAACAAGCACGGCAAGACCCTCGCGATCACAGCGCAGACGGGCGTCATTGCATTCCTTGAAATCCACGACGAGCGGGTGAGCGGGATGAAGCGCGCGCCACTCATCCACCACCTCGCGGACAACCTCCTCAACCGCGATCTCGCCCGTCGGATCGGGCACTCGATTCTCGCGGGCAATCATCAGGAAGGTTTGTATCAGCCGCTCCATCCGTCGCCCGGCCCGCTCAATGCGTGACAACGCGCGGTCATGCGCGGCGGCATCGGATGGCAGATCCCGCAACAAAGTAACAGCGCCATTCAGCGTCGTAACCGGAGTTCGCAACTCATGACTGCAATCGGCAATAAACCGACGCTCTCGATCCAGCGTGCGCCGCAGATTTTCATGATATTCATCAAGAACCCTTGCCAGGTAGCCGAACTCATCCGCAGGCAACCCAACCGCAAGCGGAGCCTCCGCATAGCGCCCCGCCGCACGCTCAACTTCCCGGGTACGCACTCGCCCCGCAAGTTCAAGAATCGGCCGCAGTGCCCAGTTGGTGATGATCCTGCTTGTCAGGAATGCGGCCACAAAAATGCCACCAGCCAGCATGGCGAGTCGCGATTGCACAGAGCCGAGGTTCGCATCGGAAAACTCATGATCGCTCAGATCCACCAGCACCCAAACCGCCTCGCGCTCCTGACTTGCCGGTTCGAACCAGATGCGAAACTCCCTCTCCCGATCCTCCATCGACCATAGTCGAATCCGATCCCCCAGGCTTTTCGGAGCGAACGCATTTCTTCCCCTACTGTCGGCAAAAAATTCATACAAGCCCTTCTTTAGGGGCGCCTCGGCCCAGCCGTGCGTCTCGGAAATTTCACCCGCATCCCAATACCGCACAATCCCGCGCGGCATCACGGTATCCTTCGGAGCCGCAGCAAGTTGCCTCAACAAAGGTTCAAGGTAGCTGTCCTGGATGGCATCTTCGGCATCAATCAACAACAGCCACCCACCCAAACTAAACACTCCCGCCACGGTGCAAGCTAGTCCGACAAGCAACCACCGGATGCGCGACGCAAGGCGCGACTCAGGCATGTCCGCTGCATCAGACATCATCCGTCTTTCCGAGAATCAGTTGATAGCCAATCCCGCGATGAGTGTGCAAAAGCGGTGGCCATGGCGGGCGGTCCAATACCGCACGCAAGGCCGCCAGATGAGTGCGGAGAGCATCGCTGCCCGGCGGCTCGCCATGCCATAAATGGTGCTCGATGTCCGCCCGCGGCACCACGGCGGGAGCACGCTGCATCAGAATTTCCAAAAAATCATATCCCATCTTCGTAACCGTGAGAAGCTGGTCGGCACGGCGCACCGTCCGCAGATCGCGATCCAACTCTACATCGGCAAAACGTAAGATAGTGGATGTGCTCGCACCATATGCTTGCGCTCGGCGTATCAAAGCCTGTAAGCGCGCGAGTAATTCTGGCAAAGCAAATGGCTTCACCAAATAATCGTCAGCACCCGCTTCGAAACCCGTCAGCCGGTCATTCAATGTATCCGCCGCCGTGAGCATCAACACCGGCAAGGTGGAGCCAAGCTCGGCACGCAGCCGCCGACAAAGCTCAATCCCTCCCAAACCCGGCAGCCGCAGATCCAAAATCACAGCCGAGTATTCCCTCGACAAGATCTGGTGAAGTCCTAGAGCACCATTGGGAGCATAATCAACCTGCCAACCGCGATGCTCCAGGTAATCCTGAATGTTGCCCGCAAGATCCAAGTCATCCTCCACAAGCAAAACGGGGGCGGAAGGGGTGATATTCATACGTGGATCTTGCGGTTATTCATTCCTAACAACACGAATAAAACAAGCCTCAAAACTTGTAACGAAGGCCGATCAGACAGGACAGCCCGTTGTAGTCCGCCTTCAAGGAACCGCCACCCGCACTGGGATCCAATTCGATTTCCCCGGCAAAGTGGTAGCGGGCTTCTCCATAGATCGACCAGGAAGGAGTGATCTCATAGGAAACCCCGGCCAATACCTGTGCGGCAAAAAGGAAATTGTCATCAAACTCCCGCTCCACTCCGCCGACCGTCACATCAATGTCCGCCTCTTGGAGAAATCCAACACCGGCACCCACATAGGGAGTGAACTTGCCCCACAGCGCGCTGCCATCCGGCTGGGTGAAAGTGTAAATTCCGTTCAGCATCAGATTGGTCGATGCAAAGTCACCCTCGGTAAACCCGGCAAAAGGCCCACCTGCCGAGATCGAATCGATGTCAACCGAACGATAGAAGAACTCGAGCTCAAGCGCCCAGTTCGGAGTGAATTCCTTACCGATCGCCGCGCCGAAAAGTTGGCCGGGATCGTAGGAACCCTCACCTGTCAGCCCGCCTTGCGAAATGTCACCATCCGCCACGAAGTTGAAACCTCCGAACGCTTTCAGGTACAGCCCATTTGTCCACGAACCCGAGTTCGCAGAAGCAAACGGGATACTTACCAAAGAGAAAAGCAACGCCGCGTGACGAACACTCAGGCTGCGGCTTTTCCTGATCACACATGGACACGCGGCAAGCGCCGTGAACAATTTCATTTTCATTTTTTTGGTTTTCTAATGCTTCTCACGGTGAGTTGCACCGACCTCGTTGCCGATGATTTCCGTGACGCATGAAACATGGCGCGCCTCGCGTTAAATCCGCGTAAACTGGCCGTTAAATCGCCGCCAAGTGTTAAATCAAGTGTCAGATATTTAATCAAGAAACTGCTTAACTTCCCTTTTAAGATGGGTGGTTTGGCTCAGGCCTGTTGCTAACGAACCACCATTTCCAACCCATCACCTACTGACGACTGCTAGGAATTTGCTTTCTGCGGGATGCCTTTGAAAGAGCCATTGGGTCGGACCGGAGGGCGGGAAAATGGGGGTTGCGGGGGAAAAGGGGGTTCCGGGAAAAACTGAAACGCTGAAAACTGAAACGCGGAAAGGAAGAATGCTCGGCGGAAGGACGCGATCTGGCGGGATGAGGGGATTTTGGAGGGAAATTCATTGGCTTTGAACCTAGCTTCCCGGGCCGCCTTGCCAAGATCGTTTTTGGCAGCGGCTTTTTGGCAGCCCGGTGGGCGGAATCAGAACTCGTCGAGAACCAGGGTGCGGCCGTCGTCCAATCGAATCTCGGCTGGCCGCCACTCGGGGCGCTGGTCGAAGCCATTGGGATCGGGATTGGATGGATTCCGCGGACGGTTGAACCAGTCGAGGTTCGGTTCGTCATCGGGGATCCATTCCTTGATCGCCAGCCAGGGCGGCTCGATCGGCTCCATGGTGTGGATGTCGAACGGGGGCGGTGGCGGGCGAGGGAGCTGGATCAGCCCTTCCCAAAGGCCATGGAGGCGGAGGAAGAATTCGATTTGCTCGCGGTGGATGACCTAGCGGACCGGTTTCATGGTGCCCTTGCAGCAGGGGCATTCGAGCGGGTCGCCGCCCCAGACTCCGAGGATCAGGTCGCGCCAGAGCGGGCGCATGTCACGAGCTGATTGCTTCGGAGGCGCGGGGATGAGGAGGATTTCCGATTGATGATTGTTGATTTTGGATTGTTGATTTGGAGAGGGTGTCGGTGGCCGGATGATGTGGTCGGGGATGGGTGAGGTGAGGCCGCGGGTTTTGTTGGAATAGACGCCGTAATAGCGCACCGTTCGGCTCATCGGTTTTACCATTGGTGTAATTGCTTGCGCGTTCGACTATGGCGCTGCCCCTTCCTGATAAGTCATCCAATAGTACAAACGGCAAGGCCTAAGACACATATTACGATGGCGAACGGGGCCAGAAAAAACAAAGGGTTAAAATGACCAAATACTGCATCGGGATCATCAATGCCGCCCGCTTCGAGATGAGCCGCGAATGTCTTGGCGATATAGACCTGTTGGATGACGAGGATGCCAAGTGCGGCCAAAAAGCACCCGCCGCACCACAGCATGCCTCGCAAAAATCGAGCCTCGGATCTCGTCGGCAGATTCGTCTGAAGCTGGCTACCAAACTCCTGATCTTCTGGTGAGGTGCTCATTTGCGCCGGGATTCCAAGGGTCTTTATATTTTCTGCCGAACGTGTTTATTCTCCCACTCGGAGCTGGATATCTAACAAGCGCTGGGTGGGCTTCATCGTTCGGGGATGATCGCCGGAAATGGCTGGTTGTCAATGCGCCGCTTCGGGAGTGGTGCTGGCGCTCGGCTCGGTGAACTTCCTACGGCTTCTTTGATCGTTTGGAAAGCCGCGCCTGTTAGGTACGGCACTTTGGGTCCGTGGAGCTTTTGGAACTTGAAGAGTTCGTGATGAACGAAGGATCAAATTTTTTATGGACGTTTAGGTGAACACTTTTAAGAAGTGTTCAGATGAACTCACAACCCCAGTCTGCATTGCATCCGTGGTCCAAGGATCTTGAAGCCTCCCGTGACGTCCATCCCCGCCAACGGGACGGATTTGCCATGGTTCTGGGCTGGTTCGAGAGCTTCCGGTCCCGCAACCGACTTGCGCCGGGCCGGGAAGCCTGCATCTCCTTTTGGAAAGAGCAGGTGAAATCCAAAGAAAGAGCAGCTTGGCAGCTCGAACAGTGGACCGCCGCCATCGAGTGGTATCTGCGCTGGGTGAAAAATACTCGCGATCGCGGGGATGAAACCCGGACCTTGGAGGAGCGGGCGCGGGACGCGGTCGACCGGGCGGGGTGCCGGCGCGGCCTTGCCCGCCTCACCCGGGAGACCTACGGCCGATGGGCCGCCGGTTTCGCTCGCTGGACCGGTGACGACCGGGCGATGCTCGATCCGGGCAAGGGCCGGGATTTCCTGACCTGGCTGGTGGAGGAGCGGAGGGTGTCCTTTTCGACGCAGAAGTTGTCGGAGAAGTGTTGAGCGAATCGTGTCCGACCATCCCGCGTTGCGGTATTGGCACTCAATGCACTGGTCTTCTTCTACAGGGACGTCTGCGGGAGGGAGTCGGTGGACCTTGGAGTGCGGCTCCGGAAGACCCCCCCCCGGCTTCCGGTGGTGCTCGATGTCAAAGAGGTGATGACGGTGCTGGACAAGATCGACAAACGCTACTCTCTGATGGCGAGGATCCAGTATGGCGGGGGGCTGAGGCTGCATGAACTGGTGACCTTGCGGGTGAAAGACGTGGACGAGGGTCGTGGAATGATCACGATCCGCAATACGAAGGGGGACAAACACCGGACCACCGTGCTGCCGGTGGCCGTTCGGGAGGAGATCGCGGAGAGGAAGAAGGAACTGCGGGAACTCCACGAGAAGGACCGCGCGGACGGTCTGCCGGGAGTGGCGCTGCCGAACGCCTATGATCGCAAGGACCGCCGGGCGGGCGAGAAGTGGCCGTGGCACTGGATGTTTGATAAATGCCGCCCGCCGCGATATTTACGCCTGCGGGGCTCGTCGCGTTCGCTCCTGTCCAAAACGCCTACAAGCCTTCGGCGTTTTTCCGGCTCCCGGCACGTCGCGGGATCCGGAAAGCGGGATCGTCCGGCGTCATCACGTGCACGATGAGTGCTACTCCCGTGCGGTGCGAAGGGCGGTGGAGACGGCGATGATCGACAAGAAGGCGAGCACGCATGCCCTGCGCCATGCCTTCGCGACCCACCTGCTCGAGGGAGGGACGGACATTCGGACACTGCAGGAACTGCTGGGCCATGCGGATGTGAAAACCACGGAGATCTACACCCACGTCGCCAAGGACATCGGCGCGACGGGAGTGAAGAGTCCGCTTGACCGGTTCATTTGCGCTTGAAGCTCTTCCGCGCCCCGCTGCAGCGGCGGGATGGGCAGGCTTTGGCAATTCTTCGCGCTGGCCTCGTGGCGAAAGGAACTTGCCTGGCTGCCGGTGGAGCGCCTGATCGGCGAGCGCCTTGATGGGGTTGGTTCTATCCGATTTACATCCAACTCCATTTTTCCGGACTCCATCGCCTGATCCGAAAGAGGCTGGTGATAGTCCCGGACTCGCCAGCAGGCTGGCGGAGGGAAAGCGGCAGCGGGCTGCACGCAGTCCATGGAGCGCGGCTGCCTCACGGCGCGTGCGCGGGGGGCGTGGGACGGGGTCTCCGGGTGCGGCTCAGGAATGCCCCAGCACCCACGAGATGTGCGGCGTGTAGAAGTCAGGCTCTAACAGGAAGGAATCGTGGCCCTTGTCGGAATGCACGGTGAGGTGCATCACGTTGACCTTGGCCTGTTCGAGGTGCTTGACGAGTTCGGTCTGCTCTTCGGGGTAGAAGCAGAAGTCGGAGTCGATCGAGAACACGAGCCACTTCTGGCCGGCCTCGGCGCAGCGGGAGAAGAGGTCTTCGGGGGTTTCGGCATCGCCTTCGTGGGCACCGTCGAAGCGCGACCACATGTCGATGATCCGCAGGTAGGTGTTCGCGTCGAAGCGCTTGGTGAACTTTTTCCCCTGGTGGAGCATGTAGCTCTGGAACTGGTCGCGGACGCGGTACCAGGCGAGGATGTCGTCGGGCTGCACGACGTCCTGGCGGGCGCGGCGTTCGATGGCATCGAGGTGGACGAAGGTCTTGTGCGAGATCATCCGGGCGAGCGCCAGGCCGTAGAGCGGGCCGGGGCCGTCGTAGTAGTCGCCGCCGTTGAAATGCGGGTCGTTCTCGATGGCGAGGATCTGTTCGAAGAGGATCAGCCGGTTGAGGACGGTGGTCTTGTAGCCGGCGGCGATCGAGATGACGTGTTTGACCCGGTTCGGGAAGCGGGTGGCGAAGGTCAGCGCGATCAGCCCGCCGACCGAGGCCCCGACCACGGCGTGGAGCTTGCCGATGCCGAGGTGGTCGAGCAGTTGCGACTGGAGCTGGGCCTGGTCCGCCGCGGTGACGTGGGGGAAGGACGAGCCGTAGGGCTTGCCGGTCGTCGGGTCGATCGAGGCGGGGCCGGTCGAGCCGTAGCAGCCGCCGAGGTAGTTGGCGGAGAGGATGAAGTATTTCGAGGTATCGAGCGCCTTGCCCTCGCCGATGATGTCGTTCCACCAGCCGTCCTGCATTTCCGGCTGCCAGAGGTCGGCGGTGCCGGGGATGGCGGGGGTGTGGCCGCAGGCGTGGTGGGAGCCGGACAGCGCGTGGAAGAGCAGGATCGCGTTGCTGCCGTCCGCGTTCAGTTCGCCCCAGGTCTCGTAGGCCAGCGTGGCGGCGGGCAATTCGCCGCCTTCGCGGAGGCGGATCGGCCCGTCGGTGAGGGTGAAAAACTGGGTCTCGGTATCGGCCACGGCGGGGCGGGTCTAAGGCCGGGCCGGGGAATTGGCCAGTCGAATCAAGGGCATGTCAATTGGCCCGCGGGTCCTGGGGCGCCTCGGCGAGGACCCGGTGGTAGGGCGACATCGAGCGCAGGATTTCCCCCCACAGCGCGCGGTCATGGGGCTGGCCGAGCAGGCTGGAGTCGGGTTTGGCGGTGATCCAGGCGTTGCGGCGGAGTTCGTCTTCGAGCTGGCCGGCGGTCCATCCGGAGTAGCCGACGAAGGCGCGGACGAGGGTCCCCGGCTGGCGGCTGCGCTTGATGGCCTGGTCGGCCGGAATGCGGACGTGCCATTTGAGGCGGTTGTCGTCGGACCACCAGAAGGCGGAAAAGGTCAGGTGCTCCCGGGCGACCGGGCCGCCGAGGTGGACGGCGATGTGCTTGAGGGGGTCGAAGGCCTGGTCCTTGAGGAAGTCGCCGACGTTGTGGCCGGTCGGGTGGTTGAGGATCAGGCCGAAGGCGCCGTCGTCCGCGGAGTGGTCGGCGAGGAGAATGACGGAGCGGTCGAAGATGCCATCGTGTAGCGACGGGTCGGCGAGCAGGATTTTCCCCTGAAGGTGGATCGGCGCGTCGGCTTCGGGGTCGCTCATGGCGCTGGTAAAGTAGCCCGTCGCGGGTTTTTGGCGAATGGAATCCCGGGAACGGCGGTTGCGTCGGGGAACGGGAGCCGCTACGGCTCGCTTCGAGCGATGTCGAAGCCCGGAGCCAGTTTGGAAGCGAGCCAGCGAGCGGTTCCGGAAGTGGCTCTCGGCGGGCGGCTGGCGGGGCTTTCGCTGCCGCGGCAGGTGGCGGTGCTGGCGGTTTGGCCGCTGCTCGAGCAGGTGCTGGCGTTTTGTGTGGGCTTTACCGACCTGCTGATCTCCGGACGGATCGGCGAGGGGGCCGAGGGCGTGGCGATCCTCGACGCGATGGGCCTCGGCGGCTATGTCGGCTGGTTTTTCAATATCCTGCAGGGTGCGGTGGCGACCGGGGTGATGGCGCTGGTCTCCCGGGCGACCGGGGCGCGCGATTCCGGGCTCGCCCGGCTCGGTCTCGGTCAGGGGCTGTGGCTCGGGATCGCGGCCGGGATGCTGTCGCTGATCGCCTTGCAAGTGGGCATCCCCGCCTTGATCCGCGGCGTCGGGCTGAGTCCCGCCGCTTCCGTGCACGCCGAGGATTTCCTGCGGATCCTGGCGATTTCCGGTCCCTTCAGCGGCGCGATGTTCGCGATCAATGCCGCCCTCCGCGGCGCGGGCGACACCCGCACGCCGTTCATCGGGATGTGTGTGGTGAATGTCGTCAACATGGCCGTGAGCTGGCTGCTCGCGCTGGGTCCGGAGCCCTACGGCGGGCATGGAGTGTCGGGCATCGCCACCGGCACGCTCTGCGGCTGGATCTCCGGCCTGGCCACCGTTTCGCTGCTGCTGGCACGGAAAAACGGGGTGCTGGGCTGGAGTCTGGCGGGCTTGAAGTTTCAACGCGAGACGATGGGGCGGATCCTCCGCGTCGGCGCGCCGCAGTCGGTGGAGATCGGGCTGATGTGGAGCATTCACGCTTACGGGATCCACGTGATCGCCACCCTGCCGGGCGAGGGGAATCTGGCCGCGCACATCCTGGCGATCCGGGTCGAGTCGATGAGCTTCCTGCCCGGTTGGGCGATCGCCACCGCCGGGGCGGCGCTGGTCGGGCAGTATCTCGGGGCGGGGTCGAAGGAGATGGCGGTCCGCGCCGTGCGGCTGTGCTGGAAGATCGGGGCGACGCTGATGGGGGTGATCGGCTTGTTCTTCATCTTCGGCCGCGACGCGCTGATCGAGTTGATGGCGCCGAACAGCCCGACGCTGTGGCCGATCGCCTCGCCGCTGGTGCTGATCTGCGCGGCGGCCCAGCCCTTCTTTGCGACCTGCATCATCCTCAAGACCTCGATGCGCGGCGCGGGGGCGACCAACATCGTGATGCGCTGGTCCTTCGGCAGCATGATCTTCTACCGGATCGTGGTGCTGTGGTTCTTCAAGGAGCAGCCGTGGTTCGACCTGAGCTTCGTGTGGATCGTCCTGTCGCTCGATCTTTTCACCCAGGCGCTGGTCTTCTCGTGGGTCCATTTCCGGGGGAAATGGCTGGACGCGAGGGTGTGACGGGTGCTTGCAAGAGGGGTGTGGGCGGCTCGCCCGCAGCTTCCGGGTTCCGCTGGTTGCTGCTGCGGGCGAGCCGCCCGCACCCCTCTTCAAAGCGGCCACGCCCTTGATCCTCTAAGGTTTCGCGTTGACGCCCCGCTTTCCACCCCTGACCTTCTGCGCCCCATGTTCATCGATCACATCCGCATCTTCGCCAAAGCCGGCGACGGCGGGAACGGCGCCGTGTCGTTCCGCCGCGAAAAGTTCGTGCCCCGCGGCGGCCCGGACGGCGGCGATGGCGGGAAGGGCGGCGACGTCATCCTGGTGGTCGACCCGTCCACCGACAATCTCCGGCAGTTCCACTACGACCCGAAGCTGATCGCCAAGAAGGGCGTCAACGGCGGCGGCGTGCGCAAGACCGGGAAGGGTGGCGACACGGTGATTGCCAAGGTCCCGCCGGGCACCGTGGTCTATAGAAGCAACGCGACGACGGTCCAAGAGGCGGTCGAATTCGAGCGCGGCGACGAGGGGATCGATCTCGATCCTGTGGCCGACCTGACGGAATACGGTCAGAAATTCGTGCTCTGCAAGGGCGGCCAGGGCGGACTGGGGAACTCGCACTTCGCCACCCCGACCCACCGCGTGCCGACCGAGTCGACGCCGGGTGAGGAGGGCGAGTCGGGCGTCTATTATCTCGAACTGCGGCGCATCGCCGATGCCGGCCTGGTCGGCTTCCCGAATGCCGGCAAATCGACGCTGCTGAGCAAGCTTTCCCACGCCCAGCCGAAGATCGCGGCCTATCCCTTCACCACGCTCCAGCCGATGGTCGGGGTGGTCGAGTTCGGCGGATTCCGCCGCTGCACGGTGGCGGACATTCCCGGGCTGATCGAAGGCGCGCACGACAACCGCGGCCTGGGCCACGAGTTCCTGCGCCACATCACCCGCTGCCGGGTGCTGCTGTTCGTCGTTGACATGGCCGGCAGCGAGGGCCGCGATCCGATCTCCGACGTGCAGATCCTGCGCAAGGAGGTCAGCGAGTATGACGAGGAACTCGGTCGCTTCCCGTGGATCGTGGTCGCGAACAAGATGGACCTCGAAGCAGCGGAGGAGAATTTGAAGATGTTCGAGCAGCGCTTCCCGAAAGTGCGGGTGATCCCGATCTCCGCCGAGATGGAAGAGGGGCTCGATGCCTTGAAGCTCTTCCTCAACGATGAAGTCGGATACCGGGCCTGAGCTGGTCTTTGTTTACGGCACGCTGCGCCGGGGCGGGTCGAACGCGTTCCGGATGGACGGGGCGGAGTTCGTGGGGCCGGCGACGGTGGGCGGCGTGCTTTACCGGATCTCCTGGTATCCCGGGTTGGTGCTGGACGGGGACGGCCGCGTGATCGGCGAAGTCCATCGGGTCGGGCCGGAACTGCTGCGGGCGCTCGATGAGTTCGAGGGGTTGGCGGCGGGGGAGATCGAGGGCAGTGAATACCGCCGGGTGAAAGTGGAGGCGCTCCTGGGTGGCGAGGAAGAGCTGGAGGTGTGGGTTTACGAGTGGAAGGGGGCGTTCAACGAGGACGAGCGGATCCAGTCGGGCGATTGGCTCGCGGTGGACTCGCGGACCGGGTGGCCGATGTTCACGATCCTCTCGCTGATGCCGGTCTGGTTGCTGTGCGCGCTGACGCTGGTCTATGTGACGATGAGGAATTTCGTCGAAATGGTGCCGGGCTGGGCGTGGATGGTCCTGATGACCGGTGCGCCGGTCACCGGATTGGTGGCGGGGTTGGTTGGGGACCGGTTGAAGGAGGGGTCGCGCGAGGCAAGGCAGGTGGCGCAGGTGGTATGCCTGATCTGGTTGGCGATTCTTGTCTCCGTCCTGCTGCCAGGTTGAGAGATCGGAAGCGCCGCGCCCGCCTGTTGAGCCGCCGTCCGGGGGGGCGAGCGGGCCTGGAACTCCTCCCGGGTGACCCGGCATCGTGGGATGGAGCGTCTGTTAGAAGCGCCAGCTCATCCCGATCGTGAAGCCGAGCGCGTCGATGCCCGGGTTCGGCGAGGTCTGGCCACCGTTCGAGTGGTGGATGAAGTAGGCCCCGCCGAGCACCGAAAGATTCGGCGCGATCTCCTGCCGGATCCCGAACTGGGAGAACCAGTTCAGCGTGAAATCCTGGCCCTGGCCTTCCGGCTCGCGGGTCGAATTCGTCCAGCCCACGCCGCCGCCGATGGAGAAGAACAGCGAGGTCTTCTCGTTGGGAAACCAGTATTCGATCGAAGGCGCGCCGTTGATCCCGATGTAGTAGTCTTCCGGGCCTTCGACGACGGACTCCAGCAGCAACGAGGTCCGGCTGCGGACCACGAGGCGCGCGCCGTTCTCATCTTCCCACCAGGTCAGCACCACCGGGCTGCGCAAGGTGAACTGGGTCGGTGCGATCTCGTAGTCGATGGCCGTGTTGTTGCCGACATTCCAAAGGTAGCCCGACTCAAGCGTCAGCTCCCAGGCTTCGGCCGGGTGATCGGCGGCAATGACGGGCGCGGCAAAAAGGGCGAAGGCGAGGGCAAGGGCGGCTTTCATACAGGTCTTACTTTGGCACTTGGAACTTTCTTGTCCCCCGTAGCCTTGGCGAAGGGGGATCACTTGGAACTTCAAAGGTAGTCCTCCTCCTCGTCCCCCGGCACCGGCGGGATCAGGTCCTCGCGCTGGAGCAGGCGCTTGATGTCGAGGTCTTCGAGCAGGTCTTCCGGGGTGCGGAGCACGGTCATCGCGTAGGGCGCGATGCGGTCGGTCTCGGCGACGGCGCAGTGGACCATCGAGGACACGATATCGCCGTCGTAGAGTTCCTTTTCGAAGATGTTGGTGATGCGGAAGACCAGCCGCTGGCGGTCGAGGTCGAACTCGAAGCCGCCGAGGTTGAGCGACTTGTTGGCGCGGGCCAGCAGCTCTAACAGATAAGGCTGGTGGTCCTCGTCGAGCGGCAGGGGGATCTCGCCCATCACCGCGAGCGCGTTCATCGGAGTGTAGGCCTGGACCACCATCTCGATCCGCGTGTGGTGGCCGGAAAAGACGGCGCGCAGGACATCGCGGCCCTCGACCAGTTCGCAGTGCCAGCTGTTGCGCCCGAAGGCTTCTTCGACGGAGAGGATCTGGCGGGATGGCGGACGCATGCGGGGAGATGGTGGATGGCGGCTGGAAGATTGAAAGACAGGCGGATGCGGATGCTTGGTCAACTGCGAATGCGCTCCGCGGCAAGCGCTAGGATCTCGTTCCAATCCGGGAGCTGCTTGCTTCTCCGAGTCCTTTTCGACGCCCACGTGTCAGTCAGAATCGAGATGAGAGTCATCATCAGGAAACTTGTGACGATCGCGATCGCCGGAAAATGACGCCAGACTAAGAAATACATCAAGGCGATCCAGATGGTAGCGAAGGGCAAGGCTGGAAAGAGCAATCGTTGGGTGAGCCCGGCGTAGAGCGGCGGCTTGGCTTCGCATCCCATCTTCCACAGCCACCGGCAGAGCCACGGCTTTACCTCTCGCGGGGTGGCACCGAGCGTGACCAGCGCCTCCGCACAGGCCGCCATGGTGGGTGCGGCCGATGGATTCTCGCGAGGTGTTTCGTACGGGTTCATCCGATCGCAGCGGGCTTCTTCGTTAGGTGCCGGGGGCCGCCGGGCGGTCGGCACTTTTGAACCGGCCACGGATCGCCCGGGCGAGAAGTTCCCGCCGGTCCTTGGCAATGGGCGAGAGCGAAAGGTGGATGCCGGCGGATTTCTCGGCGGTGAAATGGAGGGTCAGGCGGCGGTGGTCGATCTCCGCGGAGTCGATTTGCTGCCAGGGGATGACCTGCATCGTGGCCTCGGGGCGGAACAGCGGGAAGACTTCCACGCCGATCGGGCTGAGCAGGATGTAGGCGTGCTGGGTGCATCGCCAGGCGAGGCGGATCAGGCCGGCGGCGAGGGCCAGCGGGACAAAGCCCCACGCGGGGTGGGGGAGCTGCGGGTTTTCGGCGCGGTGGGGCGTCAGCAGGAAAAACACCAGCCCTGCCATGATGCAGACCGCCGCCCCGATCCAGAAGCCCGCGGCCTGGCCGGCGCGGGTGAAGCGCAGCTCCTTGGCGGGTTCGGCGACGGGCATTCGGGGAGAATGAAGTTCCAAGGGAGAAGTGCCAAGTGCCAAGGGGGGCGGGAGTTTCGGCTTGCGGATGGGGGAGATTGGCGTTTCCTCAGGGGCGTGCGCGGCTTGTTGATATGGCTGATGGTCCTCGGTGTTTTCACCGGGCTGTCAGTACGTGTCGTCGAGTTCAGCCATTCCCACGAGCATGATCACCACCATGCCTCCGAGCACGGGGCTCCGTGCGGGGGTCATGGCCACGACCATGAGCTGCCGGATCCTGATGAGCCGTCAAACGGCTGTCCGCTTGGCGAACATCAGCATCATCACGCCTGCTGCGTTCCTCTTCAACTGGCCCTTGATGCGGTCGCTGGCTACCGGCTTCCGGTGCCCGATTCGTTTTTGGTCGGACTCCAGTCGTTGAACTTGGTTCCGCCCGAAGGTCCGTCCTTCGACTTGGACAAGCCGCCGTTGATCTGAGCGCCTTTTGATCGCGCTCCATCGTGCCCAGGCGGCGCGATGTTTCCTCCGCCCGGGTCCGTTTCGCCCGCGGGGTTCCCTTGTTAGAACCGTCCGTTCCTTGCCCGTGCCCGTGGTGGCGCCGGCTCATCCTTTCCTGAAATCATGTCCACCCATCGACTGATCGCCCTGCTGGCTTTCGTTTCGACCGCCCTGCCGCTGGCCGCCGAGCCCGGCGTGGTGGTTTCGCTCGCCAGCATCGGCGACCGCGTCCGCGCCCAGAACCCCGACCTCGCCGCCGCCCGTCTGCGCATCCGCGAGGCGCTCGGCCGCATGAACCAATCCGGCCGCCTGGCGAATCCGGAGCTCGAGGCCGGCTTCGAGCACGATCCCCGGATGCGGGAGCGCGCGTTCGAGATCGGCTTCACCCAGCGCTTTCCGATCACCGGCCGCCTCGCCCTGGAGAAACAGGTCACGCTGACCGAATACAAGGCGTCGGAGGCCGAGGTCCGCGAAGTCGAGCGGCGGCTCATCGCCGAGGCCCGGGAAGCCGTCGTGAATGTGCTGGCGATCCGCCAGCGGCGCGACTTGCTCGGTGAGCAGGCCGGGCTCGCGGGCGATTTCGCCGGCGTGCTCGCCGCCGCGGCGGAGAAGGGCGAGGGGTCGGCGCTCGATGCCGGCCAGGCGAAGCTCGAGGCCGCCGGACTGGCGGTCGGGATGCGCCAGCTCGATGCCGCCGAGGCCGCGGCCGTCGGCACGCTGAAACCGCTGCTCGGCATCCTGCCGGGCGAGCCGCTGCATGTCGTCGGCACGCTGCCGGAGCCCGCGCTGCCGGGTGCCGGGGCCGACCCCGCGCGCCGTCCGGATTTCCAAGCCGCCGTGCTGGGTGCCCGCGCCGCCGGCCAGGGCGTCGCCTTGGAGCAGGCGAAGCGCTACGACGATGTGGAAGCCGGCCTGTTCGCCGCCGCGGAGCGCAGGGAGGACGCGCCGGAGGGCTACGACAAGGAAGCCCTCGTCGGGTTGCGCTTCAAGATCCCGCTGCCGCTTTGGAACAAGAACGAAGGGGCGATCGAGGAGGCGCAAGCCCGCAAGGAGCGCAAGGAGCTGGAGGCCGTCGCTCTCGGCCGCTCGATCCGCCTCGAGGCCGAGGCGGCCCGCGCCGAGATGGCGGAATGGGCGAAGCTGTTAGGCGAGCTGGGCGAGACCCTGATGCCGCTCGCCGACCAGCAGTCCGCCGCCGCCGCGGACGCCTTCCGCAAGGGGCAGGGCGAACTTCAGGCGGTCTTCCGCTCCCTTGAAAAGCGCCTGGAACTCTCGTCCGCGAGGCTCGACGCCCTGCGCGGCTTCCACCTCGCCCGCGTCCGCTACGAAGCCGCCATCGGCCAACCCTGAATCCGCGACCGATATGAAATTTTCCATTCTCCTCTCTCTCCTCACCGCGTCCGCCATCGCCGCCGACAAGCCGGCCCGCAACGAAACCTCCGTCGTGCTCGACGCGACCGGCGTGAAGAATCTCGGCGTCGAGACGGTGGCGGCCGAAGAAGCCGCCTTCGAGCGCACGGTCTTCGTCCTCGGCGAGATCGAGCACACCTGCGAGAGCCACGCCGTCCTGTCCAGCCGAGTCGCCGGCCGGATCGTGGAGGTCTTCCAGCACAAGGGCGACTTCGTCAAAAAGGGCGAGCTGCTGGTCCGCGTAGAAAGCCGCCAGCCGGGCGACCCGCCGCCGGTGATCGAGCTGAAGGCCCCGGCCGACGGACTGATTGTCGAATCCGAAGCCCACCTCGGCGCGCCGGTCGAGCCCGACCAGGAGCTGATGGAAATCCTCGATCTCTCGACCGTCTGGGTGAACGCGAAGGTGCCGCAGCACCAGGCGGCGCTGCTCGCCGAAGGCCTCGCCGCGAAGGTCCGGGTGCCTGCGCTGGGGAGCGAGGAGCGGGAGGCGAAGTATCTCCGGCTGGGCGTCGGCGCGGATGCGGCGAAGGGCAGCGTCGATGCTCTCTTCGAGCTGCCGAACCCCGGCAACTTGCTCCGCCCCGGGATGCGCGCCGAGCTTTCGCTGGTCGCCTCGAAGCGCGACGGGGTGCTGAGCGTGCCGCGGGAATCCCTCCAGGGCGACCGATCGGGCCGCTTCGTTTTCATCAAGGACTACGAGCTCGAGAACACCTTCGTCCGGACCCCTGTGACCGTCGGCGAGATCAGTGGCGACCGCGTCGAGATCGTCGGCGGGCTCTTTCCCGGCGACGAGGTGGTGACCCGCGGCGCCTACGCCTTGTCCTTCGCGGGCAAGGGAAACACGTCGCTCAAGGAGGCGCTCGATGCCGCCCATGGCCACCCGCACAACGAGGATGGTACCGAAATGACGAAGGAGGAAATCGCCGCCAGCGGGGAAGCGGGCGGGCATGACCACGACCATGAAGCCGCGTCGAAGGGTCCGCTCACCCTCTTCCTCGCGATCGCTTGCGGCGTGCTCTTCGTGCTGCTGCTGGTGTCGTCCCTGCGACGGAAAACTCAAGCTTCCCCGGCGTCGTGAAGCAGTCGTTCAACTCTCTCACGCAATCGTTCGGTATCACTCCTCATACCGGAATGGCATCGGCCAGGATGTTGTCCCGGAGACGGGGTTTCATCAGCGGCTGTTCGGTGATGACATCGACCTTGCAGCCGAGCAGGGCGGTCAGCTTGTCCTTGAATGAAAGAATGAGAAACGGATCGGTGCCGGGCTGCCGTCGAACGAAGAAATCGACGTCGCTGTCGGTCCGCTCATCGCCCCGCGCGACCGAACCGATGAGGCGCACGTCCGCCAGTCCGTGTTCCGCGGCCAAGGCCAGGATGGCCTCGCGGTGTTTTGCCACCAGATCGCGCTTTTTCACGGGGAAACCCTAGACCGCTCCGCTTTCATGCTCAATCACCTAATTCGCTTCTCCCTCAAGAACCGCGCGCTGGTCATCGCCGTCGCCCTGCTGGTCCTCTTCATGGGCCTGCGCACCGCGACCGAGCTGCCGGTCGAGGTCCTGCCGGACATGACCAAACCGACCGTCACCGTGCTGACGGAATCGCCCGGGCTGGCTCCCGAGGAGGTCGAAACGCTGGTCACCCGGCCGCTCGAGAACGCCCTGTTAGGCGTCGGCGGGCTGGACCGCCTGCGCTCGAACTCCGACGTCGGCCTGTCGCTGGTCTTCGTCGAATTCGGCTGGGGGACCGACATCTACAAGGCCCGCCAGCTCGTCCAGGAGCGCTTGCAAACCGTCAAGCTGCCCGAAGGCGCGCGCTCCGGGATGACGCCGGTGTCCTCGCTGATGGGCGAGATCCTGCTGGTCGGGCTGCGCTCGACCGATGGCTCGATCGCACCGATGGACCTGCGCACTTTCGCCGAATGGACGGTCGCGCGCCGCCTGCAAAGCATCCCCGGCGTCGCCGAGGTCCTCGCCATCGGTGGCGGCGTGAAGCAGGTCCACGTCGAGCCGGATCCGCTGAAGCTGCAGGCCGAAGGCGTCACGCTCGCGGAGCTGGAGCAAGCGGTCAGCCGGTCCGCCGGCAACGCCACCAGCGGCTACCTCCAGTCCGGGCCGCGCGAAATCATGGTGCGCAATCTCGCGATGAGCGCCGACCCCGCCGATATCGCCGCGTCGGTGGTCAAGCGGGATGGCGACCGGATCATCCGCATCGGCGACGTCGCCACGGTGAAGTTCGGCGTCGCCACCATGCGCGGCGACGCGGCGATCGCTTTTGAAGGCGACACGCAGGAAGCCGCCGGCGTGGTGCTCAGCATCGACAAGGCCCCCGGTTTCGACACCTTGAAGCTCTCCGCAGAGATCGAGAAGGCGCTCGACGAACTGCGGCCCAGCCTTCCACCCGGGGTCGAGGCCGGCGTGTTGTTCCGGCAGGGCGATTTCATCGAGCACGCCGTCGGCAATCTCAAGGAAGCGATCCGCGACGGGGCGATCATGGTGACGATCATCCTGTTCCTCTTCCTGCTGAATCTCCGCACCACCTTCATCACGCTGACGGCGATCCCGCTGTCCTTCGCGATCACCCTGCTGACCTTCAAATGGTTCGGTACCGGGGTGAACAGCATGACCCTCGGCGGCATCGCGGTGGCGATCGGGATGGTGGTCGATGACGCCATCGTCGACGTCGAGAACGTCTTCCGCCGCCTGCGCGAGAACGCTTCGCTGGCGGCACCGAAGTCGCGGCTGGAAGTGATCGCCGCGGCGTCGAGCGAGGTGCGTTCGAGCATCCTCTACGCGACCCTGCTGATCGTGCTGGTCTTCGTGCCTCTGCTCGGGCTCGCGGGTTTGGAAGGCCGGCTGTTCCGGCCGATCGCCATCGCCACCATCGTCAGCATGATCGCCTCCTTCGTGGTGTCACTTACGGTGATTCCCGTACTTTGCTCGCTGCTGCTGAAGCCGAAGGAAGGCAAGGAACACCGCGACGGTCCGCTGGTCCGCGCCTTGAAGGCCTTCACCCGCGCGACCTTCCTGCGGGCCGCTTTTGGCGCGCCGCTGGCGGTGATCGGGGTGGTTGTGATGCTGGTCGTCGCCGCCGGGATGCTCTACCCCGGCATGGGCAAGGAGTTCCTGCCGACCTTCAACGAGGGTAGCGCCACCATTTCCTTCGCGAGCGCGCCGGGCTCCTCGCTGAAGCAGTCGAATGAAGTCGGCAAGACCGCCGTCGGACTGCTGTTGCAAATCCCCGAGGTCAAATCCGTCGGCCGCCGCGCCGGCCGCGCCGAACGTGACGACCACGTGATGCCGGTTTCCGTCAACGAGTTCGACGTCGAATTCCACGAAGGCGGCCGCCCGCGCGAGGAGGTCTTCGCGGCGATCCGCGAGTCGCTTGGGGGCATCCCCGGCACCTTCGTCAACGTCGGCCAGCCGATCGGCCACCGGCTTTCCCACATGCTCAGCGGCGTCTCGGCGAAGATCGCGGTGAAGATCCACGGCCCCGACCTCGACACCCTGCGCCGCCTCGGCGCGCAGGTGAAGGAAGCCGGCCAGGGGATCCCCGGCCTCACCGACATCAACCTGGAAGCGCAGGTGCCGATCCCGCAGATCCGGATCGAGGTGAACCGCGAGCGGGCACGGGTCGAAGGCCTTTCGCCGGGCGCGATCAACGAGCAGGTCTCGCTGCTGTTAGGCGGCTCGCTGCTCGGCGAGCTGCGCGAGGGGGAAGCCACCGTCGATCTGGTGATGCGCCTGCCCGAGAGGTGGCGGACCTGGCCGGAGAGAATCGGCGAGTTGTTGGTCGAGACTCCCGACGGGCGCCATCTCCCGCTCTCGATGGTCGCCGACGTCCATGAGGTCAATGGCCCGAACGTGATCAACCGCGAGAACGGCCAACGCCGCATCGTCATCGGCGCGAACACGGGCTCGCGCGACCTCGAATCGCTGGTCAAAGGGTGGCAACAGGCCGTGGCGGACAAGGTCGTGCTGCCGCAGGGCTACACGCTGCGCTTCGAGGGGGAGTATCTCGCCCGCCAGCAGGCCTCGAAGCGGATCCTGATCCTGTTCGGCATCGTCATCGGAGTGATCGGCGTCCTTCTCACAGGCTATTTCCGCAGCCTCTCGCTGGCCCTCCAGGTCATGCTGAACCTGCCGCTCGCCCTGGCCGGAGCGCTGGCCTTCACCTGGTGGAAGATCGACAACATCAGCATCGCCACCCTGGTCGGCTTCATCGCGGTCGGCGGGGTCGCGGCGCGGAATGGAATCATGATGATCTCCCACTACCTGCACCTGATGCGGCACGAGGGCGAGAGCTTCAGCATCGCGCTGATCACTCGCGGCACCCAGGAGCGGCTGGTGCCGGTGCTGATGACCGCGCTCGCCGCCGGCATCGCCCTGATCCCGCTGGTCCTCGCGCCCGGCGAACCGGGCAAGGAGATCCTCCATCCGGTGGCCGTCGCCATCGTCGGCGGCCTCGTTTCCTCGACCCTTCTCGACCTCGTCGTCACCCCGGCCGTTTTCTTCCTGATCGGAAGAAAGGCGGCGGAGAAAGCTTTGCGGCTGGACGCGCCCGCCGCCCGTTAGAAACCAATCCCAGAACCAACAAAGACATGAAAACGAAACTGACTACCCTTATCCTCGCCCTCACCGCCGGCATTGCCTTCGGCCACGAGGGGATCGAGCTCGGCCCGAACAAGGGCCGCATCGTCGAGTTCAGCGACAACGAAACCATGCACGGCGAGGTGACCGTGAAGGACGGCAAGTTGCATGTCGCGCTGCTCGACAAGGACATGAAGCCGGTGAAGGTCGAGGCCCAGGCGCTCGCCGCCACCGCCGGCACCCGCGAGAAGCCGGCGAAGCTGGAAGTCGCCAAGGACGCGGCCGGCTTCACCCTGCCGATCCCCGGCGAGGACGAGTGGCTGATCCTTCAATTCAAGGGCGACGCCGCAGCCAAGCCCTTCACCGCACGGCTTCATTACAACACCAAGAAGTGCGAACCCTGCGGTCAGCCGGAGTGGCGTTGCGCTTGCGGGGAGAAGGAGTAAGTCCGGATGCCGGAAGGTGCGGGTCGACGGGAATCCCTCCCTTGACCCGCGCCTCTCCTCTGTGAGACTCTGTCTTGTGATGAAACGGGTGATCGCCGCATTTCTGCTGGCCTGCCTCGGGATGATGATCCCGCTGGCCGGTTCGCCGCTGCGGCTGTGCCTGTTGGAGAACCGCCTGCTGGTGGGCGGGTCGGAATGCGGTGGGGAGAAGGATCCGTGCTGTCCGGACTGCGGGGACCATCATGAGGATCCTTGCTGCGTCGAATTGGAGGAACTTCCCGAGGTACCCGCGCCTGCCGTTCCCGACGATCTCCCGTCACCGCCGGTGATGGACTTGCCGGCACCGGCTTTCATCGCGCCGCCGCCCTTGATCCGCGGTGGCTCCGTTCATTGCGCCGCGGCCCCGATCCGCGGCCCCGACACGCCCGCCGCGCATCGCTCGTGGCTGGGAGTCTGGAGACTGTAAAGCGGCACCTTGCTGTCGCCGCCGGCCGCCTTTGAGGGTGGCCGCTTTTGCCTGCCCTTTCCCGGGCGCAACGTCTCCGTTCCATGAAAGCTTCCCTCGATTCACTGACCCGCTCCGCTTCCGGCGAGGCCAAGCCACCGCGCCGGACTCCGGCCTGGCTGATTCCCGCCGCCATTCTAACAGGCTTCGCCCTGCTCTTCCTCGCCCTGTTCCGCGACCGCCTGCTGCCGGCCCCGACGGTCGAGACCGCCCTGGTGCTCGCGACGCCGGAGTCCGGCGGAAGCAGCGCCGCCACCGCCACCGGCACGCTGCTGTTCCAGGCCAGCGGCTGGATCGAACCCGATCCGCTGCCGATCAAGGCGACCGCGCTGGTGGACGGCGTGATCGATGCCGTCCACGTGCTCGAAGGCCAGCAGGTCGCGAAGGGCGAGCCGCTCGCCACCTTGGTCGATGCCGACGCGCGGCTCGCCCTGGCCGCGGCGGAGCAGGAGCATCGGATGAAAGTCGCGGGGCGCGATGCCCAGGTCGCCGCAATCGCTTCGGCCCGCAAGAAGCACGATTCGGCGAAGGCGATCGTCGAGGCAGCACGGACCCTGCAGGAGGAAGCCGCCGATCAAAACGTGCGGATTTCCGAACTCGGCAAGGGAGCGATCTCCGAGTCGGAGGTGGTCACCGCCCGCCTGCGGCTCGACCGCGAGCGTCTCCAAACACTCGCCGCCGAGGCGATCAGCGGTGAGGCGGAAGCGGACGTCGCGAGGATGGAGCTCGAAACGAAGGTGAAGGACGCCGAGGTCGCCGCCGCCGCGGTGGCGGTGGATCAGGCAAAGCTCGCGCTCGAACGCACCCGTATCCTTTCGCCGGTCGATGGCCGCGTGCTCCGCCTGCTCGCCGCGCCAGGCCAGAAGAAAATGCTGGGGATGGATGACACCGACAGCTCGACCATTGCCATCCTCTATCAGCCTGATCGGCTCCAGGTCCGGGTCGATGTCCCGCTCGCCGATGCCGCCGGCCTGAGCGTCGGCCAGTCCGCGAAGATCCGTTGCAGCCTCTTGCCCGACCAGGTCTTCGCCGGCGAGGTCACCCGCATCACCGGCGAGGCCGACCTTCAGCGCAACACGCTCCAGGCGAAGGTCCGCATCCTCGATCCCGCCGATCAACTGCGGCCGGAAATGCTGAGCCGCGTCGAGTTCTTCGGCAACGCCTCGGGAGCCGGTCAGCCCCCCGGCTCGCTCGCCACCTGGATCCCGCAAGCCGCTCTAACAGACGGCGCGGCGTGGGTCTTCGATCCCGACTCGAAACGCGTCGCCAAGCGCGCGGTGCAGGCTTCGACCGAGTCCCGCGACGGCTTCATCCGCGTCCTCGACGGCCTGCGCCCCGGCGAGCGGGTCGTCCTTTCCCCGCAAGGCCTGCGCGACGGCCAGCGGGTCAACCCCAAGCCAGCCCGGCCATGAACGATCCGATGATCCAATGCCGCGGGATTTCAAAGAGCTACCGCAAGGGGTGCACCGTGGTCACCCCGCTGGAGAAGCTCGACCTCGACGTCCCGCGCGGCGAATTCCTCGCGCTGATGGGGCCGTCGGGTTCCGGCAAGACCACGCTGCTCAACCTGCTCTCCGGCATCGACTCGCCGAGCGAGGGTTCGCTGGTCATCGCCGGCACCGAGCTCGCCAAGCTCTCGCGCCGCGAGCTGACGAAATGGCGGGCCGCCCATGTCGGCTACATCTTCCAGCTCTATCACCTGGTCCCGGTGCTGAGCGCCTTCGAGAACGTCGAGCTGCCGCTGCTGCTCGCGTCGATGTCGAAGAAGGACCGCCACGCCCGGGTGACCGCCGCGCTCGAGCTGGTCGGCCTCGCCGACCGGATGCACCACACCCCGTCGGAGCTGTCCGGCGGCCAGGAACAGCGCGTCGCCATCGCCCGCGCTCTGGTCGCCGATCCCGCCTTGCTGGTGGCCGACGAGCCGACCGGCGACCTCGATCGCGAGTCGGCGACCCGCATCCTCGACCTGCTGCGCCAGCTCGCCGCGGACCACGGCAAGACCATCGTCATGGTCACCCACGACCCCCGCGCCGCCGCCGCCGCGCACCGGACGCTGCATCTGGAGAAAGGCCAGCTTTTGCTGCAATGAACCCCATCCTCAATCTACTACGTCTCTCGTGGACCCAGCTCGTCCGCCACCGCGTGCGTTCGCTGCTCACCGTGCTCGGCGTGGCCTCGGGGATGTTCCTGTTCACCGCGGTCGAGACCCTCCAGCGCTCGCTGGCCAAGGCGACCGAAGAAACCGCGGCCGACACCACGCTGGTGGTCTATCGCCAGAACCGCTTCTGCCCCTCCGCCAGCCGGCTGCCGGAGCATTACGCCGACGAGATCCGCGAGATCCCCGGCGTGCGCGATGTGATCCCGGTGCAGATCGTCGTCAACAACTGCGGCGCCTCGCTCGACGTGATCACCTTCCGCGGCGTGCCCGACGACCAGTTGGCGAAGTTCGCGCCGGAGATCGAGGTGATCGAAGGCAGCATGGAAGAATGGCAGAAGCGCGGTGACGGCGCGCTGCTCGGCCAGGTCTTCGCCCAGCGCCGCGGGCTGAAACCCGGCGACCGCTTCGACGGCGCGGGCGTGACGGTCACGGTCGCCGGCATCCTGCGCTCGCCCTTCCCGCAGGACAACAACGTCGCCTACGTCAAGCTGCCCTTCCTCCAGCGCGCCTCGAAAGCCGGCCTCGGCGTGGTCACCCAGTTCAATGTCCGGGTCAATTCGTCGGCCGACCTCAAGCCGGTCGCGCAGGCGATCGACGAGCGCTTCCACTCCGATGCCGCGCCGACCGACACCCGCCCCGAGAAGGCCTTCTTCGCCGAAACGGCGGCCGAGTTGATCGAACTCATCGGCTTCACCCGCTGGCTCGGCATCGGCGCGGTGCTCGCGGTCACCGCGCTGGTCGCGAACGCCCTGCTGCTCATCGTCCGCGGCCGGGTGAAGGAGAACGCCGTGCTGCGGACCCTCGGCTATCCCGGTCGCGCGATCGCCTGTCTGGTGGTCGGCGAGGGCGGGATGTTAGGCCTGATCGGTGGCGTCGCCGGAGTCGGGCTGTCGGCCGCTTTCCTCCGCTGGCAAAGCTTCACCATGGGCAACGAGGGCCAGACCCTCGCGATCCAGCCGGACGCCGCGGTCATCGCCACTGGCATCGTCGCCGCGCTCGCCCTCGGCATCCTCGCCTCGCTGTGGCCCGCGTGGCAGGCAGTCACCCAATCGATTGTGAAGAACCTCCGCTCCTGACCATGCTTCCGCTCTCCTACGCCGTGCGGAACTTGTTCCGCTCGAAAGCCCGCCTGCTCCAGACCATCGGCGGCAGCGCGCTGGTCGTGCTGCTGGTGATGGCCGCGGTGGCGATCAACGACGGCATGAAGCGCGTGCTCTCCGCCTCCGGTTCGCCTCACAACGTGATCCTGGTCGGTGCCGGTTCCGAGGAAAGCATCCAGCGCAGCGAGGTCGCCGACCGCGCCGGCGGTATCGCGGAGGCCGCCGTGCCGGGGATCGCCGAGACCCTCGGCGTCCGCGCGGTCTCCAGCGAGATCCACTACATGAGCTATCTCGACCTCGGCGACGGCGGACGCCGCCAGGCGGTCTTCCGCGGCGTCACTCCGCAAGCGCTGCACGTCCACCCGGAAGTCCGTCTCATCGCCGGTAGCTTCCCGACCGCCGGCCAGCTGATGGCCGGCCGCCTCGCCTGGCGGAAGCTCGGTCTCGCCGAAGCTGACCTGATGCCCGGCCGGCAGGTGGTGCTCGATGGCCAGCCGATGACGCTCTCCGGGACCTTCGCCGCGCCCGGCACCGTGCTGGAGTCGGAACTGTGGGCGACCCTCGGCGACCTCCGCGTGCTGGCGAAGCGCGAGACGATTTCCTGCGTCGTCTTGCGCCTCGATGACCCCGCGGACTTCGCCGAAGCCGACCTGTTCGCCAAGCAACGCCTCGACCTCGAGCTCAGCGCGCTGCGCGAGAGCGACTACTATGCCCGCCTGAGTTCCTTCTTCAAACCGCTGCGCGTGATGACCTGGATCACCGCCGGCCTGATCGCCGCCGGGGCCGTGTTCGGCGGGATCAACACCCTCTACGCCGCCTTCGCCTCGCGGGTCCGCGAGATGGCCACCTTGCAGGCGATCGGTTTCGGCCGCGGCGCACTGCTTGCCAGCCTGGTCCAGGAAAGCACGCTCGCCTGCCTCTGCGGCACCTTGCTGGCGTCAATCACCGCGCTGCTGCTGCTCGATGGTCGCACGGTGCCGTTTTCAATCGGGGCCTTCACCCTTGAGATCGGTCCCGGCGTCGCGCTGACCGGTATCCTCACCGGACTTTTCCTCGGCTTGTTGGGCGCGCTGCCGCCGGCCATCCGTTGCCTGAAGCCCGCGCTTCCGGTGGCGTTGCGATCTTCTTGAGAATACACTGAAATTGAACATCGAACATCGAACGCCCAACATTGAACATCGAATGAAGACCATCCAATCCACCATGGCCCTTGCGGCGGCAGCCTGCCTGTTCGCCTCTTGCAAGGAGAAGTCCGCCCCGGCTACTTCGGCTGCCACCACCAGCGCTCCGGCCGCCGCTCCGGGCGCCGAACTCACCGCGATCCTGGCGGCCGCGCCGGCCGGGGAAGCCAAGGCCATCCACGTCGTCCGCACCACCGCCAAGCCGGGCGACGAGATCACTCTCTCCGGCCGCATCATGGGCAATTCCAAGCCCTTCGTCGAAGGCCGCTCCGCCTTCATCCTCGGCGATCCGGAACTGCTCACGCCGTGCAACGAAATCCCGGGCGACAGTTGCGAAACGCCGTGGGACTGCTGCTGCGATACCAAGGAAGACAAGAAGTCCGGCATCGCCACCATCCAGATCACCGGTCCCGACGGCCGCGTGCTGAAGGACGGTCTCGATGGCGTCGGCGGTCTGGTGAAGCTCGCCACCGTCACCGTCACCGGCAAGGTCGCCGAGGGCTCGTCCGCGGATTCGCTGGTCGTGAACGCCACCGCGATTCAGGTCAAATAAGGAGCCACGACACTCCTGTCGTGAGCCGGTGCTGTGCGACAGGACAGGAGTGTCCCTGCTCCTTACGGGCTGCGCCAAGGGTGGAGCGGTAAGGGGCCACGACACTCCTGTCGTGAGCCATTGCTGTGCGACGGGACAGGAGTGTCCCTGCTCCTTATCGCCTGCGGCGGACTCAGCGGAGCGGCTCCAGCTCCACCTTCCGGAACTCGACTTCGGTGCCTTCCGCTTGCAGCGCGATCTTTCCCTTGGTCGCCGTTGACTTGCTGCCGGAGTTCACCTCGGTGCCGTTGACCTCGACCACGATGGTGTCGTCGTTGCAGGTGATCACCATCGTGTTCCATTCTCCAAGCGGCCTTTCCGAGTCATCGGTCAGGTTCATGATCCGGCGCGCGTCCTGCAGGCCGCCGCCGAATTTCTGGCCTTCCTTGGCCGGCCGCCGTTTCTCCATGTCGGGCACTTCGATGTTTTCCTGGATACACCAGAAATCACCGGCGTGGCCGGACAACATCTGCACTTCGATCGACTGCGGGAACATGTCGTAAAGCGCGCGCGGCTTCGAAGCGTGGACCAGCACGCCGCAGTTGCCGCCCTTCCCCGGGAATCGGTATTCGACGACGAGGCGGTAGTGTCCTGCGCGCTAAATCCGTTTAATTTCGATTTGCATCGCTACTAGATATCTAGTAGAAAAGCGGCATGCCGAGACCGACTTCCTCCATCCGTTTGTCCGATTCCGAACGCGAG
>JBIPNO010000118.1:0-7702 GCA_044372775.1 Haloferula sp.
ACAACCCGGACCCGCACCCGCTTCCCCGACCGGTGTCAAACGGCATCCCGCCACACCCCGGAAAACCACCCGTCCTGCGGGTAATTTTAATTGTCGTCAGGGGGTAGTTTTAATCGTCGTCGCACAACGGTTCCGATCCACCATGACGATGGTGAGCCAAGGAAGAGCGGTTCCCTCGGATTATGGGCGGCACAAGAGCCTGGCGGATCGGAGTCCGCCTCTCCTTGATTCTGCGCCGTCGGCTTTTGTGTGATCGGCAGCCCCGATCAGAGATTGCACAGTTGTGCTCCTGCCGTGTGGGCCTAGGGCTCGGTGACCTGGAAGCGGAAGAACTGCTTGCCGGTCGGGGAGACGGGGAGCGGGATCTCGGTGAGGGTGTCGGTGGCCTGATAGGCGCGGTCGATTTCCGGGATGCTCCAGGGCTGCCAGTTGCCGAGGCTGTCGCTGGTCTCGATGGCGTAGTAGCGGTGCGACTTGCGGAGGAAGGTGAGCGTGCCGCCGGCGGTGCCGGCCTGCCACGGGTTGGCGCCGCTGACGGGGGAACTGCCTAACAGGTACTCGTCGTAGTTGTTCACGCCGTCGCTGTCGGGGTCGGCGGTTTTCGCGGCGTTCGGATCATTGGCTGCGAAGTAGCCGTCGCGCCAGCCGTCGTAGAGTTCTCGGGCGTCGTCGATCCAGGCGGTGAGGAGTTCGATGCCCTGGAGGTCTAGCTCGCTGGTGGCGAGCGGCGGCATGCGGGTGAAGCCGTTGCTGGCGGCGACGCGGCTCAGCATGATGCTGAGGTCGGGCTGGCCGGGGACGACGTAGCGGCGGTCGGGATTGCCGCCGTTGACGACGGGGACGCCGTGGATGAGGCCGGTCTGTTCGAGAGTGAGATGGGCGCGGCCGTCCCAGAAGCCGGTGGCGCTGCCGCCGTCCTGGTGGCAGTAGGCGCAGTTCACGTCGAAGTACGAGCGGGCCCGTTGTTCGAGAGGATACTGCGTTTCCTCCGGCCGGATGTGGCGTTCGAGGGTGGCGACAGGATCGGGGGTGTTGTGGAGGAAATCGTTCGCGGCGAGGAGGTCGAGCTGGTTGCCGGAGTCGCCGAAGATGGTCTCGTCGCGGTTGAGCTGGCGGGTGTTGAACGAAAGCGCGTGCCCGCCTTGCGGGGTGTGGCAGGTGAGGCAGTTCGAGCGGCCGGGGATCTGCCAGCGCTGGACATGCGGGGTGCCGTGGTCGTCGATGGTGAGGTCGAACTCGGTGCCGGCATCTTCCACGAGGAAGGCCTCGGTCTGCGCTTCGTTCCAGCGGTAGCTGACGCCGTAGGAGCCGGTGTCGGTTTTGACGAGGACGCGGGTTTCGATGCGCTTCTTCGTCGCCGGGTTGCCGCGGCTGAGTTCGAGGTCGAAGTGCTTCACCCAGACCATGCCGGTCGGGTAGGTCCAGTTGCCGTCCTTGCTCCAGGTCATTCTGGAGGTGGCGTCGGGGATGGTGAACCAGCGCTGCTTGATGGCGTGGTCGCTCCAGAAGCTCATGTTGGGCGCGTAGGGCAGCAGGCCGGGGGCGGGCGAGAGGTCGGTCAGATCGGCGAAGAGGCCGGTGGCGGAAAGGGTGGTCGGGAAGTCTTGGTTGGGGGCGTCGCCGGTGGCGAGGCGCAGGATCTTCCCGCTGAGGTAGGCGGCGAAAAGGAGGTCCTGGTTCGAGGGATCGACGCCTTGGGTCGAGATGACTCCGTAGGCGCCGGGCAGGCCGGCGAGGCGGGTGGTCGCGGCGGTCGCGGGGTTCATTTCCCAGACGTGGCCGGAGACGGAGTCGCTGAACACGTAGCGTCCCGCGAGGGACGGGAAGCGGGTGCCGCGGTAGACGTAACCGCCGACCACCGAGTTGCCCTTGAACTCGGCGCTGCCGCCGGGGATGGCGGTGTGGACGTATTCGTAAACGGGATCGATCGAGGTGAAGCCTGCCGGCGCGGCGCCGAGGATGCCATTGAAGTTATGGGCACCTTCGCGGTAGGCCCAGCCGTAGTTGCCGCCTTTCTCGATCTTGTTGATTTCTTCATAGGTGTTCTGCCCCACATCGCCTTCCCACAGGTCGCCGGTGAGCGGGTCGAACGACATGCGCCAGGCGTGGCGGATGCCGGTGGCCCAGAACTCGGTGCGCACGGTGGCCAGCGAGGCGGAGTAATCGACTCCGTTGTAGCTGCCGTCCCAGGTGCCGGCGAGGCTGGTGTGAACGAAGGGATTGTCGGGCGGCACGTTGAAGCGGGCCACGCCGCCATCGGTGGGGATGGAGGGATGCGGATTGGGCGGAAGGCTTCCGGGCCGCTTGTCGACGTCGATCCGGAAGATGCCGGAGTAGAAGTCATCGTCGATTTTCTGGCTTTTCGCCTGACCGGCGGTGGAGTTTTCGCCGTCGCCGGTGCCGTAGTAGAGGTAGCCGTCGATGGGGCTGAAGTGCAGGTCGCCCCCATTGTGGTTCAAGCCGAAGTCGTCGATCTGGAGGAGGATCAACTCGCTGGCCGGATCGGCGATGGTGGGGTCGGCGGCGTCGCGGCTGAAGCGGGAAACGCGTTGGAAGTAGTTGCCGGCCAGGTTGACGGTGTAGGCGACGTAGAAATAGCCGTTGGTGGCGTAGTCCGGATGGAATGCAAGGCCGAGCAGGCCGTTTTCGGGTTGCCCTGCCAACAGGGGGCCGACGTTGAATCCGCCGCCCAAGGCCGCGAGGTCGAGGAAGTTGTTGGCGGCGGGCGCGAGGGAAGTGACATCGGCCACCCGCTTGATGACGCCTCCTTGCTCGCAGACGTAGAGCTGGTTCGCGTTGCCGGGGACCGAGGTAAGGCAGATGGGGCGGGTGAACGTGAGGCCAGGGAGCGCGTCGACGAGCTGCCATGAGGTCGCGGGCAGGGCGGCGGGCATGGCGAGGGCCTCGTTGGTCAGGCGGAGCGAGGTGGCGAAATCGATGGTGACGGTGCCGTCGGAGGTGAAGCCGCTGCTGTTCCCGACGCGGTAGGTGAAGGTGAGCGGCGAGGTGGCAGGGCCGCTGTGGGTGTAGAGGATCTTCCCGCCGCTGAGGGTGGCGGTGCCGGTGGAAGGGGGCGTGACGATTTCGAGCGTGCCGGCCGCGGGCGATCCGGTGTCGTTGGCCAGCACGTCGAGCAGAACCTTCTGGTCGGGGTGGATGATGGCGCTGTCCGCAACGGCGACGGGGGGCGGGAAGACGGTGTTCGCGCCGTTGTTGTAGGAAGCGAGGACCTCGGCGGCGGAGATGGCGCGGTCGTAGAGGCGGAGCTCGTTGATCGCCATGTGCGAGTTGCTGTCGCCGGCCCACATCGAGCGGCCGATCCAGTTGTTCACGTCCTGGAGGTCGGACATGCGGTAAGGGAGATCGGCGGTGCCGTAGAGGGTTCCGTCGCGGTACCATTTCGCCTGGCAGCCGGTCGAGCCGAAGGCACCGGCTTGGTCCTGCACGGTGATCAGATAATGGTATTCCGTGCCGACGGAGGTGGCGGCAGAAAGGTCGACGTTGCCGGGAGAAGTCTCCGCGCCGCCGTCGATCTTCGCGGCGAAACGGTGGGAGCCGAGGGTACCGGCGACATTGAGGGACAGGAACAGATTGTCGTTGGCGACGAAGCCTCCGGGGGCGGCGGCGCTGTCGATGATCTCCCCGGTGGCGGCACCCGGGCCGCTGGTGAGCGATGCGTTCCCGAAGTCGAAGACGCGCTGCCAGTTCTTCGAAGAGAGCGGCGTGATCCAGGCTTCGAAGCTGAGGCTGCCGCGCGAGGAAACGAGGCCGTTGGCGAGGTCGAGATAGGCGGAAATGGCGGCTTCGGTCTGGTTGCCGTTGGTGGTGCCGGGGAGGATCAGTTTGGCGCCGTCGAGGGTCGCGCCGATGCCTCGGACGGTGGCGATTTCGCCGGAGGAGGCATCGGTGAAGGCGGTGCCGGATGCGGCCGGGCCGGCGGGGCTGTTGAAGGACCAGCGGGATTCCGGAATGGGGGCGGGGGCTGGGGGTTCGGGCGGGCCGGAATTGAGGTCGGGGCCGGCGTCGCGGCTGGCGAGGATTTCGCCGGGGGTGATCGCGCGCTGATAGATGCGGAGTTCGTTCAGGGCGAGATGAGAATTGGAATCGCCGGTGTAGAGCGAGCGGCCGATCCAGTTGTTCACGTCCTCCATGTCGGCGGCGAGGAAGGGGAAGTCGTCGGAGTTTTGAAGGACGCCATCGCGGTACCAACTCGCCCGGCAACCGGTCGCGCCGAACTCGCCGATACCATCCTGAATGACGAAGACGTAGTGATACTGAGTGCCTGGGACCGTGGCGGCGGTGGAGCTGGTGAATTGCGGCGCGTTGCCATCGTACTGCCCTTCGAGCTGCTGGGTGTTGAGGTCGCCGGCGTAGTTCAGGGTGATGCCGAGGTTGTCGTAGCCCCCGCTGTTGCCGGGGGCGATGGCCGAGTCGACGATCTCGCCGGGCGCCGCGCCGGAGCCGTGGGTGATGTTGCAGCGGCCGAATTCAAAGAGGCGCTGCCAGTTCTTTGAGGAAAGCGGGGTGGCCCAGGCTTCGAAGGTGATGGCGGGTTGGGCGGAGACGATGCCGTTCGGCAGGTCGAGGTAGGCGGAGATGGTGGCGGCGGGCTGGTTGCCGGTGGTGCTGCCGGGCAGGCGGAGCGAGGTGCCGGTGAGGGCCGCGCCTTGGCCGCGCAGGGTGGCGACCATGCCACCGATGCTGTCGGTGAAGGTCAGGCCGGAGTCGACGGTCGAGTCGGCGGGGCTGTTGAAGACCCAGAGGTGATTTGGAGTTGGCGCGGGATCGGGATCGACTGGGGCGACCAGTGTGTCGGGGCCGGCGGCGAGGTTGGCGGCGATTTCCGCGGGGCTGAGGACGTGGTCGTAAAGGCGGACCTCGTCGTAGGATGCGTGGGCATTGCGGTCGGCGGTCCACTGCGAGCGGCCGAGCCAGTTGTTCACGTCCTCGAGGTCGGAGAGGTGGAAGGCCACGTCGCCGGTGCCGACCGCCACGCCGTCGCGGTACCAGGTCATGCGGCCGCCATTGGTGCCGAAGGCTCCGACGCCATCTTCGAAGGTCATGACGTAGTGGTAGCGGGTGCCCGCGGTGGTGGTGGCGGCGGTGTTGACGGTCGTGGCGCTGCCGCCGTTCAGCAGGGCCTCCATTCGCTGGGCGTTCAGGTCGGTTCCGATGCAGAAGGAAAGCATCAGGTTGTCCGAGGCGGTGGTCGGACCTGGGTTGTTGCCGGTGCCGCTGACGTCGAGTACCTCGCCCGGTGCCCCGCCGCCGAAGCCGGCCCCGGTGACGCGGCCGAAGTCGAAGAGCCGCTGGAAGCTGCGGGCGGACAGGGGAGTGGCCCAGATTTCGACCGAGAGGTGGGTTTTGGAGGAAACGATCCCGTTCGGGAGGTCGATGTAGCCGGAAATGAAGCCGGCTGAGCGGTCGCCGGTCGTGGTGTTGGTCGTGCCGCCGTTTCCTTGGAGAACCAAAGCGTTGCCGGTGAAGGCGGAGAAGTTGCCTTGGACGGTGGCGGCCGCGGTGCCGACGCTGTCGGTGAGCGCGGTTCCGTCAGTGGCCGGGCCGGCGGGATCGTTGAAGGACCAGCGGTGGACCAGGTCAGCGCGGACGGCCGGGGACAGCAGGAGGAGCGGGGCGAGGAGTCGTCCGAGCGGGAGACGGGTGGGTTTCATGACCAGACCAAGGCGGGCAAAGTGGGTTTTCGCCTTGCCTTGAATAGAGCTCCCAAGCGGCGGGCGCGCTATGATCGGATTCCCCGGGCGGTGGTTTTCATACCCAATTCCCCCTTTTGTGGGATGTCGGTAAATTCTGTGCAAAGGGTCAGCGCGGGCTTGATGGGGGTCATCGGGGCGACTAATCCGGAGAGATGGAATCAAAAGCCGGAGCGGGTGTTTTGAAGGTGTTCGCGCTTTGCGCGGCGCTGGGGCTCGGGGGGGCTTACGTTTGGCAGAAGCAGAAGACGGCCGCGGCGCATGATGCTTTGAGGCCTCCTGAAAAGCAGCAACGGACCGTCCTTCCGGGGTCGAAAAGCGCATGGGGCGCACCACCGGGCGGGAAGATGATGGATGATGATGGTAAAGTGGTCGAGCCACCGGAAGTTTCGGAGCCCGGTTCGCAGGATGTGGGTGGGATGGCGGATGAAGACTTCGGTACGGACGGGGGATTTGTCCTGCCCGACGAGGGCGGGGATGAGCCGGCTCAAGAGAAGACCGTCTTGCCGGGGTCGAAAAGCATTGCGCCCCTTCTGGAGCGTCCGGAAAGCAAGCCGGTCGAACCCGAATCGCCGCCCAGGCCGGGGAAGGTGGAGCCATGAATCTGCCCGCCCTGCTTTTCGGCGTCGGAGGGAGCTTCTTGTTCCTGTGCCTTGTGTTTTCTCCGCTGGAGAAGGCCTTTCCGGCGAAGCGCGGGCAGCGGTTCTTCCGGCCGGAGTGGTGGATCGACCTGTGCTTTTTCCTCGGCCAATACCTGCTGTGGAGCGGGCTGGTCCTGTGGTTGCTGAGCCGCTTTGGCGACGGGTTGGATAACATCGTGCCGGCCGGCTTCCGGGCCGCGGTGGCGGGGCAGCCGTGGTGGTTGCAGGCGGTGGAGGTGATCCTGCTGAGCGACTTCTTCGTTTACTGGGGGCACCGCTTGCAGCATCGCGTGCCGTTCCTGTGGCGCTTTCATTCGGTGCATCACAGCGCGGAGCACCTCGACTGGCTGGCGGCGCACCGGGAGCATCCGCTCGACACGGTTTACACGATGGGGCTGATCAACCTGCCCGCGTTCCTGTTAGGCTTTCCGCTGGAGACGCTGACCGGCCTGATCGCCTTCCGCGGGATCTGGGCGATCTACATTCACTCGAACGTGCGGCTGCCGATCGGGCCGCTGCGCTGGTTCATCGGCGCGCCGGAGCTGCATCACTGGCACCACGACCGGGCGCGCGATGCCGGGAATTACGCGAACATCTCGCCGTTGATGGATCTGGCTTTCGGGACCTACCGCTGCCCGGACCACGAGCCGGAGTCGTTCGGAATCCAGGAGGATATACCGCGGGGGTATCTGGGGCAGATGCTGCACCCGTTCCGTAGGCGGAAGTAGCTGTATTCCCGAAATTCGCGCTCCCGCAAGCGGGAGCGCGCAGGTTGGGAGGCTCAGGTCGGGTCCTCGCCGTAGTTGTTCGGACCGACGGTGCCGCGAAGGCAGCCGCATTCAACGAAGGTCCAGATGGCACCGACGAGCGGAATCATTCCGATCAGGATCCACCAGCCGGACTTGTCGCGGTCGTGCCAGCGCTTTACCCCCAGCGCGAGTCCAATCCACACGAGCGGAACGTAGAGAATGAGCATCAGAATCGTCCCGATCGGGCTCAAGCCGGGCTCAGCGCTTGGATTTTCCGGATCAACCGGCGTTCCGAAGACCATCATCACCGCGACGAGCGCAATGACCACGACGATCGTGCTGACGATGCTCCAAAGCCAGTAGATGCGGCGGGGAATCCTGCCCGAGAAGGAGAACAGGATGTCTTTGACACTGGGCTTGGGGAGGGAAACGGCCGAGGAGGCCCCGGGCGTTTGATAAGGATTGGTAGAGATGTCATCTGCTAGTGTCCTGCGCGCTAAGTCCATTTAAGAAAATGCCTCGGTGATTTTGTTGAAGATCTTCTCGGGTGTGGCAGTCCAGACGAACGGCTTGGGGTTCTTGTTGTGATTCTCGATGTAGC
>JBIPNO010000070.1:0-27265 GCA_044372775.1 Haloferula sp.
CACTCCGCCCTCGGCTACCTCACCCCGGCCAAATTCGAGGCCGATTTAAACACCATCAACTAACAAAAACTTGGTCCAAAAATCCGTTGCATCTCAGTCCGGCGATGTAGGTGAAAGCACATTCGCCGGGAACCAGTGCGTCCGCGCCGAGGATATCGTCAGGCTTCTTCGGGGTCGAGGCGGTCTTCGCCCAGAAGATTTTCTCGCTCCGGCCGACGGTGGCTAGGAGCTGGCGGAACAAGTCATTCGAGCTGCTGTCGCCCAAGGCAAGCTTGGTGCCGGTGGCCGCTTGAACGGCAGGGATGGTTGTGGCGTCGGGGAATCGTTCGTATTCCTCTTCGAAGACAAAGAGACTGAGGCCGATCTGACTGCTGTTGCTAAGCGCTTCGCCCAGATCGTGGGGGCTTCGTTTCTTATAGATGATCCGAGGAAGAAGGAAGTAGAGGATGGTAAATGCGACTGATATCCCGCCGATCCTCAGGATCCACTTCATGACCTGTAGCGACCGGATCGCCTCGGGTCCCGGCGGCGGGGCGGGGGCGTCGGGCGGCGGCTGGGGAGGGAGATCCATGTCGGGCAGGATGGAGGATCGGGGAGGTGGCCGCAAGGATGGGATCGAACTAAGAATTCAGACCGTGCGTTGTGGCAGAGGTGGATTCGGAGCGGTTGGATGCGGAGGGCCGCACGGAAGCTCTCCCCTCATCGATTCCGTGCTTGATGGTGGCGTGGGTATCGCGAACCGTCTTCCCCGTTGGAGGTGAACCGCCACGTTCGGATGCATCACGACATCCAGTCGCCAGAAGCCGCCAAAGCAAACCCATACGGACATCATCCATCGGAAAAATCCTCATGAAGATCAGCAACAACAAGTTCTCCAACGAAGAAGTCGTCCTCGATTTCCACGAATACAACGCCTGTGAGTTCACCAACTGCCGCTTCGTGGTTCTTGGTTTCGGAACGTTCTCGTTGAACAAGTGCGAGGTCACGAACTGTGAATTCACCTTCGCCGGTCCGGCCGCGAGTGTCATTCAGACGATGGCCACGATCTACAACATCGGCGATCAGGGGAAGAACCTCATCGAGGGCACTTTCGATCAGATCCGCAACGCGGGCGGTGGCAAACCGGCCTGATCCGGATTCCGAACGGAAGTCCACCATCCTTCTTGTCCTTCCCGGCGGGTCTCACGGAGACCCGCCGTTTTTGTTTGAGGGTCTCCGGCCCCTACTCCGGCCACTTGATGTCCGGTGCCTTGCCGCGCCAGAAGGGCTGGCGCGGGTCGAAAAGGTTCATGCCGTTGAGGAGGACGTCGCCGTTCTCTTCGATGGTGAGGGCGGTGGCGGAGCTGTCGAGGTTGAGAACGATCGCCTTTCCTCCGAAGGGTTTGGGGTCGAATTTCAAGGTGCCACGGATCATGGGTGTCATCACGATTGGCGTCTCTGGGTCACCTGAGGAAGTGAGTCCTGCGACGTAGGAATAGGCGCATTCCCCGGGAGCGAGAGCGCCCGCAGCGAGGATGTCGTCGGGCTTCTTCCGTGTGGCAGGAGTCTTGGCCCAGAAGATCAGCTCGCTCGTGCCGACGGTGGCGAGAAGCTGTCGGAACAGTTGGTTGGAACTGCTGTCGCCCAGATGGAGAGTGGTGCCGGTGGCTGCTTGGACGGCGGGAATGGTCGAGGCGTCGGGGAAGCGTCCGTATTGGTCGTCGAAGGCGAAGAGAGTCAGGCCGATCTGGCGGATGTTGCTTATGGCGACGGTTCTTGGTGCCGGGGGAGGTGTATAGAAGGTCGGAATGAAGAGTAGGATCAGAAGGGCAATCGAGACGGTCCCGAGCAAGAAGATATTCTTCATGATTCGCCGCGACCGGATCGCCTCCGGTCCCGGCGGCGGGGCGGGGACGTCGGGCGGCGGCTGGGGAGGGAGATCCATGTCGGGCAGGATGGAGGATCGGGGAGGTGGTCGCAAGGATGGGTTTGGTGAGTGGAGCGCGGAGCGAAGTAGCGCAACTTTGCAAGTTGCGTGCGGGGGCGGGTTGATTCGGGGATGGGTCCGAATGGATGCTTCAGGCTGTCCGTGACGGCGAAGGGGGAGGTGGGGAGAGTTGCTGTCGCATGGGGCGGAGGTTGGTGGGTGGGTTCGGGGGCGTCGGGGCGTGGTGAGACGCCAGAAGCACGCAACTTGCAAAGTTGCGCTACTTCGCTGCCGCAGGGGGCGGGGGTTTTGGGTGGCTTCGGGGTGCCGGGGTGTGGTGGGACGCTAGAAGCACGCAACTTGCAAAGTTGCGCTACTTCGCTGCCGCATGGGGCGGAGGTTTGGAGGTGGCTTCGGTGGTGTCGGGGTGTGGCGGGCCGCCATAAGCACGCAACTTGCAAAGTTGCGCTACTTCAGCGTGCCGCTGCCGAGGCGGTATTCGCCGGGGCGGAGGCGGGCCTTTTCGGGGTTCTGGCGGATGTATCTCCGGAAGCCTTCGAGCGATCCTGCATCGCGGACGAGGTGGTCGAAGCTTTCATGCTGCCAGAGGGTGCCGCGGCTGCCGGTCAGCTTGTTGATTTCGCGCGAAGCATGGCGCTTCCACGATCCGGTGATGCTGCCGAGGCTGTGGTCCGGGGCCGGGGCGAGGAGGACGTGGACGTGATTTGGCATGACCGCGTAGTCACCGAGTTGATAGCGTTGACCGTCGAAGTGAAGCAGGGCGCTTTGGACGATGGCGGAGTGCGCCGGGTTGCGCAGAAGGCAGGAGCCGTGACCGGAGTCGAGAAGGTCGTGGAACTGCTTGCCGAAGCGGCGGAGGTAGGCGCGGCGGTCGGTCTCGTCGAGTTGCGAGAGGACGTCGGAGAGATCGCCGGAGGCGGAGGGGAGACGATGAAGCAACCAGATACGGCGTTCGTTGTCCCAAGCGTTGAGGGCTTTGGCCGGGATGGCGTCGGCGAGGCGGAAGGTGATGAAGGAAACGGCCTCGGATTGCTGCCAGTGGGGGAGGCGGCGGCGGTGGTGGTCGATGTTCTTTGCGGGGTCGTAGAACATCGGGGGAGGATGGGGTGTCGGAGGGAGTTTACAAGATAGGAGTTGGAGATGCTGGTGAATCGCGGTTGGCGCGGGGGAAGTAGCGCAACTTTGCAAGTTGCGTGCTGGGGTGAGTGACCCTTTGGGGTGCGGTTTGAGCGGGCGCACCAGGCTGTCAGTGACGGCGAAGGAGGAATCGAGAAGGGCCGCTGCCGCATGGGGCGGGGGTTTTTGGGAGGGTTCGGGGGCGGCGGGGCGTGGTGCCACGCCAGAAGCACGCAACTTGCAAAGTTGCGCTACTTCGCTGCCGCGTGACTCGGTGCTACCGCTGCGTCACCGGCAAGCCGCTTGTTAGAGCCGCGACGACGGCCTTGTGGGCGGTGTCGATTTCGTCGGTCTTGAGCGTCTTGTCGGAAGCGCGGTAGTGCAGGCGGTAGGCGATCGACTTGCGGTCGGCGGCGAGCTTCTGGCCGCTGGGGTCGCGGAAGACGTCGAAGCATTCGAAGCCGGTGAGCAGCGGTTCCTTGACCTTGGCGAGGACGCGTTCGATCTCGGCGTTGGCGAGCGAGGCGGGGGCTTCGAGGGCGATGTCGCGGGACGAGCCGGGGAACTGCGGGAGTTCCTCGATGGCACCGCTGCCGGCGGCGAACTTGCGGAGCTTCGAGAGGTCGAGCTCGGCGACGAAAATCGCCTGCGGGGCATCGAGCTCGCGCTGGCGGGACGGCAGGAGCATCGCGAAGGTGCCCAGGTTCTGGCCGTCGGCCTGGATGTCGGCGGCGAGGGCGAAGCCGTCGCGGGCGCGCGGCACGAGCTGCACGGAAGCGTTCGGGACCAGCGCGGCGATGACGGCTTTCAGGTCGTAAAGGTCGGCGGTGGCGTCAGGGCGAGCCCAGCCGGACGGCACGGCGTCGCCGGAGAGCAGGATGCCGAGCGAATCGGACTCGAGGTCCTTCGCCTTGCCGCCGCCGGCGTTGCGGAAGACGCGGCCGAGCTCGAACAGGCGCAGGGCCTTCGCGCCCTGGCGGACGTTGCGGGCGGCGGAGGCGACGAGGCCGGGAATCAGGCTGGGGCGCATCACGGCGTGGTCCTCGCTGAGCGGCAAGCTGACGCGGATGGTGTCGCCGGGAAGCAGCGGCTTGAGCGGCAGGGCGTCGGTGAGCTGGCTGTCGGCGATCAGCTTGATCGTCTGGCACTCGTGGAAGCCGAGGCCGGCGAGGCGCTCGCGGATCCTCATGTCGGCGTCGTAGGCGGCATCGACCGGGCTCGACGGGACGAAGGTGCCGCGGAGCCGCGACGGGATGGCGTCGAGGCCTTTCACTCGAACGATTTCCTCGACGAGGTCGATGTGGCGCTGAAGGTCGGCGCGGAAGGCGGGGACGGTCCAGGTGTCGTCGGCGTTGCTGGCGAGGCCGAGGCGGGTGAGGATGGTCGCGGCTTCCTCGTAGGAAACGCTGCCGCCGGTGAGCTGGTCGAGCTTGGCGAGGTCGAGCGCGACCGCGCCGGTGAGCGACGGGATGCCGCCGGCCATCATCGTCACGGCTTCGGCGCTGCCGCCGGCGAGTTCGAGGATCAGCTTGATCGCCAGCGCGGAGCCGGCGAGGACGCCTTCGGGATTGATCCCGCGCTCGAAGCGGTAGGACGAGTCGGACGAAAGCGCGGTGCGGCGCGAGGTGCGGCGGATGCGCGACGGCGTGAAGTACGCCGATTCCAGTAGAAGGTCGGTGGTGGCTTCGGTGACGCCGCTGTCCGCACCGCCCATCACGCCGCCGAGGGCGAGGGCGTGGCCGGCTTCGTCGGAGATCACGCAGTCTTCGGGCAGCAGCCCGTAGGTCTCGCCGTCGAGGGCGATGAAGGCCTCATTGTCCTGTGCGCTGCGGATCACCAGCGCGCCGCTGACTTTCGCGGCGTCGAAGGCGTGGAGCGGCTGGCCGATCTCGTGGAGCACGAAGTTGGTGACGTCGACGACGTTGTTGATCGGACGCAGGCCGATCGATTCGAGGCGCTCCTTCAGCCAGGCCGGGCTTTCGCCGATGGTGACGCCGGAGATGCGGACGGCGGTGTAGAAGGGGCAGGCTTCCGGGGCTTCGATGCGGACGCCTTCCGCGGTGAAGCCGTCGCGCTCGGGGATCTCGAGGTGGGACAGCGGGACTTCGAGCAGGGTCGCCATCTCGCGGGCCATGCCGTAGTGGCTGAGCAAGTCGGGGCGGTTCGGCGTGACCTCGACTTCGAGCAGCACGTCGTTGTCGAAGAGTTCCTTCACGGGCTTGCCGACCGGTGAGTCGGACGGGAGGATCATCAGGCCATCGACGGCATCGACCATGCCGAGTTCGCTGGCGGAGCAGAGCATGCCCTTCGACTCGACGCCGCGCATCTTCGCTTCGCCGATCGTGAAGCCGCCCGGCAGCGCCGCGCCGGGCAGGGCGCAAGGGACCTTGTCGCCGACCTGGTAATTCTTCGCACCGCAGACGATCTGGCGGAGCTGGCCTTCGCCGGCATCGACCTGGGTCACCTTCAGCTTGTCGGCGTCCGGGTGCGGAACGGCTTCCATGATCTGGGCGACGACGATCTTGTTGGACGCGATGCCCTTCACTTCGATGCCTTCGACTTCCACGCCGGCGAAGGTGAGGAGCTTGTCCAGCTCTTCAGGGGTCTTGCCCTTGAGATCGACGTGGGTGGCGAGCCAGTTCAGTGACACATTCATGGTCGGGGATGGTAGATGGAAGATGGTGGATGGTAGATGAAAGGCATCCCTGTTCAGGCCCGGCCGGTGGACCGTGGATCGAAGATGGTGGATGGCAGGTCGTAGATGCCGGTGGTCATGCCCGGTCGGGGTCGTGATGCTCTTCGACGCCGCGAATGAAGGAGAACAGGGCTTTTGAGAGCTGGGTGAGGCGGTCTTCGAGAGACGAGAAGAGTTCGTCGTCGGTCAAAGAACCGGTTTCGTGGAGAGTCTCAAGGTGATCGATGGTTTCGAGGAGTGAAGCGTACGAAAAATCGAGGAAACGCAAATACTCCTGCTTGTAGCGGCGGCGGCCGAAGCCTTCGACGATGTTCGATTTTACCGACTTCATGCTCCGTCGGATCTGGCTGCCCTCCTCGTAGAGCTCGAACTTCGGCAGCTTGGTCAGCGTCATGCCGTGGATCGCGATCACGAGATCCCTTGAAAGCTGCCAGACCTTCAGCTTCTTGTATCCGAAGTTCGTGTCGTTCATGGCGCGAGCATCCAAAATCTACCATCCACCATCTGCCATCTTCTTCACGCGAACTGCTTGAGGAAGCGGGCGTCGTTTTCGATCAGCAGGCGGATGTCCTTGATGCCCCAGCGGATCATCGCGAGGCGGTCGAGGCCCATGCCGAAGGCGAAGCCGGTGACTTTTTCGGGCGAGTAGGCACCGTCCTTGCGCGAGGCGCTGATGGCGTCGAACACGGCGGGGTCGACCATGCCGCAGCCGGCGACTTCGATCCAACGCGGGGCCTGGCCCTTGGCGTGGAGTTTGACGTCGATCTCGAAGCTGGGTTCGGTGAAGGGGAAGAAGTGCGGGCGGAAGCGGACTTCGGTGCCGGAGCCGAACATTTCCTGGAAGAAGTATTCCAGGGTGCCCTTGAGGTCGCCGAGCGAGACGTCGGTGTCGATGTAGAGGCCTTCGAGCTGGTTGAAGACGGAGAGGTGGGTCGCGTCGATCTCGTCGCGGCGGTAGGCCGAGCCGGGGGCGATGATTCGAACGGGAGGCACCTGGCTTTCCATGGTGCGGACCTGGACCGAGGAGGTGTGGGTGCGCAGCAGCTTGCCGGAGTCGAAGTAGAAGGTGTCCTTCTCGTTGCGGGCCGGGTGGTCCTGCGGGGTGTTCAGCGCGTCGAAGCAGTGGAACTCGTCCTCGATCTCCGGGCCTTCGGCGAGGGCGAAGCCCATCCGGCGGAGGATGGTGATCGCCTGGTGGCGGAGCAGGGTCAGCGGGTGGAGCGAGCCGTGGGGGAGGGCGCGGGCGGGCAGGGTGAGGTCGATGCCTTCGAGCGCCTGGCGGTCGGCGATGTCCTGGAGGGCGAGCTGCTTTTCCTCAAGGGCGGCGGTGATCGCGTTGCGCGCGGTGTTGAGCAGGGCTCCGACGGCGGCCTTGTCCTCCTTCGGCACGTCGCGCATGCCGGCGGAGACCTCGGTGAGGGTGCCCTTTTTGCCGAGCACGGCGACGCGGGCGTCCTCCAGCGCGCGGATGTCGGCGGCGGCGGCGATGCACGCCAATGCGTCGGCTTGGATGGCTTCGATCTGGTCCTTCATGGGAAATGCGGGGCGCAGGGATTAGCCGACCGGGGGAGGGGAGTCAAAGGCTTGTCCGGGAGGGGAGCGGGAAATTTCGGGAATTGCTCCCGTCTTGCCATCCGCCGCCCGCCCGGTCTGAATCCGCAGCGCATGGCCCGTTCCGGATTGATTCTCAAGCTGAGTTGCCCCGATCAGGCGGGGATCGTCGCGAAGATCGCGAGCTACGTCGCCGGGCACCGGGGGAACCTGATCGAGTTCGCGCAGTTCACCGACAAGCTGTCGCTGCGCTTCTTCGCCCGGCTGGAGATTGAAACGGGGGAGCTGGACGTCGATCCCGAGGATTTCATCGAGGGCTTCGGCACGCTGGGGCGCTCGATGAAGGCCGACTGGCACTTCCGGCGGCTGCCGTACAAGATGAAGACCGCGGTGTTGGTGACCAAGACCGACCACTGCCTGAACGAGATCCTGTGGCGGGCGGAGATCGGCGAGATGCCGGTGGAGATCACCAGTATCATCGGCAACCGCGACACCTGCCGCGGGATCGCCGAGCGGGCGGGGATTCCGTTTCACCTGGTGGAAATGGACGGCGGGAAGAAGGAGGAAGGCTTCACGAAGATCCGCGGGATCCTGGCGGCGGAGAGCGTCGAGCTGGCGGTGCTGGCGCGCTTCATGCAGATCATCCCGGACGATTTCTGCCGCGACTTCGCCGGGCGGCTGATCAACATCCACCATAGCTTTTTGCCGGCCTTCATCGGTGCGAATCCCTACCGCCAGGCCTACGAGCGCGGGGTGAAGCTGATCGGCGCGACCTGCCACTACGTCACCGCCGATCTCGATGCCGGGCCGATCATCGAGCAGGAAGTCGAGCGGGTGCAGCATTTCCATGCCCCGCAGGACCTCGCCCGGCTCGGCCGGAGCTGCGAGCGGATCGCGCTGGCGAAGGGGATCCGCTACCATGTCCACGACCGCACGATCATCGACGGCAGCCGGGCGATCGTGTTCCCGGATTGATCGGTGGTGGAATCCGCCGGCTTGTTCGGAATCCGCGAATCACTTCAATCACCGCATGGAGCAAGTCTGGACGGAGTGCGTGAAACGGCTACGGGAAGCGCCTGACGCGGCGTTGGAATGGAGCCGCTCGGGCATGGCGTTCCTGCGCTCGACCATCGGTTCGCTGCCCTTTCTCGCCGCGACCGCCGTCGATGCCGCGGCGGAGAATCCGGCCCGCGACGAGACCCACTATTTCCTCGTTCCGGATCCGTCGGCGAAGGAGGGCTTCACCTTGGTCGAACGGCGGCGCCTGCCCGAAGGGACGGGAGCGGTGAACTCGCTGCCGAAGGTGCGCGTTTTTCACGTGCATGACCCCGCCGCTCTCGCCGTGCTAGAGAAGCAACTGGTGGGGAAAATCAGCGCGGCGGGTGCCTCCGAAGACGGCGGGATCGAGCACGACCTGGCGGGCAGGCTCGAAACCATGGGAGAGGAGATCGACCGGCAAAGCAACTGGGTTACCGGCGGACTGATCGTGATTGGCGGGGTCGTGGCCGTGGCCAATCCGTTGCTCGGGATCGGCATTGCGGCCAAAGCGCTGCTGCCGGAAATCGGCGGCAAATTGGCGAAACTCGGCATGGGTGCCGCGGCGGAATCGGTGAGGCGTCTCGGAGGATCGCTGCGCCAAGGCATGGCCCGGCGCGACGCGGAGGCGGAGGTCCGGCGCATGAAACCGGAACTTGTGGTGGATCCGGTGCTGACATTTCTCGACCGCCTGATGGCCGGCGGCCCCGCTGGCGATCCGCACCTCGAGGAATTGACCCGCTTGCCGGAATGGTGGCGCGATCGTGACCAGCGGATGACCTTCGCCGCCGTGGTGGAGGTTTGGGCGGGCGGTCCGTGGCAGCGATGGATCGCCGATGTGAGGGTTCGCTTGGATGCGTTCGAGGGCCGCGTGTTGCCGGATTGAGGGGGCTTTGGGGCTTGCCTCTTTGCGGGGGGCAGGGTTGCGTTCGCCAATGACCAAGTTGGCTCATGTATCGTTGCTGCTTTCCATTACCCTCGCGCTGGAGGCGGCGGAGCGGCCGAACGTGCTATTCATCGCGGTGGACGATCTCCGGCCGTGGCTTGGCTGTTATGACGAGAAGCTGGCGGTCTCGCCGAACATTGACCGGCTGGCCAGCGAGGGCCGGCGCTTTTCCCGTCACTACGTGCAGGTCCCGACCTGCGGGGCCTCGCGCTGCGGGTTGATGTTCGGTCGCTATCCCGGCCGCTTGCCGGGGGATGCGGGCAACGATGCGATTCTGAAAACCGCGGCGAAGCAGCCGCACCCGGCCCTGCCCGCCTTGTTCCGGCAGCAGGGCTACCGGACGGTATCGGTGGGGAAAATCACCCACTTTCCCGGCGGTCGCGGCGGCAAGGGCTGGGTGGACGGGCCGGTGGAATTGCCGGACGCGTGGGACGAGTCGCTGATGCCGAGCGGGCCCTGGAAAACCCCAGAAGGCGCGATGCACGGCTACGCGAACGGCCTGACCCGGCAGCAGGCGGGGAAGGATGCGGCAAAGAAACCCGTCAGCCAGTCGGCGGCGGGAGACGACCGGACCTATCCCGACGGCTGGATCGCGGAGGAGGCGGTGAAGCAGCTGAACGAGCTGTCCGGGGGCGACAAGCCGTTCTTTCTCGCGGCGGGTTTCATCAAGCCGCACCTGCCCTTCGCGGCACCGGAGAGTTATTTCAAAGCGACTTCCGGGATCAACGCGCCGGTGCCCGCTATGGTGGAAAAGCCCGCTTTCCCGACGACCTGGCATCCCAGCGGCGAGTTCCGGCAGTATGGGGCGAACGAAGGCGATCCCTTCCGCGAGCCTTCCGCAGCGGAGGCCTATCGCAGGGCTTATCTCGCCTGCGTCCGCTACACCGACGCCCAGGTCGGCAAGCTGCTGGCCGCGCTTGATGCTTCACCGGCGGCGAAGGACACCATTGTGGTGCTGTGGGGCGATCATGGTTTCCTGCTCGGCGAACATGCGATCTGGGGCAAGCATTGCCTGTTCGAGGAGGCGCTGCATTCACCGCTGATCATCCGCACGCCGGGGCAGAAGCAGCCGGGCGAGGCGGCGGATGCCATCGTCGAGACGGTGGACATTTACCCGACCCTCGCCGCGTTGGCCGGGCTGCCGCTTTCGAAGGACCTCGACGGCCGCTCGCTGGTGCCGCAGCTCGAGGATCCGGCGGCGGCATCGGACGGGATGGCGGCGGGCTTTTGGCAAGGGGCCGCGACGCTGCGTACGGACACGCACCGCTTGATCGTCTCGGGCAAGGACCGGAAGACCGTGGAACTTTATGATCATCGCGAGGACCCGGCGGAGTCGGTGAATGTGGCGGCGAAGCAGGTGGAGACGGTGGCCGGGATGAGAGGTCGGCTGGAGAAGATTGCGGCGAAGCCGTGAGCGACCGTCTCAAAGCGGCCAGAAGACCAGCAGCAGCGGGATGCTGATGGCGACGACCAGGATTTCGAGCGGCAGGCCGAGCTTCCAGTAGTCGCCGAAGCGGAAGCCGCCGGGGCCGAGGATCAGGGTGTTGTTCTGGTGGCCGATGGGGGTGAGGAAGGCGCAGGACGCCCCGATCGCAACGGCCATCAGGAAGGCGTCGGGATTCACCGCGAGCTGGCCGGAACTGCTGATGGCGATGGGGCACATCACCGCGGCGGTGGCGGCGTTGTTCATGAAATCGGAGAGCGTCATGGTGACGATCAGGATCAGTGAAAGCGCGACCACGGCATTTCCTTGGGCGAGGCTATCGAGCAGGAGCTTGGCAACGAGATCGGCGGCACCGGTGGTTTCCATCGCCCCGGCGACCGGGATCAAGGCCCCGAGCAGGACGATGACCGGCCAGTCGATGGCCTCGTAAAGATGGCGCACGGAGATGACGCGGAGCACCACGGCCGCGAACACCCCGGCGGCGAAAGAGATGGCAGCCGGGAGCAGGCCGAAAGCGGCCCCGCCCACGGCAGCGGCCATGATCAGCGAGATCAGGATGGCCTGGCGCTTCTCGGGGATGCGGATTTCGCGGGCGGCGAGGGGGACGCAGGCGAAGGCGGCGGCGAAGCTGGAAATGGCGTCGGGCGAGCCCTGCATCAGCAGCACGTCGCCAGCATGGATGGGCTCGGAGCGCAGACGCCGGATCGAGCGTTTGCCGCGGCGGGAGAGGGCGAGCAGGTTGATGCCGTGGCGGGTGCGGAGCTCGATGTCGGTGGCCGTGCGGCCGACCAGGCCGGTGCTAGGAGGCACGGTGAGTTCGACCAGAGAGAATTCGTCGCTTTCCGGCGCGGCGGGGGCCGGGGCCGCGGGCGTTTCGTCGTCGGTCGGGGCGGCGGCGACGCGGACGTCATCGACCAGCTTGAGGCCCACGCTGGTCAGGGCGGTGGCGAGTGATTCGGGTTCGGCCTCGATGACGAGGATGTCGCCAGCCCGCAGGACCCGGCCGGGATGGGGCGTGGCGACGCGGAAGTCGTCGCGGACCAGGCCGACGATCTGGGCGTCGCTTTCCGCGAGGATGGGACCGATCTCGCGGATCGACTTGCCAATCGCCTTGCTGTCCTCGTTGACCCGGCCTTCGGTCAGGTAGGAACCGGTGACGAAGCCTTCCACGCCGGAGCGTTCGCGGGCCGGTACCAGCCGCCAGCCGACCAGCGCGATGAAGGCGACCCCGGCGGCGGCGACGGCGAGGCCGACGGGGGTGAAGTCGAACATCCCGAAGGATCCCATGCCGGCTTCGACGCGGAAACCGGAGACGATGAGGTTCGGTGGCGTGCCGATCAAGGTGGTCATGCCGCCGAGGATCGAGCCGAAAGCGATGGGCATCAGGACCCGGCCCGGCGGCAGGCCTTGTTTGGCGGCGACCTGGATGCCGATGGGCATCAGCAGGGCGAGCGCGCCGACGTTGTTCATCACGGCGGAAAGCACCGCGGCGAGGGTGGTCAGCACGGTGATGTTGAGGATCGGCCCGGCGCGGGTGGGCATGATCCGCTGCGTGAGGGCATCGACCGCCCCGGAAACCTGAAGCCCGCGGCTGAGGATCAGCACGCAGGCGACGGTGATGACGGCGGGGTGGCCGAAGCCGGTGAAGGCGGTCGAAGGGTCCAGCAGGCCGGCGATGACGCAGGCCAGAAGCGCGGCGATGGCGACGACGTCGTGCCGCCATTTTCCCCAGAGGAAGAGCAGCACGGTGGCGGAGAGGATGACGAGGATGGCAATCTGGGGACCGGACATGGAGGGGTGGGCGGCGGAGGCGGGTCGGTCACCTTCGCGGCGGATGCCGCCTTGACGAACGAAAAAACGCCGCACGGCACGGGGCCGGGCGGCGTTTTGGGAAGCAGGTGCTTTCGTGGATCAGGCGGCGGCAGCGGCGGCCTTCTTTTCGAGGGCGGCCTTGGCCTGGGCGACGATCGCGGAGAACGCGGCAGCGTCCGTGACCGCGAGGTCGGCGAGGATCTTGCGGTCGGCTTCGATGCCGGCGGCTATGAGACCCTCGATGAAGCGCGAGTAGGTCAGGCCCTCGTTGCGGACGCCGGCGCTGATGCGCTGGATCCACAAGCGGCGGAACTGGCCCTTGCGCTTTTTGCGGTCGCGATATTCGTAGGTCATCGCCTTCCGCACCGCGTCCTTGGCGTAGCGGAAAAGCTTCGAGCGGAATCCGCGGAAGCCTTTCGCACGATGGAGGACGCGCTTGCGGCGGGCACGGGAGGCCGGGCTGTTGGTTGCGCGTGGCATGGTATCGTTTCGGGTCGGACAGGCCGTTGGTTGTTCTTACCTCCCGCAGTCTCGCTTGTCCGGTGGTACCCTTGCGGGTCAGGCTGCGATGGAGGCCGTCCGAGGCGCGGACGGGGGCGCGGTTTGTTGCTTCTGCGTTAGTGGAAGGGGAGATTCTCCTTCACGTTCTTGATGTCGGCGTCGGAAACGAGGGCGGAATGGGTGAGATTCCGTTTGCGCTTGCGGCTCTTGCATTGGAGCAAGTGCCGGGCACCCTGTTTACGGCGCAGAACCTTACCGGTTCCTGTCACCTTGAACCGCTTGGCAACAGCCTTTCGGGTCTTTGCTTTTCCTGAGACACGTGGCATGGGGCGGCGAAACTAGGAGGCCGACCCGACTTGGCAAGGGAAAAGTGGCTCTTTTGCCGGGTGCTGCCGCCGCGAATTTTTTAGAATTCCGGAATCGGGCCGGGTTTTCGGCAAAGGTTGATGTTTGACCAAGCTGAACTTTTTAGATAAAGGCATCCCATGATCGCGCAGCAGCAACAGCAGTGGTTTTTCTCGTCCGGTGGCGAGCGCTATGGTCCGGTGGGTTTCGACTACCTTCTGGAGTTGGCCCAAAAGGGCGGGCTGGACCCGCGGAACGACCTGGTCTGGAGCACCAGCCTGAACGACTGGGAGCCGGCCGGGGAAGTTGCGGGGTTGTTTGAAAGGCGGGCGGTCCGGCGCGAGGACGCTTCGATGGAGGGGGCGCATGCGCTGGCGCAGACCGGGGATTACACCGTCACGCCGATTCCCAAGGGGCATTTCCAGGGGACCGAGCGGATGGGCTTTGTGATGGGGTCGATCGTGGTGCCGCTGGCCATGGTGATCGGCTGGCAGTTCGCGATGCCGCTGATGACGCCCCATGTGCCGGAAGATTACGTCGGCTACCTGCCTTGGGTGGTCTGGCCCTTGGCCGGATTCCTGTCGCTGGCCAGCACGGTCAAGCGCTTGCAAAACGTGGGGATGACCGGCTGGTGGTTGCCGGGATTCCTGGTCCCGCTGCTCAATCTGTGGCTGGGATTCCGCTGCCTGGCCTGCCCCGGTGGCTATGCCGAGCGCCGGAAGCTCGACGGGATCGGCAAGTTCGTGGCGTTCCTCTACTGGGGGGCGATCCTCGGGAGCCTCGGCCTCATGGTGGCCGGGATGATCGGGGCTTTCGGGGAAATCAAGGAGTCCGGGGTGATCGGTGACTTCACCAAACAATTCGAGGACCTGCGGAAGTCCGCGGTCCCCGAACGCTGAGGCTTGTTGGAAAGGGCGACTATTCCTTGGCAGGGGCGATCTTGGCGGCCGGACGGGCTGGCATCGCTTCGCGGAGCCAGCCGGTGAATTCCTCGTCGGTGGGCATTTCTCCCTTCTTCAGGGCTTCCGCGAAGCGCTCGAAGGGGGCTGCCGGGAAGGGCTGCGTGGCCGCGGTCGAGTTTGTCTTGGCCAACTCGGCGGCGCGAACGGCGCTGGCAACGGCGGTCTCCTTTTCGCCGAGCGACCACTGGAGTTTGGCGAGGGTATGCAGGAGGGTGGGGTGAGGGCGTTTTTCGATGTCCGCGGCGAAGCGGGTCGCGACCGACTTGCGGAAGCCGGCCGGGGCTTCGGGGTCCTTGGTCAGTTCGCGGGCGGTGCTGTTGACCAGCATGGTGAGCATCGGGTCGCCCTCCAGCTTGGCCATCGCGGTCTCGGCGCCGGTCCAGTCCTTCTTGGCCAGCAGGACCTCGAATTCCATTGTGGCAAGGTAGCGGCTTTCGGCATCCTGATATTTCAGGGTGCGGATACACTGCTCCATCCCGTCGATCTCTTTCCGCGCCGCTGCCTCGCGGAAGATTCGCATGATCTTGATGGTGTCTTCCTGCTTTTGCTGGGCCTCTTCAATGCCTGCGATCGCCCTGATTTCCGCATCGCCGCCGGCGAGCAGGCCTTCGATGACCGGTTCGGTGAGCTGGGACGGGTGGGTGGTCAGCAGGACCTTGCCGTCCTTCACCACGAAGGCGTGGGGGATGCCTTTGACTTCGGCGGGCTTGAGCCAGGTGTTCTCGAAATCCCCGCCCTTGCCAACGTAGGCGACCGGATAGGACATGCCGTCGCCCTTGGTTTTGACGAAGCCGGCGACCTTGTCCTTGCCGTCTTCCCAGACGTTCATGCCGATCACGCGGAGGCCTTTTTCCTGATACTTGTCGTAGAGCTCGTCGACGTGCGGGATGACGGCGATGCACGGCCCGCACCAGGTGGCCCAGCACTCGAGGATGTAGAGTTTGCCGGGCTCCCAGGCGGCGGGGGCGGCCCCGGTGATCCACTCGGCCTTGCCGAGGGCATCGGGGGTGACGGCGTCACCGGCTTTCTGGGCGAAGGCGGCGGGAGCGAGCAGGGTGGTCGCGATGAGGGTAGGTAGGAATGCTTTCACCCTGCTAAAACGAGGCCGGGTGACTCGTTTGTGAAGCCAATTCTTTCCCCGGGGAGTTCCCGCGGACCGTCATCCGAGCCCTTCCTGATTGAGGAACGACTTCCGGCAGAGGTCGGCGTACTTGCCGTCGCGGGCGAAGAGTTCCTCGTGGGTGCCTTCCTCGATCACCCGGCCTTTTTCCAGCACATAGATCTTGCTGGCGTTGCGGATGGTGGAAAGGCGGTGGGCGATGACGAAGGCGGTGCGGTTCTGCATCAGGCGGTCCAATGCGTCCTGGATCTGCCGCTCGGTCTCGCTGTCGACCGATGCCGTGGCTTCGTCGAGCAGGAGGATCGGCGCGTTTTTCAAGAGGGCGCGGGCGATCGAAAGCCGCTGCTTTTCCCCGCCGGACAGCTTCACGCCGCGCTCGCCGACGTTGGTGTCGAGCTGCTTCGGCAGTTCCTTGACGAAAGCTCCCGCGTGGGCGGCTTCGAGGGCTTGCCACATGTCGGCATCGGTGGCGTCGCGCTTGGCCAGCAACAGGTTCTCGCGGACCGTGCCGTTGAAGAGGAAGGGCTCCTGGGTGACGTAGCCGAGCTGTTCGCGGAGGGAGGATTTCGCGAGGCCGGCGATGTCGGTGCCGTCGATCGTGATGCTGCCGGAATCCGCCTCGTAGAAGCGGTTGAGCAGCGACAGCACGGTCGACTTGCCGGCCCCGGTGGAGCCGACCAGTGCGATGGTTTTGCCCGGCGGGGCGTCGAGGTGGACCTCGTGCAGGGTCGGCTGGCCACCGTAGGAAAAGGACACGTTCTCAAAGCGGACGTGGGCGCGGATTTTCGCCGGCAGTTTGTCGCCGTGTGCCGCGTTCGGCTCGTCCTCGGAGTCCAGGATTTCAAAGACCCGGTCGCCGGCGGCGCGCGACGAGTAAATCATCTGGTTGAGCTGGCGAAGCTTGCCGACCGGCTCGTAGAAGAGATTGAGCAGGAGGAAGAAGAAGACCAGGTCGCCGACCTCCATCCGTCCCTCGATGACCGCCTGGCCACCGAAGCCGAGGACCAGCACGTAGCCGAGCATGCTGGCGAAGGACATGCTGGGATTGTAGATCGCCCACCACTTCATGAGGTAGAGCGTGGCGGAGCGGACCTTGCCGGACAGGCGGTTGAAATTGGCATGCTCCTCGGTTTCGGCGGAGTAGGACTTGATCTGGCGGATGCCGGCGATGTTGTCGTGAAGCAGGGAATTGAGGGCCGAAGTGGCATTCCGCTCCTCCTTGTGACGGTGGCGGGCGTCCTTGGAATAAACCCAGGCCCCGGCGAGGAGGATCGGGATCGGCAGGGTGGCCCACAGCGAGACTTCCCAGTCGGTGAAATACATCACGATCCCCACCGCGAGGAGCTGGATCAGGGCGACCAGGCCGAGTTCGATGCCGTCGATCAGCACCCGCTCCATCGAGGTCACATCTTCGACCACGCGGGTCATGATGTCGCCGGTGCGGCGGGAGTCGAACCAGTTGAGCGGCAGGCGCTGGATCTTGCGGTAGAGGTCCGAGCGGATGTCGTAGATGACGTTCTGCTCGAAGTGGTTGTTGACGAAGATCCGCGCGCAATTGAGGCCGTCTTTCAGGAAGAAGCTGCCGAGGCCGAGCAGGACCCACATCGTGAGTTCCGCATGCCGGTCCGGGGCCGGCAGGATGTCGTTGAGGACGATCCGGACCACCGAGGGGAAGAAAATGACGGAAACCGCCATCAAGGTCGCGCAAACGAACTGGGTGGCGGCCAGCCCGGGGTAGCGGCGGAGGTAGGAAAAGACTCGGAGGACGGAATTCATCGGTGGGTGGTTGATGCCCTGTGCATCCTTTGTAAATCCACGACACACAATCGCGAAATTTGATGTTGCCGGGGCGGAGTCAGCGTCCCTAGCTTGCGCCTTAGAACAAGACTCAACCGTCACCTTCAAAACCCCATGGCCAATGTTTTCGCAATTCTAAGCGCCCTCGCACTCGCCGCCGCAGCCTTCCTTGCCATGAAAAACAAGGAAGCTTACGCGAAGGAGATCGGATCCCGTCAAAACGAGGAGAAGCGCCTTGCCACCTCCGAAGCCCGCCTGAAGTCGCTTCAGGAGGAATTCGCCGAGACCGAGACCGAGCGGAAGTCCACTGAGGAGGCCACCGTTGGCCTGCGCGAGACGGAAGCCGCCCAGCAGAAGAAGAACAAGGGCATCGAGGACGACATCGCCTCCAAGAAGTCCGAGACCGACTCGAACGCCTCCAAGATCGCGGAGATCGAGGACAAGCTCAAGGAGTTCGGCAACATCGAGGAACTGGTCGGCAAGGTGAAGCGCCTCGCCGCCGAGGTGGAGCGCCTGACCTCCGAAATCGGTTCGAACGACGCCACCCTGGCGGATCTCAATGCCGAGAAGACCCGCACCGAAGGCGTGATCGCCAAGTACCGCGAGATCGACGGGAACTACTCCAACCAGCGCTCGTTCTTCTCCTCGACCCGCATCAGCTCGATCTTCCCGGCTTACGGCTTCGTCACCCTGCCCATGGGCAATGCCAGCGGCGTGGTTTCCGGTTCCTCCCTCGACGTCGTCCGCGACGGCGCGGTGGTCGCCAAGCTCCGCGTCAGTTCGGTGGAAGCCAGCCGCGCTGCCGCCGCGATCGTGCCCGACTCGCTGGCTGCCGATACCGTCCTGATGGTCGGTGACCGCGTCGTGCCATCCGCCAAGTAACCGAAGTCCCCCGGAATTCCCGCATCACTTTTCAAACCCGCATGAAAGCCATTTTCTACGTCCTCGCTCTCCTGGTTACCGGAGCAGCCGCTTATTTCTCCTACGAGAACTTCTCCAAGTTCGAGAACGAGAAGGCGACCAAGGAAGCCGCCATCGCCAAGAACAAGACCATCTCGGCCAGCGCTGACAAGCAGCAGGTTGCCCTCGATGAGGAGAAGGTGAAGCTCGACACCGCCAGCAAGGACAAGGCCGACGCCGAGGCGTCGATCGAGAACCTGGTGGCCAAGGAGAAGACCCTCCGCCGCGACCTCGGCGAACTGGAAGGCATCCTTGAAGAGCAGAAGACGAAGTTCGCCCAGCTGGAGGCGACCCGCGCGCAGCTCGAGGAGACCCTCAAGGAAGCGGGCGAGGATGTGACGCTCGACAATCTCCCGGACAAGATCGCCGCCATGGAAGCCGACAAGCTGGCCAAGACCAAGAAGCTCGGCGAACTGGAAACGCTGGTGGAAGCCGCGAAGAAGGCCGTCGAAGGCAATCAGGGCGAGATCGGCCGCCTTGCCGACCGCTCCGCTTCCCGCGACAAGCGCATCCGCGGCAACGCCATGGAATCGGTGGTGTCCGCCGTGAACGACGACTGGGGCTTCGTGGTCATCGGTGCCGGCAGCAACACCGGCTTCACCCCGCAGACCAAGCTGCTCGTCAAGCGCGACGGCCGCCTGATCGCCGAGGTCAAGCCGTCCTCGATCGAGGCTTCCCAGACGATCGCCGAGATCGATGCCGACACGGTGGCCCCGGGTGCCCGCATCCAGCCCGGCGACCGCGTGATCCTGGCCAACCCGGCCACGAACTGATCCGACTTCTTTGATTTCTCCGCCTCCGCGAGCTTGCAAGCCGCGGAGGCTTTTTTATGTTGGGTCATGCGCAAGTTCTTCGCCGCCGCCGTTCTCGCCGCCTTCCTCCCTTCCTGTGCCACGGAGGACGATGAAGAAAGCCGCAAGCCGGTGGGTCCCCAGTCCACCTCCAGCCAGCTTCCCTGGAACCTGCCGAAGCCCGGCCAGGGTGGCGGTGCTTTCGGTGCTCTTCCCCAGCAGCCCCGCCGATGAAGGCGCTGCGGATGGTTCTGGTCACCGGCTCGGTCTTTGCCCTGACTTCTTGTCCCGCGCCGATGGAGAAACCGGTCGGGCCGGTGTCGGAGAAGGATCCGAAGCCATGGATGCCGCCGGTGGCGGGCCAGGGTGCAGGGGCTTTGGGGGCGATGCCGCAGCAGCCGCGGAGGTAGTGATTGGACCGGTGTTTGGCTGCCGCATGGAGCGGTGTCTTGGGGTGGGGTCGGGTTCGCTGAGGTGCGGTGTGACGCCCACGCGCGCAACTTGCAAAGTCGCGCTACTTCTCACCGGTGGTAGGGCTCGCCCTTGCGCAGGGTGGCCACCCGGTAGAGCTGCTCCAACAGGACCACCAGGGCGAGTTCGTGCTGGAGGGTCAGCTTCGACAGGGACCAGACGGCGTCGCAGGCATGGCGCAGTTCCGGCGTGTGGCCGTCCGAGGCACCGATGAGGAAGCTCACCGCCTTGATGTCGCCGCGCATTTCGAGCGCTGCGAACTTGTCCGCCCAGGCCTGGGTGACCAGCGCTTCGCCGCGCTCGTCCATCGCGATGCGGAAGCTTCCGGCCGAGCGCTCCAGCAGGGCGGCTGAGACGCTTGCGGAGTCGCCCGCCTTGAGGAACTCCAGCTCGTGGCTGCCATAGCGGCCGAGGCGCTTCAGGTATTCCTCCACGCCGCTCTTCGCATAGGCGAGGGCGGGCTTTCCGGCAACGAGGATGCGGATGCGCACGGCGGCAGCATCCCCGGCAGGACAGCGCGGTCAATCCGCTTTCCCGCTTGTCGCCATGCCCGCGATCCACATGATCCGGTGCAAATGAAACACCTCGGTTTGCTCCCCCTCCTTCCCTTGCTTCTCGTCTCTTGCGTGCAGAAGCCGGACCCGCATTCGGAAGCCGCCCACGGCCGCAAACTGATGGGGCTTCAGGAAAAGTTCGACCGCTTCGACTACAACGCGGATGGCAAGCTGACCCGCCGGGAGATCGAGCAGGGCATCAAGGAGTCGGGCGTCACCGGGGTGACCAGCGGGGAAATCGACGCGATGTTGAAGCACTACGACGTCAACAAGGACGGCGGGATCTCCCGCTGGGAGACCGAGCGCGCGATCGACGAGCCGCTGCCGGCCCACCACTGATCGCGGATTACCTCACCCGCTCCAGCAGCCACGCCAGCAGGGCATCCACCGGCATGCGCTCCTGCTCCATCGAGTCGCGGTGGCGGACGGTGACGGTTCCCTTGTTAGAGGGGTCGTTCTCGCCGAGCGTGTCGAAATCGACGGTGATGCAGAACGGCGTGCCGACCTCGTCCTGGCGGCGGTAGCGGCGGCCGACGGCGCCGCCATCGTCGTAGAAGACGGTCATCCACGGCTGGAGCTTCTTCTGGATCTCGCGGGCGATGCGGACCAGCTCGTCGTTCTTCTTGATCAGCGGGAAAATGCCGACCTTCACCGGGGCCATGCGCGGGACGAAGCGCAGCACGGTGCGGACGTCCTTGTTGCCCTTTTCGTCGGTGAGTTCCTCCTCGTCGAAGGCCTCGCAGATCAGTGCGAGCACGGTACGATCGCAGCCGGCGGAAGGTTCCACGACGTGCGGCAGGAACTTCTCCTTGGTCTCCTCGTCGAAGTAAACCAGCGGCTTGCCGGCACCCTTCTGGTGCACGCCGAGGTCGTAGTCGGTGCGGTAGGCCACGCCTTCCAGTTCCTGGATGCCGAAGGGGAACTCGTATTCGATGTCGTAGGTTTTCTTCGAATAGAACGCGCGCTCGCCGTCCGGGACGTCGAGGATGTGCAGCTTCTCGCGCGGGATGCCGATCTCGCCGTAGAAGTTAAGCCGGGTTTCCAGCCACTCGTCGGTCAGGCGCATGCCGTCGTCGGGGTGGCAGAAGTATTCGATTTCCATCTGCTCGAACTCGCGGGAGCGGAAGGTGAAGTTGCGCGGGTTGATCTCGTTGCGGAACGACTTGCCGCACTGCGCGATGCCGAAGGGCAGCTTCACGCGATTGGAATCGAGCACGTTCTTGTACTGCACGAAAATCGACTGCGCGGTCTCCGGGCGCAGGTAGGCGATCTGGTCGCCGGTCGCGCCGAAGTTCGTCTGGAGCATCAGGTTGAACTGGCGGGGCTCGGTCAGCAGGCCGCCGTTCTCGGGGTTGAAGGAGGTGCTGCCGGTGACTTCCTCGCGGCGGTCTTCCGTCAGTTCGAGCTCCTTTGGGGAGATCTTCTTGTCCGGCATGTGGTCGGCGTAGAACTTCCGCGCCGTTTTGTGGGACTCGATCGGGTCCTTGCCGGTGGCGACCAGCGCCGCGAAGGGCTTGTCGGAGGACCAGCCGCTGGCCTCATGCTTCGCGCCGGAGAAATAGACCGCGGTGCCGTCCTGGGCGGGGATCTGGTCGGCGCGCAGGCGGGCTTTGGAGAGGAGGCAGTCGCACATCGGGTCGCTGAAGCCGCCGACGTGGCCGGAGGAAACGAGGACCTGCTCCATCGTGAGGATCGCGCCGTCCATGCCGAGCACGTCGTCGCGTTCCTGGACGGTTTTGCGCCACCAGTAGTCCTTGAGGTTGCGCTTCAGTTCGGCGCCGAGCGGGCCGTAGTCCCAGCAGCCGTTGAGTCCGCCGTAGAGTTCGCCGGCTTGGAAGATGAAGCCGCGGCGTTTGCACAGCGAAACGATTTTCTCCATGCGGGCGGGGTCGGTGAAGTCCTTGTTGGCCATAGGGTCGGTAGCGGGTCGGGGCGCGGATGGAATCAGGGCGGCGGACGGGCGGCAAGGCGGGATTCATTCGCAGGCAGGGCGGCGGGAGGGCGGCCGGGGCGTGCTGAAAGCAAAATATGCGCAGAGTCGCGGGGGTGGCGGTTAGATCGCTCCGGCGCTTTCGGGAAAGCTGCGGACGTTCCTAACAACCGAACCATGAAAGCAGCAACCCTTGTCTCCCTGTCCGCCCTTCTCGGCACCGCCATGGCTGGCACGATCGTCACGGAACCCTCCGCCGCTCCTTCCGTCTCGGCCACCGGCTTCGAAAAGGCCCGCCGCCCGATCAGCAATCCGACCTTGTTCGATCTGGCGCTGCCCACGACCAACCTCCATCCGATCGTGATGTATCATCGCCTGCCGGACTTCGTGAACTCCACCGCCGGCCCGCTGCCGATGGGCGGCGACGTGCAGGTTTACGCGCTGCAGTTCGAGATCGCGCTGAACGAGCGGCTGTCGATCGTGGCGACCAAGGACGGCTACGTGGACATCAATCCCGACACCCAGCCGCTGTGGTCGGACGAGTCCGGCTTCGCGAACATCGCCGCCGGTCTCAAATACGCCTTCATCTACGATCCCGCGAGCGCCACGGCGGTGAGCGGCACGCTGACCTTCGAGTTTCCGACCGGCAACCACGACGTCTTCCAGGGTGAAGGCGACGGCGCGGCGAACCTGATCATCTCGGGTTTGAAGATGTGGGATGACCTCCAGCTTGCCGGTGCCGCCGGGGTGCACATCCCCTTCGACGGCCAGATGGCGACGACCTCCTTCATGAGCGGCCACGTCAGCTACGAGGTGAACCGCTGGTTCATCCCGCTGCTCGAAGTCAACTGGCACCACGTGTTGGAAGCCGGCAACGGCCGCCCGAACTTCTTCAGCCAGGCCGGCGGCGGGGTGCCGGTGGTGGCGACCTTCGAAGGCATGGATCTCCTCAACTTCGGTGCCTCGAACGCCTCCCAGAACCGCGACTTCGTGACCGCCGCGCTGGGCTTCCGCTCCCGCATCACGGACGACATCGACCTGGGCTTCGCCTATGAACTGCCGCTGACCAGCAAGGGCGACGGCATCATGGAAGACCGCTTCACGCTCGACGCCGTCTGGCGCTTCTAAGATTTGTTTCGGCTGGATTGTATGGGCCACCCCCAAGCACCCGCGCATCGGTGCCTGGCGGGTGGCTTCGGCTTTTTGGGATCGGCATTGCACCTTGCCCGCGTGTCGATAGCGTCACCCGCGTGAAAGCGAAGGCGATTTCCCTGCTGCAGGAACTGACGGAGGCCCACTCGGTGCCAGGGCATGAAGACGAGGTCCGCGCGATCTTCGTCAACGAGCTGGAAGACTGCGGCGAGCTGTCCGCCGACCGCTCCGGCAGCGTCTTTTGCGAGCTTGCAGGGGAAGGCCCGCGGGTGCTGGTGGCGGGACACATGGACGAGGTCGGCTTCCTGGTGCAGAACATCACGCCGGACGGCTTCATCCAGTTTCTTCCGGTGGGCGGATGGTGGGAGCACAGCCTGCTGTCGCAGCGGGTCGAGATCCGGACCCGGAGCGGCGAGAAGGTGACCGGCGTGGTGGCCTCGAAGCCGCCGCACTTCCTGCCGGAAGCCCAGCGGCGGCAGGTGATGACGATCGACCAGATGTTCATCGATGTCGGCGCGACGACGCGCTATGAGGTCGAGCAGGAGTACGGGATTTCGCTCGGCGACCCGATCGCCCCGGCCTCGCTTTTCACCCCGATGCAGCGGGAGGATTACTACATGGCGAAGGCCTTCGACAACCGCGTCGGCATGGCCGGCACGATCCAGGCCGGCATGCAACTCGCGGCGGCAGCGCGCCCTAACAAGATCATCCTTGCGGGGACGGTGCAGGAGGAAGTCGGCCTGCGTGGCGCCAAGACCGCCGCGGTCCACGCGCGGCCGGACGTGGCGATCGTGCTGGAAGGTCCGCCGGCCGATGACACGCCGGGCTTTTCCCGCGCCGACAGCCAGGGACGGCTGGGCGGCGGGGTGCAGATCCGATTGTTCGACCCCAGCGCGATCATGAATCCGCGGCTGGCGGAGCTGGCGATCCGCACCGCGCGGGACGAGGGGATTCCCCATCAGGTCACGGTGCGGCGGAGCGGCGGGACGGATGCGGGCTCATTCCATTTGTCGGGCGAAGGCGTTCCGTCGGTGGTGCTCGGTGTGCCGGCCCGCTACATCCATTCCCATAACTCGATCATCGATCTGAACGACTACCTTCATCTCGTCGCGTTGACCACCGCGCTGGTCCGCCGGCTGGACGAGAGCACGGTGAAGGGCCTGACGCGGTTCTTGTGAGCGGCCGATCAGCGCCGCCGCTCCGGCTGCAAGACCCGCTGCTGCACTTCGGCGGAAAGTCCGCTGGTTCCCAGCCATTCGACCGCGGCTTTGGGATCCCGCTGGTAAAAGACCTGGCCGGCCCAAGTGAGCGAGCTTTCGCGGAGGGCGGGGTCGCTGATCTCCTGAGCCCATGCGACGGCGACCTGCGGGTTTTGCCAAGCGTAGCCGGTGGCGAAGCCGCTGATCGACGAATCGCGCTGTGGCGACTGTGGCATGGCCTTGAGGTATTCCCCGGCGGCGACGGGATCGCGGTCTTCCCAGTCTCCGAAAGCATTGCGAAGTCCCGCGGTCTGGCCATTGCCGGCGGGCAGGCTTTCCAACCAGCCGACGGCCGCGACCGGATTGCTCTGCGCCCAGCGTCCGCCGATCTGTTCGATCGCCCGGGCGGCGTAACTTTCCCCGGCAAGTCCGCCGGCCCATCGTGCGGCGGCCTCGGGATCCTTGCGGACGTAGGCGTCGGCGACCCGGCCCATCGCGGTGCTCTTCAAGGGGCCGTCGGGCAGCGACTCCGACCAGCGCGAGGCGGCTTCGGGGCCCTCGGCGCGGAGGGTCTCGTTGGCGACGATTTCCATCAAGTTGCCGGCGCGGCCGTTGCCTTCTTGGCCGAGGCGGAGAACGAGGTCGGTGGCGAGGCCGCGGTTGTTGTCGGCGAGTCCGGCGACCACGCTGGCGGTGAGTTCGTCGCGCTGGCCTTGCAGGCTCTCCGGCAGCTTGTCGAGGAGCGCCATGGCCTCGGCGGGATTGGCGGCGGCCCAGCCGCTCATGGTGGCGTTGAGGTCGGGCTCCGGGCTGTTAGCGGCATGGTCGAAGGCGGCCTGGCCGTCGAGCGCGCCCCAGGCGTAGTGGAAGTCGCGCCATTCGTCGGAGCCGGCACCGAGGGTTAGCAGTTGCTCGCGCATGCCGGCGGCATTCTCCGCGGTCATCGACTCGAGGAGCTTCGAAAAAGCGAGGCGGCGGGTGATCGGGTTCGGATCCCGCAGGGCCTGGTCGTAGAGGGCGTCGAGGTTGTCGGCGGAAACGGTCGCCCCGAAAAGCCGGCCGAGGGCGCTGTTTTCGCTTTTGCCGCCGCCGCGCTTTTCGATGCGGGAGGAAAGTCGTTCCGCAGCGGTTCCGGACGAGGAGGAAGAAAGTCGGGATTTCCCTGACGCGGCGGGACCATCCGGGGTGGCGGCGGCGGAAGAGGATCCGCTCCTGGAACCCAGTCCGAAGGCGGCGAGCGCGGCGATGGCCCAGCAGGAGTGGAGAATGAGCGTCTTGTTCATGAGCGGCGGAATCTAAACGAGTTTCAAACCCGCGCAATTTCAACGGATGGGTTTTTACGCCGATCCATCATGAACCCGGCACGACGCGGTAGAAGCGCTTCGGGTGAATCGCGGTATCGGGATCGCTGAAAATCCAGGTGGCGCTGTCGAGGGTGCGGGTGGCGATGCCTTGCCAATCGTCGAGGGACTCCGCGGCTTCGATGCGGACGCTTTGGCCGGGAGTGCCGAGGACGGTGAAGGAAAACAGGCCGCCGCTGAAACCGAGGGTGGCGCGGTCGATGGAAGGCGGCGGAAGGGCGGGCGTGACGAGCAGCGTGCCGGCGGCCTGGAGATGACGGGTGCGACCGCTTTGCTGGATCCTGGCCCCGATGCGGTAGCTGCCGGTGAGGGTCGGGGGGACGGTCAGCGCGAGATTGGCGGTGAGAACAGTCGCCGGGCCGCTGGTAGATAAGGAGCGGGTGTCGATGGCGATTTCGTTGCCGTTCCATGGGTTCGCGTCGGGATCGAGCGTGACGGTTAGGACAGGCGCGCCGGCGGAGGCGTCGTCGGATTGGTAGCGGAGTTCGAGGTCGAAAGCGGTGCCGGCGGGGAGCGATGCCGGGGAGCTGCGGCGGGCGGTGATCAGGCTCGGCCAAAGGGCGTTCTTGCCGGTGACGAGGCTGCGGTTCGCGGCGGTAGCGGCGCCGAGATCCCATAGGCGGTTGTAGCCGGCATGGATGGCGTCGGTGCCTGACCCGGCGGGCATGACGGTGCTCAGGCGGTCGCCGCCGGCGATCCGGCCGTAGTGGAAGCCGGCGCTCGCGCCGGAAGACTCGGCGGCGGTCCACCAGGTCGAGCGCATCGTGGAATTGATGGTTTGCTGGCTGTCGGTGGCATTCGCACCGAGTTCGACCGTGCCGTGGTACCAGAGGTGGACGTCGCTGTGGGCCGAGAGGTTCGCGCCGTTGAGGTTGAGGAGCTTGCGATTGTAGGTGCCGGTGATGGCATTGCCCATCGGGTCGAGGCCGAAGGGGAGGGCATTCAGCCGCTGGTAGAAATTGTCGGCGTAAAGGACGTTTTCCCAGACCACCACCGGGGCGTCGCCGCTGATCGGGACGGGATCGAGCAGCGTCAGGTGATCGACCCACACCCCGCGCTTGCCGAGTTCGCGGGAGATCTCGCTGACCACGGAGGACCCGCGGCTGTGGCCGATGAGGTGGAGCGGCAGTTCGGCGAGCGGGCGGCCGTCGTTCTCCGGGATCAGACCGGTGGAAAGCAGGGCGCTGGCGGCGGCCGCAGCGACCTGGCTGGAGGAAGCCTGGCCGGTGTCGATGGAGGACCAGTCGAGTTTGACGACGATCTCGCCGCTCTCCGAGGCATCCGGAGCTGGTCCGTCGAGGCGAGTGGCGGTCGCCGCGAAGCCGCCGCCCGACGCGGTGATTTCGATTTCGTAGCAGGTCAGGTCCGTGCCCGGAAAGCCCGGGTGGCCGGGGAAGCGCGAGGCCATCGGCAGGATCCAGCTCGTGATGTCGCTGTTGAAGCCGTGGGTGATCACCGTCACGCCGCCGGCTAGTGCAGCGTCCCGTTAGTCAGTGTGCGTATCGCTCTGGTACCTTTTCGTGAGTTCGATGATCTTCGTGAGCTTCTCCGGACCTTTGGTCCAGATGAACGGCCCGCAGGTCTTGTTATACTGCG
>JBIPNO010000021.1:0-90328 GCA_044372775.1 Haloferula sp.
GGCCGCGCAAATTTTTTTCTGTAAAAGTGTCTGATTGAGAACTGGGAAGCTGAAGGCTGCTGGTTGGTTCAGTGGCTTGGTGTTTTGGTTTCTGGCTGGAGGTAGACTTTACCGGTTTCCCACTCCTCGGAGATCTCCATGAGGACGCCGGTCACCAGGCGCAGGAGCGAGGATTCGTTCGGAAAGAGGCCGACGACGCGGGTGCGGCGCTTGATCTGCGAGTTGAGCGTCTCGCACATGTTCGAGGTGCGCAGGCACTTGCGGCTGGCTTCGGGAAAACTGAAGACCGCGAGGCCCTCGGGGATGTTTTGCTCGGCCCAGGCGGCGAGCCGTGGTGCGGTCTTCGCGTATGTTTTGACGAAGTCCGCGAGCTTGGCCTCGGCATGGGCGCGGTCGTCAGCGTTGAAGATGCGGCGAATGTCGGCGGCGACCTTGAGCTTGAGTTCCTTGGTCGGGACGTAGGCCTGGGCGTTCTGCTGAAGGTGGAACTGGCAGCGCTGCCAGGGGCTGGAGTTGAGGGTGGCACGCAGGGCCGCGCGGAGGCCTTCGTGGGCGTCGGAGCTGACGCTGTCTGGGATGCCGATGCCGCGTTCCTTGAGGCCCGCGAGGAAGCCACGCCAGTGGACTTCGGCTTCGGATAGGGCGCAGGATACGCCGAGGATGAGGCGCTTGCCGTTGTCTCGCCGGATACCGATGGCGATGAGGGTGGCGCAGTCGCGGACGACCCCGTCGATGCGGACCTTGTAGTAGGTGGCGTCGATGAAGAGGTGGGCGATCTCGGGCAGCGGGCGGTCGCGCCATTTGGTGAACTCGGCATCGAGCTCCGCGGTGAGGTTGGAGACCTGGGTGGAGGAGACCTCGAACCCGCAAAGCTCGCCCATGACGGTGGTGACGCGGCGGGTGCTCACGCCCTGGAGATACATGCTGGCGATGGCGGACTTGAGGGCGCGGTCGCTGCGGCTGCCCTTCTCCAGGAGGCTCGTTCTAAACGGCGTGTCGCTGCCGCGGACCTGGGGTGCGGCGAGTTCAAGGCCGCCCATCGAGGTGTGGAAGGTGCGGGGCTTGAAGCCGTTGGCGTGGCCGTTGCGGGCCTCGACGCGCTCGTAGGGTCCGGCCCCGAGGTGTTTGGTGCGTTCGACGAGCATGGCGGCGTTCATCAGGATCTCGGCGATTCTGGGAAGGCCTTCGCCGAGGCCGCCCTGAAGAAGGAGATTGATGAGGTCATTGAGGTCGGTAATCTGGGGGTGTTCGTCCATGGCTGGGGTGCTGTTAGGTTCGCAACTCCAGCTTCCAGTCCTGGACGGACACTACAACCCCGGGGTGGGGTCGGCGCGCCGCCGGTCAGGCAGACGATTCCGCTACGCTCCATCGTCTGCCTGACCGGCGGACTCGGCTGCGGGGCTTTTACAGACGAAGATTTACACTACCCAAAACCAGAAAGGGCTGAACTGGCGGTTTTGCTCCTCGGCAGCCTTGAGGGAACCCACTACTGGGTGGATGATGAGGAGGTTGAGAACCGGTCTTCGGAATTGGACACCGGCCAAGTGGCTGGCGTCTCCAAGGAAGAGTTCAGGAAGCTTTGCGGACGGTAGGATGGCCCGATGAAGCCATTGGTCATTCACCCGAGAGCGGCAAAGGACGCGCGAGACATTGCGGCAAAGTATGCGGAGGCCTCGGATGAATTGCGTGATCAGTTCTGGGAGGAGGTGGATCAGGCGATCAATCACATTGAGCGCTACCCAGAAAGGCACCATTACGATCCCAGCGGAAAGAGACGGAGTAATCTCGAGAAATTCCCATACCGTATCCTGTTCGAGGAGCGGCTCGAGTGCAATCGGATCCTTGTGATCCGACACCATCATCGGAATCCGCGATACGGGCTCCGTCGCCAATGATTCGGAATGCAGGTGCAAGTCGTGTCGCAGAAAAAAGGCGCGCTCCCCGGGAAGGAAGCGCGCCTTGGAAGTCTTGGGCGATCGCTCAGAGCGCCTTGGCGGCGGCGACGACGTGGTCCTTGGTCATGCCGAGTTCCTTCATCACGGTGTTGCCGGGGGCGCTGATGCCGAAGCGGTCGATGCCGAGGACCTTGCCGCCGAGGCCGACGTATTTCCACCAGAGGCCGGAGACGCCGGCTTCGATGGCGAGGCGCTTGGTGCAGGCAGCGGGCAGGACGCTCTCCTGATAGGCGGGGTCCTGGCGGTCGAAGCGCTCGAAGCAGGGGACGGAGACGACGCGGACGCCATCGCCGAGTTCCGCGGCGGCGGCGATGCAGTGCTGGAGCTCGGAGCCGCAGGACATCAGGATGTGGGTCAGCACGCCGCTTTCCTTTTTCGCGATGTAGGCACCGCGCAACACGCCGTCGCGGCGGGCTTCAACGGACAGCTCGTTCATCAGCGGGACGGCCTGGCGGGTGAGGCTGAGCAGGGTCGGACCGTCGGTCCGGAGCATCGCGGCGACGTAGGCACCGGCGGTTTCTTCGGCATCCGCCGGGCGGATGACGTCGAGGTTCGGGATCACGCGCAGGCCGCTGACGGTTTCGACCGGCTGGTGGGTCGGGCCGTCTTCACCGACGCCGACGGAGTCGTGGGTGAAGATGTAGGTGACCGGCAGCTTCGACAGCGCCGCGAGGCGGATCGCCGGGCGGACGTAATCGGCGAAGACCAGGAAGGTCGCGCCGGAAGCGCGGAACAGGCCGTCGTAGGCGATGCCGTTGCAGATGGAGCCCATCGCGTGCTCGCGGATGCCGAACCAGATGTTGCGGCCGAGCGGGTTGGCGGCGGAGTAGTCGCCGCCGTCCTTGATGTAGTTCTTGGTCGAGCCGTAGAGGTCGGCGGAGCCGGTGATGAACTGCGGCACGGCCTTGGCAACCGCCTGGATGACCACGCCACCGGCACCGCGGGTGGCGTCCTTGTAATCGGCGGCGAAGGCCGGAATCTTGGCGGAAAGGTCGCTCGGCACGGCACCGGCGACGCAGGAGGTGAGCTCGGCGGCGAGCTCCGGGTTGGCGGCGGACCAGGCTTCGTAAGTCGCCTGCCAGGCTTCGAAGGCCTTGATGGACTCCGCTTTCACCGCGGCGAAGTGGGCGCGGACTTCTTCGGAGACGAAGAAGTGCTGGTCGGCGGGCAGGCCGAGACCGGCGCGTGCCTCGTCGATGAACTTCGCGCCGCCTTCGCCGTGGGCTCCGGCGGTGCCGGCGACCTGCGGGATACCTTTGCCGATGAGGGTTTTGGCGATGATGACCTTCGGGCGGCCGTTCTTGTCGGCCTTGGCCTTGGCAACCGCGGCGGCGATGGCGGCGAAGTCGTGGCCGTCGATGGTCACGGCGTCCCACTGCTGGGAGGTGAAGTAGGCCTCCGCGTCCTCGCCCTGGGTGCGGTCGGCCATCGCGTCGAGGGTGACGTCGTTGGAGTCGTAGATGAGGACCAGGTTGTCGAGGCCGGCGTGGCCGGCGAAGGCGATGGCTTCCTTGGCGACGCCTTCCTGCAAGCAGCCGTCGCCGTGGAGGGCGAAGACGTGCTGGTCGAAGATCACGTGGTCGGCGGTGTTGAACTTCGCGGCGGCGCGCTTGCCGGAGAGGGCGAAGCCGACCGCGTTGCCGATGCCTTGGCCGAGCGGGCCGGTGGTGGCTTCGACGCCGACGGTTTCAAAGGACTCCGGGTGGCCGGGGGTGTGGGAGCCGAGCTGGCGGAAGTTCTTCAGCTCGGAAAGCGGGAGGTCGTAGCCGGCGAGGTGCAGCCAGGAGTAGAGGAACATCGAGCCGTGGCCGGCGGAGAGGATGAAGCGGTCGCGGTTGAGCCACTTCGGGGCGTCGGGGTTCTGGCGGAGAGCACCGCTGTAGAGGACGGCGCCGATTTCCGCGCAGCCGAGCGGCAGGCCGAGGTGGCCGGAGTTGCAGGCGTGGACGGCGTCCATGGCGAGGCCTCGGGCCTGGCTGGCGGCTTGGGAAAGGATGGCGGTATTCATTGGCAATCGAAGTTGTCGGACAGGGGCCGCAGGGTAGGAGCCCGATCCCTGCTGGCAAGCCGCAAGCGGGGCAGCATGCGGTGACGAATTCATGGTAGAAATGCGACACACGATTTTTTCATGCGAATTTTGGCTTGTCACCGGTGGTGCTGCGACTAGTTTTCCGCCCGCCGCAAGCGGCACGATAGCAAGACCCGTTCGTCTAACGGTTAGGACTCCAGATTTTCATTCTGGCAATAGGGGTTCGATTCCCCTACGGGTTGCCATCTTTTTCGTGGATTCGCCACTTCCTCCGGGAAGTGGCTTTTTTGTGCTCCTGCGGCTCGATCGGGAAAGTTCCGGGCACGAAAAAGGCGGACCTCCGTGAGGAGATCCGCCTTGGGAATGAATGTGCCTTTGGAGGGCAGGGCCGGGATTACCAGCGACGGCCACCGCCGCCACCACCACCGCCGCCGCCGCCACCACCGCCGTAGCCGCCCTTGCCGCCACCGCCGCCGCCACCACCACGGCGATCTCCGCCGCCGCCGTAGCCACCACCGCCGCCTCCGCGGCGATCGCCACCACCACCGCCGCCGCCGAAGGACGGACGGTCTTCACGGGGGCGGGCTTCGTTGACGGTCAGGTTACGACCGCCGAAATCCTTGCCATCGAGGCCGCGGATGGCGGCTTCCATGCCTTCCTTGGATCCCATGGAGACGAAAGCGAAGCCACGCGGGCGGCCGGTTTCGCGGTCCATGACCAGATTCACCTCGCTGACAGGGCCGAAGGCGCCGAAGGCTTCCTTCAGTTCTTCTTCGCCGGCGGAGAAGGGGAGATTCCCCACGTACATCTTGTTACTCATTGCTAATCAGGTGGCCCGAACTTTCCTACTGTCTCTTCTTCGACTGTTCCCGCGAACCGGGTTTCAAATCACCACTGAATGCAATTCACTTGATGACCCTCCATGCCTTGAATCTGCCAGGGCGGCGAGCGCGAGGGCACCATGGCCATCCGGAGGGGGGGGGCAAGCACCGATTTGAAAAACTTTTCCCGACTTTTCTTCGTGTTTCCACGCAGTCCGACGATCCGGATGGAAAAGAATCGGAAAGCGGGTGGTTGGGACATTGACCTGCGACCTCGTTGCGGCTATGAGTCCCCGCCCTCCGGGGCATCTTTTGATATGAAAAAGCAGCGCCTTTCCTTTGAACGGGTCGACTGGATCAACACGGTCTTCCTCTTGATCATTTCGCTCCTCGCCGTCATCGCGGCTCCAATCTACCTGTGGAACTATGACGGGAACGCCTTCCTCTGGAGCATGTTCGCCTTCTACTGCATCGCCACCGGCATGAGCATCACGCTCGGCTACCACCGGCTGTTCTCCCACCTCTCGTTCAAGGCCAAGTGGCCGGTGCGGATGTTCACCCTGGTGTTCGGTGCCTGCGCATTTGAGAACTCGGCGCTGAACTGGGTTTCCGACCACCGCCGCCACCACAAGCACACGGACCACGACGACGATCCGTATGACATCTCGCAGGGCTTCTTCTGGGCCCACATCGGCTGGATCCTTTTCAAGCGCCTGCCCGAGCCTCCCCTGGACAACGTCAACGACCTCCGCAAGGACAAGCTGGTCATGTGGCAGCACCGCTGGGACAAGCTGATCGCCCTTTCCGTCGGCCTCCTGCTCCCCGCCGTGCTCGGCTACTACTTCGCCGGTGGTGCCACGGGTGCCCTCGGCGGCTTCCTGATCGCCGGCGTGATGCGGGTCTTCGTGGTTCAGCAGTGCACCTTCTTCATCAACTCTCTCTGCCACACCATCGGCAACCAGCCCTACTCGACCCGCTGCAGCGCCCGCGACAGCTTCGTCATGTCGCTCTTCACCTTCGGCGAGGGCTACCACAACTATCACCACGAGTTCCAGCACGACTACCGCAACGGCGTGAAGCCTTGGAACTTCGACCCGACCAAGTGGTCGATCTGGCTGCTCTCCAAGCTCGGCCTGGCCAGCGAACTCCGCCGGGTGCCGGACACCAAGGTGCTTCTCGCCGAGATGGCGGAGGCCCGCCGCCGGGCCGATCTGGAGCTGGCCCGCCTCAAGGAAGCTGGCGACCATCCGTTCCGTGACAAGGCTCTCGAGGCGATGAATGCGCTCAGCGAGCGCCTCAGTGCGAACTACCACGAGTTGGAAAAGGCGATGGCCGACCGCGTCGAACTCTCCCGCAAGGCGATCCGCAAGTGGAGCAAAGAGACCCGTGTGACGCTTGATCATTTGACGGCGCTGAGCCGCGGCCGCGAGGTTCCCGCCTGACCGAAGCATTTCTTCCTGAGCCATCCGGGTCCGTCCCGGATGGCTCTTTTTTTGGGCGCATGGCCTACGGATCCCTAGATCGATGAACGGGAGCTTGCCAAGTCCCGGGAACGGGCAGATGGGAGAGCATGCCAGAAACCTTCAACGCTTGGGCCGCGTCCGACCGCGGTGCCACGCTCAAGCCCTTCGACTATCAACCCGGCCCGCTGGGTCCGGAGCAGGTGCAAATCCGCATCGAATCCTGCGGTATCTGCCACTCCGATCTTTCGATGCTCGACAACGAGTGGGGCAACTCGGTCTTTCCGCTGGTGGCCGGGCACGAGGCGGTCGGGATCGTCGAAGCCGTTGGCGATTTCGCGAAAGGCGTGAAAGTCGGCGACCGGGTCGGGCTCGGCTGGTTCGCCGGCTCTTGCATGAGCTGCCAGCCTTGCATGTCCGGTCGCCAGAATCTCTGCTCGAACTCCGAGCAAACGATTGTCGGTCGCCACGGCGGTTTCGCCGACCGGGTGCGCTGTCATTGGAGCTGGGCGATCCAGCTCCCGGAGGGCGTGGATCCAAAGAAAGCCGGTCCGCTGTTCTGCGGCGGGATCACGGTGTTCGGGCCGATCGCGGATTTCGGGGTCAAGCCGACCCACCGGGTGGGTGTGATCGGGATCGGCGGGCTCGGTCACCTGGCATTGCAGTTCCTGAACAAATGGGGCTGCCACGTCACCGCCTTCACTTCCAGCGATTCGAAGGCGGACGAGGCGAAGGCCCTCGGCGCCCACGCGGTGCTGAATTCCCGCGACAGCGCCTCGATGAAGTCCGCGGCCGGCAGCTTCGACTTCATCCTGTCCACGGTGAACGTTCCGCTCGACTGGAACGCCTACCTGGAACTGCTGGCTCCGGACGGGCGCCTGCACTTCGTCGGCGCGGTGCTGGAACCGGTTGCGGTGCCGGCCTTCGCGTTGATCGGGGGCCGCAAGCGGATCAGCGGCTCGCCGCTCGGATCGATCGCCACGGTGCGGGACATGCTGGATTTCTGCGCGCGGCATGGCATCGCCGCGCAGACCGAGAGCTTCCCGATGAGCGAGGTGAACGCCGCGCTCGACCACCTGCGCGCCGGCAAGGCCCGCTACCGCATCGTCCTTGAAAACTGAATCCATGACCGCCCGCGACTTCATCCTTCCCTCGTTCTTCGGCGATGCCCTGGCCCTCGGGCCACACTGGGTTTACGACCCTTCAAGAATCGACGGGCTCTACCCCGGTGGGATCCTCGAATACGACGATCCTCGTAGTTCGTATCACCCGGGCAAGTCGGCCGGGGACTTCACTCATCTGGGCGACCAAACGCTGGCGCTCCTCGGTTCGCTGGCTGATCACGGCGGGTCGCTCGCCGCGTGGCCGGCGGATTGGCGCGCTTGGGCGGAGCGGATCCGGGACGATAAGAGCAGCTATCTCGACGGGGCGACGCGCGGGACGCTCGGCAATCTCGCCGAAGGTCGAAAGCAGCCGTCGGATTCGAGCGACCTCGCCGGTGCGGCCCGGATCGCGCCGCTGTTTGCCGTCCATGGCGACGTCACGCCGCTGGTCGCCGCCGCCCGCACCCAGACCGCACTGACGCATGGCGACGCGCGGGTGATCGATGCCGCGGAGTTCTTCGCCCGTGCGGCCTTTGCGGTCGGGGAAGGAGCGGAGTTTGCCGAAGCCTTTGAGGAATCCGCGTTCTTCCCGTATTCGGCGCTGCCCGCGAGCGACTGGTTGATGGTGGCGCGCCACGCTTCGGGTGACCTCGTCGAGCACGCAACCGCGCTCGGGCTCGGCTGCGACATCGCCGGGGCCTTTCCGATCACCCTGGCTCTGGCGCTTTGCCATGAGAACGATCCCGTGGAAGCGTTGTCCGCCAATGCGATGCTCGGTGGCGACTCGGCGGCGCGGGGCTTGCTACTTGGGTTGCTGATGGGCGCGCGGCACGGGGCGGAGGCCTTTCCCGCTGGCTGGACGGACCAGTTGAAGGCGATCGGAACCATCAACCACGCGCTGGAGCGCCTCGATTCCTGATGAGCACTTCGATCCGATCCTGGGGCTGGCCACTGGGCGTGGCGCTGTTCTGCCTGATCGCAGGCGGGCTTTCCGGCGCGTCCTCGGCCGGTGGCGGCAGCAGTGATTGGTACCGCGACCTTGTCAAAACGCCCGGCACCCCGCCCTCCTGGGTTTTCGGCCCGGTCTGGTCGGTGCTTTACCTGATGATGGGCTGGGCGGGCGGCCTCTTGATCGTCAAGAAGGCATGGTGCGCGGTCCGGCTGTTCGCGGTCCAGTTCGCGCTCAATCTGGCGTGGTCGCCGGTCTTTTTCGCGCTACAGCAGCCAGCCGCCGCGCTGGTGATCATCGTGGCCATGGGCGTGCTGATCGGCCTCACCGTCCGCGCCGCCAAGCCGGTCTCCCCGATGGCGGCGCGCCTGCTGCTGCCCTACTGGGTCTGGGTCACCTACGCGACCTGGCTGAACGCCGGGATCGTATTCCTGAACCGCTGAATCCGGTACGCGAAACCAGGGATCCGGCATCACCGGATCCCTGTCGGGAAGAACATTTCACTTCAAGCACGGGTCACGCCCGTGGCACGCAAGCCACTAGGACTTGTAACGCAGGCGCTTTTTATGGCGGTTCTGCTTCATGCGCTTCTTGCGCTTGTGCTTGTTGATCTTGGTCTTACGGCGTTTCTTCAGCGAGCCCATGGTGGTGCTTGGTAGTTACGGGTGGATGGGAAATTTCAGGGGACGATCTTGTTCAGCGGATACTCGATGATGCCTTCGGCACCGAGTTCCTTGAGCGTCGGGATGATGTCGCGGACGATCTTCTCGCAGATGACGGTCTCGACCGCCACCCAACCCTCTTCCGAGAGGTGGGACACGGTCGGCCGGCGCATTGCGGGCAGGAGTTCCAGCAGGGCGGGCAACTTGTCCGCCGGAAGATTCATTTTCAAGCCCACTTTGTCGCGGGCTTCGAGCGCGGCCTTCAGAAGCAGGGTCAGGCGCTCCATTTTCTGGCGCTTCCACGGGTCCGCCGAGGCGGTCTGGCTGGCGTAGAAATGGGGAAAGGAGGTCAACAGGGTGTCGACGATCCGCAGCTTGTTGGCCTTGATCGAGGAGCCGGTCTCGGTGACATCGACGATGGCGTCGACCAGATCCGGCACCTTCACTTCGGTCGCACCCCACGAGAATTCGACCTCGGCGTTGATGCCTTTCGCCTTCAGGTAGCGCTCGGTGATCGCCACGCCTTCGGTGGCGATGCGCTTGCCTTCAAGGTCTTCCGGCTTGCGGATCGGCGAATCTTCGGGAACCACCAGCACCCAGTGGGTCGGCCGCGGGGTGGCGCGGGAATAGGGCAGTTCGGCTAGATCGACGAGGTTGTCCGCGAACTCGCTGGCCCAGTCGAGGCCGGTGATGCCGCAGTCGATGAAACCCTGGTCGATGTAGCGGGCCACTTCCTGGGCGCGGATCAGGTAGAGATCGAGCTCCGGGTCGTTCGACGAGGGCCGCAGTCCGCGCGACGAGACATAGACCTCGTACCCGGCCTTCGCGAGAAGATCGAGGGTCGGCGCTTCCAAGGATCCCTTGGGAATAGCCAGTTTGAGGGTTCTGTCGGGACTATCCGGCATCGTGCGGGGCGGCGGGGATAGCGGGCGGGCGGCAGTGAGGCAAGGGAAGTTTTTAAAAGGCCGCGTGCGGCCATGGGGCAAGCCCCGGAAGCACTGAAGGCAGGGTGGCTGCACGGCTCTTGTTTTCTGTTCGCACCAAAGCGCTTTGGGGTGGTAAGACGGCGATCGTGGAGCGGTTACTGCTCAATCGTTTGAGCGGGTCCTGTCAATCTGACCGAAAGTCGGGCCGGAATTTCCGGCGTAAAAATCTGATAGCAAGACAGATACGTCAGATTATAAAACAAAATGCCTGGCTCGCTGTCGTGGCTCGCTGTCTCAAAGAGTCGATGCCAAGCCACATTCATAGAGGTCAGGCCGGATCCTTCGCGATCTCCGGCGGGGCTGGGAATTCATGCGCAGGGAATCCGAGGATCCGGGATGCCTCGTGACGCCGGCTGCCTATGTTGAAATCGGATGGAAGGGTTCCGATCCAAGGGGTCTTCCCATTCCGCAACCCATCAATCAGCCGTGAAAAAAAACCTTCCACCACACGTTTTCATGGGCAGCCGCATCGCGGTCCTTTTCACCGTCTTCCTCGTGGCGAACGCGGGCGCGTGGCAACCCTTGGCGGTCCGCGATGACCGCAAGCTTTTCATGCCCGGCTCCCAGCCAGGGTCGGTGGTCTTGCCGGACACCGCAAGCTGCACCAATTGCCACGCCGGATTCAACAACGTCTCGGAACCCTATCACGCGTGGCGGGGCTCGATGATGTCGCAAGCGACCCGCGACCCGCTGTGGCTCGCGAGCCTGGCCGTCGCGGCGCAGGACTCGATCTGGGCGCTCGGCAACCCGAACGCCACCGATCTCTGCCTGCGTTGCCACACTCCGACCGGCTGGCTCGGCGGACGCAGCGACCCGACCAACGGCACTGCCCTATCGCTCACCCGCGGCGATTTCGAAGGGGTCTCCTGCGCCACCTGCCACCACATGCTCGATCCGTTCCCTGCGCTCAATCTGGAGCCGGAGCTCTATCCGGAGACCGACCCTGCCAAATTCACCGCGGCGGCGACCACCCGCAGCACCGACATTTCCATCCTCACTGATCTCAAGCTGTTCGACAACAGCCCCTTTTTCGACTCCACGACGGCCTTGCCGCGGCATCACGGGCCGGTGACCACCACCGATCTGAGGCGCTACATCGAAGCCGGCTCCGGCCAAATGTTTGTCGATCCCGCCGTGAAAAAGCGCCGCGGACCACGCATCGACGTCGACACCAAAAGCCACCAATTCCTTTACTCGCGCTTCCACCAGAGCCGGAAGATTTGCCAGACCTGCCACGATGTGTCGAACCCGGTCCTCGCCAACGTGCTGATCACTCCCGACACCTCCGAGAAGAGTTCCGCGCCGTCGTATTTCCACGTCGAGCGGACCTCGAGCGAGTTTGAGTTGAGTGCCTACGCAACTCCCGGCGGTGCCCCGGCAGGACCGCCCTTCGCGGCCGCGGGCATCGCCACCGTGGCGAACTGCCAGGATTGCCACATGCCCAGGGTCCCCGGCGGTTTCGCGAAACAGGGGATCCAGACCCGCACCGACGTCGCCAGCCACGCGCTGACCGGTGCCAACGCTTGGATGAGCCGGATCCTCGCCAGCGCCGATGCCACCGGACCGGTCGCGGATCCCTACAATCGCGCCATCCTCGGCGGGACCAAGTATCCCGGTGCCGCGATTGAACTCACGGGACTGCAAGGGGCCGCGCCCGCCCTGTTGGACGGCGAGCAACGGGCCCTCGTCATGCTGCGGCGTGCCGCGACCGTCGAGGTGCTTGATGACAGCCCGGGCAGCGCCCTGCTGCGCGTGGTCAATCACAGCGGCCACAAGCTGATCTCCGGGTTTCCCGAGGGCCGGCGGATGTGGCTGAACGTCCGCTTTCTCGACGCCCTCGGGCAAACGATCGGCGAGATCAATCCCTACCTTCCGCTGCAAACGACCACCAATGCCCAAGGCAACAAGCAATACATCTCGGGTGGAGATCTGAGCGTCACCCACGACGAACTCGTCTACGAGGCGAAGATGAGCAGCAGCCTGACCGGCGAGGAAAAGACCTTCCACTTCGTACTTTCGACCGACCGCTACAAGGACAACCGCATTCCGCCACGGGGCTTCCGGATCGCCGAAGCGCCGTCCCGGATCGTGCAACCGCGCTGGCAGGGCGCCGACGCACCCGGATACTTCACCGCCGAAGAGTATGCCGGCGGCCATGACCAGATCACGATCCAGAAACCAGCGGCCGCCGAAGGCTGGGTGGCCACCCTTTACTATCAGACAACCTCGAAGCCCTATGTCGAATTCCTGCGCGACCAGATCAAGGGGACTGCGACCTCCTTGACCGCGCCATCGCCCTCCGGAGAAACGGTCGTTTACCGGGTCCAGACCGATCCCTTTTTCACCTCGCTCAAGGGCTGGGGCGACGCCATCTGGGACCTGTGGCTCCATAACGGCGGCAGCGCCCCGGTGGCGATGACAAGCGCGATCAGCAATCCGCAAATCATCTCCTTCACGATGGAACCCGCCGGTCCGGTGACCATGGTGCAGACATTGCCCGGCCGCCGCTACCAACTCCAGCGTAGCACCACCCTGAAAGACGGGTCGTGGTCGGATATCGGCCTTCCGGTGGCAGGTGACGGAACGATCATCGCCCTCCCTGACCGCTCGCAAGCTCCGGGTGGCCGCGCCTTCTACCGCGTCCGCGGCTGGATCGAATGAACCAGCCTGAGGAATCGCGCAGGGAGGGCGCGAGCGAGATGCCGCACGGTGTGATCGTACCCCTGGTCATCCGTGAGAATGAAGACGATGTTCGGCCCCTCCGCGGCGTGGAGGAGGGTGGCGGCGGATAGCAGAAGGAGAATGGAGTGGAGTGATCTCATGCGCTTCGGGTGCGGTCGTGTTGATGGAATCATCACTCGCTCCGGCGCGATAAGGCTCGAGCTGGCGCACTCACCGTGCGGATTGAATGCAGCGCCATAGCGTCAATCCGTAATCAGCCGAGCCCTGGCTGCATGGCTTCCCCTGATGGAGAACCCGCGTGGGAACCGGGGATTTTCGGCTTGCCATGCGGGTCCGGGCCTCTAGCTTCGCGGCCCCGTTTCACCTTTCAGTTTGCCGGCGAGCAGTTGGAGCCCCGTGGCCCGCCGGCCCTTCCACCGGGGCAATTGTCGGAAGGAAAAGCGAAACCAAACCAACCTAACCCCAACCCCGCTACCAACATGAGCACCGCAGTGCTTGAAAATACCAACCAGGAACTCAGCGATCTGATCGACGCCAAGTTCCGCGAGTTCCGCGAAGGAACCATCGTCAAGGGCACGATCATCGAGATCCGCCCGCAAGTCGTCCTCGTCGACATCGGCTACAAGTCCGAGGGCGCCATTCCATCGAACGAGTTCGAGGATGAAGAGATCGAAGCCGGCGATGAAGTCGAAGTGCTCCTCGAGCGCCTCGAAAACGACGAGGGCATGGTCGTCCTCTCGAAGGAAAAAGCCGCCCACAAGCAGAACTGGGAAAAGATCGTCAAGGTCTTCCAGGACGGCGGTCTCGTCCGCGGCAAGGTCAAGGCGGTCGTCAAGGGCGGCCTCACCGTCAACGTCGGTGTCGAAGCCTTCCTTCCCGGCTCCCAGGTCGACATCATCCCGCCGAAGGATCTCAACGAATACGTCGGCAACGTCTACGAATTCAAGATCGTCAAGGTCAACGACGAGCGGAAGAACATCGTGCTCTCCCGCCGCGAAGTCATCGAAGCCGAGCGCGCGGAGCTTCGCCAGCACTTCCTCCAGAGCGTCAAGGTCGGCGACAAGGTCACCGGCGCGGTCAAGAACATCACCGACTTCGGTGCCTTCGTCGACCTGCAGGGCATGGACGGCCTGCTCCACATCACCGACATGTCGTGGGGCCGGATCAACCACCCTTCGGAAATGCTCATCATCGGCCAGCCGGTGGACGTCGTCATCCTCGACGTCGACCGCGAGAAGGAGCGCGTCTCCCTCGGCCTGAAGCAGATGTCCGACAATCCTTGGGAAGACATCGAGCGCAAGTTCGCCATCGGCTCCAACGTCAAGGGCAAGGTCACCAAGCTCCTGCCCTACGGCGCGTTCATCGAACTCGAGCGCGGTGTTGAAGGCCTGGTCCACGTGTCCGAACTTTCCTGGGTCAAGCGCATCACCCGCCCGAGCGACGTGCTCGAACTCGACCAGGTCATCGAGGCCGTCGTGCTCGGCATCAGCATCGAGGAGCAGAAGATCTCCCTCGGTGTCCGCCAGCTCGAGCCGAATCCCTGGGACGAAATCGAGAGCCGCTACCCGATCGGTGCCACCATCAAGGGCCCCGTCCGCAACCTCACCGCTTACGGTGCGTTCGTGGAGCTGGAAGAAGGCATCGACGGCATGGTCCACGTTTCGGACATGTCCTGGACCCGCAAGATCAATCACCCCTCCGAAGTTCTCAAGAAGAACGACGAAGTGGAGGCGATCGTGCTCTCCATCGACAAGGCCAACCAGCGTGTGTCGCTCGGTCTCAAGCAGCTCGAGGACGATCCATGGAGCCACATCGACGAGCGCTTCAAGGTCGGCGACCTGGTCAAGGGCACCGTCGCGAAGATCGCCTCGTTCGGCGCCTTCATCAGCCTCGATGGCGACATCGACGGCCTGATCCACATCTCGCAGCTCAGCGAGGACCACGTGGAGAAGGTCAAGGACGTGATCAAGGTCGGCGACGAAGTCGAAGCCCGCGTGATCAAGGTCGACAAGGTCGAGCGCCGCATCGGTCTTTCGATCAAGGCGGTCAACTACAGCGAAGCCGATCTCAAGAAGGAAAGCGCCAGCTTCGAAAGCCTGCGCCCGTCCTCCGAAATGGTCGGCCTCGAACAGGCCTTCAACCTCGCCGCGCTCGCGACCGAGGAGTGGAGCCCGTCCGAAGACTGATCGACCGGTCAGAACGATTCAAAGAAGCCGGGGAGGGAAACCTTCCCGGCTTTTTCGTGGGAGCGTGGCCGGATCGGATCGCTTGGCGGGCGATGCGGGAGGGGGTGACGACGTGCCAGCCGCATCTCCTCCCCATGCGTTTCGCCTGCTTCCGATGCAGCCCGCAACGCGGTCGCAACACAAGTGCTCGGCAATCGTTGATAGTCCGTGGGCCGACCTTCCGGCATGCTTCCTGCGAAAGGGAGGATGGTCATCCCGCCGATCCCGGCACTTGTCCACCGCATGATTTCACCTTCATGAAAACCATTTCGAAAGCCTTCGGCATGAATTCCAACGGGGCCATCTGGCCCCTGCCTAACCCCCGGACCCTCACCCGGTCGCGGGCCTGGGCGAGTCCCAAGCCGCGCGGGCAAGCGACACCGCCAGCACCTTCGCGTCCCATGACGCGCCCCTTTCCGTCCCGGCCCGCTTGAGCAGGCGATCGGTGCTCCGGTCGATGTCCCCCCTTACAGACACCGCCCAAAGCTCCGATTGCCCTGCCAAGCCTTGCCGGTGGCAGGAAGCCCTTGTCCAGAATCCTTACCCCCCGGTGTTGGACAAGGGCCACGCCTCCCCCAGGAGTGCGCAGCAAAGAAAAGCCGGAACGTTCTTTCACTCCCCCCGAAGGAACGCTCCGGCTTCATGCCGTTGGCTCCGAACCGGAGCACCGGCAAGAATTTTCGGGTCCGACAGGTCCCACCGGACCCCCGGGCTCGCGGCTGAAACAGACCGGACCGCTGCGGTTTCCACTCTTGCCCTGATGAAGGGAAACTTTAAATTCTCGGGTCGTGAAGCGAACCCAAGCTCCCCTCCTTTTCTTACTCGCCCTTTTGGCGGGAGTCTGGTGGGCCGCGGATCAGGAGCCGTCGCCGGCCGATCCGGATTGGTCGGATATCCCTGCGGAAAGCGGGTCACGGCTGAGGCAAGGTGCCGTGCCTGCCGCTGAAGTCGCGAATCCGGCGGAACTTCCTTTGTCTGGCCGCCCCGGCGACCGGACCGGCTCGCACGGACGCCCGGTGGATTCGGCCGCGGTCCCCCCGCCGATGGCCAGCCCCGCGGACATCGTGCTCAGCGAGGATAGGCGGCGGGAACGCAAGCTCAAGGCGCTGGACCGGATCCTCGGCGATGCCGGATCGTTCGCGGACTTACCCGAAGAGCACAGGGCTCCGCTCGCGATGTATGCCGGCCAGCTCGCGGTTTTGGAAACGCCCGCCATCCGTTGCTGGGCTCCTGGCACCCCGGCGGACATCGTTCGCGCCTACCAGCGGGCCGAGCAGCAGATCGGCAGCGCGGGCGGACTGAGCTTGAAAGCGCTGCAAGTCGGCGGCCACTGGTTCCGCACGGCGACCAACGGCAGCGGGCAAAGCACCCAGGGCCAGCCGGTGACGCTGACGTGGAGCATCGTGCCCGATGGAACCCCGGTCAGCGGCGGCGTCGGCGAGCCGGCTGCCAACAGCACGCTGCGCGCGCGGCTTGCCGAGATCTACGGTGGCAGCGCGGCCGGCGACCCGCGGGACCAGCCGTGGTTCGCGGTTTTCCAGGCCACCTTCGACAACCTCGCGGCGAACTCCGGCCTGCGCTTCGTGTACGAACCGGCCGATGATGCCACGGGGATCGCCAGCAGTTCGCTTTCCGGCACGCTCGGCGTGCGAGCTGACATCCGGATCAGCGGGCATCCCATCGACGGTGACTTCAACACCCTCGCCTACGCCTATTTCCCGGACACCGGCGATGTGGTGATCGATACCGACGACAGCTTCTACAACTCGATCAGCAACAATTCGATCCGGCTCCGCAACGTCCTCGAGCACGAGATCGGGCATTCGCTCGGCCTCGACCATGTCTGCCCGATCAATTCGACCAAACTGATGGAGCCCAGTCTTTCCACCGCTTTCCGCGGCTCCCAGTTCGACGACATTTACTCCCACCAGCGCGGCTACGGCGACCCGCTCGAAGTCCACGGGTCGCTGCGGACCAACGACACGCCCGCCAATGCCGCGGCGCTCGCGCTGACGACCGGGACCCAGGCGGCGTGGCAGTGGCTGAGCATCGATGACAACAGCGACGTCGACCATTACTCGTTCACCGGCACGCGCAACCAGCAGGTCACCGTGCGGATCATCCCGTCGGACCCCATCCTGCCGGACGATCCCGTCAACGACACTTATCTCGAGGGCGAACAGATCGGTAGCGAATGCACGGCCGGCACTCCCTTCGACCCGACCACCCAGCAGGATCTGGTGCTCGATCTGCTGGCGGCGAACGGCAGCACCGTCAGTGCGGCCGCCCCGGCACAGGCCGCGGGCGTGACGGAGGAAATCGTCGCTTTCCAACTGCCGGCGGACGGAACCCACTACATCCGCGTCCGCGGCGGCCTGGCCGACCGGGCGCAGCTTTACCGGATGGAGGTGCTGAAAGTCGATGCCGCCCCGGCCCCGCGGCTGGCGCTCACCGCCACCCGGCTGGATGCGGAGTCGAACAGCGGCGCGAACGGCGTGCCGGATCCCGGTGAAACGGTGCGCTACGGATTGACTCTCACCAACGAGGGAAATCTCACCGCGTCGGGCGTGGTCGCGTCGCTCTCCGCGCCTGCCGGATCCACGCTGTTCACCGCGACGGCGAACTACGGGACGCTGGCACCGGGAGCATCGGTCGAGCGGCTCTTTACCTTCGCGGTCACAGGCGTGGCGGGCGACGAGGTGGCGCTCCAGCTCTCGCTGGCGGCGGCCGGATACGCGGAGCAGCTCGACCTGCCGCTGACGCTGGGGAGCGCCACGACCGCCTTCCTGATCGATGAAGATTTCGACGGCGGCACCAGTTTGCCGGCGGGTTGGAGCCAGTCGGTCTCGGGAGCGGGCAGCCCGTGGGTGATCTCGACCAACCGCTCAGACAGCGCACCGAATTCCGCCTTTTCGCCCTCGGTCAGCCCGAACGGCGAAGCCCTGCTGGTGTCTCCCGCCATCACGGCGGGCCCCGACGGCGGCCTGCTGGAGTTCCGCCACCGCTATCTGTTAGAGTCAACGCGGGACGGCGGAGTGCTGGAAGCATCGCGCAACGGGGGCGCGTGGTTCGACCTGATGAACTCCGCCGCGACGGTGGAAGCGGGCGACTACAACGGGAGCATCGCGAACAACTCCAGTTCCGCCATCAAGGGCCGCCAGGCCTGGACCGGTTCGGCGGCTGCATTTGTCACCAGCCGGGTGCGGTTGCCTGTGGCGTGGGCGGGGGAAAGCATCGTCTTCCGATGGCGGCTGGTCCACAACAGCGCCACCACCGTCACCGGATGGAATGTCGACGATGTGAAGTTCAGCTCCTCGGTGGCGAGTTCCGACCCTTTCCGGCCCTTCTTGTCGCTTGCGGCTTCCGGCACCCAGCTCTCGGAGCAAACGCCGTCCGCCGGGGTGACCTTGACGCTTTCCACTCCGCTGCCCCTCGCCACCGCGGTCACGGTCGATTTGGAACGCAGCGGGTCCGCCGGCGCGGCGGACTTCACGGGTCCGCTCGTCCTGACGCTGCCGGCGGGGGAAACCAGCACCACGCTTGAGATTTCCGCCGTGGCCGACGGGTTGGCGGAAGGCCCGGAGACGGTCACGCTTTCGATCCCGGCCGGTCAGCCGGGCTATGCTCCTGCCGCGCCGTCTTCGGTGTCATTGTCGATCGAGGACCCGCCGGTGCTGCCCGCGTTCGTTACCTTGGGCGGCCTGGTGACCACCTACGACGGCTTCGGGAAATCGGTGAGCACCACCACCGATCCCGACGGGCTCGCGGTGGCCGTGACCTACGATGGATCGGCCGCGTTGCCCGTCGATGCCGGGAGTTATGCCGTCACGGCCACCGTGACGACTCCCGGCTACAGCGGCAGCGCGAGCGGCACGCTGGTGATCGTTTCCGCCTACACGGCGTGGATTTCAACTTTCGCCGATCCGGAAGATGCGGATGCTGCAGCTACGGCGGACCTGGACGACGACGGCTGGGACAATGCCGGTGAGTATGCCTTCGGCACGCTGCCTGACGATCCGTCCTCACTTCCCCGGCTCCAACCGGTGCTCACGGCGACCACGATGCGGGTGATGGTCCCGTCGCCTCCGCCGGGCATCGTGCTGTCGGCGGAGACATCGGCCGGGCTGGGTGCATGGACGACCGAAGGGGTGACGGTGATCGATGGTGGCTTCGAGGTTCCGCGGGATGGCTCGAAGCGCTTCCTGCGGATCGTTTACGAGGTGGTCAATTGATTCACCTCTTTCGATGCCGCAACGGCGCGGTAGTTTTTCCTGCTTCGCATCCGGGTCGGCGGCGGTGCATGGTCCGCGGGGTGAGCCCGGCTTTGGAGACCTTATTGATGCCTTTCGAACGCGGGGAGATCGCGATCCCGCCGCGGGCGCTGTTGCTCGGGGCGGAGGTGCATCCGGCTTTCAAGGAATGGCCGTCGGTGACCGGGTGGCAGCCTTTCAAGCCGCTGGCCGTCGAGTGGGAGAAGGCCGGTCACGCGCGGGTCGATGCGCCGGACGGCACGTGGCCGGTGGTGATGCTGCTGCCGGGGAAGTCGCGCGACGAGGCGCTGGCCGGCTTCGCGAAGGCGTACGATTTGTTAGAGAACGGCGGCACGCTGGTGGTGGCGATGGCGAACCTGGCGGGCGCGCAGCGCTTCGAGAAAGAGCTGGAGCGCGCCGCGGGGAAGATCGGCTCGATCCAGAAGCACAAGTGCCGGACCTTCCACGCGGTGAAGGACGGAGGCTGGGACGCGGCGCTGCTGGCGGAGTGGCGGCGGCTCGGCGAGCGGCGGGAGGTCGATGGCTTCGTGGTGGAAGCCGGGATTTTCAGCGCGGACCACATCGATCCCGGCTCGGCGCTGCTCGCGGAGCACCTGCCGAAGAACCTGCGCGGCCGCGTGGCGGATCTCGGCGCGGGCTGGGGATTCCTGTCGCGTGCGGCGCTGGAGAAGAACCCGGACTTGAAGGAGGTCCACCTGTTCGAGGCCGATGCCCGTGCGCTGGATTGCGCGCGGAAGAATCTAACGGATCCGCGTTGCCAGTTCCACTGGCACGATGTCGCGACGGGTCTGCCGGACAAGTTCGAGAACGTGGTGATGAACCCGCCGTTCCACAGCGGGCAATCGACCGACATCGGGCTGGGCCGCGCTTTCTTGAGGTCCGCGGCGGCCTCGCTGCGGATGGGCGGCCGGATTTTCCTCGTCGCGAACCGGCAGCTTCCGTACGAGGCGGAGCTGGACGAACTCGGTCTGGTCTGGCGCAAGCCGGTGGAAGACGCGACTTACAAGCTGCTGTTCGCGGAGAAGAGACTGGAGCGGCCTGCTCTTCGAGCTGGCTTTGATGAACGAACCGCGGAGACGCCGAGGTCGCGGAGGTGAACGCTGAGCTTCTTTTTTTGGCACTTGGAACTTCTCACTTGGAACTTCCCTTTCTGGCACTTGGCCCTTCTTACTTGGAACTTCCCTCATGAAGCTCGTCAAACTTCTCGCCAACCTCGGCTACGGCTCGCGCACCCAGGTGGAGCGCTTTCTCCGCCAGGGGGCGGTCACGGATGCCGCGGGCAAGGTGCTCGGGTCTCGGGACTTCCCACCGCATCCCGAGATCCGTTTCAAGGGCGAGCCGCTGGACCAGCCGGGTCCGCTGACGCTGATCTTCCACAAGCCGGCCGGCTACACGTGCAGCACCGAGGATCCGGGCGACACGATCTATGATCTGCTGCCGGCGCGCTTCGCGCTGCGGAACCCGGTGATGAGCCCAGTGGGGCGGCTCGACAAGGACACGACGGGGATGCTTTTGATGACCGACGACGGCCAACTGCTGCACCGCTTGATCAGCCCGAAGCATCATGTGCCGAAGACCTATCAGGTGACACTCGACCGGCCGCTGGAAGGGCACGAGGGCGGGTTGTTCGGCGGCGGCGAGCTGGTGCTGCGCGGCGAGGAAAAGCCCTTGTTGCCGGCGAAGCTGGAAGTGCTCGGCGAGAAGGAAGCGCGGCTGACGATCGAGGAAGGCCGCTACCATCAGATCCGCCGGATGTTCGCCGCGGCGGGGAATCATGTGGTTGCCCTGAAGCGCGTGGCGATCGGCGCGCTGGTGCTGCCGGAGGACTTGGAAGAAGGCGAGTGGCGGGTGCTGGAGACGGAGGAGTTGGGGTTGGTGAAGGGGGGGTGATCTTTTTCTTTTCTCAGGACTTCGGCCTCTTGCCCCAGTCGTCGCGGAACAGGGCGATCTGGTCGACCAAGGGCCGGTTCTGGAATTCCGGGTGTTGCTCGAGCCAGGTGTGGAAGGCTTCGATCTCGTGGTTTGCGAGGACGATGCCGGGTGCGAGTTCCCTGCGTTTCCGATCGCCTGTTTGGACGCCGGGAACGAACATCAGGCACCGATAAAGGAGTTCGCCGGATTTCAGCAGATAGGCGCCGATCCCGAGTGGCAGCAATGAGCTGGCGACCGCCATCTTTATTGGTTTCAACATGGAAACCTTCCGACTTGTGGAAGCCAGCTCGAAGTCTTGCTTGAACGATTGCCAAGTGAGGGCGGCACCGAACAAGACCGAAAAGCCCGCGTAAATGAAGGAGACACCCACCAGTCTGACGAGAACCCAGCAGAGGTCGGATTTGGAGAGGGGGGAGGACATGAAGGGACCATGAAGGGGCAAATTCTTCGGGACTAGCTCCAAAACGTCCGGATCCGTACGACATCTCCTTCCGGCGAAACACGGATCTCCGCGAATGCCGCACCGCCTCCGGCAGGGTATTCGTAGAGAGTCCAGCCGGAGTCATCGACCGACCGGGTTGCGGAAGCCGGGCCCGGGCTTGCGGAGATCCAGCTGCGGATGTTCCCGGGAGTGTCGCGGAAAGTGATCGTGAATTCCCTGGTGAACGAGGACCCCAGTGCTTCCGACGTCAAGATGCTGGCGGTGGCGGGAATCTCGGCCAGCCGCCCCCATTCGCGGGCGGTGGCGATGGCGGACGCTTGGTGGGTCGAGCCGGTGGGGAAAACCAGGAAGGCCAAGGCGATGACCATCGCGAGGCCGGCGGCCAGGAACAGGGCGAGACAGCCGGCTGCGAGCCACCACTTTTTCGCCGAGGTTCCTTTCATCGGTGCGGTTCCAGCGTCGCCCGGGCCAGGGTGGCTTGGACGCCACCGGTGCCGCCGATCCGGAGTTCGGTGTCGGTCCGGGTGATCTGGCCGAAGCGGCGGATCGCGTCTTCATGGCTGGTGGCTTTGCCGATGATGCCGAGGAACCAGGGGAGGAGTTTCTTCATGGGATGAGGGGTGAGTGCCCGGGATGCCGGTGATTAGCGGGTTTCTGCGGTAGGGGCAAGTTCGCGGAACTGGGTGGGAGCGAACCCCGAGAGGTGGGGTTGGATGGTCGATGCTGCGGTCGGGGGGACAGGAGTGTCCCCCCTCCTTAGGGGGCGGCACCTGATGGAGCCCGATGGGTGGGAGAGCCTTTGCTGCGGTCGGGGGGACAGGAGTGTCCCCCCTCCTTAGGGGGCGAGCTGGAGTTCGAGGCGGGCGAAGATCCTGGGGTCGGGCTGCGGGTTGCCGGCGAGGCTGGACGGGAGGTTCACGGGGAGCCAGCCGCTTTCGAGCGGGGGGATCGGACCGACGGTGGAGTCGAAGAGGGTGTTGGGCCAGGTGCCGAGCTGGTTGGAGGCTTTCACCTTCCACACCAGGTCGGTCAGGGCGGGATCGAAGCGGAAGCGGAACTGATGGACGCCGCCGTTCTTGACGAGGACGGGGAGGAGATGGAGGACCGGATCGTAGGGACCGACGCCGTGGGCGTAGCGGACGATGTTCGCGATGCCGTCGCCGGCCGGGGTGGCTTCGGGGCCGGAGAGGGCCTCGTTGGCGAAGTCGGCGGGGTTCGGGAAATGCTGGTCGCGCCAGAAGGTGTAGGTGCCGGGTTCGATGAAGCCTTCGATCTGGTCGCCTTCGACGGTGAAGTTGTCGATGCGGTTGTTGCCGCCGGTGCCGCCGTCGCCTTGGAGGAAGGTGATTCGCAGGGCGAAGAGCGGGTTGTCGTTGGCGGCGGGGATGCCGCGGAAGTCGAGCACCCTGAGGATCGGGGCCTCGTCGAGGATGGTGAGGGTGGCGAAGGGCAGGTAGTTCGTGCCATCGATGCTGTAGGTGACGACCTGGGTGCCGGCGCCCTGGCCGCTACGACGGGTCTCGTACTTCACGACGATGTTCTCGTGGCCGGAAGTGGGCAGGTCGAGGTCGACGGTGGTGCCGAGCGGGAAGTTGAGGCGGAGGTGGTTGCCGGCGGGATCGCCATCGCGGGCGTTTTCCGCGGCGAAGCTCTGGCCGCTGCCGGGCTCGGAGGCGCCGGTGACGGTCAGGTTGCCGCCGCCGATGGTCTGGGTGACGTTCAGCAGGTTGGCGGGGTTGAGCGCGTTGAAATTCCAGTAGTGGAGCAGTGGCCCGGGCGGTGGGGCGGTGGCGGCGAACTGCGCGGGGGCCGACCACAGGCTCCAATTGCCGGTGCTGTCCTTGTGGCGGACGCGGACGCGGTAGGTCTTACCCGGCGCGGTGAGGCCGTAGGGGACGGCGAAGCTGCCGGGCGCGGAAGTGAGCTCGGCGGAGGTGAGCAGCGGCTCGATTTCGTATTTGCGGGGCGTGCCGGCGAGGTGGCCGGGGATGCCGGGTGCGGAGATTTCCGCGATACGCCACTGCCAGGCGGCGGCGGATCCGCCCTGGGGATCGCTGAAGGCGGAGGAGGTGAAGGTCAGGTCGCTGACCGGGAAGGCGGGGTCGCCGGTGGCGGTGACGAGCGGTTGGTTCGGGAAGTCGTTGCGGAGATCGGTTGGGAGCGGGTTGATGCTGGCATTCGCATAGCCGCCGTAGAGGGATTCCCACTCGAGGTATTTGTAGCCGTAGCCGAGCTGGCGGTTGGGATCGGAGTCGTTGCCGCCGCCGGATTCACTGGTGGCCTTGCGGACCCAGGTGCCGCCGGGCCAGGTGTTGGTGGCGTAGTTGACGAACCACTGGGTGAGCCCTTCGTGGTCGCCGAAGCCATTGCCATCGGGGTCCGGCAGGGTGCGGATCCAGGAGCTGGTGGACGGGGCTCCGCCGGCGCCGCGCGAGCCGTCGAGATAGTTGGCGCGGAAGAAGTTGCCCCTGTGGTTCGATTGGCCGCTGGTGGCACCGAGGGAACCTCGGGTTTTCGGGTTGAGATTCCACATCGCGGCATCGACGTCGGCCCAGGTGAGGGCGGTGCCGGCTGGGTTCACGACCTGCGCGTATTCGTCGAAGAGCTGGCCGATCTGGCCGCCGGTGGGGGTGCCGTCGGAGGCCATGAGGGAAAGGATTTCGCGGCAGCGGTTGCGGAACTCGCGGGCGATTTCCGGGTGGCGCATGACGGCCCGGATGACATTCGGCGCGCCGGCGACCATCACTCCGTCCATGGTGCCGCCCCAGTGGTGGGCGGCGATGAATTGCATGTCGAGGTCGTAGGGGATGATGACCCAGCGGCCGTCGGTCGGGCGGTGGTAGAAGCGGTAGTTGTCGCCGGGGCGGACGTCGACGTTGCCGGTGAGGCGGTTGAGGGCGAGGAAGGTATAGAGGCTGGGGAGGTCGACATTGGCGCGGTACCAGGCCTCGGTCTGGCCCCCGGCGGCGAGGCCGGAGGAGAAGGCGGACCAGTCGGAGGAATCGAGCGGGTGGGTGGCTCCCTGGTGCTTCTTGTCGCCGCCGTTTCCTTCGATCGAGTAGAGGTTGCCGCTGGGCAGGTCGCGCTCGCCGAGGAAGTTGCCTTCGGTCGGTTCGAGGCCGAGGTAGAGGCCCCAGAGGTCGCCTTCGAACTGGTCGGTGGGCGAGGTTTCCACGGCGTTGTCGATGACGCGGAGGTGGAGGTGGTGGGTGTTCATCGCCGCCATCCCGGCGAGGCTGTAGATGCGGTTGGAGACGGCTTCCTCGATGCCGGCGGAGCCGCGGTTGACGGAGGCCCAGGGGCTGGAGTTGGCGTTGATCAGGAGGTTGTTCCAGGTCTCTTTGTAGGGATTACCGAGGTTGTCGTAGGCCTGGAAGTCGCGGGCGCGGTTGAAGTAGACGTTCCACTTGTTCTTGCCGCTCACGGTGGTGGAGCCGATGCCGCGGACGCGGAACTGGACGTGGTCGTGGACGATGCCGCGGTGGACGACGGCGGCGCGGAAGCGGGTGCCGTTGCCGGATTGGAAGCTGTTGATGTCGGCGGCGTTGGCGAGGATGTGGAAGGGCGGGAGTGTGTCGAGCAGGGTGCTGGAGAAGGTCTGGACCGGGGTGGTGCCGGGAATGAAGGCGCCGTTCCAGGCGGGGGTGCCGTTGTAGACGAAGTAGGCGAAGTTCGGCTGCTCGTCATCGGCGTAGGGCACGGTGGCGCTGTTACCGAGGCTGTCGGCGAAGGTGATGCGGTAGCGGACCAGGCGGCGGTGGGTCTGCACGCTGGCGGGGATGCGGACGGTGAAGATGGAATCGTTGGCGGTGGCGTCGCCGCTGAGGCCGTTATCGCGCATGGTGACGGTGGTCCAGCCGGTGGTGTAGGCGGCGTCGGTGTCGCGGATGTAGGCACCGGGGTCGACGGTCTGGTACGCGAGGGAGACGGTGCCCATGCCGTCGGGGTCGGTGATGCGGGCGGTGATGGTGACCGCTTGGCCCGCGGCGGGGCTGACCGGGCTGTGGGCGACCTGGCGGATCTGCGGGGGGATGGTGGTGACCGTCGAGGCATTGGAATTGGCCGCGCCGGGGGTGGGGGCGGGGGAGCTGGTGGAGCCGGGTTTGAGGAGTTCGGCGTCGAAGACGAAGTCGCCGCGGCTACCGTTGCTGTTGCGGTTGAAGGCGTGGATCGCGAGAACGTTGGTGCCGCCGATCAGGTAGCTGGAGGTGTTGGTCAGATTGATCGTGGTGTAGGTGGTCGGGATGCCGACGATACCGTTTGGAGGATTGAAATTGAAGGCGAGTTGGCCGCTGCCGGCGTTGCCGGTGCGGTAGACTTCGGTGCCGTTGATCCAGATCACACAGGCGTCGTCGATGCGGACTCTGAGTGTGAGTTGATTGGGGACCTGGCCAACGGGGACGGTGAAGGTTTTCCGAGCGTAGATCGATTGGTAGTTGAGCGTGCCGCCATTGAGCATGTCGGTGATGGCGGTGTTCGCGGCGGCACCGGTGCCGTAGCCGAACGGGGCTTGGCCAGTGAGCCAAGAGCCGTCCGCGAAACCCACCGTGCGCCAGAGGTCGACCGGACTGGATGCCTCGCTGTTGCCTTTCCTGTATTTCCAACCGGTCGCTTGCGGAGCGATGTAGGAAATGGCGGGGATGGCAATGGAGGTCGAGGACCGCCAGGAGCCGCCGAGGTCGTTGTCGAGGCCGGGGTGGAGGAGTTCGGCGGAGTTTCCATTACCATTGGCGCTGGTCGGCCAGGGGAAGCCGGCGCCGTAGCTGACGCGGTCGCGGAGGACGAGCGCGGCGTCTAACAAGTCGATGCGTTCGCCGCTTGAGTTGAGCTTGCCGATCCAGGGGCCGAGGGCGGTTCGGTTGAACTTCGAGAGGATGACGGCGGGGTTTTCGGCGACGATGAGGTAGCCTCCGGCGGGCAGGGTGGTGCCGTTCGGGAAGGTGTAGGTGACGGCGTCGGCGAGGGACCAGCCGGAGAGGTTGAGGGCGGTGTCGCCGGGGTTGTGGAGTTCGATGAATTCCTCGGCGCTGGTGTTGTCGGCGGAGTTGTAGTGGAACTCGTGGATGACCGCGGAATTCGGGACCAGCGGGGTGGTGACGAAGCTGCGGGTGTCGGGTGCCCAGACCGTGCCGGCGGCATTCACGGCCCTACTACGGAAATAGTAGGTGCTGGAAGGAGAGAGTCCGGTGAGGAAGGAACTGAAGTTGCTGGATTGCAGGCCGGCATCGGCGGAGAAGGCCCAGTTGGCGGGGTTGGTGCCGCCGTCGGCGGGGCCATAGAACAAAGTGACGGCGGGGGTGTCGTTGCCGGTGGAGGTGACCTCGCCGCGGAGGGTGGCGGTGGTGCCGGTCAGGCCGTCGGCGTTGCGGTTCTCGACCGTGGGAAGGGTGACGGCCAGGGTGGTGAAGGTGGACGTGGCGGAGGCCCAGGTGCCGCCGCCGGCGTTCTCGGCGTAGGTGCGGAAGAAGTATGGGGTGGCCGCGGTGAGGCCGGTGAGTTGAGTGGTTGAGCTACCGGTGAAGCTTCCGAGGGAGGCGGAAGAGGCCCAGTTGGCGGGGTTGGTGCCGCCGTCGGACGTTCCATAGTAAAGGGTGACGGCGGGCGGGGTGCTGCCAGCGGAGGTGACGGTGGCCCCGGCGGTGGCGGTGGTGGCGGAGATGCCGGTGGCGGCGATGTTGGCGACGGCGGGCGGCGGCGGGAGCGTCTCGAAGCTCTCGATGATCACCGCCCAGGATTCCCCGGCGCTGTTGGTGGCGCGGGCGGTGAAGTACCAGGTGGTGCCGGAGCTCAGGCCGGTGATGTTGGCGGAGAAGCTGCCGCTGTAGGTGCCGGCGAGCGTCTGGTTGTTCTGCCAGGCGGCGGGGTTGAGGCCGCCGTTGGTCGGGCCCCAGAAGAGGGTGATGGAGGGCGCGCCGTTGCCGATGTCGGTGACCTGGCCGTTGAGCGTGGCGGAGGAGGCGGTGATCGCGGTGGCTTCCTGGTTTTCCAAGGTCGCACCGCCGGGCGGGATCAGCGAGACGGCGTCGAGGCGGATTCTGTCGAAGTGCGAGCGGCCGGCACCGCGGGCCTGGAGCAGGATGCGGATGGTTTTGCCGACGGAAGCGGCATTGTTCGGGGTGTCGAAGACCAGCGGCGGGGCATCGGCGAAGGTGCCTGCGGGGATCGTGGAGGCGTTGAAAATCCCGGTGGCGTAGATGGCACCGGTGCTGTCGGCGAGGAGGTATTGGGATTGGTTCCCGGACTGGGTGTTGCCGCCGCGGTGACCGGCGGCGACGGTCAGGGTGTAGCGGGTGTTCGGCTGGTAGGTGACTGCGAGGTCCTGCCAGACGTTGTGATTGATCTCCATGCCGAGGGTGTCGGTGCCGTCGCTGGCGAATCCGGTGATGAATTCCTCGAAGCCGGCCCCGTTGTTCGGGCCCGCGGTTTCTTTCCACTCGGGGTCGAGGTTGTTGGTCCACTGACCGGCGTTGATGGCATTGCCTTCGAACGAGAAATCGCCGACGGAAACCGGGACGGCGGGCAGCGGGCACGTGAAAAGTGTCGCGATGAGCGCGACGCGCCGGAAGAGTTTCATGGGTTTCGGGGAATCGGGGCGGCAGCTTTGGCTTGGAATGACCTCGAAAAGAGAGGTCGTTTCCTCCGAGGTGAGTATTATGTCACCGACGATGGGTTGTCCAATGAACAGATGTGGTAGGGAGAAGTTCCGGAAAATGACGGTGGCGGGCGGCCCGGGGGCGCGGCAAGCTGGGCTGGTGAACGGGTGGCGGCAATGGATCGGCGGCTTGGCGGGGATGGGGCTGCTGCTCGGTGCGGCGGGCGCGGAGGAGCGTCGTTTTTCCTTCGAGCAGCCCTTGATGGGGACGCGTTTCGCCATCATTTGCCACGGGACGGACGAGGCGGCGGCGGAAAAGGCGGCCCAAGAGGCCTTTGCCGAGGGAGGGAAGATCAACGCGGTGGCATCGGACTACCTGCCGGACAGCGAGCTGATGCGGCTGCCGGCGGGCGGATCGGCGGTGAAGTTGTCGCCGCTTTTCGCGGAACTGGTGTCCGCCGCGCTGGGGACCGCGGAGCGCAGCGGCGGGTCCTTCGACCCGACGCTGGGTCCGCTCAGCCGGCTGTGGCGCGAGAGCCGCCGGACCGAGACCTTGCCGTCCGGTGAGGCGAGGGAGGCGGCCAGGGAGGCCTGCGGGTGGCGGGACGTGGAGTTTGATCGTCCGACGCGGCGGCTGCGGTTGAAGAAGCCGGGGATGCAGCTCGATCTCGGCGGCATCGCGAAGGGCTTCGCGGCGGACCGGATGTTCGAGGTGATGAAAAAGCACGGGCTCTCCCGGACCTGCATCGCCGCCGGCGGCGATCTACGGCTGGGCGACCCGCCGCCGGGAAAGGCGGGCTGGCGGGTCGGGCTGAAGACTTTCGATGCGGCGACACCGGAGGAGGTGGTGGAGCTTTCCAACTGCGCCGTTTCGACTTCCGGCGACCTCCACCAGTTCGTGGAGATCGGCGGGAAGCGCTATTCGCACATCGTCGATCCGCGGACCGGGCTGGGGCTCACGGAGCGGGTCGCGGTGAGCGTGATCGCGCCGACCGCCACCCTGAGCGACGCGCTCGCGACGGCGTGCTGCGTGACCGGGGCGGCGGGGGCGGAGGAACTCGGGCTGAAATGCGGGGCGACCCGGGTGATCGTGCGGAAGTGACCCTTCAGCCGGCCTTGGCCCGCTTCCGCAAACCGGCGAGCACCATTTCGGCCAAGGGCGTCAGCTTGCCGCGCCAGGCGGCGGCGATGACGAGTTCGGGGCAGTCGGGGATTTTCCAGGCGACGGTGTCCTTCGGAGCGGGGATGCCGGGCGCTTTCACGCTGAGGCCGGTGCCGAAGCCCTGGGCGACATAGGCGTGGACGAGTTCGAGCGAGTTCACCTCGATCCGCGCCGGCCAGTCGAGGCGGGCCTTGGCGAGGGCTTTCGCGAACAGTCGGCTCATCGCGCTTTCGGCCGGCGGGCGGATCAACGGGAGCTCGACCGCCATGCCGTGCATGCCGGAGCGCGCGATCTTGTAGTCGGCGGGGAGCAGCAGGATGAGAGGCATGGAAATCAACACCTCGGTGCGGATGCCGGCGGGAGGGCGGGCTTCGAGTTCGCAGACGGCGAGATCGACTTCCTCGCGCTCCAGCAGGTCGAAAGCGCCGCTCTGGTTGGTGTCGACGAGGCTGAGTTCGAAGTCCGGGTGGGCCTTGCGCACCGCCGCGAGGACGTCGGGCAGGTGCTGGCGGATGATGGTGGCAGGGGCGGCAAGGCGGAGGCGGCGTGAGGCGGTGCCGGCGATTTTCGCGGCGACCTCGGGCAGCGCGCCAAAGAAGGGCGCGAGGAAATCGTAGAGCTCGCGGCCGGCGGGGGTGAGTTTGAAGGGGCGGCGCTGGAACAGGCGCACACCCAGCTCGCCCTCCAGCAGGCTGATCTGGCCGCTGATCGCCGGTTGCTGGATGCCGTAGGGCATGCCGCGCGCGGCGGCGGTGATGCCGCCGTTGCGGGCGACGTGGTAGAACAGCTCGAGGTGATGGAGGTTGGGAGCCATGCCGGGATTCATCCCGATGAAAGCGGCCGCGGCACGCCGAAAACGCGGGGTTTTCAGCGGCGGCGGAGGTGCTAGGGTTCCGGCGTGGCCGGGGAAGAGAAAATCGTGGTGGCTTTCGACGGCGAGTGCCTGATGTGCAGCCGCGGCATCCGCTGGCTGGCGGAGCACGACGCCGTGGACCAGCTGCGCTTCACGAGGCTGCAAAGCCCGCGGGGCCGGGAAATGGAAAAGCGGGCGGCGACCGTGGCCCTGACGACGATGCTGGTCGAGGCGGACGGGAGGATTTATTCGCGGTCGGACGCCGTGCTGAGACTGGGCCGGGCCATGGGCGGCGGATTCCGGCTGCTGGCAGCGATCGGGAGCTGGATGCCGCGGCCGCTGCGGGACCGGGCCTACGATTTCATCGCGGCACGCCGCCACCGTTGGTTCGGGAAGGGCGATGCCTGCGCGCTTCCCTCCGAGGCATTGCGCGGGCGTTTGTTAGAGTAGCTCGGGAATTGAAGAGTGGAGGAGGGCGGCGGCGGGTTGGCTGCCATGGGATCGACCGTGGCGGGCCGCCAGAAATCGCAACTTGCAAAGTCGCGCTACTTCGCGGGTTTGACAGCTCCCGCGCCAGCGCCTTTCCTCCGTCCGTGTCGTCGGACTCCCAACAGGACTTCGCGTTCGCCTTCCTGAGCATCCTGTTCGAAGGCGCGCCCTTTATTTTGCTGGGCACGCTGATCAGCGGGTTCATCGACATCTACCTGCCGGCCGGGACGATGGACCGGCTGCTGCCGAAGAAAAAATTCCCGGCCATCCTGGTCGCGGGTCTGTTAGGCTTCATCCTGCCGGTTTGCGAATGCGCCGTGGTCCCGGTGATCCGGCGGCTGGTGAAGAAGGGTCTGCCGGTGTCCTGCGCGCTGACCTACATGCTCGCCGCGCCGATCGTGAACCCGATCACCGCGCTGAGCACGTGGAAGGCTTTCAAAGGCCCCGAGATCCCCTTCGGCGAGGAACTCACCTATTCCGCCAGCCTGGTGATGACGGTCTCCCGCCTGGGACTCGGATTCCTCGTCGCGGTGGCGGTCGGGGTGATCGTCTCGCGGATCCCGATGGTGAAAATCCTCCGCCAGCGGCTGATCGACAGCTTGCAGAAAGAGGAAACCCCGGCCGTGGCGCATTCCCATGGGCACGATCATCACGATCACGATCATACCTGCTGCGGTCACGATCATGGTCACGATCACGGCCATCACCACCATCATCACGACGAAAAGGACGACAACCGCCTGGTCGCGGCCTTCCGCTCGTCGATGCGCGATTTCGTCGATGTCGGCGTGTATTTCACCATCGGCGTGGCGATCACCGCGCTGTTCAACACCGGCATCGCGCCCGGTGCCGAGTGGCTGGACGGGCTGGCGAAGAACGACATCATCGCCCCCGCCGCACTGATGGCGCTGGCCTTCGTGCTGAGCCTCTGCAGCACCTCGGACGCCTTCATCGCGGCGACCCTCGACAAGTTCACTTACGGCGCGAAGCTGGCGTTCCTGACCTTCGGGCCGATGCTCGACGTCAAGCTGCTGTTCCTCTATCAGACCGTCCTGAAGAAAAGCTTCATCCTTTGGCTGGCGCTCGGCCTGTTCGTCACCATCGGCGCGGCGGCGATCGCCTGGCAGGCCGTCATCTTCTCCTTCGCCACCCCGTGAATCCGAAACTCCAGCGCGTGTTGTTTTCGCTCGCCCTGATCATCTGGGGTGGGGTTCTGGTGTATTTCTACGCGACGGGCCGGATCACCAAGTATCTCGCGCCGGACTTCCGCCCGCTGACTCTGGCCGGGGGCCTGGGACTGCTGGTGGTGGGTGCTTTCAACCTCCTCACCGCGACCCAGGAGGCGTCCTGCGGCCATGATCATGGGCCCGACGACACGCATGACCATGAAAGCATGGACGTCCATCCGCTGGCCGCCTTCCTGATCCTGCTGGTGCCGCTCGGCCTCGGTGTGGCGTGGACCAAGGACGCGTTTTCGCTCGGTTCCCTGACCCGCAAGGGCCTGCTGGACAGCCCGGCGGACGCCAATTCGCTGTTCCTCGGTTCGGTGATGCCGAAGCTGACCAAGGAGATCATCGAGAAGCAGCATCCGAAAAACGCCGAGGGCTACCACGCCTTCGGCCTGATGGAACTTTTCTTCAGCAGTGGCGATCCCGAGATGCGCGAGCTGGTCGAAGGCATGCTGGTCGAGACCGAGGGCCGCATCGTCGAGGATCCGGAAGGTGGCGCGAAGCAGCGCCGGCTTTACCGCCTGTTCATCACCTGCTGCGCCGCGGACAGCCGCGCGATCCCGATCATCGTGCGCTTCAAAGAGGGCGAGGTTCCCACGGTCGAGGAGAATTCCTGGATGAAACTTTCCGGCACCATGCGCTACCCGGACGAGGGTGAAGGCTTCATCCCCGTGCTGGAAGTCGACCACGCCGCCGAGGCCCCGCCGCCGCCGGAGGAGTCGTTCATGCGGTCGGATTATTGATGCCCCTCAGGCCTCCACCCACGGGTTGAAGGTCTTCACCTCGCGGGGGAAGTCCTTGGTGTTGCGGGTGACCACGATCAGACCGTGGGCGATGGCGGTCGCCGCGATGAGACTGTCGAGAATCCCGAGATTGAAGCCCTTCGCCTGACTCTTGCCGCACAGCCTACCCCAGTGTTTCAAGACGAACAGGTCAAGTGACAGGCAAACGTGCGCATGGTCCCGTTCGATTCCTTCCGCCCAAGCGGCATACGTTTTCTTCCGCTTTCCTTCGGGCAGCAGATGGATGCCTTTCCAAATCTCGCCGAGTGTCACGCATGACAAGGCGCACTCGGCCATGTTCGATTCGCACCATGCCAGAACCGCCGGATCGGGCTGCCGCGCCGTGGTCTCGGAAACGACATTGGTATCGAGGAGGTAGGTCATCGCGGTCAGTCGAAACGAATCGTGCGGGCCGTCTCCTTGCTGCGGGGCGGGATGATCTCAGCCAGATCCACCGGGCATTCCCGCAACGCTTCGAAGAGCGACTTCCGCGGTTTTTTGGAACTCTCGTATTCCTCGACCGATACGATCACCACGGCAGGCTTGCCGTGCTTGGTCACCGTCTGGGCACCTCCCTTCATCGCAAGTTCGACCACTTCGCTGAAATGGTTTTTCGCTTCCTGAAGCTGCCACGTTTTATTGGCCATGATTCAACCTAGAATTCCCGATCTGGCCTGTCTAGCCAGAATTCCGGAACAGCAGCCGCAAGCTGTTCAGCACGACGACCACCGTCGAGCCTTCATGCCCCAGCACGCCGAGCGGCAGCGGGATCCAGGAGCCGAGGGCGGCGATGCCGAGGAGCACGACAACGCCGAGCGAGATGGCGAGGTTTTGCCGGATGATCGCCCGGCAGCGGCGGCTGAGGTGGAGGGCGTCGACGATGCGCTCCAACTTGTCCTGGGTCAGCACGACGTCGGCCTGCTCCAGCACGGCGTCGCTGCCGCGCAGGCCCATGCCGATCGAGATGTCGGCGGCGGCCAGGCTTGGCGCGTCGTTCACGCCGTCGCCGGCCATCGCGACGACCTCGCCTTTGGCCCGCCACTCCTGGATCGCGGCGACCTTGTCTTCGGGGTGAAGTCCGGCGCGGTAGTCTTCGAGGCCGAGTTCCCTGGCGACGAGTTGGGCGGACTCCGGGCGGTCGCCGGTGAGCATGGTGACGCGGATTCCTTCCGTCGCGAGCAGCCGGATCAGCGGCGCGGCTTCGGTGCGAGGGGCATCGCGCAACAGCAGGCGGCCGCGGAGGTCGCCGGCCTTGACGAGCACTTCGGTGAGGCCCGGCTCGGGGTCGGGCAGGGCGGTCAGCCAGGCATCGTCGGTGAACATCGCCCGCCGGCCCTGGCTTGCCGGAGTTCCGCCGACGGTGGCTTTCAACCCTTGGCCGGCCAGCGATTCGAAATTCGCGACGGCACCCGCTTCGGGCAGGCCCCGGCGCAGGGCCTCCTTCACGATGGCACGTGACAAGGGATGCGTGGAGTTTTCGGAGAGCGCCGCGGCGATCGCCAGCAGCTCCTCCTCGCGGCCGGGTGGCGAGGTTTCGCTGCCTAACAGCTCCAGCTCGCCCTTCGTCAGCGTGCCGGTCTTGTCGACCGCCAGCCGCTGGACGGTGGCCAGGTTTTCCAGCGCCACGCCACCGCGGAACAGGATCCCGCGGCGCGCCCCGGCGGCGATCCCGGCGAGGATGGCGCTCGGGATGGAGATCACCAGCGCGCAAGGTGAGCAGACGACCAACAGGGTCATCGCCCGATAGAATGCGGAGCGCTCGCCGTGCTCGAGGAAAGCCGGGATGCCGGCGATGAAATGCCAGTAGAGGAACATCGCGAGGGCGAAGCCGAGGATGCCTACGGTGTACGTCGTACCAAAGCGGTCGGTGAAGCGCTGCGACGGCGCCTTGCTGGCCTGCGCCTCGCGGATCAGCTTGATGATGCGGGCTTGGGCGCTGTCGCCGGGCGCGCGGGTCACCTCGGCCTCGATCACGCCCCAGGTGTTCAGCGTGCCGCCGAAGACGGTGTCGCCCGCGCTTTTCTCCACCGCGACGGATTCGCCGGTGAGCGTCGATTCATCCGCGGCGCTCTCGCCCTTCGTGATCCGGCCGTCGGCGGGAAATTGCTCGCCGGGCAGGATGCGGATGACGGTGCCGGTGGTCAGTTCCGCCACCGCGACCTCGCGGGTGCCGCCGCTTTCATCGACCACCAGCGCCTGCTTCGGCGCGTCGCGGAACAGGCTGCGGATCTCGCGCTCGGTGCGGGCCATCGCCATCGCTTCCAGCGCGCCACTGAGGGAGAACAGGAAAAGCAGCGCGGCACCTTCCCACCAGGCGCCGATCATCGCCGCGCCGGCCGCCACGGCCAGCATCAGGAAATGAATGTCGAGCCGCATCCGGCGCAGTTTGCCGAAAGTCTCGATCGCCGCCTCCCAGCCGCCCGCGAGGTAAGCGACAGCGTAGAGTCCGGTGGCGATCTCCGGGGCCGCGCTGGTCCGTTCGAGCCAGATGCCGCCCAGCGTTGCCAGTCCGCAGATCGCCGCGGAACCCAGCAACCAGGGCCATTCCGCCTTTTCTTCCTCTTCCATGGCTCATCCTTTCCCGTCCGTGTCATGAGAGCAAGGCGCGGCCTGCCATTTGTAGAGCGTGCCTTGCCCAAGAGTTATTTCATCGATCTTGTCCGGAACGGCGTCATCTGCTAAAGGCCTCGCCGTCATGGCTCGCTCCTTCATCCGCACCGGTCTGGCAGCGCTGCTCGCGCTGTCCCTGCCCGCGTGCCGCAACGTGCAGCGGGATGCGATGAAGGAGCTGGAGCGGCGCGGGGTGGAGGCTTCCGGGCCGTCGCTGCTGGCCGCGGTGGAAGCCGGGGATGCCGAACTCGCGCGGCTTTTGTTGCAGGCGCGGGTTTACGCCGGCCAGCGGGATGCCGCGGGGAATCCGCCGCTCCACATCGCGCTCGACCGCGGCCACCTGGCCATTGCTTGGGGTCTGATCGAGAACGGTGCCGACCTCGCCGCCGCCAATCCCGCCGGAATCACCCCGGTCTCGCTGGCGGTTTACAAGGGCGAAACGGCGATGGCCGACCGCCTGCTCGACGTCGGCGCACCGGCCGAGGGCCTGGTGCCGGGAGGCGACATGGTCCTGCCCTGGGCCATCCGCAACGGCCGGCTGGTCTTCGTCCGGCGGCTGATGGAAGGCGGCGCGGATCCCCACCAGAAGGACCCCGCCGGCAACCCGCTGCTCCACGTCGCGATCGAGGCCGGCCGCCGCGACCTGACCGACGAACTTCTCAAGCTGGGGGCCGATGCCGCCGCGGTGAACGCCGCGGGCGAATCCGCGCTGGTCGCCGCTCTTCGCAAGGACTGGCGCGATCTGGTCCCGCCGCTGGTCCGGGCGGGTGCCGACCCGAACCTCGCCGACCGCAGCGGGCGCGTGCCCTTGCAAGGGGCGATCGACTCCCGCGACCTGGCGCTGGCCAGGCTGCTCGCCGACCTCGGCGCCCGGCCGCTCGGCGGTTCCTGGTCCGCGGCGCTGTGGAAAGCCATTGGCGAGCAAGACCCCGAAGTCTGCCGCCTGCTGCTCGGCCTCGGGGTCTCGCCGGAGACGCCGGACCCGTCCGGCCGCCGCCCGCTGGAAGCCGCGCTCGACGCCGACCGCGCGGATTTCCTGCACCTTTTCCTCTGCTACGGCGCGGATGGCGACGCGCTTTACTACGAGGCTTCTCGTAGAAAGATGGGCCACCACGTCGGACTGCTGCTCGCCCACGGCGGCCAGCCGAAACCGCTGCCGGCTCCCTTTCTCGACACCCCGCTGGGCCTGGCGATCCGCCACGGGGATCATCAGGCGGTCTCGCTCCTGCTCGACCGCGGCACGCCGCCCGACCAGCCGGTCGCCGAAGGCCAGTCGCCGCTGCACCTGGCGATCGTGCTCGGCCGCTCGAAGATCGTGAAGGAGCTGCTCAAGCGCGGAGTGGACGCGAACGCGCCGCTCGGAACCGCGGTGTCGGATTCCTTCCTGAAGCTCGTCCGCGGCGGCACCCTGCGCTGGCTTTTGCGGAACGACATGAACATCACGCCGATCATGCTCGCGGCGGACTGCGGCTGCCCGGAAACCGCCCGCGCGCTGCTTTCCGCCGGGGCCAAGACCAGCGTCTGGACCCGCCGGAACCGCATGTGGCCGATCAACATCGCGGCGCGGAAGGCGGACGTGAAGATGATGCGCGTGATCCTCGGCCAGGACCCGCATGTCGAGCAGCGGCGCATCGTGGTGGATCTCTCCGACCAGGTGGCGGTGCTTTATGATTCCTCCGGCCTCGAACTTTACCGGACGAAAATTTCCACCGGCAAGAAGGGCTACGCCACTCCGACCGGGACCTTCGCGATCACCAACAAGTACCGCAACTGGACCTCGACGATCTACGACGCGAGCATGCCCTGCTTCCAGCGCCTGAGTTGCAGCGATTTCGGTTTCCACCAGGGCGTGGTGCCAGGCTACCCGGCGTCCCACGGCTGCATCCGCGTCCCGGCCGGCAACGCGCAGAAGCTGTTCTCGCTGACCGAGCTGGGCGACCGGGTGGAGATCCAGCCTTGAGTCACTCCGCCAGCGCCACCTTTACCCGGGCGAAGCGCTTCGTGCCGTCGGCGGGCCAGGTGAGGGTGCGCTTCACGAAGCCGGGGACGGCGGGGGAGAAAGGCGCGGTGCTGGACGCGGCTCCAGCCGGCAGGGTGGTGGCTCCGGCAAGGGTGGCGGGGGATGTGGAGGTTTCCACGAGGTACGAGAGTCCTCGTAGCTCGGCGTCGTCGCGCTCGGGATAGGACAGGGTGACGGTGCCGGCCTGATGCGTCATCACGGGCAGTAGCGGGTGGTCGCCGGGTAGGGTCATCGTGCCCCTCTCCGCGTCGCCGCCGAAGGCATACTCGAGCAGGTTTTCCAGGCTGTCGCCATCCGGGTCGGCCGTTTGACCAGGCAGCGCGAGGCCTTCCGCCCACTCGGCGTAGGACGGGGCCAGGGTGAAGGACGGGTTCGCGAGGATGGCGGGCGCGGTGTCGGAGTCGGCGCTGATGACGGGGTTGACCGATGGGAGGTCGGGCAGCGCCGTCCAGGTCGCGGTGAAGGCGAGGCTGGCTCCGCCGGCCAGGGTCGCGGCGCGGAGGTTCCAGATGCCGCTGCCGCCGGATTCGACGACCCAGCCGGGTGCGCTCAGGGACGAGGGCTGCTGGCTGACGGGGAAGGTTACCGTGACGGCGACGTTGCCGGTGAGTTCCGCGCCGGTGTTGTCGACCGAGAAATCGATCTGGCCGGGATGGGAGCGCCGCAGCGTGGCCGGCGTGGATGAGGGAGAGGGGATGGACAGCGTGGTGGGGGTGAAGACCGCGGGAGCCATTCGGTGGCCGGCGGGAGCGATCAGCAGGTCGATCGTGGAGATATAATGTGGAACGAAGGTGTCGTAGTTGAAGATCGTAGGATCAGGATCGGAAACCGAACTGTGAATACCAACCAAGGCCGCTTCACTGCCGACCATCGCAAAAGTGGGAGATCCAGAATCCCCTGGCTCGAGGTGGCAATCGTCTTCTCCACCTGACGCAGGATCGTATTCGAAGTCGTAAAGCTTGGTATCACCTTGCGGGCCACCACCGTCGAGATCGGCGGCGAAAAAAGAGCGGATCGCTCCTCGGCCGGCGCGTGCATTGAAGCCAAGCACGATCAGTTCCTGGTTCACGTAGCTGGCTTCACTGCTGAGATTGAGCCAAGGGAAGGGCTTGACCGCGGCGGGGAGCGGAGAGCTCAGGGTGACGAGGGTCAGGTCCGTGTTGTCGCCGGATTCGTTCTGGATCGGCGTGAAGGCACTGACGGTCCTGGAGACGATGATGCCATCCGAACCGACGAAGCGAAGTGTCTGGAGCATCACGTCCAACGACGCGTGTCCCGGCAAATGGTGATGGGTGGCCCAGACGAAGTGACGCGGGGAAACCAAGGCGCACTGGCGGTGTATGCCGGAGACGAACCACCCCACTCCGGTGAACTTGCTGGCATCGTAAATGAAGCCCGGATTCATCACGGGAGTGGAGGGGAAGCCGGTGAAGCGGTTGTGATCGCTGGCATTGAAGCTTCGGACCGTCATCCCACCCGCCGGAATGTGGAAGGCCAGGAGCAGCAGCAGGCGGCAGGTCGTCTTCACTCCGAGAGAAGCTAATCGTAATTTCCGGCCGCGCCAGCTTTGGATTCAAGTGCTGCCACTTGCATTCGGACCTCCGGTTTGGGCATCAAGGCGCTTCGCCGATCCTAACGCCGGCGGCCCGCATGGCTTCCACCGCCGCGGCGACGTCGCTGGGCTGCAAGTCGACCCCGCGGCAGGCGGGGAGGTGGAGCGTCACCCCGAAGCCTTCCGCCACGGCGTCCAGCGCGGTGAATTTCACGCAGTAGTCGGTGGCGATGCCGCAGACGGTCACCTTTGTGACACCTTGCTCGCGCAGCCACTCCGCGAGGCCGGTCGAGTGGCGGCGGCCGTTGTCGAAGAGACCGCTGTAGCTGTCGACCTCCGGCCGGGTGCCTTTTTGGAAGACCCGCGTGATGCGTCCGGCATCGAGCCCCGGCGCGAACTCCGCGCCCGGTGTTCCTTGAACGCAATGCACCGGCCACAAGGTCTGGGGGAGTCCGTGCAGGTCGATGCTTTCGAAAACCTGCCGACCCGGATGGTTCGCGGCGAAGCTGCCGTGGTCCGGCGGGTGCCAGTCCTGGGTGGCGACGATGATTTCGAAGTCATCCATCAACCGGTTGGCGAGCGGGATGACTTCATCACCACCGGGCACGCCGAGCGCGCCGCCGGGGAGGAAGTCGTTCTGTAGGTCGACGAGGATGAGTGCATTCATCAAGGGAGCGCCGGCTTCAGCCGGCTTGGTAGGTGTGGAAAAGCCTGCGTCCGAAATCCAAAATCATCTCCCTAGCGTGGAGCTTCTCCAGCCAACGCTCAGGAATGCCATCCAGCCCGTAAAGCGCGCCGCCGAGCTGCCCGAAGATCGCGCCGGTGGTGTCCGCGTCCTCGCCGAGGTTCACCGCCATCAGCGCACCGTCTTCAAACGTCGACGAGCGGTGAAAGGCCCACAGCGCCGCTTCCAGCGACTGCACCACATACCCCGTCCCGCGGATCTCCGGCGGGTCCTTCTCCTTGAACGAACCCGCCGCGATCGCCGCGATGGCCGGATCCATTCCTTCCCAAGCATCGCCCGCCGGATGATAGTGGGGTGCCAGCACCACTTCCTTGGAAATCCCGTGAATCAGCGCCCACAGGATGCCGCCGAGGTAGCGGCAGGCATCGAGGCAAGCGGGTGCCTGATGGGTGCTGCGCGAACTCTCGGCGGCGTAATGGATGACCTCCAGGGGATTGTGGTAGCGGAGCGCCACCGGAGCCAGCCGCATGATCGAGCCGTTACCGGCCGAGTGGGGATCGCTGCTGCCAGCGGCCGCGACGCCGTTCAAGCGGAACGACGAAAGCGCGGCGCGCACCGTGTTGCCGATGTCGAAGCAGGTGCCGGTCGCGCTGTGGTGGCCGTCCCGCCACCAGCGCACGTAGCGCTCCGCCTGGTCCTTCAGGTCGAAGTCCTCGCACTCCAGCAGGCTTTCCGCGAGGCAGAGCGCCATCGAGGTGTCGTCGGTCCACTGGCCGGGTTTCAGACGAAACGGCCCGCCGCCGATCATGTCGGTGAGCGGTTCGAAGGAGCCGGGCGAGGTGAATTCCAGCGTGGTGCCGAGCGCATCGCCGACAGCAAGTCCGGCGAGGCAGCCTTGGGCGCGATTGAGGGTGGTGGTCATAGATTTTCCAATTCTTCGGTGAACCCGCCGCTCAAAATTGGCCAGCGGCACCAGGTCTTGGGATCGAGGTTCTCATCGTCGAGGTGGAAACCCGGGGCGTAGCGCTCGCGCTTCCATTGGTTGCGGCTCCACAGCGTGAAGAAGCGACGGGTCCAGAGGAGCAGGGTGTCGTCGGAATCGTCGGTGAAGGACACTTTCAGCAAGGCGAGCACTTCCGCCGGTCCCTTGCGGTCGCGGATCGCGGCGCGCTCGATGAAATCGAGCACCGGATAGGGCATCAGGTCGGTCTCGTCGGTCTGCTTTTGCTCGCCGGGGCGGAGTTCGGCGTTGGGCTGCTGGACGTTGATCGCGGCGAGGGCGGGAATCACCAGGCGTTCGCCGCCGACCCGCGGGCCGGTGCTTTCCAGCCAGCGCAGCCACTCGCGGAGGAAGGCCTTGTCGATGCCGGAGATCGGGGCCAGCCCGCCGGAGGTGTCGCCGTCCATCGTGGCGTAGCCGACCGCGGCCTCGCTGCGGTTGCTGGTCGAGAGCAGCAGCGCGTTGCGGAGATTGGCCAGCATCCAGATGCCGGGCGAACGGACGCGGGCCTGGATGTTCTGCAGCGGAATGTCGTGGCTTTGCCAGGTCAGGGGCTCGCCGAAGGCCTTGCCGATCATCGCGACGTAGGCGTGGTGGATCGCGCCGACATCGAGTTCGCGATGCGTCGCACCGATGGCCTCCGCCAGGGTCTTCGCCGCGGCCCGGGTGACCGCGCCGCTGTTCTCGGTGGCCTGGTACGCCGTCAGTAGTAGTTGGGAAAAGTTCCGCGCCGCCAGTTTGCCGCCGAAGTCCGCGCCGAGTTCCGCCTTGGCGAGATCGTGCATCAGCCGCACCAGGCAAACCACCGCCGCCGAGTCCGCTCCGCCGCTGAGGGAGACGACATAGCCGTTCGACTTGCTTTTCCGCAGGTAGTCGAAGAGCCCGAGCGTGACCGCCCGGGTGAATTCCTCGTGCTTGCCATCGTCCTCGGAGGCGGGTTCGACCGCTTCATGGATCGCCACCGGCACCGCGGGCCATGCGAAGTCCGCGAGCACCAATCCCGGGTCCGCTGCGGCGGGCAGCGCGGGCCGGTGGCTGGCGCTGCGGGCCATCGCCAGCCGGCCGGCGGTGAGATCGACCGTCGCGGCCAGCACCCGGTGGTCGGCGAAGCCGAAGCGCGGGCTTTCGGCGATGACGTGACCGCCCTGGGCGACCAGCAACTGGCCGTCGTAGATCACGCGTCCCGCCTCGTTGCCGAGCAAGTTCGAGTAAACATAAGCCGCGCCGAAAGCCCGCGAACCTTCCGCCACGAAGCGGCGGCGGATCCCGGCCTTGCCGAAGGCGAAGTGGCTGGCGCTGGGATTGAGGATCACATCGACGCCGCGCGCCGCGAGCTTCGCGCCGGGGCGGTCCGCGACCCAGGCGTCCTCGCAGATCTCGAAGCCGATCCGCGCGCCGCCAAGGTCGAACACCAGGTCGCCGATCGGCACGCTGGTTCCGTCCGGCGTGTGGAATTCATCGCGCACCCCGCCCGGCCATGGCTTGAACCAGCGCGGCTCGTAGTGGATGCCGTCGCCCGCCAGGTTCTTCTTCGCGGCCAGGCCTAACAGCTTCCCGTCGGCGGCGACCGCGGAGACGTTGAACAAAGCGCGATGATGGAACACCGGAAGACCGACGGCGACGACCAGGCCGCGGGTTTCGGGCAGCAGTTCTTGCAGCATCCGCCAGGCGCGTTCCCAGGTCGCCGGGGCGAAGAAGGCGTCCTCGCAACCGTAGCCGGTGAGGCAGAGTTCGGGCAGGCAAACGAGGGTGGCGTTCTGGGTTCGCGCGTCTAACAGGGCCGCGCGGATCCGGGCGGTGTTGCCGGGCCAATCGAGCGGCGTTTGGTTGAGGGCGACGGCGGCGAGGTGGAGGTTCATGGGTTGAAGAAGGAGGAAACGAATCGCAGAGGCGCGGAGGTCGCGGAGGTGAACGCGAAGGCTTTTTCAGTAAGGAGGGAGCAGTCGGCGGAAGCCGTGGGTCAGGACGATGAGGAGGAAGAGGAAGTTGCGGAGGAGGGACAGTGGCCATACGGGATAGCATGGCGCGGCCGCGGTGCCGAGGCGCTGGATTGAGGACGGATGAATCGGCCAGTCGCGGAGTCCGGTGATCCATTCGGCGGGCATGCCTTCCCTGCCGACGTCGATGCCGGCCAGCGAGCCGGCGATGAAGGCGACCGTGTCGGTGTCGCCGCCGGCTTTCACGGCGGATTCGATGGTGGCGCGGAAGTCACCGCGGTGGCGGAGCCAGGCGAAGAGGGCGACGGCGGCGCTGTCGGGAGCGAAGCCGCTGACGAAGCCGGGCTTGCGACCGAATGAATCAGCGAATTTCCCGACCTCGCTTTGAGCGGCAAGGGCTTCGCGGAGCAACGGAAAGCGGACCTTCATCTCTGGGCTTTCAACCAACAGCTCGAGGCGATCGAGGATGACAGCGCTGTCCGTTCCTTTGCAGGCAAGTGCCGCTGCCGCCGCAATCATCCGGGCTCCTTCCGCCGAGCGGGGATCGCTGTGGGTGATGCGGGTGGAAGCGTCGGTGAAGGTCCGGCGTGACACTTCGTCATCGGCGAAATGCACCCCGATCACCGCGGCGCGCATCATCGGGCCGTTGCCCGCCGAGCCCACGCCGCTGCGTGAGGGCGAGATGCCGCACCAGAGTTTCAGGATCGACCTTGCGGTGCCGAGACCGATGCCTGCCGGCATCCCCGCGAACCACCAGCGCAGCCGCCGGGCCAGATCACGGGCGAAGCGTTCGGGATCCGCGCCGTGTTTCGCGAGGCTGAGGGCGGTCATGACGGCGTGCTCGGTGTCGTCGCTGACCATCCCGAAACCAAAGAAGAAGCGATGCTGCAGCGGCCCTGGCCAAAGGCGGGCGATCCGCTTCGCGGAGATGCCCTCGGCCGGCAGACCCATCGAATCGCCGAGAGCACCGCCGAGGAGGCAGTTGGTGAGGGCTTCACGGTTCACGATCTGAGGCATTGGGTGATGGTTGTTAGCCCAGCTCCGCCAGCAGCGCCTCGCGCCGCTGGTGCAGGCTGCCTTCGAGGCCGGCGGGGTAGGCGTGGGGATTCTTGAGGCGGAGGATGCCGGGGTGAAGCTGCGCGAGGGATTCGCGGCAACGCCGGCGGGCGGCTTCGAGCGGTTCGGCCGGGGCGATGCGGTGGCCGGCTTTCATGACCGGCTGGAGCAGGTCGATGAAGGGACAGCCCGCGGGGATTTCCTTGCGGCGGATCGGCTCGGCGGGGTCGACGAGGGTGACGGATTCCGGCAGCGCGTGGTCGATGTCGTGGATCGCATCGCCGATGAATTCGCCGTCATGGAGAAAGCGGCGGACTTGCAGGCGGCCGGGGATCGAGCTCTTGGCGCGCTGTTCGCTGAGCTTGATCCGCGGTTGCCAGGTGCCGTCCTCGCGGCGGAGGGCGGCGAGCTTGTAGACTCCGCCGAGCGCGGGTTGGTCGGCGGCGGTGACGAGGTTGGGACCGACGCCCCAGAGGTCGATCTTCGCTTCCTGATGGCGGAGGCTTTCGATGAGGTGCTCGTCGAGGTCGTTGCTGGCGACGATCTTCGCGTCGGGAAAGCCGGCGGCGTCGAGCTTGGCGCGGGCCTGCTGGCTGAGCCAGGCGAGGTCGCCGGAGTCGAGGCGGATGCCGCTGAGTTCGTGACCCTGGGCGCGCAACTGCCGCGCGGTGACGATGGCGCGGTCGACGCCTGTTAGAGTGTCGTAGGTGTCGACGAGCAGCGTCGAGTTGTCGGGCATCGCCTCGGCGTAGCGGTCGAAGGCTTCCTGCTCGTCGTCGAACGACATGACCCACGAGTGGGCATGGGTGCCGCGGACGGGGATGCCGAAGCGCTGGCCGGCGAGGACGTTCGAGGTCGCTTCGCAGCCGCCGATGAAGGCGGCGCGACTGGCTCCGAGACCGCCGTCGGGGCCTTGGGCGCGGCGGTAGCCGAACTCGAAGACCGGGTCGCCGGCCGCGGCGTGGCAGATGCGGGCGGTCTTGGTGGCGACGAGGGTTTGGAAATTCACGAGATTGAGCAGTGCGGTCTCGGCGAGCTGGGCGTGGAGGATGGGACCCTGGATGCGCAGCAGCGGCTCGTGGGCGAAGACGGCGGAGCCTTCGGGGATGGCGTCGATGTCGAGGTTCAGGCGGAGGTCGCCGAGGTAGCTCAGGAAGTCATCGATGAACAGCGGGCGGCCGCTCTTGGTGCGCAGCGTGGCGAGGTAGTCGAGGTCCTCGTGACGGAAGCGGAAGGCTTCCAGCCATTCCATTGCGAGTTCCAGTCCGGCGGCGATGGCGTAGCCGCCTTGGAAGGGCAGGCGGCGGAAGAACAGGTGGAACACGCTTTCCTGCTCGGCCTTGCCGGCCTGCCAGTAGGCGGCGGCCATGGTGAGTTGATAGAGGTCGGTTTGTAATGGAGAAAAGGACATTGGGAGATTGGGTAATTGGGATATTGGGGAGTCGGCTAGAGCTCGAAGAGGAAGCCGCGTTTGGCGAGGGCTTCGTACTTGCGGCGGTCGAAGCGGTGGAGGCGGGCGGGGCGGTGGGCGCCGCCGGTGAATTCCTCGAGCGGGATGAGGAAATCGAAGGCGAGGAGCTTCTTGCGGAAGTTCCGCTTGTCGACGGGGCGGCCGAGGATGGCTTCGTAGAGGTCCTGGATCTGGGTGAGGGTGAAGCGCTTCGGCAGGAGCTCGAAGCCGACCGGTTGGTAGCGGATTTTGCCGCGCAGGCGCTCGCGGGCGGTGGCGAGGATCTGAGGGTGGTCGAAGGCGAGATCGGGGAGGTCATCGATGGGAAACCAAGCCGCCTCGCTGGCGTCGCTGTCTCCTTTCGCCGGGTGCTGGTCGGGCCGGACGAGGGCGAAGTATCCGACGCTGACCACCCGGCCGCGCGGGTCGCGGTCGAGGGAGCCGAAGGTGTAGAGCTGTTCGAGGAAGACCTCGCGCAGGCTGGTTTCCTCCTCGAGTTCGCGGCGCGCGGCGCTTTCGAGGTCCTCGTCCATCCGGACGAAGCCGCCGGGCAGCGCCCAGGTGCCGAGGAAGGGTTCGATGCCGCGCCTGATGAGGAGGACTTGCAGGCCCGCGCCGTCGAAGCCGAAGACGACGCAGTCGACGGTCAGGGCCGGGCGGGGGTGCTCGTAGGTGTGGGCCATCGTGCTTGGCTTTAGAAAGTGTAAAAAAAACACGAAGTCAAGCGGGAGATTGCAGAGGGGCGGAATCGGGGCCGCAGCGGTCCGTTGACTTTCCGGCGGGGCCGCGACAGCCTTTCCCCATGGACACGATCAAGATTCTACTCAGCCTCACCGTGGCGCTGCTGCTTGGCGCGCTGGCGATGTCGTGGAAGGGCTTCCAGCAAGACCAGAAGGAAACGCCGCCGGGCGAGCTGGCGGAGGTGCAGCGGCAGATCGATCAGATCCGCGTCGAGCGCGAGCGTTTGAAGCTGGAGCGCGAGCGCCTGATGCTGGGCAATGTCGGGGGAGGATCTTCGACGTTGCCGGCCCCGATGCGGGCTCCGGTTCCGGTCCCGGCGGTGCCGCCGATGGAGGTGATTCCGGAAGCACCCGCCGAAGCGCCGCCCGCCGCCCTGCCGCCGCCGCCGGCGGATGAGCCGGTCCCGGCGTTGCCGGGGATGGACGAGCGGGCGAAGAAGATCGCGGGGGCCGCGGCCGTGGCGAAGATCACCGAGTGGGTGGAGGATCCGCAGCTCGGGGCCTTTGCGACGATTGAGGTGAAGGACCCCGCACTCAAGGCGGACACCGTGATTTGCGTGCGCCGGAATTCCGGCATCCTCGGCCGGCTTAAAGTATCGCAAGTGACGCCCGAAGGCGGGATCGCCAATGCCATGGGGCAATTTCCCGGCGTGAAGCCGGCGGCGGGCGACGAGCTGATCCTGGAGCCCTGAGCGGAAGGCGAGACGCGTCGAGGCGGAAGATCCGCGCGTGGGGTGCGGCCTCCGGAAAAAAATTGCGGGGATCTTGTCACGAACGCCGGCGAACCGGGCATGAAGGATTGTGGGTCCTTCCCCGCTCCGCTCCGCCGCTGGTCTTCGTCGATGACGACTCATTCAAATTCCGTCAAAGCATTGCCCGTTGGATCCCCTCCCGCCGGACGCGCTCATGACCCGCTTTTCCGGGATACGCATGAAAAGTCCGGCGGCGGAGCCGGGCGGGGAATGAAAATCTGCCGTCGGCGCTTCGCCGCGATGCTCTGCGCCTTGGTGGTGATGGCGGCGGGACTTCCCGCGGCGGCCACCGGGACGGATGCCAGTACCGGCGGATCCCCCGCCCCTGAAGCGGAGTCCACCGGCAGATCCTTCCCGCGGCTTCACCCGAACAACGCGGTCCAGTGGGTCGGCATGTTCGGCGTCCTGTTGCTCCTGCTGCGCGGTGCTTGCCGGCGGTGACGGGGCATCCGGCTCAGGCGAGCAATTCCGCGAAGCCGCAGAAGACGCGGGAGCCTTCCTGCGGGGCGGGCGGCATCGGGTCGTCGCGGTCGAGGTGGTCGCGGCAGGCGGAGTGGAAGTCATCGGGCGTCTTCGCGCGGCGGATGCGGAACTCGAAGTCGGGATCGTGGCCCTGGGTGACGAAGACCATGGTCTTTTTCATCCGCTGGACGTGGCCGAGCTCGTCGAAGCGGGCCGCGGATGCGGCGAGTTCGTCGTGGAGTTCCAGGACGTATTCCAACAGGTCACGGCAGGTCGGCGCGGGCGGCGGGGTGTCTTCGAAGGCGGCGCGGAGCTGGGCGAAGAGCCACGGGTTGCGGATCGCGCCGCGGCCGATCATCAGGCCGGCGGCGCCGGATTTCGCGAGGTAGGCGAGGCCGGTGGGCACGTCGACCACATTGCCGTTCGCGATGACCGGGCAGGGCAGGGTGTCGACGGCGAGCTTCACGCAATCGGGGTGGACGGGCGTGCTGTAGCGCTCCTCGACGGTGCGTCCGTGGATCGCGAGGGCGTCGATCGCGTGCTTGCGGAAGATCTCCAACAACTGAGGGAACTCGTCGTGATGATGGTAGCCGATGCGGGTCTTGACGGTGAAGAGGCCGGGGATGGCGTCGCGCAGCGCGCCGAGGATGCGGTCGACCTTCGGCAGGTTCCGCAGCAGGCCGCCGCCGGCTTCCTTGCGGCAGACCACGGGCGCGGGGCAGCCGAGGTTGAGGTCGATGCCTGCGACCGGGTGCTCTAACAGCTCCTTCGCGGTGCGGACCAGGGCGTCGATTTCCTGGCCGATCATCTGGGCGAAGATCGGCCGGCCGGTCGGGTTCTCGTCGATGGAGCGGAGGATCCACGCGTTCGGCCGCGACTCTGGGTGGACGCGGAAATACTCCGTCACGTAGACGTCGGCCCCGCCGCGGGGGTGGATGACCTTGAGGAAGGGCAGGTCGGTGACGTCCTGCATCGGCGCGAGGTAAAGCGCCGGGCGGTGGGTGGGGAGGAGGGACGTCATGTCGGGTGAGTTTTTTGGACCGGGATGGATGGGATGGGGGTCTGGCAGACACGAGGAAGAGGCTTGCGGCAGGTCCACTTCGCTGAAGCTACGAGGACCGGGGATGCCGCAGCCACGGGAATGCGGGCGAGCCGCCCGCACCCCTCTTTTTTCAAGATCCCATCCATCCACTCTATCCTGGTCCAGATTTCTTGTTCACCGGGGCCGTGGGAGTTCGAAGAGGTCGGCGGTGCGGCAGTACCAGTCGGGCACGGCCATGCGGCCCACGGGGTGGTAGTGTTCCTGGCGGATGCGCAGGGTGGCGGGGTCGATGAGTTCGTCGCGGACGTGGACGCGGTGGACGATGCCGAGGATCAGGCGGTTGGAGCCGATTTCCTGGATCGAGTGGACCTTGCATTCCAGCGCGGCGGGGGCGGCGGCGAGACGGGGCGGGGCGACGACCGACGAGGGCAGGGTGGCGAGGCCTTCGTGCCCGGTTTCGCTGACGTCGGGCGGGTGGGCGGCGGAGGTGCGGACCATGACTTCGGCGAGGCCGGGATCGACGAGGTTGACGACGAACTCGCCGGTGCGTTTCGCGTTGCGGGCACTGTCTTTCGGCGTGCCATCATCGCGGTCGCCGGGGGCGAAGATGACGAGCGGCGGGTCGTTGCCGAAGACGTTGAAGAAGGAGAAGGGCGCGGCGTTGACCGTGCCGTTCTCATGGAGCGTGGTGACCCAGGCGATCGGCCGCGGGACGACGAGTCCGGCGAGGATCGGGTAGGCGCGGTCGGCGTGGGCGCCGAGCAGGTCGAGTTCCATGCGGCGGACGATGGGGGAAGGCAGGGCGCGGGGCAATGGCGGGATTCGCGGGTGGCTGCCTAGCGCTCGATCACCGCGCTCTGCCGGAGCTTGGCCGCCAGGTCCATCAGCACCTGCCTCCGGCGTGCGTGCTCCACTTCGTCGCGGATGGTGTCGGCCACCTCTTCGAAAGGCTTCACCGCGGCGGGCCGGACTTCCACGGCTTGCACGAGGTGCAGCGCTTGTTCGTAAAAGAACACCGGGCTGATTTCGCCTTCGCGCAGGGAGAACAGCATCGCTTCGAAGGGATTGAACACGCGCTGCTGCTCGATCCACTCCATGTCGATCTCGCCGCCGCGCTTCATCGTGTGCTGTTTCGCCAGGTCGGCGAAGTCCTCCCCCTCCAAGGCACGGCGGCGCAGGTCGAGCATGACCGAGTAGTCGTCCCAGGGATCGGGCAGTTCGGGGAAACGGACGAGGTGGAGCACCCTCGCGGCCGGCGGGGTGCGGAAGCGGACGAGGTTGGCATCGTACCAACTACGAAGGTCATCGGAGGTGAGTTCCGGTAGGCCGCTCCAGAGTCCCGTGGTGAACTTCTCCATCCGCAGGCGCGAGACCGTTTCGGCGCGCAGCGATTCGCGCTGGGCGTCCAGCAGGTCCCACGAGGCCCCGTGTTGCCGCCATTGCCGCAGGGTGTCCTCGAAGGCCGTGCGGACCTCGTCGGTGGGAGGGTTGGGGACGCTCCGTTCCGCCTCCTGGGCGAGCAGGATGCCGTCGATGACCTCCTCCCCGGCTTTTTCGCGGAACTCCTCGTCGCGCTCGCAGCAGGAGATTTCGCTGAGCATTTCCGCCTCGGCCTTGAGCCGGACGAAGGTGTCCTCGATCAGGGCGGGATCGACGTTTTCGCCGTTGATTCGCAGCATGTCAGCGTCGTTCGAATTTCGGCGGGGTCACCTGCTCCATGAAGCTGGCGCGGGCTTCGAGAGTGGCGCGGTATTGGGCAAGCTGGCCGGGCGTGAGTACGCTGGCCAGGCGGGAAAGGTTGGTCTCCATGACGGCGCGTTTGGATTCGACGAGCCTGCGGTGGAATTCCTGGGAGTCGGCCATGGCCGCGTCGTCGCCCATGAACTCGCCCATGTCCTCGAGCACCGAGGCATGGGCCCCGCCGAGCAGGCTCATCGACTCGTTCATGACGGTCCAGCCGGCGGGCCGCCGGGCGTGTACTTCGGCGCTGCCGGCGCGCAGGGTTTCGAGAGCGAGCTCGCGTTGTTCGGCCGACAGGTCGATCTGGCCGATCAGGTCGGACAGGTCGCGCTGGGCCTTGGCCTCGATGCTGTTCTCCTTTTCCCGGGCGCGGAAGGCGGCGTAGGCATCGGCCTGTTCGGGATCGAGGATCTTCGCGAGCTGCGCCTCGAATCGCTGCTCGGCCTGGGCGGCGTGGGCGACCATTTCGGACGGCGTCATGCCGCCGCCGTTGAGGTTGCGGAATCCGTCGCGGCGGTTGGCCAGCATGACTTCGACGCTGGCCCGCTGTTCAGGGCTCAGACCGAGCGCTTCGGCGAGGCGGGAGAGCCGGGCGTTTTCGGCGCGTTCGGTGGCACCCTCGAAGTTACGCTTGAAGTTGTGTTCCGCGCTGGCCAGTTCCGGGTCGGCCTCGAGTTCTTCAACCCCGCCGACGGTGCCGCGCGGCTTGAGGACCAGCGGTCGATTGTCGCGCTCCCCTGACTTGCCGGAGGAGAAGCCCGGGTCTTCGCCGGAGACCTGCCCTGCCGCAGTGTTGTCGCCGACCGGGGCTTCGCCGGAAGGCTTGAGCAGCCAGCCGGAGGCGAAGCCGGCAAGGGCGGCGGCGGTGGCGACGAGGGTGGTTGGTTTCATGGTGCGGGCAGGAAGATAGCGCCGCCGGCGGCGGGATTCGTCGGTATCAGGCGTCGCGGATCGCCTTCACCGCCGCCGCCATGTCGGGGGCGCGGAAGGTGGAGGATCCGGCCACCAGCACGTTGGCCCCGGCTTTCGTGCAGCGGGCGGCGGTGATCGCGTCGATCCCGCCGTCGACCTCGATGTGGTAGGAAAGCCCGCGTTCCTCGCGCCAGCGGGCCACGGTTTCGATCTTCGGCAGCACCTCATCCATGAAGGCCTGGCCGCCGAAGCCGGGGACCACGGTCATGCACAGCAGGAGGTCGATCCGGTCGAGGAAGGGTAGCGCCGCCTCCACCGGGGTCGCGGGGTTGAGAGCCAGCCCGGCCTTGCAGCCCGCCTCGCGGATCCGGCGCAGGGTTTCGGCGACGTCGTGGTCCGCCTCGACATGGACCGTGATCAGGTCCGAGCCGGCGGCAATGAAGCGCGGCAGGAAGTGGTCCGGCCGCGAGATCATCAGGTGGACGTCGAGGAAGATGTCGTTGGTCTCGTGGACCGCCTGGACCACCGCCGGGCCGAAGGAAATGTTGTCGACGAAGTGGCCGTCCATCACGTCGAGGTGCATCCAGTCGGCACCGGCGTGGATGGCGCGCGTGGTTTCGTCGCGGATCTTCGAAAAATCGGCGGCGAGCAGGGATGGGGCGACGATGCGGTCGCGGCAGGTCGGCGGGATCACGTGGGGAGGTGTAAGTTCCAAGTTTCGAAGTGCCAAGTGCCAAGGGGGGGAAGTTCCAAGTCGGGAAGTTCCTAGTGCCAAAGTAAGACAGGGGTCGCTGGGCCCAGGCTTCTGCCTTTTTTGGCACTTGGCACTTCCCGACTTGGAACTTCCTGCAATTTGGCACTTGGAACTTTTTACATGGAACTTCCTCTTCGGCGCGTGGATCCGATCATCGACCTCGGCGGCGACGACTTCTTCATGGGCCAGGCCCTGCGGGAGGCGCGCAAGGCGTATGCCGCGACCGAGGTGCCGGTCGGCTGCGTGATCGCGCGGGAAGGCAAGATCATCGCCCGTGCCTGGAACCAGGTCGAGACGCTGAGGGATGCCACCGCCCACGCCGAAATGCTCGCCTTGACCGCCGCCCAGAGCGCGCTCGGCGACTGGCGGTTGGAGAAGTGCACGCTTTACGTGACCAAGGAGCCCTGCCCGATGTGCGCCGGGGCGATCGTCCACTGCCGGCCGGAGCGGGTGGTCTTCGGCTGCCCGGACCCGAAAGCCGGCGCGGCGGGCGGATGGATCAATTTGCTCGACGCCAACCCACCGCTCAACCACCGCTGCGAGGTCGTCTCCGGCGTGCGCGGCGAGGAGTCGCTGGCGCTGATCCAGGGCTTCTTCCGCGAGGCCCGGGAGCGCAAGAAGGCGGGGGAGGAAAAGCCGCGGATCCAGCCGTGAAGGCCGCTCCAAGTGACTTGCCGTTTGACAGGAATCCCCGCTGCCCCCGTTAATGAGCGTGCCATGAAAAGCATTCTCTTCCTCGGTCTCGGTTTGGCCCTCCTCCCGGCTTCGGCTTTCGCAGCGGGGCCGGTGAAAAAGAAATCCGCCCGTGAAGTGGTCCTCACCCGGCTCTTCAACGAGGCCAACACCGACGGCAACGACTACCTCGACGAAGCGGAATTCGCCCGCTCTTACGGTGCCAGCCCGCGGCCGGTGGTGACCGAGTACCGCTTCGCGACGCTTTCGATCGATGTGGTGTCCACCCGTGGAGACGTGATCGTGGTGCGCGGGGTTTTCCTCAAGGACTTCATCGAGGCCAATGGCGGCCGCAAGCTGAACCCAAGCAAGGAAGACATTTTCCTGCTCGCTGACAACAATTTCGACGGCTTCATCGACTGGTTCGAATACCCCGCCACCCGGATTCAGAAGTCGGCGGTGCGCGGCAGCATTTTCGATTCCTTCGACCGACTCGACAAGGATGACGACGGGCTGATCACGCCGGCGGAATGGGGCTTCTCCAATCCTACCTGAGGCTTCGGAGGAATCCGCGGAGAAACGTTTCCGCCCCGAGTTGCCGATTGACAGGAATCGGGATTCCCGGCGTGAATTGCATCGCTATGAAATCCATCCTCCTCCTCAGCCTCGGCCTTGCGGCCTTGACCACCTCCGTCTTCGCCGGTGAAAGAAGAGTGTCACCCGCCAAGGTGACGGTCTTCACCAACCTGTTCAACGAAGCCGATACCAGCGGCAACGGTATCCTCAGCTTCCAGGAGTTCTCGAACTCCTACGGTGCCAGCGAGCGCCCGGTGATCACCGAGATCCGCTTCGACGCGTTGGCCAGCTTCTTCAAGTCGGTAGAGCGCGGCTTCGAGATCGAAATCCGCGGCATCCGTTTGGATGACTTCATTCAGGCCAACGGCGGTCGCAGCATCAAGCCGAGCAAGACCCAGATCTTCTTCGCGGCCGATGACGATGATAACGGCTTCCTGAGCATGTCCGAGTTCTTCGCCACCCGCATCCAGTCGGCATCGAGCGAGGCCTCCGCGGCCAAGGCCTTCGACAAGATGGACAAGAACGACGACAACCGGATCTCCCCCGCGGAGTTCGGCATTTCGGTCTTGCCGACCTGATTCGTTGACCGGTTTCCCCGTGAGTTCCCTGCCCGGCCAGTCCTCTGGCCGGGCATTCTTGTTTTCAGGGTGACGGCTTGCACCGCCGGAACCTGCCGTTTACACCTCCCGCGTGGCCGCCACGCCGAACATCTACGCCATCGTCGGCAGCGACGACGGGCGCGTGAAAGAGGAAGCCCTGCGGCTGCACCGCGAGCTCACCGGCGGGGTCGACGACGGCTTCACCCACGAGACGATCGAGGGCACCGCGGACAACTCCGAGGGCGCCTTCCAGATCTGCCGCTCGGTCGTCGAGGCCTTGCAGACGATGCCCTTTTTCGGCGACGGCAAGGTGGTCTGGCTGAAGAACGCCAGCTTCCTGATCGACGACATCACCGGCAAGTCCGAGCGCACCCAGTCCGGGGTGGAGTCGCTCAAGGATTGCCTCCAGGCCGGCCTCGGCAAGGGCGTGGTGTTCCTGCTCAGCGCCACCGGCATCGACAAGCGCCGCGCCTTCTGGAAGTTCCTGGAGAAGAACGCCGCGGTGAGGTCTTTCGACAAGATCGACACCTCGCGCGACGGCTGGCAGGAGCAAGTCGCCGAACTGGTCCGGAAGCGGGCCAAGGACCTCGGCCTGCGCTTTGAAGGAGAGGCGCTGGAGCTGTTCGTGATGCTCGCCGGCGAGGCGACCCGCCAGATCGGCAACGAGCTGGAAAAGATCGACCTCTATCTCGGCCCCGACCGCCGCGAGGTGACGCCCGACGATGTCCGCAAGATGGTCCCGCTGAGCCGCGCCGGCATCGTGTTCGAGATCGGCAACGCCCTGCAGAACGGCAACGCCTCGCGGGCGCTGGAGCTGATCGACCAGCAGCTCGAGCGCGGCGAGAACGCGATCGGCCTCATGCGAGCGTCGATCATTCCCACGGTGCGGAATCTTTTCATGGCGAAGGTGCTCGCGGAGAAGAAGCTGCCGACGCGTGACTACAAGGGTTTCGCCGCCGCGCTCGACCGCTTGCCGGCCGTCGAGCGGATGTGGCTGCCGCAGAAGAAAGCCGGCGGGGTGAACGTCTATCCGCTGTTCCTCTGCCTGCGCGGGGCCGAGCAGTTCACCATGGAAGGCCTGCGTGGCGCGATGGAGTCCGCCTTGAAAGCCGACCGTGCACTGGTGACGACCGGGCTTGATCACCGTCTGGTGCTGCACCGCCTCGTCGCCGAGGTGACAGCGGCGGCGCGCAGGCGCTGACCACCGGGTGCGCGGAGGCTCCGCCCCGCAGAAGCACGGGAGCTGCTCGCCTCGGCGATGCGGGCCGAAATGGGTGGCAGGCGTCGCTGGACCGTTCTGCGGGCCGGAGGCTCCGCGCCCCCGGTGAAGCTACGCTTCGTAAAGCTCCAGCGGCAGGCCGTCGGGGTCGGCGAAGAACGTGAAGTGCTTGCCGGTCTGCGGATCGACCCGCACCGGCTCGCAGGCCACTCCCCGGGCCGCCAGCTCGGCGACCCCCGCCGCCACATCCGCCACCGCGAAGGCCAGGTGCCGCAGCCCGCAGGCCTCCGGCGCGTTGGTCCGCGGCGGGGGATCGGGAAACGAAAACAACTCGATCTGCCCGCCGCCCGGCAACGCCAGGTCGAGCTTCCACGACTGCCGGTGCTCGCGGTAGATCTCCGCGATCACCGCCAGCCCGAGGACCCCGGTGTAAAAGGCCTTCGAGCGTTCATAGTCCGAGGCGATCACCGCCACATGATGCAGTCCGAGCAGTTTCATTTCGTGTTCAGGATCTCTAACAACTCCGCCCGCATTGCCTGCGCGACTTCCCATTCGTAGCGGCTTATCGCCGGGGCCTCCGGGGTGATCTCCATCAGCCGGTCCTGCGCCAGCCAGCGCTTTTCCGCGGCGTGGTAGAGCGGCATCGAGGCGGCCATCAGCAGCATCCCCAGCGCGTAGGCCGGGACCAGCGCCCGCGACAAGGTCACGCGTCGGAGCAAGGCCGGGCGCTTGCTGAACACGGCGCGGATGCCGATGACCAGCCCCGTGAGGACGAGGATGCCGAGCAGCGCCGCGGCGATCATCATCACGGTTTCGCTGCCCTTGCCGTTGGCGAAGCTGAGGCCGAAGACGGGTAGAGAAATCGCGCCGCAGATCACCGCGGTCCATCCCATCCACGCGCTGCCTTTTTGCCAGCCGAGCATGGCTCCGCGCTTCCCGAGCCGCCAGCGCGCGATCACCACCGGCAGCACGATCATCAGAAAGCCCATCGCCGCGATCTGCCCTGCCGGCACGAGAAAGGCCGATGCCGCGATGCTCCAGTCCCGCGCGCCAAGCGGGGTGAGGCGGTAGATCGCGAGATAGAAGAGGAAGGGAAGGACCACGCCGGCTCCCAAGATCCACGCCCAATCCACTGGCTTCAGAAGGTCCTCCAGTCGTCCCGAAAGCCGCCGCATCAGCATGCTCGCCCGTTGCCGGTAAAGCGCCGTCGCGAAAAGTATCAGCCCGAACACCAGCCACACCGCCGCGGCGGAAATCCGGGCGAACAACTCGTGGTCGGCCATGCGGCCGGGTTTCAAGTCGCTGTCGGTGATCGAGCGAACGCGGGTGGTTCGGCTTGAAAGGACGGGCATCACCAAGCCGGACAGCATGCTGGCGCGGAGTTTGATCCAGTCGCCGTGATCCAGCTTGCGCCGTTCTTCCCTGACGCTTTCCAGCCGCTTTTTCCGGGAGGCCCACGGGCTTATCTGCTCTTCGATCCCGAGGGTTCTGGCAGTGTGGGCGAAGCGTTTGGATGTGACCGAGACCGTAAGCTCTTGAATCATCCGCTCCAGAATACCTCCCGACTCCTCTCGGGCGATAAGTTCGAGACACGGCTCCCAATTTGCTGCAAGTTTCAGGAACCCCTCTGCATCCTGATTAGGAGTCGAAGCGAGTTTGTTCCGCAGCCTTCCCCAACAAGTCGAGGCTTTCACCAAAGCGAGTCGCGTCGAGGATGGTGTATTCATCGAGCGCCCCTGGCTTGCGCGCTCTGCTTGAGATGGGCTTCTTCTCGACCGCCCCTTTGGCGATGCCCGCAGAGGCGGTCAGTGTGAACCATGCGTTCTCAGGATCCAACCGTGCCGCCGTGGCCAGGAAATCCGGAGGGAGCCGTTTATGGTCGCGGATAAAGCGGATCGAGTAGTCGGCGAAATAGGCTGGATTCTCCGGATCGGAATCCCACAAGGCCTTCATTCGCTCCGACGGGAGGGATTCGGAGGTATCGCCAAACAACAGCAGGCGCTGATCGGCCGTTAGTCCTTTCGACAGGGAGTTCTCGACCCGCTTTTCCGACGAACTCCCGTGTGAGAAAGGATCGGCGATGCCTCGTGCTTCCCGGAGCAACACCGCGGTCCTGCCCGCCAATCCCAATGAAATGATCGACACGATCGCGACAAGGCTGAAGAACCCGAACTTCCATTTCCAACCGCGCGCCTTCGTCTCCTCCAAGCGCTCGGCGGCCGATGTCAAAGCCTCCGCATCCCCGTCGACCAGACATTCCTCCAGCTCCCGCCGCGCCATGACCTGCAGCTCCGCATTGTCCCCCAGCGGGGCGGTGGCGGCGGTGAGGAATCGTTCGGCGGGGTCGGGCATCGGGGATGAGCTAGCAGAGCGGTCGTCAGGCGTGAAGCTTCAAGCATCCCCCAAGAGGGGCGCGGGCGGCTCGCCCGCGGACCTTGGCGCAAGATCAGCCATCCATCGGTGATGAACCTTCCTTCTCCAGAGGGGACCGGGGGCGTCCGCCCGCGCCACTCTTGTCCCAAGGGGACTCCATCCCGAAGCCCGGGGTTGCGCCGACGGAGGAGGCGCTACCCCGGGGTAGGGCACCTTGTATGTTCTACCTCGAAGAGGTTGCGTCCGGGGGCGGCCGCGGGGAAGGGCCCGGGAACCGACCATCCACAACGCCCTTGGGGTAGAATTCCCGGCCACGCGAACCCGGGGTAGCTCGTTCCTCGCAACCCCGGGCTGTAGGACGCAGTCCCTTTGGGACAATTCGCTGCGGGCGAGCCGCCCGCAGCCCTCTTGGTGGGGTGGCCACCCTTGCCCACCCCTCTTGCTTGCCCTCCCCCGCCTCCGCGTCCAAAGTTCCCCCCGCCCGATGTCCGACTCCTTCGTCCACCTCCACCTGCACACCGAATACTCGCTCCTCGACGGGATGGCCCGGACCAAGGAGGTCGCCGCGAAGGCGAAGGAGCTCGGGATGCCGGCGGTGGCGATGACCGACCATGGCAACCTGTTCGGCGCCATCGAGTTCTACCAGGCCTGCAAGAAGGCCGGGGTGAAGCCGATCTTCGGCTGCGAGATCTACCTCGCCCCCGGAAATTTGGAGGACAAGAAGGACATCCCCGGCCGCAAACGGGCCTGCCACATGACGCTGCTGGCCGAGACCGACGAGGGCTGGAGCAACCTGCAGAAGCTCGTCTCGCTCGGCCACCTCGAGGGCCTCTACTACGGCAAGCCGCGGGTCGACCGCGCCGCGCTGCGCAAGTTCGCCAAGGGCATCATCTGCCTCAGCGGCTGCATTTCCGGCCCGGTCAACGAGTGGCTGCTGCTCGGCGACGAAGGCAAGGCGCGCGAGACGATGGCCGAGCTGGTCGAGATCTTCGGCAAGGAGAACGTCTACGTCGAAATCCACGACCACGGTCTGGAACCGCAGCGCAAGATCACCCCGGGCCTGCTCAAGCTGGCCGCGGAGTTCGGCCTCAAGCCGGTGGCCGCCAACGACGTCCATTTCCTTAACAAGAGCGACCACGAGGCCCACGACGTGATGATCTGCATCGGCACCGGCCGGCTGCTGATCGACGAGAACCGGATGCGCTACACCCCGGAGGTCTATTTCAAGACCGCTGAAGAGATGCGCGCCCTCTTCGCCGAGGTTCCCGGCGCCTGCGATGCCACGCTGGAGATCGCCGAGCGCTGCAACGTCAACCTGAAGCTCGACGCGACCAGCTCCGAGAAATACCCGCAGTTCGACTCGCCCGACGGCTCGCCGCGCGAGGAATACCTGATGCGCTGGTGCCAGGAAGGACTTCTAAAACGCTACCCGCCCGAAAAGGCGGCGAGCGCGGAGGTCCAGGAGCGCCTCACCTACGAGGTCAACATCATCAACCAGCTCGGCTTCGCGTCGTACTTCCTCATCACCGCCGACTTCATCCAGTGGGCGCGCGACCACGACATCCCGGTGGGCCCCGGCCGCGGTTCGGCGGCCGGCTCGCTGGTCGCCTACGCGATGGGCATCACCAACATCTGCCCGCTGCAGTTCGGTCTGCTGTTCGAGCGCTTCCTCAATCCCGAGCGCGTCAGCCCGCCCGACGTCGACATCGACTTCTGCCAGAGCCGACGGCCGGAGGTGATCGACTACGTCCGCCAGAAGTACGGCGAACGTAGTGTTTCCCACATCATCACCTACGGCACTCTCGGCGCGAAGAGCGTGCTGCGCGACGTGGCGCGGGTGATGGGCGTCAGCTATGGCGAGGCCGACCGCATCGCGAAGATGATCGAGGCCAAGCCCGGCGTCTCGCTGAAGGGCGAGTACGAGGCCAAGCCGGAGCTGAAGGAGCTGATCGAAAGTTCCTCCACTTATCAGGAACTCTGGGCCTACGCGCTCAAGCTGGAAGGCCTGACCCGCAACGTCGGCATCCACGCCGCCGGCGTGGTGATCGGCGACCGCTCGCTCGACGAGCACGTGCCGCTGACCCGTGGCAACGAAGGGGAAGTCGTGACCCAGTACGACATGGGCGCGATCACCGAGGTCGGCCTGCTGAAGATGGACTTCCTCGGGCTGAAGAACCTTACCGTGATCCAGGACGCGGTGGGCCACATCCGCCAGCACACGCCGGGCTTCGACATCGAAAAGGTCCCGCTCGATGACCAGCCGACCTTCGAGATCCTGAACCGCGGCGAGACGATGGGCGTGTTCCAGTTGGAATCCGGCGGGATGGTCGAGACCTGCCGCAAGTATCAGATCGAGAAGATCGATGACATCATCGACCTGCTCGCCCTCTACCGGCCGGGCGCGATGCAGTTCATCGACCAGATGATCGAAGTGAAGAAGGGCAAGAAGAAGCCCTTTTACGAGCACCCGCTGCTGGAGCAGGTCTGCGGCAACACCTACGGGGTGATGATCTATCAGGAGCAGGTCCAGAACGCCGCCAAGGTGCTGGCCGGCTACACCCTCGGCGGCGCCGACCTGCTGCGCCGCGCGATGGGCAAGAAGGACCCGAAGAAGATGGCCGAGGAGCGCTCGAAGTTCGTCGAGGGCGCGCTGCGGGTGAACGGCATCCAGGAGAAGATGGCCAACGCGATCTTCGAAAAGATCGAGATGTTCGCTGGCTACGGCTTCAACAAGTCGCACTCCGCCTGCTACGGACATATCTCGTATTGGACGGCTTATTTGAAGGCGAACCACCCGGTTGAGTTCCTCGCCGGCCTGCTTTCGAACGAAATCAACAACACCGACAAGATCGGCGTGTTCGTCTCCGAGTGCCACCGGATGAACATCGAGATCCTGCCGCCTGATCTCAACAAATCGAAGCTGCGCTTCGCACCGGAGCAACTGCCGTCGGGCGCCTGGGCGGTGCGCTATGGGCTGGCGGCGATCAAGAACGTCGGCGAAGGCGCGATGGCCCAGGCGATCGCCGAGCGCGCGGCGAAGGGGCCCTTCAAGTCGCTCGAAGACTTCTCCACGCGGCTCGATTCGAAGTCGGTCAACAAGCGCATCCTCGAGAACCTGGTGAAGGCCGGCGCACTCGACTGGACCGGCGAGACCCGCGCGACGATGTTCCATCGCCTGGAACTGGTAGTTGCCAGCGCTTCGTCCGCCCAGAAGGACCGCGCCTCCGGCCAGGTCTCGATGTTCGACAGCATGGATTTCGGTGCCCCGCAGCAAGTGGCGGCGACCTCGACGATCACGATCGAGGAATGGACCAAGGACGAACGGCTGGCGCACGAGAAGGAACTGCTCGGCTTCTACGTCACCGGCCATCCGCTCGACAAATTCCGCGGCGTGCTGGATTCCGACAAGTTCCTCAAGCTCGGCTTGCTGGACGAGATCGAGGTCTCCAACCCGCGCGACCGTTTCCCCTTTGCCGGGATGATCCGTACCCTTGAGAGCAAGGTCACCAAGACCGGCAAGCCCTTCGGCGTGATGGTCGTTGAGGATTTCACCGGCTCCGCGGAGGTCGTGATGTGGGGCGAGTCCTTCGTCCCGGCGCGCGATGCCGGCGTGCTGGTGCCCGGCAAGGTCATCCGCTTCAAGGCGCAGATCCAGGTCGACGACCGCACCGACGCCCGCCGTCTGACCGGCTCCGAGATCAACGAGCTCAAGCCCCGGGGTGCTTCGGCAACCAAGGGCGCGCTGGAGCTGACGCTGTGGACTTCACGGCACTCGGAGCGCGACTTGCAGGAGATCCGCGACGCGCTGGCGGCCAATCCCGGCAAGGTCCCGGTGTTCCTGCATTTCCAGAACAGCGCCGGCAAGCGGGCGACGCTGGAGCTCGGCGACAAGTACGGCGTTCGTCGTAGCGAGGTGCTGGAGAAGACGCTCGGGCGGTGGATGGATTGAGGCCTTGCAAGGGCCGTAGTCACGGTATATACAACCTTCATGAAAACGAAGGTCTTCAAGTCGGGAAACTCCCTCGCGGTGAGACTGCCGCGGGGCTTCGAGCTGCCTTGCGGCGAGGTCAACATCCGCCGTGAAGGCCGACGGGTGGTGATCGAAGAAGAGGCTCCGGAAGCTTGGCCGGAGGGATTCTTCGAAGAGATCCACATTGATCGCGAAGGCTTCGCGAGAGAAACGCCGGTCTATCGGGAAAAGCCGCTATGAGCCTCCTCCTCGACACGGATACCTGCATCGATGTCCTGCGCAACAAGACGGCCGTCGTGAAAAGGATGCGGCAGCGCTCGCCAGGTGAGTGCCACGTGTCGGTGATCACCGAGTTCGAGCTGTTTCAGGGCGCGGCGCGAGCCCCCGAAGACCGGCGGGACATCGAGCGGGCGAAAGTGGCTCGTTTTCTTTCGCAGATCACGATCCTTCCCTTCGACAGGCCTTGCGCGCGGCGGGCGGCGGCGGTCAATGCGGCTTTGCTCAACCGAGGCACGCCAGTTGGAATCCTCGATGTCCTCATCGGCGCGACCGCCTTGGAGATGAATTGGCTGTTGGTGACTTCCAATCTCGCGGACTTCCGGCGGATCGACGGCCTGGTGATCGAAAGTTGGCGGTGAGCGTGATCTTCACGGCAGCTTGCCTTCCGACGGAATCGGATGCAGCTTGGCACCACGATGAAGACCGCTCTTTTCATGCTCTTGCTCGTTTCAGCCCCGGCCGGAGCCATCGATGGCACCGTCTGGTACGACTCCAAGGGCAAGGTCGCCTGGGTCGACGGGCCGGCGGCGGAGAAGAAAGCGCCTGCTCCTTTCATCCCGCAATGGGTGGCCAGAGAAGAGCGGCGCGACAAGGCCTTGCGCGGTGACTACCGGCCGCGAGGCAACGCCTCCTACGACTGGCCGGCCTGGGGCTATTGGAGCGGAGTGCGCCCCGTTTACCGGACCGGTGCTTCGCTGCACTGCCGGTCCCACCCCTCGTCCTCGTTCCACGTCACCCGGCCGTCCGGCGGGGTCCGCGTGATCATTCGCTGACCGGCTTGCGCGGCGCGGGCGGCGTCGCGATCACCCCTCCGCCGCCGGTGGCGGGCGGCGCGGTCGGGGTCATGTCCTGCTGGTCAGGCAGCCGGTTGATGTCCGGCACGACCATGCCGCCACGATCCACGATTTTCAGCTCGGCGGGCACCTCGGGGGTCGCCGGGCCTGCTGGTTTGGAATTCTGCCGCGGCGTGGGGGCCGGGGTCTCCACGACTGGCGTTGCCTTGGGGGCACAGGCCGCGAGCAGGCAGGTGAGGATGCAGCAACTGAAAGAGCGGTTCATGGGGAACGCGGGGACGATGGCTCAGCGGAAATCCCTTGGCAACGGCGAAGCGGAGGCTCAGTTCCGGCGCTCCGGAAGCGTTTCCAGCCATGCCTCGACGTCGCCGATCACCTCGTCCTTCAGCGCGTCGTACATCAGGAGGTGGTAGGAATCGGGGTAGAATTCCCGTTTCCGCCCGGCGTCTTTCGGGATGCAGCCGTAGAAGGCCTTCACATCGCCGGCGCTGGTGAAGAAATCCTTCCCGCCGTGCAGCACCAGGGTCGGAACTTCGAAGCTGCGGGCGCAATCGGGCATGCCATCGATCAGGTCGCCGAGGCTGACCAGCAGCCGCAGGGTGTGCTTGTCGATGTGCCAGGAATTCGTCTCCGCCTGCTCGGAGTGGATGGTGTCATGGGTCATCTGGACCTCCTGGCCGCCGGCCAGCGCTTCGAGCGGCACGCGGGCGGTGGGGACGATGTGGGAAACCTGGCGCACCAGTTCCTTTTTCCAGGCCGGGAAGTCGTCGCGGATCTTGACCACCGGCGAGGAGAGGATGATCGCGTCGCAAGGCGGCTTTTCCCCGGCGGCGACGGCCTGGCGGTAGGTGTGGGAAACGATCAGGCCGCCCATGCTTTCACCGAACCACACGATGCGGGCCCGCGGATGCCGGTCGCGGACCATTTCGGTGAAGCGGTTCAAGTCGCGCAACCAGAGCTGCGGGTCGTCGATGTCCCCGCGGCGCTCTTTCAGCGGGTCCTTGCCCTGGCCACGGACCTCGTAGGCATAGACGGCGGTTTCCGGCTGCTCCCGGAGCAGGCGCTTGCCGAGGTTCTCGTAGTCGATGGATGCGCCGCAGAAGCCGTGGACGCCGATGACCACGGTTTCCGGCTGCTGGCCGGGCCGCAGCCACTTGCGGTAGCCGAAGGTTTCCTGGCGCAGCGCTTCCTCCGGCCGGTTCGAAACCAGCGTGTAGTCGGTGGCGCACTGGCTGAGCAAAAGCGCGGCCACGACAGCCCCGGCGGCCCTCGCCACCGTCCGGGCCGCCCGACGCGGAAGTCCTCGTGAAATGCGCTTCATCCGTCGGGAAGATGCCACCCAGGCCGGGGCTCCGCAATGCCGCTTTGCGCTAATGTTCCTGTTAGGTCGCGGCCGGTTCGCGGGCCGGAAGCCCGATCCGGATCGCCGGCAGGATGTCTTCCAGCTCGTTGGCCACGGTGAAATCGCCGGGCTGGCAAAGATCGCTCAGCAGGTTGATCAGCGGGTCCCAGAAGCGCACGCCGGCGGCATTCCGGCGGTTGAAGACGACCACCGGCTTGCCCTTCATCAGCGGGTTCTTCTGGTGCTTGAAAATCATCAGCGCCAGCAGCTCCTGGACCGTGCCCGCCCCGCCGGGGAAGATCACGAAAGCGTCCGAGTTCTCGATCATCACCTCCATCCGGGTGTAGATGTCCGGCCGCAGCCAGAAGCTCGACAGCCCGTCGGGTAGCCCTTCCAGCTCGATGATGTGCGGCACGTTGGACCCGCCGGTCCAGCCGCCGGCATCGACCGAGCCCTTGACCACCGCGCCCATGATGCCGGATTTCCCGGCGCCCGAGACACAGCCGAGGCGGTTCACTGCGAGCTGGCGGCCCAGTTCCTCGCCATCGGCCAGGTAGGAAGGCTCCTCCAGCGTCGCGGAGCAGAAGACGCAGACATTGCCCTGGTGGTCGTCAGGCAGCGGAGTCTCGAAGGAGGTGGCCTGGTTGTCGCCGATCTTTTCCCGCCCGGCGTCCGGGATGCCGCGCTGGCGGACCAGATCCAGCGTGTCCAGCACCGCTTCCGGACTCCCTGCGGCGAGCAGGAAGTCGCGGTGGTCCTGCTTGATGGTCCCCATCCGGTTGAGGTGATCGAGCACCGAGAACAACGGGTCCCAGGAGAAATCGGTGTTGAGGATCACCGTCGGTTTCCCGGCCAGATTCCGGTCGAGGGTCTGGTAGCCGACGAAGATCGAGATCGCCTTGAACATGTCTTCCAGCGTCGCGCCGGGAGTGAAGACGAAGGCCTCGGACTCGATGATCTTGCGCTCGATGTTCGACAGCGTGATCTGCTGGTCGCCGTTGGAGTTGTAGATGTCCCAGCCGGAGCCGAAGAGCAGGTAGAGGAGTCTCGCGCGGACCGCGCGGCCGGGGTCGTCAGTTCCGCGGACGGTTCCAGAAAGTCGTACTTTAGGCATGGGAATCGCTAGGTTAGGGTGTATCGGGATTGAATCAGCAGGCGCCGTGCCGGGGTGAGGCGCGGCAGGGCAGCGCGACACGTTAATTCACATGGATCCGTTTCTTCAAGCCGCCATCGCGGAAGCCTCGGCCGGACTCGCCGAGGGCGGCATCCCCATTGGCAGCGTGCTGGTGCGCCAGGGCATCATCCTCGGCCGTGGCCACAACCGGCGCATGCAGCAGGGCAACCCGATCCTTCACGGCGAAATGGATGCCCTTCAAAACGCCGGCCGCCTGCCCGCTCACATTTACCGCGAGTGCACGCTCTACACCACGCTCTCGCCCTGCCCGATGTGCACCGGGGCGATCCTGCTCTACAACATCCCGAAGGTCGTGATCGGTGAAAACCAGACCTTCATGGGTGAGGAGCAGCTTCTCAAAAGCCGCGGCGTGGAGATCGAAGTCGTGCAAAGCGAGGCCTGCCTCGCCCTGATGCGCCGCTTCATCCGGGAGAACCCGAAGGTGTGGAACGAGGACATCGGGGAGCCGTAGCGACGGCCTCGTATCCTTCGGGATTCCGTAAGAAAATACGCATACTAACGGGCAGTCCGCGCGATGGCCGGCGACGGGCGGATTCGCTATACGGAGGATGCCATGAAAAGCCCAACTCCACACTCCCTGCAGCCGGTCGGCCTGATCGACTGGTTGAAGCAACCCGAGCCCTCCTTTTCGCTCGCGATCGGCGCGACCTGCGGCTGCAACCTTTCGCGTCTCGGCAGCGACGTTTGCGATCATCTCAATGCCGCCAGCCTGCCATCGGGCGGGCATTGCCGCGCCTTCGATCCCGATGAGATCCGGCTCCTCGCCGGCGATCCCTACTGGCGCAAAGCCATCTTTGCCGCCGCCGCGCGCAAGGGGATCAACCTCGATTCCGGCTGCGACTACGAGTGCATGGTCCGCGCGATCGCCGCGCTGGGCGGGGCGGTGATGTCGGGTGAGTGGGCGATCGAATCGACCGCGGATTCGGACCGCGTCTTCCGCGTCGCGCTGTCGCATTGCGAACTCTGCTGCCCGCCATCAACCCTGCACCTCGATCCCGACGACTACACTTCGCAAGGCTTGGCCAAGATCATCGCGAAACGCTTCGTTCATTGGATCGGAGACCAGCTATCGCCTCGACGTCTGCAGAAATCGGGGACAACTCCGGGGACGGTGTTCGCATGAGGTCGCTGATTACCGGAGAGCATCGATCAGACCAACGACCGATTTCTCCAACGAGAGCCGTCTCACTTCTACTTTTGCTGGTAGATCGCCTTTTCCAAGTGCTTCAAGCCCGGTCGCCAAGCCTTGCAAGGAAGACTTCACCAGCCTGGCATCCGCAGGAACCAAACCAACTTCCCCTGTCACCAAATCACCCTCGCCATCCGGACCCTTCAACCGATTCATGACAACCTTCAGTTTGTCCGGATCGAAGCGCTTTAGTAGAGATCCGAAGTCAGACTCCATTTTTTGGAGGAGGACCTCGGCGGTTTCGGTCTTTGATTCGATGATGTTCAGTTCCAGCTCCTTGGTCCGGGGATGATCGGGATAGTTTCGCTTGAAATCGGCAAGCTCGCCCGCCGCCTTGTCCGGGTCGAGGCTCGCCTGAATCCGCAGAGAGCCAAAGTTCCGCTCGCCCGCGACGAGGTGTCGGTCGAGGTCCGCAGGGTCGAGGTCCGCTCGCGTCCGTACCATACGCACCAGATCCGCATCCTCACCCAGCGATTCGACCTTTTTCAAAAACTGCGCCGACTTCTCACTCGCCTCCCAATAGAGTTTCCGGGCGATCAACGGCTCAAGTTCCGACTTCAGTAACACGATGATCTGCTTCGCTTTTGCGTCCATCTTCTGGAGGCGCACGATGTCCTGCTGCTTTGTCGCGATCTCCAGGTCATTTCCGATAACACGCACATAAGTGCTGGCGATGGCCACTGCGGCATCGATTTCCTCCGCCTGGATCAACCCTTCGAGCAACTGGAGGGTCATCGGTTTCAACTGGGTGTTGGCTTTTTTTTGCAAGTCGGCCATCGCCTGCTTGTTGGCTTTGATCGGACCACTGAGGGTCGCCAGCTCGGTCTCCGCCGCCTGAATCTTCCGCGAACACTCGAGGCAGGCGAGGTGGTTGGTAGTGCCTTCCTGCACTGGTCTGGTCCGGTTCACCGTGATCCGGTTGATGGTCGCATCGTTCTCGCGCACTACCTCGCGCAATTCGTTGTAACGCTTGGTGATCCCCTCCCGTTCCGCCTCAAGTTTCTTCAGCTCGTCCTGCGACTGCTTGTCCTCGAACGTGGTGCCCGGCATCGCGCCTCCGGCCAGGCTGATCATGACTTTCACGCCCAGGACCTGTAGTGCCGAGGCTTTGACGTGGTCGGCAAGGAACTTGTTCCCTTGCTCGACGGCGGAGGTCATTTCATTCGTGCTGAAAGCGGTGACGATCTGTTTCCAAGCTTGATCGGCTGCTACGGAAGAGATTTCAGTCGCGGGCCGCTCGGGCCGCAAAAGGTCTTCAAGTGGATCGGCGCTCATCCGAGCAGCGAGAATCAAAGGTATCAACCATTGGAGGAGGTGGCGGCGACTCATAGGTTCAAGTTAAGCGGTAATCCTTTTTCGGGATGAGGCTGTGCTTTCACCGCGAACTTGTGAAGTTGATTTTGTTGTCAGCTGCGTGTCGCGGCCACCGGGGTGATCATCCGCCGCGTTAAACGCCGGCCGGGTCCTTCGGCAGGATTTCCGCGAGTTCGAAGTCGATGATGCAGAAGCGGCCGGCTTTGGCGTCGTAGGTGATGTTGCGCGGCTCGGCGTCGAGGTGGCGGACACCGAAGTCGCGCTCGAGGTCGGCGAAAAGCTGGTCGGCGCGGTCCTTGCTGATCGTGTTCGCCGGCTGGCCGCAGTTGGTGGAAACGAAGTAGAGCTCGTCCGGATATTCTTCCAACAGCTTCGGCACGTAAGGGCAGCCGCGCTCCTCGAGGACCTTCAGCACGGCGACCTCGGTGGCGTAGCGCTGGTCGGCATCGGTGCCACGGAAGCGCTTGTGGACGCGGCCGTTCCAGTCGAGCCGGACGTGGGCCCGGATGCCGTCCTTGAGTTCCTTCATAGTCCGAGGATCGCCCGGGCGACGGTGAAGTAAATGACCATGCCCGACACATCGACGATCGCGGCGATGGCGGGGGCTGAGACGACGGCGGGGTCGAGTTTCGCGGCGCGGGCGCCGAGCGGCAGCAGCGAGCCGAGGAAGGTGGCGGAGGTGACCTGGGTGGTGAGCGCGAGGGCCACGGCGAGCGCGACCTTTGCGAGGGTGAGCCCGGCGGGGAGTTCGAGATGGAAAAAAGGCAGCAGAAGGACGGTGAACAGCGCCATGCAGGCGCCGAGCAGCAGACCGAGGAAGAAGCCGGTGCGCAGTTCGCGCCAGGCGACCTTCCAGGTCTCGCCGGGGTCGATCTCGCCGAGCGACATCGCGCGGATGACCATGGTGGAAGCCTGGCCGCCGGTATTGCCGCCCGCCGCGACGACCATCGGCAGGAACAGCGCGAGCAGGAAGACCTCGCTGAGGATGCTGCCGAAACGCATCATCACGTAGCCGGAAAGGATCGACACGAAGGCCAGCCCGGTCAGCCAGCCGGCGCGGCGGCGGAACTGGGTGAGGATGGTGGTGTTGAGGTAGGTTTCCTCGGACTGCTCGCCACCGATACCGGCGATCTTTTCGATGTCCTCGGTGCTTTCCTCCTGCATGATCTCCATCGCGTCGTCGTGGGTGATGATGCCGAGCAGGTGCTCGAATTCATCGACCACCGGCAGGGCGATCAGGTCGTATTTGAGGAGCATGTTGGCCGCTTCTTCCTGGTCGGCGGTGGCGAGCACGCGTTCCGGGCCGATCTCCCGCATGATGTCGCGGATGGGGGTGTCCCAGGTGTTGAAGGCGAGGTCGCGGAAGCGCAGCTTGCCAATCAGGCGACCCTTGTCATCGACCACGAAGATCCGGCTGAGGGTCTCGGTCGACTCCTGGCTGCGGCGCAGCATTTCGATGGCCTGCTTGACGGTCTGATTGGCGAACACCCGGCCGAGGCGGGTGGTCATGCGCCCGCCGGCGGTGTCGTGGTCGTATTTCAGCAGCGAGCGGGTCAGCTCCTCGTCCTCCGGGCCGAGCAGGCCGAGGAAGCGCAGCCGGGCCTCCTCGCCGACGTCCTGGAGCATGTCCACGCGGTCGTCATCGGAGAGCTCGCGGAACAGCACCTTGAGCTCGGAGGGGCTGAAGGCGTCGAGCGCTTCCTCGATCAGCGAGTCGGGCAACTCGACCAGCATGTCGGCGGCCTTGGCGGGGCCGATGGTCTTGAGGAAAAGGTGATGCTTTTCGGCATCGAGGTCCTGGTAGGCGTGGGCCAGGTCGGCGTAGTGCATTTCCTCCGCCAGGGCGCGGACGGCGCTGCGGTCCTCGGCCTCGATCGCCCGCATCAGGTCGTCGAGGGGGAGGGTGGCTTCGTCATCCGGCATGGGGCCGAGTGTATGGCCGGGGAGCGCCGCGCCAAGAGCGGAGAACCGAAAGGCAAAGATCGCCGTGCCGCGCGGCGTCAACCGGCCAGCGCCGCGTTGGGAATCTTTTTCTTCTGTTCCCGCAGCGCCCGGATGATCCGCGGCGCGGCGGTGATACCGAGGCGGATCCGGTCGCCCTCGTCGCGCGACCATTGGAAGAGCAGGTCGCTGCTCCGGCCGCCGGTTTCGACCGGGAACACGGCCTGGCGGAAATCGTGCGGCCGGTGGTGGTCGATCCGTTCCAGCAAGGAGCGCATCTGCTTGTCGTCGAAGCCGCTGTCGGTGACCTCGCGGATGGCTTCGAAGACGAAGGGCAGATACTCGGTGGGCGTGCGGATTTCAATCCGGCGGCGGACGCTGTAGGCGGTGGCCAGCTCGCCGAGCATCTCCTCCTCGGTCGATTCGCCGAGCCGTTCGTAGCGCTCGGCCAGGCGGCGCTTGAAAAACCATGCGAGCACCAGCCCGACCGGCCACGCGGCCAGGATCGCCCACACGATCATCGTCGGAATGGTGTCGGGAGTTTCCGCCATGATTCGACCGCGAGGATAGCCCAAGCCAGCGGGTTGGAAAGATCTCAATTCCGGGCGATCGGGGAAGATCGCGCTAAACCCAAGCGGCTGGCGGGACATTTTCCCCCTCGAACCCTCGAGTGCGGGTTCCTTTCAAAACCCATTTGAACCGCCGCCTTTCATGGCGTTTCATGCCGAAACCCGATGAACCCGTCCCTGCGACCGACCGGCCTTGCCGGCTTGATGCTCCTGATGCTGAGTCCCGGCCTGTCCGCCGAGACCGTCTTGCAGTATTTCAACACCAGCTGGTCGGAGATCACCCGCCGCATGCCGGAGATCGCCGAGGCGGGCTACACCTCGCTGTGGCTGCCGCAGCCGGCCAAGGGCTCGTCCGGGACCTACTCGGTCGGCTACGATCCGGTCGACCGCTTCGATCTCGGCGACAAGAACCGCTCCGGCACGGTGGCCACCCGCTACGGGACCAAGGCCGAGCTGCTCCGGCTGGTGGAAACGGCCCACCGCTTCGGGGTGCGGATCTATTTCGACAACGTCATGGCCCACAGCGCGGGGCCGCTGGACGACGTGCCGCCGGGCACCCTGCTGCCGGGCGCGCCGGGCTTCGTACCGGAGGATTTTCACCTGGTCCGGCGCGAAGGCGGCGGCTGGCGGAAGGCGAGCGATAGCGTCAACTACAACGACGAGTGGCAGGTGCTGAACCGCAATCCCTTCGCCTGGGACATCGCCCAGGAGTCGCCGAACATCAGCTTCGACGCGAACGGCCAGACCGAGGGGGTCACCCACCCGAAGTGGACCGGCATCCGCCACCCGGGGCAGACCGACTTGTATCCCGACACCGACCTGCCGGGCGTGACCGATGCCAACGGTGTGGTCTTCCATCCTTTCGCCAACAAGGAGCCCTTCACCGATGCCAACGGCAACGGCCGCTTCGACTGGACCGACAGCGACGGCGACGGCCAGCACGACCCCGGCGAGCCCGGCGAGGCCTTCACCGACACCGGCGTCGATCCGACCGTGCCGTCCCGCCAGACCGCGGCGTGGGGCTTTGGCGACGGGAGATACAACATGGGCAATCCGGTGGCGGAGGATGTGAACGCGATGCTCGTCCGCTCGATCCGCTGGACCATCGACCAGACCGGCTGCGACGGCTTCCGGCTGGATGCGGTGAAGCACGTGCCGAGCTACTTCTTTGGCATGCAGAGCGGCGCGAAGGATCCTTCCAGCGCCGGCTATCTCGGGGCGGCCCAGGCGCAGTTCAACCTGAGCCGCGTCTTCAACGACTGGTCGAACCACCGCGACTCCAGCTTTTCGAACAACATCCCGCGCAACGACCTGATGATGTTCGGCGAGCACCTCGGCGCCCCGCCGGATCCGGGCGGCTACCTCGCGGCCGGGATGCGGGTGGCGAACGATGATTTTGCCAACAATGTCGGAGGCTTCGCCGGCATCGGCTCCAGCCTTGCCAACTTTGATCAACCGGGCCGCTTCACTTTGGGAGTCGATGGTGGGATGATGTATTGTCTCAGCCATGATAACAACTACATGTCGGGCAGCGAACGCCCGGCGGCCCACCAGTACATGCTGACCCGCGCCGGGGTGCCGATCGTTTACACCGACGGCTACAACATTTCCGGCGGCCCCGACTACTTCCCGAAGCCGTCCTACACGCCCTTCCTCGGCCAGTACGGCCAGCAGTTCGTGACCGGCTCGCTGCGGGTGCGGCGGGATTTCATCCGCGGCGACCAGTGGCCGCGCCACCAGAGCCAGAACGTCGCGGGCTGGGAGTTCCGCGACTACAGCGAGAGCGCGAACATGAGCGATGCCAATGCCGCGACGCTGGTGGTGATGCACGCCCGCAACTACATCGGCGGCCAGCCCATGCCCTTCGGCACGGTCTTCGCGCCGGGTGCCCGCTTGAAGAACTACTCGCCCTACGGCGGGCCTTTCCATGCGTCGGTCGGCGGCGACGGCCGGCTGCGTGCGGATGGAAGCCTCGACCCGGTCACCATTCCGTCCGGCGGCTATTTCGCCTTCTCCTATGACGTGCCGGAGCTGCCGGCGATCTGGCAGGGGACCGGCGTGCAGCCGATCGAGATCCAGGAAAGCGGCATCCCGGTGCCGACCATTCCTGTCCAGCGCAGGGACGGCGCGAACGGCGATCCGGCCTACACCCACACCGTGCAGGTGCCGGTGGTGCGGGACCCGTCGAACCTGCGCTTCGTGGCGCGGGCTGATGGATCGGCGACGAACATCCTGATGAAGCTCGACGCGGGCATCGACCTGAATTCGCAGATGGGCTTCACCGCCGGCCGCGACAATCCGCCGGGTGCCGCGCGCGACACTTTCCTCGGCTACGAGCAGATGCGCTTCGTCGCCCGCTCGGTGGAAAAGTTCGCCGCCGAGGTCACCAACACCGGCCGCGAGATCATCGGTTCGCCCGGTGCGGAGACCTGGCAGTGCACCATCGGCAGCGCCGGATTCATCCGCAACAACGGCGGCGGCGTCAGCACCGACACCGGCACCGCGGACTGGGTCTATCACGATCCCGCCAACGCCGAAATCAACGGCAGCACCGACACGCAGTTCTTCCCCGCGCCGGGCACCGCCGCCGGCCAAGCGGTGACCCTTTGGACCAAGATCGGCTATGCCGCCAGCGGGATCACCAACGCGTATGTTTATTACACCATCGACGGCACGACCTACCCCGAAGGCAGCCGCGGTGTCGGCAAGGGCAACACGCTAGTCGTCCCGCTTTCCTTCGACCGCAACGGCACCGTCGACCCCGGCGGCACGCCCGTCTGGTGGAAGGCGACGCTGCCGGCGATGACCTCCGGCACGGTGCTCCGTTACAAGATCGGCGTGCACAAGAACGATGCGCCCGACCGCTTCCCCTTCAGCAAGGATGACGTCACGCTGAAGCAGAACATGGAGACGATCTTCGAGGTCGCCAACTTCAACGCCGCGACCTGCACCGTCTTCCCGAAGGCCGACAACGGCGCGCGCCAGACCGGTCTCACGGAAGGCTTCCACATCCTCCGGACCCGCGCCTTCCTCAATCGCGGCGGCGCTTCATCGCTGTTCAAGACGAGCGCGCAAACCTTCTACTACGATGCCCTGCCTCCCGCCGGCCAGCTCGCCTTCCCGACCGAAGGCTCGACCATCGGCGGCTCCAGCTACGGCTGCGTGGTGCTGACCGATGCCAGCGTGACCGGCGTCCAGTTCAACATCCTCGACACCAACTCCGGCAACGACTCCGCCGGCCACGGCAACGGCGCGGGCAACTGGGCCAATGCCGTCGAAGTCTCCCCGACCCAGCTCGGCACCAGCGGCCTCGCCCGCGAGTGGCGCTTCGACTTCAGGGACATTCCGTCGAGCGGTGCGGCCGTGATCCAGGTGCGGCTGCGCGAGGCCTCGTCGTCGCCCGACGACAACCTCGACGACGCCACCGGCCGCTTCACCACGCTGGTCCGCAACGTCGATACCGGCTACCCGGTGAACTATCGCATCGAGTTCCCCGTCGCCGACGGCACGGTGGTCGACTCGAACTACGTCGCGAAGATCTACTTCGACAAGAGCCTCGGCTTCATCTCCGGCAATCCCGTGCCCGCCGCGCAGATGACCGGCGAGTTCACCGTGACGCTGGCCGGCGCGCTGCTGCCGCGCGAAAGCTACACCTTCATCGCGAACGAATCCGCCACCGAGAGCGCGCTGGCCTTCCCGTTCCCGAACTTCTACACGGGCAATCCCGACGAACTGTTCGAAGTCCGGGCGACCTGGCAGCGCGGGAACATCTCCCTGTCCGACCTGCGCCTGGTGAAAGCCGCGCCGGGATCGATCCTCGACAGCGACGGCGACGGGCTGCCCGACTACTGGGAGGCGCAGAACGGGCTCGATCCCAACAACCCCGACGGCGTCGAAGGCGCGGAAAGCGATGCCGATGGCGACGGCCTGAGCGCGATCCTCGAGTTCCTGGCCGACTTCAACCCGCTCGACTCCGCCGACGGGCACCTGCTCACGCCGGTGATCTCGCCGTCCGGCAACACCTGGCGCTTGCAGTTCCCGGTGATCCCGAACCGCGTCTATCAGGTCGAAGAAAGCGACGGGCTCGACGGGCTCGACGACTGGCAGGAACTCGGCACGGGCTTCAGCGTGCCGTCCGCCAACCCGATGCACCAGTGGACCGATCCCGCCCCGGTGACCGGCAAGCGTTTCTACCGCGTCCGCATCGACCTGCCATGATCGCCCGGTTCACCCTAACAGCGATCCTTTGCGGCACACCGCTGGCCGCCAGCACGCTGAAGATCAGCGCCAGCTCCGCCACCCGGCTGCTGCCTGGAGAGGTGGAGGGGAACTACAGCACGTCCCATCTTTTCCTCAATGAAGTGGCGGGTGAAACCGTGCCGGTGACCGTCTTCTTCGACCCCCAGACGCTGGGCGTGGAAAGCTGCGAGATCCTGACCAATCTCAACCGCCGCGACCGCGCGGTGCTGGATGCCAACGGCGACGGCATTCACGACGGGATCAAGCCGCCCGATGCCAACACGATCCCCGCCGGCAGCGACGCGCACTACTTCAAGGCCTATCCGATGTCGCTGGTCAGTGGTGGCTATCAGCTCACGCTCCTCGCGCAGAAAACCGGCGCCTACCGGCTGACCGCGCGCTACCGCTTGAACGGCGACGCGCCCGGGACCTACCGCTACTACAACTCCGAGCAAACCAGCCCCGGAGTCTTCAAGCGCGACCACTGCGTCGTGGTCTCGCCCGCCACCATCCGCGAAATGGTGATGTATGAGATCAACACGCTGAACATCGAGGCGGAAGGCACCACCGAAAGCCTGCGCAGCACCTTCGTCGATCTCTGGGACGGTCCGGGCTCGACCCGCACGCCGCGCTGGAACCTCGGCTACGTCCGCGGCCTCGGGGTGAACTGGCTGTGGTTCCAGCCGATCCATCCCTTCGGCATCGACGGCCGCCACCTCAGCGCGGCGGACATCAACAACCGCAACATCGCGCTCGGCTATGGCAATCCCAACGCGACGACCTGGCGCTGGAACGCCGGTTCGCCCTTCGAGGATGTGAACTACCCGTATGCCTTCGGCAGTCCGTATGCGGTGAAGAATTTCTTCGAAGTCGAGCCGCGGATGTCGAAGGCGAACACCCGTTCCGCCGCGATGCAGGAGTTCCAGGACTTCGTCGCGGCGGCGGACAACGGCGGCACGGACACCGTGAACGTGATGCTCGACGCGCCCTTCAATCACACCTCCTACGACTGCGAACTCGGCGCGAAGGGCGTGGAGTATTTCTCGCCGTCCGCCGCACCCACGGACGAGATCCGCAACCGCGAGGCGCGCTTCTTCTCCCGCTCCGGCAACTACGCGCAGCGCGCCTTCAGCGCCGGCAGCATCGCCATCGCGCCCGACCGCGGCGACTTCGGCAAGTTCATCGACACCTACGATGTTTACTGGGGCCGCTACGCCGCGCTGGTCGATGTGAATCCCGGCGGCAACGGCAACAAGGACAGCGAGGCGGACTGGTTCGACTATTCCATCGGCAACGAAGGATCGAGCGGCGATGGCCACGGCCACTTCGACGCGGTCACGCAGAATGTCTGGCGCTACTTCGCCGACTACTGCCTCCACTGGCTCTCGCAGACCGGCTGCACCCCGGGCACCCCGGCCGCCGAGCAGACTTGGAAGGGGATCGACGGCCTGCGCGCCGACTTCGCCCAGGGCATCCCGCCGCAGGGTTGGGAATACGTGGTCAACGCGACGCGCAACCGGAAGTGGAACTTCGCGTTCATGGCGGAGTCGCTCGACGGCGGCGCGGTGACCTACCGCTCGGCCCGCCATTTCGACATCCTCAACGAGAACATCCTGTTCGGCATGAAGGGTCTCAACGTCGGGTCGAACAGCATGACCAGCGACTTCCGCGCGCTCTTCGAATCCCGCCGCGCGAGCTACGGCCAGGGCGTGGTGCTGCTGAACACGACTTCGCACGACGAGGACAACTACAGCGACCCCTGGCAGGCGCTGCTGCGCTATGCCGCGTGTTCGACCATCGACGGCGTGCCGATGATCTTCCCCGGCCAGGAACTCGGGATCTCGAACCAATACGGCTACGATCTGTTAGAGAAGAACCTCGGCAAGTTCATCCCGCACTTCAAAACGTGGAACTCGATGATGCCGCTGTGGACCAACACCGACTTCGGCCTCGACCAGCTTGCGCCCGTCTATGCCGCCATCGGCCGCGCCCGCCGCGCCAGTCCGGCGCTTCGCTCGCCGGAGCGCTACTTCCTCGACCCGGTCGCCGGCGGCACCCACCAGCGGATCTTCTCGGTGGCGAAGTATCAGGCAGAGAATGCCTCGCCCGCCACCAGCGACGTGGTGTTCGGCTTCGTCAACCTCGACCGCGACGCCGATCGAAACGGGGTCTTCAACGTGGCGATCGACCGCAACGGCTCGAACCTCTTCGGCATCAAGTCCGGCCGCAGCTACAACATCCGCAACCTCGCCGCCTACACCGCGCAGGATCCGTCGCGCGACGACGTGCTGCTCTGGCCCGCGTCGCGCAGCGGCAGCCAGTTGCTGGCGAACGGCATCGATGTCTTCCTGAAAAAAGTGCCCACCGACACCGCCGGGTGGACCTCCGCTCCGTACGAGGCCCAGTTCCTCAAGCTGCTCGACGTCACCCCGCCGCCCTCGCCGCTGCCGCTGGCCAACTACTACGAATTTGGTAGCTCCGGCACCTTCACCTGGGTTCCCAACGGCGGGCCGGACGATAGCATCGCGTCCTGGCAGGTGGAGCTTTTCGAGAACGGCACCCTTGTCTCGACCGCGAGCCTTCCCGCCGTACAGACCTCTTACATTTTCTCCGGCACCCCCGGCTTGGTTTATCGCGCCCGCATCACCGCCGTGAGCAGCGCCGGCATTTCCTCGCTCACACCCGGCCAAAGCGATGCCGGCGCGCCGAATCCGGCCTCGCCGACGACTTCCGTGATCCTCCTGGCCGCCGGAAGCGATTCCGATGGCGACGGCCAAACCAACGCCGACGAGCAGGCGGCCGGGACGAACCCGCTCGACTCCGGCTCGCTGTTCGGGGTCAGCGGCATCACCCGCAGCGGAGGCATGGTGCAGGTCACGTTCTCCAGCGTCCCCGGCTATTCCTACCGGCTTGAAACCAGCACTACCTTGGCAGGCGGCTCTTGGTCCAACGTTGGCCCGGTCCTGGAAGCTGACGCCACGGTCTCGATGCTCGCTGCCCCCATCGACGGCATCCGCCGCTTCTTCCGCGTCCGCGTCGTCAGTGCGCCGATGGAGTGACGGCGGACAAAGAGGGGTGCGGGCGGCTCGCCCGCAAATCCGTGGCTGCGGGATCTTGCCGCAAGCCTGCTTTTGTCCCTCTCCATTTCGTCAGATCACCCTTGCCAGCCCCGCGCATGAACGCCATCCCGGCGCATGCAATTTTCCGCCGTGCTTTTCGACTTCGACGGGATCCTCGTGGACACCGAATGGGCGATCTACGAGGCCTGGCACCGGACCTTCCTCGCCCACGGCCATCCGCTGCCGCTGGAGACCTACACCCAGTGCATCGGATCGGACTTCGACACCTGGTCGCCGAAAGTCCACCTCGAGGATCTCACCGGCCGCAGCTTCGACTGGCACCAGCTCGACGAGCATCGCCAGGTGGAAATCCGCCGCGACCTCGAGCAGGCCGGACCGATGCCCGGCGTCGTCGCATTGCTGGAGAAACTGACCGCGCAAGGAGTCCCGCTGGCCGTCGTGTCGAGCTCGTCGCACCAATGGGTCGATGGCTGGCTGGAGAAACTACGGCTGGCATCGTACTTCCGCGAGGTCGTCTGCCGCGGCGACGCCCCGCGGATCAAGCCCGCGCCCGACCTGTGGCTGGAAGCGGTGAAGCGCCTCGGCTTTCCCCCCGGCGAATGCCTGGCGATCGAGGACTCGCTCAACGGCGTGAAGTCCGCCAAAGCCGCCGGCCTGAAGGTCTGGGCGGTGCCGAACCGGACCACCGCCTGCCTCGACTTCTCGCTGGCGGACCGGGTGGTGGCGAGCTTGGAGCTGCTGTGAAGAAATGAACCGCAAAGATCACAAAGATCGCAGAGATTCCGATCCTGGAGTTCTTTCTGTGCGATCTCTGCGCTCTCTGCGGTTCAATCCCCTTCACATCTCCGGCCGCACCGGGATCCCGCGTTCAGCGAAGTAGCGCTTGGCTTCGCCGACGGTGTGCTTGCCGAAGTGGAAGATGCTGGCGGCGAGGACGGCGTCGGCTTTTCCCTTCTCCAACACCTCGACCATGTGATCGAGGTTCCCCGCGCCGCCGCTGGCGATGACGGGGATGCCCACGCTTTCCGAAATCGCGGCGGTGAGTTCGCAGTCGTAGCCGTTCTGGGTGCCGTCGGCGTCCATGCTGGTGAGCAGGATCTCGCCCGCGCCGCGGCGCCAGACTTCCTTCGCCCACTCCACCGCATCCAGCCCGACCGGGGTGCGGCCGCCGTGGGTGTAAACGCCCCACTTGCCGGGGCCCTCGCGCTTGGCGTCGATGGCCACCACGATGCACTGGCTGCCGAAAGCCTTCGCGCCCTCGTCGACCAGGCCGGGCCGGTTCACGGCGGAGGTGTTGATGCCCACCTTGTCGGCTCCGGCGAGGAGCATCTCGCGCATGTTTTCCACGCTGCGGATGCCGCCGCCGACGGTCAGCGGGATGAAGCAGTGCTCTGCGGTGCGGCGGACCACGTCGACCATCGTCGCGCGGTTGTCGGACGATGCGGTGATGTCGAGGAAGACCAGCTCGTCGGCTTGCTGCGCGTTGTAGGCCATCGCGCACTCGACCGGATCGCCGGCGTCGATCAGGTCGACGAAGTTCACGCCTTTGACGACGCGGCCGTCCGTGACGTCGAGACAGGGGATGATGCGTTTCGCGAGCACGGCGGGAGAAAAGCGCGGCGGCGGACGGATGTCGATGACTGGGAGCGCGGAATTCATTCCGCGGGACCCGGGCAAGTCTCGCGGAATGAATTCCGCGCTTCAATTAACTCAGGTGCTCGTCGAACCAGTCGCCGACTTCGGACACCACCTTGGGATACGTCTTCTCATCGAACGAATGCCCGGCACCGGGGATCTCCACCAACTTCTTCGGCTCTTCCGCGGTGTCGTAGGCGTCGCGGCTGTCTTCGATCTTCACGACATCGTCGGCCGTGCCGTGGATCAGCAGCCAGGGGACGGACACCTGGCCGACCTCGTCGAACAGGTCGCCGATCGCGCCGAGGTCGTCGGCATATCTTTGGGACAGCGGGAATTCCGGCTCGTCCCACATGAAGCCCTTGCCGGGGGTGGCGTCGCCGAATTCGCGCTCGAGGAATTCCTCGGTGCGGACCATGCCGGCAAGCGACACCAGCACGCGGATCCGCGGGTCCTCGGCGGCTACGGTCACACCGACCGCCGCGCCCATGCTGTGGCCGATGTAGGCGATCTTCAGCGCGGGAGGCAGGGAATCGAGCACGTCGCGCAGGTCGCGGCTTTCCTTGCTGATCGTCGCGTCGCCGAAGATGCCTTCGGAGTCACCGTTGCCGGCGAAGGACAGCCGCAGGCAGGGCCAGCCGCGGGCCGACAGCCCTTCCGCCAGCGCGACCAGCAACGGCCGGTCCTTGTTGCCGGTGACGCCGTGGGCGAGGATCACCAGCACGCCGTCGCGGGTGCCGGGGTGGAAGGCGGTGTCGAGCTCTTCGCCCAGACGGTTGCGGAATTCAGGGAGGTCCATCGCGGTGGATTTTTCAGTGCGCCGTGCGGCCGGGGAAGGTGAGTTCCGCGATGCCGGACTTGTCGAGTTCGCCGAGGCCGAGCTCCGTCAGGCGATGATACTGCGCCTCGGTGGCAAGCGACAGCGGAACATTCACCCCGGCGGCGGCGGCCAGGTCGTTGGCGATGCCACTGTCCTTGGCGGCGTGGGAGGCGGAGAAATAGCAGTCGTGCTCGCGGGCGATCATGTCGTCGCCGTCGGTTTCCAGCACGCGTGAGTTCGCGCCGGTCTGGGAGAACACCTCTTTCAACATCGCGAGATCGAGTCCGAGCGCGGAGCCGAGGCCGAGGCCTTCGGCGAGGCCGGCGGTGTTGATGTTCATCACCATGTTGACCAGCGCCTTGACCTTCGCGGCCTGGCCGGTGCCGCCGACGTGGCGCAGTGATGAGGAAAGGTCGCGCAGGATGCCTTCGACCTTGGCGAAGGTTTCCGCATCGCCGCCGATCATCAGGTAGAGCGTGCCCTGGCGGGCCTGGGTGATGCTGGAGGCCATGCAGGCTTCAAGCGAGGCAGCGCCCACGGCGGCGCTCGCGGTGTCGATTTCCTCGTGGACGGCGGGGCTGACGGTGGCGCAGTTGATGAAAATTTTGCCTTCCGCGCCGCTCAACAGCGAGTCGCCTTCGGCTTGGAAAATCCCGCGCATGGCCGCGTCGTCGGTGACCACGGTGAGGATCACGTCCGAGGCGGCGGTGACTTCGGCCAGCGTGCCGGCCGCGGTGCAGCCCAGCTCCGCGGCCAGATCGGCGGCGATCTGCGGGAAGGCGTCATAAACGGCCGTCACCTGGTAACCCTGATCCTTGAGCCGCCGCGCCATGTTCGCTCCCATGCGGCCCGTTCCGACGATTCCAATGCGTGCTTTCGACATCGCGCGGAGCATGGAGCAGGACCGGGCGGCTGTCCACCGGGGAAGCGGCTACTTGCCGTCGATGGCGAATCCGGCGGCGTGAAAATCCTGTCTTTTTCCGCAGGGGCGCAAAACATCCGGTGCTGCCCGACGTTTCATCGAGCCGAACCCATCCACCCATGCACCGCACCTGCCTCCTCGCGCTTCTTTTCTCGGCCCCGCTGCTTCCTGCCGAACCCCTGAGCCAGGCCGACCGGGAGGCGCTGATCGAGAAGCTGGACGACTTGCGGAACAACGCGAAGGAGAAGGCGATGGGTCGGATCGGCACGGCCGCGGCGGCCTTCCGGGCGGGGATGGCGAGCGACGAGGCGGCGGTGGAGCTTTATCTGAAGTGCATCGAGAAGGTGGAGTTCGAGGACCGCAAGCGCAGCTCGCAGGAATTCCGCGAGTGGAAGCGGCGGCAGGATGACCGGCTGAAGGATGAAGGCCTGCGGCGGAGCCTGCGCCATCAGCTCCGCTGGCTGGTGCTGACGCTGGAAGCGGCGGAGGCGGGGGACAAGCGGGACGACCTCGGTCCCCGTGCGGCGGAGGCGGTGGACGCGATTTTCGGCAACCCGGAGCAGTTCGACGGCAATGTGGCGGCGCTGCGCGAGCCGGTGACCAACACGGTGTTTGCGCGGGCTTACAACCTCGGCGGGGCGAAGGTGGAGAACTGGCCCTTGTCGCCGCTGGATATCAGCCAGGTGTTCACCCAGATCGTGTTCCCGCCGCTGCGCGGGGCGGGCAAGCTCGATTCGCTGCGCGAGCAGTGGCTCAAGCGGATCCGCTACGAGGGCGTGGTCCACGAATACTGGAGCGGTGGCGAGGGCGGCCGGGGCAAGGACGAGCGCTCGCCGGAGTATGAGAAATTCATCGCCGAAACCCTGCCCGACATGCGTTGGCAGATGGAGGAGGATCTTTACAAGGCCGGCGACCAGCGGCGTTCGGCGCTGAACATGCTGGAGCACATCGAGACCAACCTGACCCACGCCAAGGCGCGCGAATGGGGCGACCGCTTCCGGGCGCTGATCGATCCGCCGAAGGTGACGACCGAGCCGGAGACGGCGGAAAAGACGGAACCGTGAGGCGGTGCGGCGGCGGCTCTAACCCTAAAAACCGAAATGCATTTGAACAGGAGGTAGCGGAGACAGCAGAGAATCAATTCATTGGAGGCTGTCATGAAGTACTTCCATTCCAACCTGGCAGGTGACTTCGCCAATCCTTGCAAGTCTTTCTTCCTCTGCTCCCTCCGCTTCCTCCTGTTGACCGATTTTCCTTTCAAGGCTAACGGGTCACTTCGGTGCCGATCCCGCCGTCGGTGAAGATTTCCAGCAGCAGGGCGTGCGGCAGGCGGCCGTCGATGAAGTGGACCTTGCGGACGCCGGCGTTGAGGGCGTCGATCGCGCTGCGGATCTTGGGGATCATCCCGCCGGAGATCGTGCCGTCGGCGATCATGTCGTCGGCCTCGGCGCGGTTCACGGACTTGATGAGGGTATCCGGGTCCGATGGGTCCTTCATCAGGCCGGGGACGTCGGAAAGGTAGACCAGCTTGGCAACCCGCAGTTCTTTGGCCAGCGCGGCGGCGGCGAGGTCGGCATTGATATTGAGCGGGCGGCCGGTGGCGAGTTCGGCGGCGAGCGGGGAGATCACCGGGACGATCCCGGCGCGGTGGGCGGCGTCCATCTGGCCGAGCTGGCAGCCGACGACCTCGCCGACGCGGCCGAGGTCGACGCGGTTGCCCTCCTTGTCGGTGGCGTGCATTTTTTCGCCCAGGAAGACATCGGTTCCAGCAATGCCGACCGCCTTGCCGCCGAAGTCGCGGATCATCCGGACCAGGCCGGGGTTGATCTCGTTGGAGAGGACCTTCTCGACGATGGAAATGGCCTCATCCGAAGTCACGCGGAAGCCGCCGATGAATTCGGCATCGAGCCCGGCGTCCTTCATCGCGGCGGAGATCGCCTTGCCGCCGCCGTGGACGACGATCGGGTTGATGCCGGCGACTTCGAGGAAGACGATGTCGCGCATGACCTTGGCGACGAGGTCCGGGTCTTCCATCGCCGATCCGCCCATTTTGATGAGGAAGGTCTTGCCGCGGAAGGCCTGGAGGTAGGGCAGGGCTTCGATCAGGGATTCGGCTTTGGCGATGGGGTGCTGGAGGCTCATGGGCGGGAGGGAAGTTCCAAGTGGGAAGGTCCAAGTTCCAAGGATGAAATTCAACCGGCGGGGTCGGATTCGTCCGGGGTGGTTTTTCGGCCTGACTTGCGGGCGGCTTTTTTGGCGGGGGCTTTCTTCGCGGGTTTTTTGGCTGCGGCCTTTTTCGCGGCCTTGCGGGCCGGGCTTTTCACGGGTGCGGGCTCTTCCTCGGTTGGCTGCGGTGGGGCCGGCTCCGGTTCGGGCCGAGGTTCGGGAAGTGGGGCAGGTTCCGGGGCTGGCGCGGTGTTGGTGGCAGGCAGGGGCTCCCAAGCATACTCGGCAGGGAAGCCGTAGGCGGTGACCACTTTGACGGGATCAGCCGGCGGCTCGGGTGCGGCAGGAATTCCGGGTTCCGGCGTGGGTTCGGGAGCGGTGATGGCGGGTCGCGGATCGTGGGTGCGAGGGATTTCGTCCGGTTCCGCAGCGGCTGGGGCGGGATGCGAGGGTGCGGCTTCCGGCACCGGTTGGGAAGACGCCTCGGCCGGGGGAATCGCCACCAGTCCGGGGATGGCGGTGCTTTCCCGGAGCGGCGCGGACGCCGGGGTCGCCCCGCTTTTCCAAAAGGACAGGCCGAGGCCGATCAAGCCAGGGCAGAGCATGGCGAGCGGGGGCAGCCAGGCGTTTTGACGGGCGGCGAAGAGGTAGAGGAATTCGGTGCCGAGTCCCACGACCATCACCGAGGCGACGATGCGCCATGGGAGGCTTCTCAGGCCGGCGGCGGCGGTTCCGGCGAGGGCGAGCAGCGACACGAGCAGGAGTTCGAGCAGCGCATCCGGCCGCGGGAGCGGGACCGTCGGCTCATAGCGCGTGGCGGTGCGCAGGGCCTGGACCCGTCCTGCCAGCCGGTCGGACCAGGCCTTGTCCGCGGCGGAGAGGTCGTCCCGGGTGTCGCGGGTCAGCAGGGGTTTGGATTTCGGCGGCTCGGGGCCTTCCGAGACGATGCGCTTGGCCGGGGCTTCGATGGCTTCGACCCCGGGGGCGACTTCGCCGTGGCCGAACCCGTCGATGGGGATCACCGGTCCCGCCTTGCCGATCCGGATCTCCTTGCCGACATGGACGATCACGTCGGCGGGAGTCAGCCCTTCGGCCGCGATTTCGACGGCGAGCGGGAAAGAGAACACGATGCGGTCGCCCCAGCGCGCGAGCAGGGGCTGGACGGCATCGCCGGGATCGCTCTCGTTCTCTAACAGCGAGAATCCGGCCACGCTTTTCGATCCGCCTTGTTCGGCGTTGGGGACGGCGATGCGGTTGACTTGGGGAAGCGCGGAGACGTTGCCGAGCGCGTCGCTTTCAAGGATGGACCAGCGGAGGAAAGGGGCTGCGACGGGTTCCGGCACCGCGCCGCGGGCGAGGGGGAGAGCCAGAACCGCGGCATCGAAGCGGTCGAGTTGCTTGCGCAGCGCGTCCATCGCCAGCGGCTCGCTGTCTTCCCAGGCCATCAGGTGGCTGACGCCGATCACGCGATGCCCGGCTTCGTGGAGACTGGAGAAAATCACGGCGTGATCGACCGGTGCCAAGGGCGAGGCGCTGAAGTAGCCTTCGGGGTCGTCGTCGATATTCAGCAGGCGCGGCGGCGGGGCGCTGATGGCGGGGGTCGCCTTGCGGCGGGTCCATGGTTTTTTCGCCGAGCCATCGCCGTCGAGGATGGTTTCGACCGGCTCGACCGCGAAGGCGAGGGTCTTGACCATCTGCCGTTCCAGCGACTGGAGCGGCGTGATCAGCGAGGTGGCGCCGAGCGCGAACAGGCCCGCGCCGAGCAGGACGGCGGCGTGGGTGAAAGTCCGGTGGGACGGGGTGTTCACGGGACGAACTCTGCCGCCTTCGCGAGGACGGGGGCGAGGGGTTTTTCGAGCGGGGTGTCGGCGGTGACTTCTTGAAGCAGGCGGGCGGCGACCGGGACATGGGGGGCATACCACTCGTCGCCGCGGTTTTTCAGGATGTTACCGTAGGCACCGAGCGCCTGCATCAGACGCTGGGCGGCGCATTCGCGGAAGATCGTGTCTTCCGGACGGTCTTCGGAGATTTCCTCCCAGATGCCGAGGATTCGCTCCCGTTCTTCAGCGGAGTGGTCCATGTAGGGATCGAAGACCAAGGAGGCGAGGTCGTATTCCTGGCGTCCGCGGCGCATGCCTTGGAAGTCGATCCACCAGGTCTTGCCGTCCTTGAGGAGCAGGTTCTGGGATTGGAAATCGCGGTGAACGAGATGCTTGGCGGAGGCTGCGAGTCGTTTTGCCAGCGCGGCGAGTTCGGTGGATTCCCTCAGCTCCCGCGAGTCCATGCCGAGCAGGCCTTCGACCAGATGGTCGAAGAAATACTCCTGTTCCCAGCGGTAGAGAGACTCGTCGAAGGGTGGCATGAGTTCGAAGTCCTTCGGGCCCTTCGAGTAGAACAGTTTGTCGATTTGCTGGAGTGCGGAGCGGTAGTAGGGCTCGCGCTCTTCGAAAGGCCGGCCTTTCAGCGACAGCAGGTCGGTGTCCCCGAGGTCTTCGACCAGCGCCACCCGACGGTGGGGGATTTCATGGTAGATCTCCGGGACGTTGAGTTTGGTGGCTTTCAGGAATTTCGCGACCGGCAGGAAATTGTCGCTGTCCGGACGCTCATCGGTCCAGTGGATGCCGATAAAAGGATCGCGGCCGGGCGCCTTGACCCGAACAATGGTCCGCCCGGATGCCCCGCGTTTGATCGGGATCAGGGTGACGATCACGGTGGGGTCGATCCCGAGATATTGTCGGGTGGCGTAGAGGATCGAGTCGGTCGGCATCGCGGCGGGAGTTTTCGGAAGATCGCTGTCCGGACAAGGGGGAAATTGCAATATATCGTGGCAGGCATGATATACGTTGACGCGGTTGTTTCACTAGCCTTCACTCCTGCCGATCACACGCATCCGATCGATGAAAACCAGTGACTTGAAAGAGCTGTCGCCGCTAGAGAAGATCATACTTCCCACCTCGGCGCTTCCGGGGCGGATGGAGCGCCTTGGCAGGTCGATGAAGAGGGCACCGCGGCGAATTCTGGGACAGTTCGGCGGGGAGAACGCGGGGGGACAGGCCTATCACGTGATGAGCCGCACTGCTGGTGGCGACAAGCTCTTCGGCGAGGTGGAGAAAGAGGCGTTCCGCCGGTTGATGTGGCGGATGGCGCGGTTTTCAGGGGTGGAGATTCTAACCTATGCGTTGATGGCCAACCATTTCCATATCCTTGTCAAGGTCCCGGAGCGTGCGAAGTTCCTCAAGCGCTTCGAAGGCGAGGGCGGTGAGGCTCGGCTCCTGGAGCACCTCTCCCTGCTCTATTCGAAATCGTTCATTGCCGGTGTGAAGACGGAACTTAAGAGGGTTCGCGAGGCCGGGCGGGGGAGCGAGGCCGAGGCCATTCTGGAGACTTTTCGGAAGCGTTTCTGCGACCTCTCGGTCTTCGTCAAGGAGCTGAAAGAGCGCTTCTCCCGTTGGTTCAACAAGCACCACGAGCGTCGCGGGACCTTATGGATGGAACGCTTTAAAAGCGTTCTGGTGGAAGACGGCGAGGCGCTGCGGACGATGGCTCTCTACATCGACCTGAATCCGGTGCGGGCGGGGCTGGTGGAAGAACCGAAGGACTACCGGTGGACCGGCTACGGGGAAGCGATGGGTGGCAGCAAGCGGGCGCGGCGCGGGCTGTGCCGGGTGATGGAGGCCCCGATGGACTCCTGGGAGGAGCGGCGGGGTGCGATAACGCCAGCGGAAGCCTACCGATGCTGGTTATTCGGGGAGGGGTTCGAGGTGCGGCAGCAATCCCAGGCTCAAGATTCTCCCGCCGTCGGAGTGAAAAGAAGGGGATTTTCCAAAGAGCGGGTGGAAGCGGTGCTCAAATCCGGCGGGAAATTGTCGCGGGCGGACTTGCTGAGGTGCCGGGTGAGGTGGTTCAGCGCTGGCCTTGCCATCGGGAGTAAAGACTTCGTGGAAGGAGTCTTCGCGCGCTGCCGGGAGCACTTCGGAACAAAGCGCAAGACGGGCGCGAGATCCATCCGGGAAGACAAAACCGGCGGGCTTCATGCGCTGCGTGACCTCCGGGTGAACCCGGTGACGTGACCCTACTGCGATCCCCGGTAACAGGAGCCCCGCGGCCCGCTTAGGAAAGTCCGGTCTCCGCACCGGTCAGCCGGACGCTGCCCTTGGAGTATCTCTTCAAAGCCCGGATCACCTTTGGCACCGCGAGCACGACCAGTCGGACGCCGCCGTCGGGATCGCGGTTCCACTGGAGCTCGAGTTCGGTGCGGATCCCGTTGATCCGGACCGGATAAAGCGCGTTGCGGGGACCCTGCGACTCGATCCGCTGCACCATCTGACGGGCGTGCTTCTCGCCGAATCCCGAATCGATCTGCTCGACCATGCAGGCGAATACCCGATGCAGTTGCCCCGCCGGAGTCCGGATCTCGATGCTGCGCCGCGAGCTGTAAGCCATCTCGAGCTCGTCCAGCAACTCCTCGGAACTCGCCTTGCTGCCCCGGTCATAGCGGCGTTCCAGCCAGCGCGCGACGATCCATCCGAAAATGAGCCCGCCGCCGACGATGGCAGGCAGGACGAGGTAAGCGTGAGGCATCGAGTCGAAAAGGTCCGTTCATCTTCAGGGGGGAGGGGCGGTCCGGGGGGATCTGCGGGTTAGGACCATGGAAAGGCCTTCCGCGTTCAATGTTTGCCGTGCCGGGGTCCGCTCCACGCTTGCATCGCGACGGCCGGGCATCTCATCTGACTTCCGATGCGAGGAATGGAGAGCTGGCTGGCAGGAGCCGCAGTCTGCCTGGCGGCCACCAGCCTTTCGGCGGAGGTCCCGGCCTTCCTGCCGTATGAAGCCGACGAGGCAACTCTTCACCTGTGGCACCTCGACGAGGCCGGCCCGCCCTTCAAGGACGACGGCGTGAGCCCGACTCCCCTCCTCGGCCTGCTGCACGGTGCGGAGGCGGGAAAAGCGCCCTTTCCCGGCTTCGGCGCGGCGGTATCGTTCCAAAGGCGGTCGGGAGAAAGCGGTCCCATCCTGCTGGCCAAGCCGGCGCTGGACTACGGGCCGAAAGACAATGTCGATGGTCCCTTTCCCGTCGCGGGACCGGACGGTGCCTTCACGTTCGAAGCGCTGGTCAAGCTCGACACCATGCCCCAGGACTCGCCCGGCCTGGCGCTGGACATCGTCAGCATGGACGACGAGGCGGGCGAGAACCGGGTGTTCATTTTCAGGATCGAAAAGCCGGGCTTCCTGTCCTTCCTGCCGATCTCCGGCAATGCGGTGCGCGGCGGAGGGCTGGCCACCATCCCGACCCGCGGGCCGCACGCAATGAACACCCGCGACTGGTTCCATGCGGCGGTGGCTTACGACGGCCGCGAGACCGCCGTGAACAACCTGAAACTCTACTGGACGAGGTTGGGCGCCGGCAACGAATCGGCGAACCTGATCGGCCGCGGCACCCTGACGGCGGACCTGAGCCGCAAGCTGGGCGATTTCGCGATCGGGAATTCGGGGGTCTACCTCTCGGAATTTTTCCCCGGGCTGATCGACGAGGTGCGGATCAGCGGGATCGCCCGGCCGCCCCATGATTTCTGCTTTGTCAGTGAGGAGGTGAAGATCCGCGAAGACGAGCTTTCGCGCCGCCAGCCGCCCCGCCAGCCCGCGCTGGAAATGATGCTCCAGCAGGTCCTGGTGGGGGAAACGCCGGTGGTGATGCCGGCCGGCGGACGCCCGCTGGTGCTGGACTCGGGACTGCACCGGCTGGATTTCGACTTCAGCTTCCTGCCCGGCGTGAACGCGGACCCGCTGGCGGTGCGCTGCCGTTTGGAGGGGCTGGACGAGGAATGGGCCCCGTCGGCTCGCGGGATGACCATGGAGTGGGAAATGCTCGACGCATCCGGCAACCTGCTGGCACGGCGCGTTTTCCCGGTCACCGGGTCGAGCCGCGAATGGGAGGTCGACGCGGTGAGTTCGCCGCTGATGCGGCGGACCGAGCCCCTGTTCGTGCCGGAGGCGACGCGCAAGATCCGGGTCTCGATGTCTTCCGGCACCCCGGACACGACCGGCTCGTGGGTGATCGACGACCTGATGCTGGTCCGCTCCAGCGCGCCGGACGTGAACCTCTGGACGGACGGCGAGTTCCGCCAGGGCGAGCGGATGAACCAGATCGGCGGCATTCCCCTCGGCTGGGAGCGGCGCGGCAGCGAGCCCGCCATCGCCCGGGTGATGCAGCTCGGCGGTAACGAGGCGCTCGGGATGCTGGATGCCGAGCAGGCCCATTCCGCCACCTGGACTTCCACCCGCGAACTCGGGGTGTCGCCGGCAAAGGGCGGGGAAGCCTTTCTCCTCGGCTGGTCGGAAGCCTACAACGTGATCCCCGGTGCCTCGCTGCGGGCGACCTACATGAACGTGCCGCCGGGGCAGTACGTCTTCCGGGCGATCGCGGTCGGGGCCGATGCCCAGCCGGCCACCACCCATCTTGCCTTTCCCCTGACGGTCGCGCAGCCCTTCTGGCGCCATGCGTGGTTCCTGCCCGCCGCGGTGGCGGCCGGCCTGTTGGCGGCCGGCCTGCTCCTGTTCGCCGCCTACCGCCGCCGCTCGCGCCACCGGCTGGCGGCGATCAAGCTCCAGCACGCGGTGGAGCGCGACCGCGCCCGGATCGCCCGCGACATGCACGACGACCTGGGCACCCGGGTCACGGTGCTCAACCTCGCCGCTTCCTTCCTCCGCCGGGCGATCGGCGGCGATCCCGAAAAAGCGCGCCAGCAGGTGATCCGCCTGGAGTCCGCGGCGCGCGACCTGGTGCATGCCATGGACGGGCTGGTGTGGGCGGTGAATCCGGCCAACGACACCCTGGACCACCTCGCCACCCATCTTTCCGCCGTCGCCCAGGAGATTTTCCGCGACAGCCCGGTCCGGCTCAGGATCGACATCCCCGACGATCTTCCCGCGGTGTCGCTGCGCTCCGACTTCCGCCATCATTTCGCGCTGGGGGTGAAGGAAGCGCTGCACAATGTCCTCAAGCACGCGGGTCCCTGCGATGCCGTGTTCCGCCTGGCGGTGGACGACGGGGCGCTGCTCGTGGAGATCGCCGACCACGGAGCCGGCTTCGATCCGGCTTCGCCGCGGGAGGGCAACGGACTCCATAACCTCGCGGCCCGCTTCGCGGAACTCGGCGGCACCTGTCTCATCGAGTCGGCACCTGGAAAAGGCGCCCGCGCGCTCTTCCGTTGCCATCTCCCGAAAGTTCGGTCATTGCCCGTGCCATGACCGCCGCCAAGCGCACCATCGCCATCGTCGAGGACGACTCCTTGCTCCGCGAGTCGTTCCGCGAAGCCTTGTCGTCCTCCGAAAAATGGACCGTCACCGGTTGCTACGGCCGCGCCGAGTCCGCCTTGCCGGCGATCCAGAAGGAAGCGCCGGACGCCTGCCTGGTGGACATCCAGTTGCCCGGGCTTTCCGGCATCCAGTTGCTGCGCAAGCTCAAGCCGCTGTGCCCGCAGACCCAGTTCCTCATGGTCACCGTGTTCGAGGATGCCGACCGCGTTTTCGAAGCCCTGGCGGCCGGGGCTTCCGGCTACGTGCTGAAGCGCGACATCGACGCCAAGCTGCTTGAGGCGCTCGACGACGTGGTGGCCGGCGGCTCCCCGATGTCCAGCGGCATCGCCCGCAAGGTGGTCCAGCATTTCCAGCTCCCGGTGGCCGAGCCGGACGCGGACTACCATCTGACCCAGCGGGAGAAGGAGACCCTCGACCTGTTAGCCAAAGGTTATCTCTACAAGGAAATCGCCCACGAACTCGGAGTCCGGCTCGAAACGGTGAGCTTCCATCTGGGGAATATTTACCGGAAGCTCCATGTCCGCACCCGCACCGAGGCCGTGCTCAAATACATGAGGCGCGATCCGGATCCTTCGGCCTGACGGGTCGAAAGTGAGCTTCCTGTCGGATTTCGCTGCCCTGCAAGTGCCTTCTTCGTAGTGGCTTAAGCCCCTACTAGTGTCCTGCGCGCTAAGTCCATTTAAGAAAATGCCTCGGTGATTTTGTTGAAGATCTTCTCGGGTGTGGCAGTCCAGACGAACGGCTTGGGGTTCTTGTTGTGATTCTCGATGTAGCTTTCGAT
>JBIPNO010000071.1:0-26429 GCA_044372775.1 Haloferula sp.
GCCCTCAGGCGTTTTTGGAACGACGCGGCGGCGGTGCTGCGGTTGGTCGGACGCCCGTGGCTGCTGGATCAAGCAAACGCTACGCGTCCAAGATTAAAGTCACATTAGTTTGAAGAACTGGTATGAGTTGCCGGAGATCCGGCCCGCGGGCGAGCCGGCCTTGGCTGACGATACTGCCGCAGCATGGGAGCCAGTGCTGCGAGACGCCGCGGCTCTGGTTGGATCTATTCCAGCGCCTGCCACTCGGCTTCGGTGGCGGGGCCTTTCTGGTTTTCCATGAGGATCTTCCAGCCGTCCGCTTTCTTCACCAACAGGGCTTCAAAGTGGATGTGCTCGGCCTTCGGCGTGTCGCCGGCTTTCTGCGCGGTGTAGAGGAAGATGCCGGTCTCGTGGGCGGTGGTGGCGTCGCCGATGCGCCTGGAAAAGCGGAACTCCACGCTGGCCTTCATCTTGCCATCGCGGGTGTCGATGAACTCCTGCTTCCACCGCGCCAAGGCGGCGGCGAGCGGCTGGCTCATCTGCTTGCCGCCGCTGACCAGCACGCCTTCCGGATGGCAGGTCGCCGCGTAGGTTTCGAAATCGCCGGTGTTCACGGCTTTCGAGACGACCGCCCAGTAGGCATCGAGCTCGGTGAGGCGGGTTTTCGAAAGCTCGGGGTCGGCCGCGGCGGTGGGCGCAGGCTGCTCTTTCGCGGGTTCGGCCTGCACCGGCAGGAGGGTAAAGGCGGCGAGGGCGAGCAGCGGTCGGGCGATGGGGAGCTTCATGGCGAGTGGAAGGGAGGCAGGTTCCTGTTAGGCAAGGATCGGTTGGATGACGGAGGCGGGTTCGACGCCGGTGAGCTTCTGGTCGAGGCCTTGGTAGCGGAAGGTGAAGCGCTGGTAGTCGAGGCCTAACAGATGGAGCAGCGTCGCGTGGAGATCGTGGACGGAAACCGGATCGCGGGCGATGCCGTAGCCGAGTTCGTCGGTCTCGCCGTGCACGGTGCCGCCCTTGATGCCGCCGCCGGCGAGGAAGATCGAGAAGGCCTGGATGTGGTGATCGCGGCCGTCGCCCTGGGCCATCGGGGTGCGGCCGAATTCGCCGCCCCAGACGACCAGCGTGTCGTCGAGCATCCCGCGTTGCTTGAGATCGGTGAGCAGGGCGGAGGTCGCCTGGTCGACCAGTTTCGCAGTGGTGGCGATGCCTTTCTTGATGCCGCCGTGGTGGTCCCAGCCGCGGTGGTAGAGCTGGATGAAGCGGGTGCCGCGCTCGGCAAGGCGGCGGGCGAGCAGGCAGTTCGAGGCAAAGGAGCCGTCGCCCGGGGTGCAGCCGTATAGTTCGAGGGTTTCCTTGGACTCCCCGTGGTTCGCCATCAGCTCCGGCACGGCGGACTGCATGCGGAAGGCGAGCTCGTATTGCTCGATGCGGGTGGCGACTTCCGGGTCGCGGGTTTTGCCGGCGTTGAGCTGGTTGAGGCGGTTGACCGTTTGGATGAGCTTGCGCTGCGACTCCGGGGTGTTGCCGGGCGGGGTGCGGACATAGTTGACGGGATCGCCGGCGGATTGGAATTCGACGCCCTGCAGGTGGCCGGGCAGGAAGCCGCTGCTCCACTGCCGCGACGCGATCGGCTGGCCCTGGCCGCCGCCGACGCTGGTCAGCACGACGAAGCCGGGCAGGTTCTGGCTCTCGCTGCCGAGCCCGTAGAGCACCCACGAGCCCATCGACGGCCGGCCCGGGATGATCGAGCCGGTGTTCATGAAGGTGTGGGCGGGATCGTGGTTGATCTGTTTGGTGTGCATCGAGCGGATCACCGCGATCTCATCCGCGTGCTTCGCGATGTGGGGAAAGGCGTTGCTGATCTCGATGCCAGCCTTTCCGTGGCGGGCGAAGTCGTGCTGGGCGCCCATGCATTTCAGCGCCTTGCCCTGGAGCTGGGCGAGCTGCTGGCCCTTGGTGAAGGACTCCGGCATTGGCTTGCCGTCCAGTTCGCGGAGCTTCGGTTTGAAATCGAAGGTCTCCAGATGCGACGGCCCGCCGGCCATGCTGAGAAAGATCACCCGCTTGACCTTGGCCGGCAGCGTGGGCGCGGCGGCACCGGCGAGCTCGGCACCTAACAGCCGCGACAGGGCGATCGAGCCGAGGCCGGTGAGTCCGTGGCCGAGGAAGGTGCGGCGGGTGGTTGGGTGGAACATGCAGATTGAAGATTGAAGATTGAAGATTGTTGATCGTTGATTGTTGATTGTTGATCTGGGGAGTTAGTAGCGGGTGATGGTTTCGTGGAGGTTGAGGAGGGTGCGGGCGAGGGAGGTGGCGGCGGCGAGTGGGGCGGGCGGGAGGGTTGCGGGGGCAGGGGATTGACCGACTTTGAGGAAGGCGGCGGCGTCGGCGGGGCTGGCGGTGAAGCGCTTGAGCTCGTCCGCGTGGAACTCGCCGAGGATGCGGCTTTCCTCATTGGTCGGCGGGCGGCCGAGGCAGCGGAGCCAGGCGCGGGCGACGAGGTTCGCTTCGCCTTCCGGCTCCTGAAGCAGGCGGGTGGCCAGGGCGCGGGCGGCCTCGGTGAAGGCCGGGTCGTTGAGCAGGTTCAGCGCCTGCAGCGGGGTGTTCGAGATGGCGCGGTCGGTGGTGCATTCCTCGCGGGCCGGGGCGTCGAAGGCCTTGAGCATGGGGTGCAGGAAGGTCCGCTGCCAGTGGGTGTAAAGTCCGCGGCGATAGAGCTGTGGACCCGTGTCCGCCTGGTATTCGCGCGGCGGGAAATTGAGGTGGCGGTAGTATTTGGCCGGCTGGTAGGGCTTGGCGCTGGGGCCGCCGATCGCAGGATGCAGCAGGCCGGAGACGGCGAGGGCGTTGTCGCGGATGAGTTCAGCGGGAAGACGGAGCTGGGTCTGGCGGGCGAGCAGGCGGTTTTGCGGGTCGGTTTCCGCCAACGCGGGAGTCGGGGTGCTGGATTGCTGATAGGTGCGGGAGAGGAGGATGGTGCGCACCAGGTGCTTCACGCTCCATTGGTGGTCGGTGAACTCGAGCGCCAGCCAATCGAGCAGCTCGGGGTGGCTCGGGTATTCGCCCTGCAGGCCGAGGTCGCCGCTGTCCTTTGAAAGGCCGGTGCCGAAGAGCCGGGCCCACAGGCGGTTGGCGAAGACGCGGGCGGTCAGGGGATTCTCCTTGGCGATCATCCATTTCGCGAGGTCGAGGCGGGTCGGTCGGGTCGCGGGATCGGTCGTGCCCGCGTTGAGAAAGGCGGGGGTGGCGGGGGTGACGATGGGGCCGGATTTGTCCGTCCAGTCGCCGCGGTTGAGGAGGCGGATGTCGCGCGGCTTCGCGGAGATGGTGGCGGGAACGGAGGGGATGGTCTTGAGAAAGCCGTTGCGCTCTTTCTCCAGGGCCGCCAATTCGGGCGTGGGCTTTGCCTTGGGGGCGAGCGTTGCGCGGAGGCGGTCGATCCCGGCGTTGAGTTCATCGAGCCGGGACTGCTGCTCCGGCGTGGGGGCGAGGAGGAGCGGTCCCCATTCGTCGAAGGTCACGCCTTGAGCCGTCCATTGCGCGATGTCTTCCTGGTAACTGCCCTCGTTGTTCCAGGCGCCCTTTTCCAGAATGTCGCTGAAGTAGGCGGCGAAGGCGTAGAAATCCTTGGCGGTGAAGGGATCGAACTTGTGGTCGTGGCACTCCGCACAAGCCAAGGTGGAGCCGAGCCAGGCGGCGGAGGTGGTGCGCACCCGCTCGGCTTGGTATTTCGCGAGGTATTCGGCGTCCTGGATGCCGCCTTCCTTGGAGATCGCGTTGAGGCGGTTGTAGGAGGCGGCGATTTTTTGCTGGAGCGTGGCGCCGGGCAGCAGGTCGCCGGCGATCTGCTCGAGGGTGAATTGATCGAAGGGTTTGTCGCTGTTGAAGGCGTCGATGACGTAGTCGCGGTAGGGGGACGCGGACCGATCGTTGTCGCCGTGGTAGCCGACGGTGTCGGCGTAGCGGACGACATCGAGCCAGGAGACGGCCATCCGCTCGCCGAAATGGGGCGAGGCCAGCAGTTTGTCCACGGCTTCACGGATCGCCGCTTCCGGATCCTTGGCGTGGGCCACTTGGAATGCAGCCACCTGTTCCGGCGACGGTGGCAGGCCGGTCACGTCGAAATGCAGGCGCCGCAGCAGGGTGGACGGGTCGGCCGGCGGGGAGAAATCGAGGCCGCGCTTGGCCAGATCGCGGGAGACCAGGGCGTCGATGCTTTGCCCGGGCTCGCGTTCCGGTGCCATGTAGGCCCAGTGCGGCTCGTATTCAGCACCGGCCTGGATCCAATCGTGCAGCAGCTTCTTTTCCGCCGCGGTGAGGGACTTGTGGCTTTCCGGCGGCGGCATGAGGTCGTCCTCATCGGTCGCGTGGATCAATTTGATCAGCTTGCTCTTCTCCGGATTCCCGGGAATGAAGGCCTTGGCGGCGATGGCCTCGTCGCGGAGGTCGAGGCGGAGGTCCTCCTCGCGGGTCTTCGGGTCGGGGCCGTGGCAGAAGAAGCACTTGTCGGAGAGGATCGGGCGGATGTCCCGGCCGTAGCGGATTTCCGTTTCGGCGAGCGCCGGCAGGGCGAGGGTCCATCCGATCCACAGGCAACGAGTCATGCGCCCCAGAACGGGCCGGGCCGGCGCTTTCTTGCCCCGGCGGATCGAGTTCGGCGCGAGAAGCCCGGGCCGGCGCTCGTTCGGAGGATCCATGGGCGGCTAGGAGTATTCCTCTTCCAGCAGCTTGTCGATCTGGTCGACCCACTCCCAAGGGCAGCGCTTGCGCTGGTATTTGCGCCAGAGCACGTCGCGCAGAGCTTCCCAGGTTTCGCGGGGGACCGGATCGATCGGATTCCAATCCGGATCGGTCTTGAGGGTCGTTTGAAAGGTCCATTGGCCGGCATGGCGGGTCGCGCGCCAGAAGCGCAGGCCTTCTTCGGAGCGTTCGCGCCATTCGTGGGATTCCATGCCCGGAGCGTGGCGATCCGCCGGAATGCTGCCAAGTGCCAATCGGGGGCGGGGTGGGGGAAGTTTGGGCTGGTAGGGCTGGGCTGCCGGACCCGCCGGCTTCGCCCCGGTAGGGCTGGACCGCCGGGCCCGCCCACTTCACCCCCGAGGGTGAGATGCAAAAGAATTCGCCAGGGCATTCGCATCCTCGGCCGCAGGTAAAGTGGGTCCGCCCAGCGGTCGGTCCCTACCTCGGTAGCTGGACCGCTGACCCTGTGACGGAGACCCACATGCTCCCCGACGACGACCTGACCGTCTCCGGCTCGGAATGCCGATTCCGCGCCGATGCTGTGCCGGCGACCAGCACCCTCTACATCGAGCGCCCGGAATCGCCGGAGTGCCGGTATCAGCACCGGTAATCCACCCGCCGGGCCGCGCTCCCGCCTCGCTGGATCGACGCACGCGTCGCGGGAAAAATCCTTGTCCGATCGACGATGGTCGGGGCATTGTCGCGAAAGTGGGATGTCGGATATCGCCCTCTCACCTGCTACGGCCAACACTGTTAGCCCAAGAATGTTTACCTCATTCCATCATCGGTTTCCGAGAAGCTGCGCTGCCTGCGTGAATCAAGATCCAGCTATACTTGCGCAACTTGAGCCACGGGCCGCTGGAATCACGGAACTGCTTTCAGATTCGGGAGGTTCAAGTTTTTCTGGCGGACTCTACCGACTATTCCATCCAGCGGCCATGCGTTCGTGGACGCAGACCGTCGAATCGGCTTTTCCGAGTTATCGCGGCAGGATCGCATGTTTCGGCTTCGATTGGCTGGGGCGGATCTTCGCGCTTGATCTCCGCTCCGAGGGCGCTCAGTCGAGCGTCTTGATGATCGAGCCTGGTACAGGGGAATCATTTGAGATTCCAACGTCATTTGCCGACTTCCACAACATCGAGCTCGTTGAGTATGCTGCCGACGCACTCTCCAAACCATTCTTCGATGAGTGGATTGCTGGCGGCGGAGAATCCCCTCGCGTGACGGAGTGCATCGGCTATCGAGTTCCTCTGTTTTTAGGCGGATCTGACACGGTCGAGAATCTGGAGAAGGTCGATTTGGACGTGTATTGGCATCTGCACGGCCAGTTGATCCAAAAAATCGGAAGAGGCTAACAACTCGTGACGCACCAAACGGCCATAATCTTTTCAATTTCATTTCAACATCTGTTCAACCGCGCAGGTGGGCGCACATCAAACGTTAGTCGACGAATTGATATGCTGCCAGAGAACCAACAAGTCGTATCGCCGGATCAGTTCGATCTGTTGTTCGGAGAGCAGGCGCTCATTGCAGAGTTTGCGAACGAGAGCGAGGAATCCGAGTATGAGCGAAGGGATTCATTCCTCATCCACCTGATTCGAAACGAAGCTGCTAAGCAATTCGGTCCCGAGTCCGATGAGTCGCCGTTCGTGAGGGATGACTGGTGGCCCAATCACACTCGTTACTTGGACCTTACTCCCGACCACTGCACGCCGGAGTTTCTTACGGGACTGCGGTCATTGTTGGAGGACGACTATCGAGGCTGCCGTATCCAACTTTGCGTCTATGCGGACCGCGACGACGGTAAGTCTTACATCGGATCGATGGCTCTTTCGGCCAATCGCGTCCTGATCGAACAAAAGCTTCGGGACCTCCTTTACCGGGACAAGAACGACTAGATGAACCCCACCGAGCCGATCCATCGGTGCATGACCAAAGGGGTTCGCGGGGCCGCGGACCAATTTGAGTATGGGTTGAGCTGGGTCACCTCCCGCCGGGGCAGCCTGAAGGTCTTTTCCGACCGGCTTGAGTGCGGCGACTGGACCATTCCTTTCGAGGAGATCCAGCAGGCGGTCCTGTTCGAGACGAGGCAGTGGTTCATTCGCTGCTACGTTTTGAAGGTGCGAACTGCGGCGACCACCTACCAGTTCGGTCTCAACTCCGGGAGGTTCTGGCGCGGCGATTTGCCATTCGAGGTGGAGCGTCAGAAGGGGCGGCTGAAGTATTCGGCTTTCAGCATCGCCATTCGAGTCGTGCTGGTGGCTGCGATCTTCTGGTATTTCTACTCCCGCAACGGATGAGGGCCGCTCGGAAGCACCAGACCGGGCCCGGGCCTGAGATCCGATGAATGCCTGACCCCTGGCGGGCGGTATCCCTTGAAATCCCGAACCCACCCGACCCTTGAAGCTTTTCCCCATCCTCGCCGCATCCGCCTGCCTGCTGCTTCCCGTGTCCGCGGCGAAGCCGAATGTCGTGTTCATCGCGATCGACGACCAGAACGACTGGGTCGGCGCGTTCGGCGGGCATCCGATGGCCAAGACGCCGCACCTCGACCGGCTCGCGGCGCGCGGCACCGCCTTCCTCAACGCGCACTGCAACGCGCCACTCTGCAACCCGTCGCGGACCAGCCTGATGCTCGGCTTGCGGCCGACGACCACCGGGATCTACGGGCTGGCACCCTGGTTCCGGAGCGTGCCGAAGTGGGCGGGCCGGGTGACGCTGCCGCAGCATTTCAAGAAGCACGGCTACCGCACGCTGACGGCCGGGAAAATCTACCACGGAGGGATCGGCGGGCCGGAGAAGCGGAGGGTGGAGTTCGATGTCTGGGGACCTGATGGCGGGGTCGGGGCCCGGCCGGCCAAGAAGCTGGTGGGGCCGACGCCAATGGGGAACAACCCGCTGGTCGATTGGGGTGTCTTCTCGCATCGGGACGAAGACAAGGGCGACCACAAGGTGGCGGACTGGGCGATCCGTCAGCTCAAGGCCGCGCCGAAGGACCAGCCTTTCTTCCTCGCCGCCGGCTTCTTCCTGCCGCACGTGCCGTGTTACGCGACGCAGCAGTGGTTCGACCTTTATCCCGACAATGACTCGGTGCTCCCGCGGATCCTGGAGGACGACCGCGCCGACACGCCCCGCTTTTCGTGGTATCTGCACTGGAGCCTGCCGGAGCCGCGCTTGAAATGGCTCAAGGAGGAAAAGCAGTGGCGGAATCTGGTCCGTTCGTATCTGGCCTGCACCAGCTTCGTCGATGCCCAGGTCGGCCGGGTGATGGTGGCTTTGGAAGAGGCCGGGCTGGCGGAGAACACCATCGTGGTGGTGTGGGGCGACCACGGCTGGCATCTGGGTGAGAAGGGCATCAGCGGCAAGAACACGCTGTGGGACGACGGCACCCGGGTGCCGCTGATTTTCGCCGGGCCGGGGGTGGGGAAGGGCGGGCGGGTGACGCAGCCGGCCGACCTGCTGGACATTTATCCCACGTTGATCGAGCTCTGCGGGCTGGAGGGACGCGGCGACCTGGACGGGCTCAGCCTGATGCCGCAGCTCAAGGATCCGGCGGCGAAGCGGGACCGGCCGGCGATCACCACCCACAACCCGGGCAACCACGGCATCCGCAGCGAGCGCTGGCGTTACATCCGCTACGCCGACGGCAGCGAAGAACTCTACGATCACCGGAGCGATCCGAACGAATGGACCAACCTCGCCGACCGCCCGGAGCATGCCGCGGTGGTCGCGGAGCACCGGAAGTGGCTGCCGGAAAAGGAACATCGGCCGGTGCCGGGCAGCGCCCAGCGGGTGCTCAGCTATGATCGGGAAAGCGACGAGGCGGTGTGGGAAGGGACGACCGTGCGGCGCGGTGATCCGATCCCGGAGTGAGCCGGATTTCCCGCCGCAGCCGAATTGGAACTTGGAACTTCAAGGGTGCAAACTAGCATCAGGCCCGTGCGCCGCAGTTCGGTTAGTGATGTGATCAAGATCTTCGCCTACGTGGCGGCGACGCTGATTTTGGGCGCGATCCTGGCCCCTTGGATCCATCAACTGGGCAAAGGGCTGGCCGAGGTGTTCCGCGAAAAGGAAGGCAACGGCTTGATCAAGTATGTAGCATCGGCGGCGGACCGGGCCGACTTTCCGAAGTTCTTCGACCGGGCGGTGCTGCTTTCCGCGCTGCTGCTCCTGTTCCCGCTGACCGCGTGGCTGCGGCTCGGTCGGGCTCCGGGAAGCTACCGTGACACGCCGTGGTCGCTGCGGCTGCCGGACAACGTGGTCGTGACCGACCGCGGTCAGCCGCTGCGCCGCAATCCGCAGGGCTGGCTGCAATTCGGCACCGGCCTGCTGCTGGCCGCCGGGTTGCTGCTGCTGTCGGGCTGGCTGATGCTGCAGGCCGGGTGTTTCATGTGGAAGGACGCCGCGGTCTCGACCCGCGGCGTGCCGAACAAATTCATGATGGAGATCGACCTGATGAAGTCGGTTTCCAAGGTGCTGCCGGGCGCGCTGATCGTGGCGATGATCGAGGAGGTGCTGTTCCGCGGCGTGCTGCTCGGGATCTTCCTGCGGGCGATGCGGCCGGCGCCGGCGATCGCGCTGCTGTCGTTCCTGTTTGCCTTCGTCCACTTCCTGCAGCCGCCGCCGATGGCTCGGGTGCCGGATCCGGAGGCGGCGAACGCGGGCTTCATCCTGCTCGGCCAGATTTTCAGCCGCTTCGCGGATCCGATGTCGATTTTCTCGCGTTTCCTGATCCTGGCGGCGGTTGGCGTGGTGCTGGCCTATGCGCGCTACCGCACGGCGTCGCTGTGGCTGCCAGTCGGCCTGCATCTCGGCTGGGTGTTCGGGATGGGGATGTTCAAGGCGGCGACCTGGCCGGTGATCGGCCTGCCGGAAGCGATGCGCTGGCTGGTCGGGATGAGCCTGCTGGAGGGGCTGCTGCCGCTGTCGGTGGTGATCGTGACCGGGATGCTGGTCCACCTGATGACCCGCCCGCGGGAGGAACCCGCGGCCTACCGGAGCTGAGCGAACGATGGCCCGGGAAGCGGAAGGTCGCGGTCTGTGGTCGAGGGTGCTGGACCTGGTGTATCCGGGGATCTGCCATGGCTGCGGCGACGGGGTGACCGGCGAGTGCTCGCTGTGCGATGCCTGCCGCGACGAGCTGCCGTCGCTGCGCGAGCCGTTCTGCCGGAGCTGCGGCGAGGAGTTCGAGGGGCGGATCGAGGGCTCCTTCGAGTGCCCGAACTGCCGCGACCTCGACTTTGCCTTCGCCTTCGCCTTCGCCCGGCCGGCGCTGCCGAACCATCCGGTGCTGCTGGAAATGATCCACGAGCTGAAATACGGCCGGCGGATCGAGATCGCGGGCGAGCTCGGGCGGCTGGCGGGGCGGGCCTTCACGGACGACCCGCGGCTGGCGGAGGCATTGGACGGCGGATGGCCGCTGGTGCCGGTCCCGCTGCACCGGCGGCGGCGCTTGTGGCGGTATTTCAATCAGGCGGAGGAGATCGCCCGCTCGCTGGGACGGGAGACCGGGCTGCCGCTGTGCAAGGCGCTGCTGCGGACGCGGAGCACCAGCAGCCAGACCCGGCTGAGCCGCGCGCAGCGGCTGAAGAACCTGAAAGGGGCCTTCGCGCTGTCGCGGGACGGGACAGTCTTCGTCGCCGCCAAGCCGGCGGGTGCGGTGCTGGTGGACGATGTTTTTACGACCGGCGCGACCTCCGACGAATGCGCCCGGCTGCTTCGTCGCTCGGGGGTTCAAAAGGTGGTTGTCGTCACCGTGATGCGTGGCTAGCCTCGCCCGCCGAGACCGAATTTCCGAATCCATGGGCATTTTCGACAAGCCACCCCTTCGCCGCCTCAAGCGCCGTGACGACATGCCCGAGGGCCTGTGGACCAAGTGTCCCGAATGCGGGGCCATGCTTCACACGCTGGAACTCAAGCAGCATCTCCAGACCTGCCACCACTGCGGCTATCACTTCCTGATGGACTCGCGGGAGCGGATCGAGCTGCTGGCGGATCCGGGGAGCTTCGAGGAAACCAACACCGGCCTGGTTTCCGCCAACCCGCTGGGTTTCGCCAACTACCGCGAGAAGATCGAAGGGATGCGCGAGAAGACCGGGCTGGACGACGCGGTGGTGACCGGTCGACTGAGCATCGGCGGCCAGCCGGCGATGATCGCGGTGATGGATTTCAAGTTCTTCGCCGGGTCGATGGGCTCGGTGGTCGGCGAGAAGATCACCCGGGCGGTGGAGCAGGCGATCGCCGAGAAACGCGGCGTGATCATCATTTCCGCCTCCTCCGGCGCGCGGATGCAGGAGGGGATGCTGTCCCTGATGCAGATGGCCAAGACCTGCGGCGCGCTGGCCCGCTTGTCGGAGGCATATCTTCCCTATATCTCGGTAATGACCCATCCGACCACCGGCGGGGTGACCGCGTCGTTCGCGACCATCGGCGACATCAACCTGGCCGAGCCGAAGTGCATGATCGGCTTCGCCGGTCCGCGGGTGGTGAAGGAGACGACCCACCAGAACCTGCCACCGGGTTTCCAGACCGCCGAGTTCATGCTCGACCACGGGCTGGTCGACACGATCGTGCCGCGCGGCAAGCTGCGCGAGAAACTGGCGCAATTGTTGGCCTACATGATGCCGTGACGGGTCCGTGACCTACTCCGAGTCCATCGACTGGTTGTTTTCGACCCAGATGTTCGGCATCAAGCTGGGCCTCGAGGGGCCGCGACGGCTGCTGAAGGAGTTCCTGGCCTTTCCGGCGCACGGAGTGAAGGTGATCCACGTCGCCGGGACGAACGGCAAGGGGAGCACCTGCGCGATGATCGACTCGGTGGCCCGTGCGGCGGGGAACCGCACCGGGCTCTTCACCTCACCGCACCTGATCGACTACCGCGAGCGGGTCCGGGTGTCGGGGGTGGAGATTCCCGAGGAAGATTGCGCGGCGATGCTGACGGAGCTGCGGGAAATCTGCGAGGCGCTGGATCCGCACCCGACCTTCTTCGAGATCAGCCTGGCGCTGGCGATGCGTTGGTTCCGGGAGCGGGAGTGCGAGTTGATCGTGCTGGAAACCGGCATGGGCGGGCGGCTCGATGCCACGACGGCGGTGCCGGCCGACGTCTGCGCGATCACGCCGGTCGGGCTGGATCACATGCAGTGGCTGGGCGACACCGTCGAGAAGATCGCCGCGGAGAAGGCCGGCATTTTCGTCGAGGGCAAGCCGGCGTTCTCCTCGCCGCAAGAGGTGGCGGTGCGGAAGGTGCTGGAGATGGAGGCGAACGAGCGGCGCAGCCCCTTGTCCTTCGTCGAGCAGCCGCTGGTCGGCTATCCGGTCGCCTTGCCGGGAGTCCACCAGCGGTGGAATGCCGCGCTGGCGCTGGAGTGCCTGCATGCGGCGGGGGTGAGGCTGGACTACGAGGTGGTGATGCACGGCTTGGCGTCGGTCCGCTGGCCGGGTCGTTTCGAGCGCTTCGAGCACGGCGGGCGGGAGATCGTGCTCGATGGCGCGCACAACCCGCAAGGGGCGGCGGTGCTTGCGGAGACCTGGCGCGGGGAATTCGGAGCGAGGAAGGCGACGCTGGTCTTCAGCGCGGTGGCGGCGAAGGACGTGGCGGGGATCCTGGCGGAGGTCGCGCCGCTGGCGGAGTTCATCCATTTTTGTCCGGTCGATACCCCGCGGGCCTTGCCGGCGGAGGAGCTTGCCGCGTTCCTGGCGGGCGGGGCGGTGCCGCACGAACTGCACGGAAGTTTCGACGCGGCCTTCGCGGCGGCGCTCCGGGGCGGAGGACCGGTGCTGGTGGCGGGATCGCTTTACCTCGTCGGCGAGGCCAGGGCGCGGCTGGCGGGCGGGGTGTTCCATCCTTGTACGCAGTGAAGGAGGGCCCGGGGCCCTCCTTCACTGCGTTGGAAGCCGGCAGAGCCGGGATGGATCAGGGGTTCAAGGTGTAGGTCACCGAGTTGACATTCGGCACGCGCTTCACGAGCTTGAAGGTGTAGTAGTTGAGAGCAACGCTGATCGGTTCGCCGGTGGTGATGTTCTTGAAGACGGTCGCGGCAGTCGGTTGGGCGCCCTTCTTGGGTTTGTTGACGTAAACATTCGCGGACCCGCCATCGGCTTGGAATGCGATTTTGATGCCGGGGCCGAGGAGTTCGCCCTTCTTGCCGATGGTGAAAGTCACCTGCTGGCCGACGGTTAGAGCCGGAACACCTTTCGGAATGGGCGCGGGATTGATGATCACGCCACCCTGGTTCGCGGCGGAAATGACGTTGTCCACAGTGAAGGTGAAGGTCTTGCCGGGGGACCAACCGCCGAACACCGGCGGGGGTTTGGGCGCGGCTTCGGCCACGTGGAGAGGAAGCAGGGCGGTCAGGAGGGCGAATGCGTGGAGCAGCAGTTTCTTCATGGGTAGGGGGATTTCGGGTGGAGTTACGGCGGTGCTGTTAGTGACATTTCGGATGATTTTCAAGTGGGATTTCCCTTTGGGAGATGGCATCGGGAGACATGTCGCGACGAGTTCTCCCATACCTCTTGCTTCCGTTTGTGGGTTTCGCGCTGGGCTGGTGGCTGCGGGGTATGCCAACGGGTCAAGCGGCAGATTCGCGCGGTCGGGATTCCGGCTCGGGAATGGCGGGAAGCATTGGTCAGCGGGATGAACTGGCGGTTTCGGCCAAAAGTTCGGAGCGGGTGCGGGAGGAAACTTTCACCGAGGCGGACCGGCGGCGGGAGATCGCGGACCGGGAGCGGATGCAGGCGGCTTGCCGGGCGAAGCTGGAACTCAAAGTGGCGGAGTGGCAGCGGGAGCTGGGATTGACGGCCGGGCAAGTGGCGGAACTCCACGAGGCCATCGGGCCGGCGATCGAAGGCGTGGAGCCGCCGGTGGCGGAACTGGCTCTTCCCCGCTTGGAAGAGGCGCTGGAGGCGATGCTGGAGGGGGATGCCCTGGTCACTTTCCAACAACTGGAGGCCCGGAAGGCGGAGGCGCTTTCTTCGGCGAAGGTCGAGGCCAGGCTGGCGGAGATCGGCGCGGTGGTGCTGCTGACACCCGCGCAGCAGGCGGCGCTGCGGGAGGTGCTGGCGGGGAGGGCGGAACAATTGCCGGATCCCTCGCGACCCGCGTCGCCCGGGCTTTCCCCCCAGGCGCTGGCCGAGATCGCCCGGCGGCTGGACGCGCGGAACGACGACGGCTCGGGATTTGCCGCGGTGGCGGCCGAGGTGGTGCGGGAGGAGATCGAGGCCGGCTTGGAGGGCCTGGATTCCATCCTGAGCCCCGACCAGTTGGGAAGCTACCGGGGCCATCTGGAGGGAACCCGGGCGCAGTGGCTTCAAGGAGCGCCGTGAGCGGGGCTCAGTGGGCGGACAGGGTCGGCAGCGGCGGCGCGCCGAAGAGCAGGCAGTCGTAGTCGAGCGCCGGGTTGGAGGGCGGCATCGGCAAGGTGGCGGGTGCCAGCCAGTAAGGGATGCGGCTGCGGAGCTGGTCGCGGTTGTCGGTCATGCGCAGCAGCGGACCGCGCTCCTTGATGACTTCCATGGTGGCGCCGCCGGGGACACTGTGTTTCCAGAGTTCCGGGAAGGCCCCGGTTTTCTGGCGGTAGGACTCGAGGCGGAGGGATGAGAGGGTCGAGATCCGCCGCCAGGTCAACTGGCGGTGGCCTTCGCAGAATTCGAGGATGAGCGAGGCCTCGCCGGGAGAGACCATCACCGAGACGCCGATCTGTGGCGGCAGTTCCCCCACCCGGCGCGAGGTCCGCCAGTAGCGGGCGAGGGCGACCGAGGCCGGAGGATTGGCGGATTGCTGCTCCGCGAGCAGGCGGCGGACAGTGCGGATGCGCGGATAGAGATCCCGCCAGAACCGCGGGTCGAGGGAAGCCTGGGCCGCGGCGTCGGAAATGGCGGCCACCCGGGTGCGCTCGGCCCAGGCCGCGACCATCAGTAGGCCTTCGACCTCGGGGTCCGGAGCGACGTTGCGGGCGGAGATCCGCAGGTCGAGGCGGGTCAGTTCGGCGGGCTGGAGCCGGCCGGAGGCCGCTTGGCGTTCGATCAAGGCGAGCACCCGGAGTTCGACCTCGGCGAGCAGTTCGCGGCGTTCCAGGCTGGTTGCCGGTTCGACCGCGGAAAGGATGTCCAGCATGCCCTCGGCGCGGGCCAGGGCTTGGGCGGAATCGCCATCGAGGGCGGCGCGTTCCATCCGGGCGCACTGGACCTCGACCCAAACGGGGAGCACCGGCGCGCCGATGAGATTGTTCCGCGACGCGATGTTCGCTTTTTTCCAATCCAACCGGTCGAGGCGGCCGCCGATCTGCTGGCGGACGATTTCCGCGGCTTCGCGCGGGCGATCAAGCACGGATAGCGCCGCGCCGTCGGGTCCGATTTCGGTCTCGGCGGCCAGGTGGATGAAGGTCAATTCATCTTCCTCGGTGAGTTTGCGGGTTTCCTTCGGGAAGACCTTGCGGAACTCCGTGACATGCTCCGCGGTGCGCACCATCCGGCCGGCGTCGCCGAGGACGGGGCCGAGCAGCACGCCGACGAGCAGCAGGGCGGGCATGGCCCCGGCGGCCAGCAGCAGGGTGCCGCCGGCGAAGCGGGTGGCGAAGGCCGGCCGCTTGCGCATGACTTCCATCAGCAGGGCCTCGATCTTCCGGTGCCAGCCGTCGCTGCCGATGAAGGCACCTTGTCCCTCCTGGCGCATGCCACGGAAGATCCGGCGGAGCGCCTCGGCCTCGTCATTCACCTCGCCGGCCCACGGCAGGCGGCGGGCGCCGCGCACGACCTGGATGGTGCGGACGTCCCACAGCACGCCGCCGAACATCGCCATGGCGATGTAGCGCAGGACGCGGGATTTCAGCACCACGGCCGCGGCGAAGGCGGAGAGGGAGGCGGTGACGGTGAAAAAGGGGCGCAGCAGGGGCAGGTCGCGGAAGATCAGGAGGTCGATGACTTTCCCGCCGTCCATCGGCAGCACCGGCAGCAGGTGAAGGGCGTTCAGGGCGACGGCCATGCCGGCGGCATCGATCAGCCACAGCGGGGTGTCCGGCGAAAAATAGCCGTAGCCGAGGGTGGCGAGGCCCGCGATGAGTCCGGGCAGCGGGCCGCCGAGCAGGACGATGAGCTGCTGCCAGGCGGGGGCGTGGAGCTTGCGGGCGCGCTCGGTGGCGCCGGTGAAGGGGATGAAGACCGGGGTGGTGCCGCGGTAGCCGAAAAGCCGCATCGGCAGCCAGTGGCCGGCTTCGTGCAGCGCGGCCAGGAAGATCACGGTCAAGGCGGTCTGCAGCGGCTGGTCGCGGCCGAACAGCATGATGAAAAACGCGACGGTGCCCAGCAACTGGACGATCCGCCGCAGGTGGTCGAGCGGGCTGGAGCGGACCGCGATCAGGGCGCGGTAGCGGGTGAGGTCCTGCTCGACCGCCTGATCGAGGGAGAGGCCGACGGCACCGCCGATGCGCTCGACTTCCTCGACCTTGGCCTTGGCCGGGGCGGCCACGTCGCGGCGCGTGCAGGATCCGAAGTAACGGCCGCGAACGAAGTCGCCGAGGATGGGGAGCACCCGCGAAGGCAGACGGGTGAGGCGGAGCCGGAGGACATCGGGGTCCTGGCGGCTGGGAGTGAATTCGCCGCCTTTGACCAGGGCGTTGTGGCGGGCTTCCTCATCGGCCGCCAGCATCTCGGTCAGCTTGTCGAGGGCGGGCAGGATGCGGCCGTTCTCGTTGCGGATCCGTGAATAGTGGAGCTTCCACTGGGCGGTGACGGTGCCGAAGTAGCGTTGGACGTCCTGCCACCACGAGGGGGGGTGACGGGTGACGCGGCGGTCGAGCGTGACGATCAGGGTGCCGTCGCGCAGGGCGGTGAACATCGAGAGCGAGACCCGCGGGCCGGCACCGGAGACGGGGACGGTCCATTCGAGGGTGGAGAAGGTTTTTTCCTCCTCGTTGGCGAGGATCCAGCGGTAGGCCTCGGCGTAGCCGGCGCTTTCGAGGCGGAAGAGCTGAAGCTGGCGGAACCCGAAGTGGCCCATGCGGTTGAGCCAGGGAGCCATCCGGCGGCGGACGTCGGAGGGGACGATGCCGGAGTCGCAGGCGTGGGCCTTGACCCGGTACTTGCGGACGTTGGCGAGCGCGATCAGTGCGCAGAGCAGGGGAAGGCCCGTGGCGAACAAGAGCGCCAACAAGGCCAAGCCGACCGTCATCCCTGGAAATCCGGAAAACATCCGGGCCGAGTTCTGCTCTATTTTTTAGGAAAATCAAGATAGTTTTAAAATGTTCAAAAATTTCTCATAAATTTTCCCTGACCGTCAGGCGGGGCGGAGTTCCTCCCCCGTCTCTCGGGGCCGGGGTGACGTGCTTCTTGTCCCGGTCGTGGCTTGCCGGCCGGCCGCCTCGCATCAAAGGAAGGGGACGAGTTCGATCCCGGCGACTCTTTCGACGACGAGAACCAGGCCTGCCAGCGCGATGAGGACCGAAGCGCCGCGCTTCACCGGGAGAAAGTGCTTTTCGCCGAGCCAGCCGCAGCACGCGAAGGCGATCGCCAGCACGGCGATCTGGCCGAGTTCGACGCCGACGTTGAAGCCGAGCAGGGCGGCGGGCAGTTTCTCCGGTTGATCCGCCGGCAGCAGTTCCGCCAGCACGCCGGCGAAGCCGAGCCCGTGGATCAGGCCGAAGGCTCCGACCAGGGCGAGCCGCCATTTGCCGACTTCCTTCTGCCACAGGTTCTCCAGTCCGACCCAGGCGATGCTGGCGGCGATCATCACCTCCACCGGCGTCGGGGGAAAGCTCACCCATCCGAGCGATGCCGCGGCGAGGGAAAGCGAGTGGGCCAGGGTGAAGACGATCGTCTGCTGGAGCAGCGGCTTCCATTTCGGGACCAGGAGGAAGAGCCCGAGCACGAAGAGGATGTGATCGACGCCCTTCGGCAGGATGTGTTCGAAGCCCAGGCCCACCCAGCGGCCGGGCGAAGGCGCGCTGGGCTGCATCGCCGGGGCGGCGGGCTCGCGTTCGGCGAGGGTGGCGCGTTCGCCGCTGACCAGCGGGGTCGTTTCCGCGGACCCGCCACTGCCGGTGGTCGCGATCAGGACGACGTCGAAGGGCTCGTCCCACACCACGTCGAGCTTGCGGGCGGATGCCGGCAGGGCCGCCTCCAGCACCACGTCGATCATCGGCAGTTCCTCCGGCTCGCCTTCCGTGAGGAAGCGGGGGCTGGCTTCGTCGAAAGCGGGGATGTTCAGCGTCCACGGAACTTCCTTGCCGTCCGCTTCGAAGCGCAGGCATTCCTTGAGATAGACCGCCGCCTCCCGCTCGATCCGTGCCCATCCTTCCGTGCCTTGTTGACGGAGCCAGGCGAGGTCCCTCGCTTCCTCGTCCTCATCGCCACGGAGTTCCGGCAGCAGGTAGGCGGCATCGGCCTCGGCAACCGCGCTGATCCGGTCGCCGGTGACTTCCAGCGACATCGACATTTCCGCGATCTGATGGGCGCGGAGGGAAGAAGCGGTGGCGAGGAGAAACAGGCAGCAAAGCCATCGGCACATGGCGGAGGATGGCGGGACGGGGGAGAGGGGCGCAAGCGCGGGGAGTTACCGGCTACATCCGTTCCGTCACGCTGTGAAACACGAGCTGGCGGGTCCGCGGCGACATGTAGGCGACGAGATACTTCCGGAAGCGTGGATCGCAGGGCCACTGCTCGGTGCTGGCGAGCTTCCACTTGTCATCCTGCTTGAGGCTCACGAGCACCGGCAGGCTGACGATCTCGGTTCCCGGGGGCGCGGCGAGGACGCCCGACTTGCTTGCCGCGAGGATGAGCGGCTCCGCGTTGCCGAGCTTGATCGCCATCTCGGTGGGCGTGGTGTTGATGATGAAACGGTCGCCGCCCTTGATGCGGCCCGGCGGGGAATGGACCTTCAGCACGCGGACCGTCTTCTCCTGTTGGAAAAACACCAGCAGCAGGTGCTCGCGCTCGGCCGCTTGGATATCGAGGGAAATCTCGGGTTTCTCCGCGGAGCCCTGCCAGAGGTCGAGCTTGGTGCCGTCTCGCAGCGGGGCCTCGAAGGGCCCGGCGATGAAGGTCAGCGGGACCTCGACCTCCACCTGCTTGGCCGCGGTCCCGGCGCGGTAAACCGGCGAGTCGCGGTCCTCAAGATCGAAGCGGGTCACCCGGAACTCCACGGTGGCCGCTTTTTGCGCGGCATCGTCCTGCGCCGTCGCGGGGATGCCGATGAGGAGGGAAACGGCGGCGAGGGCGTGGGCCGGGATGCGGAATGGAATGGCGGGGAATGACATGTCTGGAGTTCGGGAACCGGTTCAGGACTGCCGGACGGCCGGGAGCCAGCGGAAGGACTTCATGAGGAAGCGGCGGCCGAAGAGCCGGTTGGCCGGCGACTTGAGCTGGTCGCGCGCAAGCTCCGGCAATTCGGAGCTGTCGACGTAGTCCGGCACCCGCTGGACGACCGCCTCGCACCAGGCGCGGGCGATGATGTCCTGCCCGTCGGTCGAGCGTGCCTCGCCGTAGCCGCGGATCACGAAGGTATCGGAGCGGGCCTGCATGATCGGGGCGATCGGCGTCAGCAGATCCGCCTGGTTGATGTAAGCGGGGGTGCCCTGGTAGCGCGAGCCCAGGGCGGCGGCGGGGAACTTGTATTTGGCCCCCGCGATGTCGGCGGCGGTGATCTCGTTGGCGGCGCCGCGGTAGTCGCGGTTGATGTCGACTTGCGGGTCTTCGAGGGCTGCCTGGAGCGCGCCGTAATTCGCCATTTCCTCATCGGTCGTGCGACGGCGGTTCACGAACTCTCCCAGGGAACGGAAGGGGCCGCGCTTCTTCACCTGCCGGACCACCGCCTCGGCGAGCTGGCGGATCTCGTCCTCGTCCAGCTCCCGGTAGCCGAGCCAGCGGCTGGCCTCGGTGGCATCGCCGGTGGATGGGTTGGGATTCCGGCTGACGACAAAATCGCCCCGGTCCTGACCGCTCAACTGGCTGTCCCGGTTCATGAAAACCGGGCGCTTGCGGTTGGCGGCGGAGAGAACGGCGGTCCATGCAGGAACCGAGGTCGAGTTGATATTGAAACCGCCGTCCACCATGAGGAGCGAGGCGGATTTGAGATAGGCCGTGGCGGTCGCTCCGGTACGGCTGGTCAACTGGCTGGCGGTGTCGCCGGAGGCGGATTCCGTGACCTTGTAGGGCCGGTAAGCGGCGACCGGCAGGGGCTTCCTGCCGCTGAAGAAGTCGTCCACCACCGCCCGCAGCGCCCGACGGGTCCCGTATTTGTCGAAGACGGGGCCTTCCTGGGCCGCCATCGAGGAAAAGAAATACTCGTCGAACAACAGGTGGTTGGCGGCATAACTCCGGTCGACCACCAGCGCGGGCGCGCCCTGGATCACGTAGTCGGCGCTGTTGAACCAACTGCGGTCGTCGTAGGTCCGGCCGGCGATGTCACCGCCCTGCCAGGGGAAATACTGGCCGAGGTGGAAAGGGAACGAGGTTTCGCGGATCGCCACGGGCGGCAGGCCGGGCGAGGCGAAGGAGTTGGCGATGGCATGATTTTGGAAATGGTAGCCGCTCCAGTTGAGCGCCTCGATCGGCAGCAACGGGAGGTTCTGCAGCTGGGCCAGCGAGGTGAGGGGGGCGAGCGGCACCGGGGCCGAGACGATCCTCGACTGGCCGCCCGGCCGGTTGCTGGGTCCGAAGAAGGGGCGGCTCTGGAACACTCCCTCGACACCGGTGACCTGCTCGAAGGTCAGGGTGTAGGGGTGCGCGAAAAAGGTGGTCGCGGCGTCGACTCCCTGACGCGAGTGCTTCGAGCTCGAGGTGACCGCAGCGTAGGGGTGGAAGGGGATGTTGTGCAGCCAGGTTTTGTTCGGGAGCGCCACTTCGTCGAGCGTCTTGAGACGGATGTCGAGATGCAGGAAGGGCATCGGGTTGTTGTTGAGGTCCCCGAGGGTGATGTTCGGGAAGTTCCGCTCCGAGATGAAGGCGGTGCGAGGGTTGGACGACTCATGCCGCCAGCCGACCTGGGACGAGAACATCTGGTTCTGGAAGCGCGTCGGGTGCCCGGTGTGGATCGCCCGGGGTTCACAACGGAAGTCGAAGGTGGTCTGGAAATTCTGGCCGACATAGGAAGTGGAGCTGCTTTCCCAGGTGGCGAGCGACGTGGAGATGGCGATCCGGTCGGAGGCCTGGCCGCTGATGGTTCCCAGGTCGCGGGGCTCGCCGGCGCGGGTGGGCAGCCACGCGGGCGGGCTCGCGATCATGTTGTGCGCGTTAAAACCGCCGCTCTCCGACGAGTTGTAGGTGAGGGCCTTCGCCTCGCCGGGCGCGAGGGTGATGGCCGGCCCGGTGCTGCCGCCGACGCGCATCGTCATGTTGCCGTGCGGCCATCCCCAGTTGTAGGAGCCGTTGAGCGTGCCCCCTCCGGTCAGTGGGAGCTTCACCCCCCCCTTGTAGATCGTGTGCTCAAGCGGCAGCGTGTGAAGGAAGGTGCTCCATTCGGTGACGCGCATCGGCACGTTGTAGGGATTCCACAGCGTGACGACGGGATAGCTGTACATCCGCAGGGCGTGGTTGTTCGATCCTGCCTGCGCCTGCGCGCCGAGCGAGATGAGCATCTGGATCCGCACCACCATGGGGGTGATTCTTGTCACGCCGCTGTTCCAGGCGGGATTGCCGACCGGATCGATGGCGGAGGTGGTGTTGAGCATCGCGTTCAGCGGCAGGTCCTGCTGGTTGCCGAGTTGCTTGCGGTGCATGGAATACCAGTGGTGGAGGTGCTTCCATGCCAGCACGTCGTGATCGTCGGGATTGCTGAGGGCGATCTTGCCATTCGGCCCGAGCGGCCCCCGCGGCATTCCGCCCGAGCCCTCGGCGCGGCCCCAGCCTTGCCGCCAGTTGATGTCCGACCGCTCAAGATAGAGGCTCAGGTCCTTGCGCAGCGCCCCGCTGGTCACGTTCGCGAGCACGCTGCTCGGGTAGGGTGAAAGATGGTGGAAATACTTGCCGGCATCCGTGCCCTCGGCGACCAGCGGGAGTGTCTCCCGGGTGATCAGCCGGTCGCTTTCGGCGCTGTTGGAGGGGAATTCCTCAAAGTCCTCCAACGAGAGGATGCCATGGGGCCCGGGAGTCGCGAACCCGGCGAGCAACTCCGCGGCCGGAGCGTTTTCCTGCCGATCGCTGTCGTCGCGTGGATTGATGAACGCCTTGCAATTCTCGTCGCCCACCCACCAGGCGAGGGTGCCACTTCCCACTGTCAGCCGCCCGGCCTCGACCGGGCTGTCCGTTCCTTCCACCATCCGGACCGGATTTTCCAGCGATCCTTCGTTCACGAAGCCGGGCGTCCGGACTTTCCCGTCGTCGGCATTCGAAACCAGCCAGCGCCGGAAGGACGACTCTCGGGAATAGTTGGGCATCTGGGCGAGGGTCTCATTGCGGGCACGCCAGACCCCGGTCAGGTGGGGGTGCTTCAAGCCGGCCGTATCCGGGGACTCCGGGTCGGCATCGAAGATTCCGGAGGGAGCCGTGATGTTCTGGTCGGGACCGAGCATCTTTTGCAAGTCCCCCAGAGCCAGCATCAGGGCGAGCCGGGCATTCGCCGCCGCCTCGGCCCGCGCGGCGTTCTGCCCGGTCGTGCGGAGGGAGATCGAGGACAGGGACAGCAGGCCGACCGCCACGACCACCAGCAGGACCATGAGCGCGAGAGTGATCACCAGAGCGAACCCGCCCGGGCGCTCGCCGTTGGACGGCAGAACGTTGCAAGAGGAGGGATGGGGATGTTGTTTCAACATCCACATCCTGCCTTCTTGGAGCCGGGCCTTGTGAAGCCTAAAGTTGTGATTCAGAGGCATCGTATTCTCGGAGATGCCCGATCCGGGCGAAATGCCGGGACCGACTGAAGCATCCGGCAGAGCGAGCGGGCGCCGTCCGCACGGCGGCCGAATCCCGGTTGTCCTGCATTCGATCCTCGGTAGCATGGCGAAGTGAAGCTTGCCGGCCTTGCCTCTGCCCGCCTCGTCTTGTCGGCATTCGCCGCCCTGATGATCCCCGTGCCGGGTCAGGGCCAGGTTTGGCGGAGCACGCTCTATCCGGAAAACTGGCAGCGTCCGCCCGTGACCGCATCGTTTTACGACGACAAGCTGATCCAGGATTTCTCCTATGCCGGCACCTCCGGCAACGTGTTCCTGCTCTGCGAGGACCGCGAAACGGCCCGCGCCACCGGGTCTTCCGGCAGTTGCACCACGAGCGGCTCGGGCAGCGACAACCACATGCACTTCAGCCACTCGAACCTGTGGGACCGCTGCCACGCCTACAACAGCTTCTGGACCGCCCACCACCGGACGACCTCGGGCACCGTCCCTCACGGCCTCACCTCCGCCCACGCGGTGTATTGGAACACCACCGGCAGCGGCACCCGCTACACGGACATCGTCCGCAGCGGCCAGGGGCGCTACGGATACGTCATCGGCACCAGCGGCAGCCGCTCCGGCGCCACCAATCCCACCACCGGCAATACCGCCCCGGCCGACCACCTCGAAGGCATCGGCCTCGGCGCCACGCTGGAGCCCGCGTCGCTCTACCTCGACCAGCTTTCGCGGCGGACCGTTCCGAAACTCATCCTCACCGGTCAGCCGGTCCGCTTTCCCGAAAACACCTTCACCGTCGGTGCCGCGATCACCCTCGACGGGCAGCCGGTCGCTGCCTCCGTCACGCTGGATTGGGAACTGGTGTCGATGCCGCCCGGTGCCCGCCATGTTTCCAGCGCCACCGCCGACGGCCGCACCTTCACCGTGAGCCGGCCGGGCATCTACGTCGTCGGAGCGACGGGTATCACGGGAGAGCATCCGGTTTCCGGCACGGTCGAGGTCGAAGTCCTGCCACCGGCGGCCGGTGCCCGTTTCATCGACCTCTTTCCGGTGGCCGACAGCCATGTCCGGGGGGCGTGGACACCGAATCGACGAACTACGGAACGGCACCGGAATTACAGATCAAGAATGTCGGCGCGGTCCACGTCCATCGCGAGGGATTCATGCGCTTCGATCTCGGGGGCATCCCGGTGGAGGAGATTCAAGATGCCGCGCTCCATCTTTATTTCACCACCAGCGACACCCAGGCCACGGGCCGCACTTCGGTGGTCGCGGATCCGGCCAACTGGGGGGAGCTGACGATCACCTACACCAACCGCCCGACCGTGCAGAATGCCGTCGTCGCCGATTGGGCGGTGCCCGCGCAGGATTGGCTGGTGCTCGATGCCGGCCAGGTCGTGCCGGCGCAGCTCGCGGGCAACGGCACGATCACCTTCCGCCACCAGATCCTCACCCAGCCCAGCGCTCCGGTCTATTCCATGGCTTCGCGGGAGAACCCGACCGATTCCCTCCGGCCTTTCCTTCGCGTTCAGACGGAGGCACCAACGCTCGACGAATGGCTCGCGCAAAACAGCGACCTTGATGCACAGGAGCGTGGGCCCCTCGACGATCCCGAGAAGGATGGACTGTCGAATTTGCTCGAAGCCTGGCTTGGCACGGACCCTTCCAATCCCGACGCCGGAGCCATGCCCCGGCTCACCGTGGAAGGCAGCCAGATCCAGCTCCACATGCAACTCAACGCCGCGCCACCGGTCGGGCTGGTTTACGTGATCGAAAGCTCCGACACCCTGGCTGCGGACGATTGGGAACTCGTGCCTGCCGTCGTCTGGGAGGCGGAGGGTCCGGAAGCGGGAGGCAGGATTCCGACGGTCGCCCGCATCCCCGGGGATCCAGGGGCGACGCGGCGATTCTACCGTGTCAATGTGGAGTCTTGGTGAGGGCGATCGGTGTGGGTGGCGGATTGCGGTGCGGGGTTCAGACGACTCACCGATCGCCATAAGCCCCACGTCCGCGATCTGATGGGAACGCAGGATGCCGCTCGCCAGAAGGAAGAGACAAAGTCAGCGGCGCATGGAGGTGAAGCCGCCGGGCGCGCAAGCCCGGCCAACGCAATCAGGCGGAAGCGAGGGGAGCACTGAGGGCTGCGAGCGCCCGGGTGAGTTCGCCCGCTTGATGGTGCCGCAGCAGCAGGGCTCCCTGGCCGGAGTAAAACAAGCCATCCCCGGTTGTCTTGAGCGGGCCGGTCAGGTCGCCTTGCAAGGGGTAGCCGAGATGGGGGGCGGCGGATGCTTCCAGTGCTTCGAGCGTGGGTGTGACGATGAAGCGGGCGACCCGTCCGGATACCCGGTCGCTGAGGCGGGTGTGGCGCGCGGCCGCTTGGAAGAGGCGGCGCTTGTGCTCCGGGAGGGCGCCGGATTCCTCGCAGGCGAGAAATGCGGTGCCGACCTGGACCGCGCCGGCACCCAGGGCCAGCGCGGCGGCCACGCCCTGCGCGTCGGCGATGCCCCCGGCGGCGACCACCGGGATCTTCACCGCCTCGACGACCTGGCGCACCAGCGCCAGCGTGCCGTGGAGGGAATCGGCGGCGGGTCGGAGGAAGGAAGGCCGATGGCCGCCGGCTTCGAATCCGGTGGCCAGCACGAGGTCGACGCCGGCGGCTTCGACGGCCAGCGCTTCGTCGAGCGTGGTGGCCGCGCCCATGGTGACGATGCCCCGCTTGCGGCATTCCGCGAGGATCTCCGGCGCAGGGATGCCGAAGACGAAGCTGAAGACCGGCGGCCCGGCGCGGAGGATCGCTTCCGCCTGCCGCTCGAACGAGAGCGGGCTCGACTCCACGAACCCCGGGGGCTCGACGCCGTGCTCGCGGTAAAGCGGGCCAAGCGCGAGCACGGCATCGTCAAAGTTGGCGGCGGCCGTCGGCGACACGGGATCCTCCCGGTTGACCCAGAGGTTCATCACGAAGGGACCGGCGGTTTCGGCCCGGATGGCAGCGGTGACCCGGACGATCTCCTCCGGCTCTAACAGGTGGGCGCCGTAGGAACCCAGGCCCCCGGCATTCGACACGGTGGCGGCGAGCTTCACGGTGGAAAGCCCGCCGCCGAAGGGGCCCTGGATCACCGGCAACCGCATCCCGAGCCGGGCGAGGGCAGCGGGGAGTGAGTTCATGCGGGGAAGCGGTCGCGGATGATGACTTCCTCATCGGGCAGTCGCTCGCCGCGCGGCCAGACCGGCTTGGCCTGCTTGCCGATGGCGATCATGAAGCTCAGCGCATGGTCATCGGGCAGGCGGATGAGCTTGGCCACCGCTTCGGCATCGAAGCCCACCATCGGGCAGGAGTCGTAACCCATGCCGCGTGCGGCAAGCATCAGGGTCATGCCCGCGAAGGCGGTCGAACGCATCGCCTCGTCGCGGATCAGGGTGGGTTTGCCTTCGTAGAACGGCGTGAGCGCGGGCACCAGGATGTCCTGCACCTCCTGCGGGGCGTGGGCCCAGTAACGCTGCGGATGGTTGGAATGCGCCTTGAGGTCGGCGCAGAGAATGACGAGCAGCGAGGCGTCGGTCACCTGCGCCTGGTCCCAGGCCACCGCCCGGATCTGCTTCCGCAGTTCCGGGTCGCCCACCACCACGAAGCGGTAGTTCTGCATGTTGAAGGACGACGGGGCGAGCTTCGCCAGGCCGAGTAGGCGGGCGCTTTCCTCGTCGGTCATGCGGTGGTTCGGGTCGAAGTGCTTTACGGAGCGGCGGGTCTCGATGGCTTCCAATGCGGTCATGGTGGAGTTGGTCATGGCGGCGGCACGCTAGTGTCCTGCGCGCTAAGTCCATTTAAGAAAATGCCTCGGTGATTTTGTTGAAGATCTTCTCGGGTGTGGCAGTCCAGACGAACGGCTTGGGGTTCTTGTT
>JBIPNO010000072.1:0-26291 GCA_044372775.1 Haloferula sp.
GCGGAATGCCGTGCGTCAATCACGGCTGCCACTTCGGGCAGCCCCAGCTTGAGTTTGCGTCCAGGCATGACGCAACCTGACAGACCGGAACTGGCAAGTCACATTATTTCCAAGAAATGGTATCACTCCGAACACCCGCAAGGTTGACCCTACCATTTTCCCGACCCTTTGAAATTTCGACAGTTTCGTCCCTTTCGTTGTTCTCATCTCGGTATTTAGACTCATCGGGAAAGCCATGACGAGTCACCTCGGTCCAAGGGCTGGGTCCGAAAAAAAGACACCCCGTTGCCAGGGTGCCTTTTGCAGGAGCGGGTCGCTGAACGGCCCCCGTCCGGTCGATCAAGGGGTGACGGTGACCTTCAGGCGGGCGAATTTGGCGGTGTCCGGAGCCTGGGGGATGGTCAGCTTGATGGTGTCGGTGGGTCCGTTGTCGGTGACCTCGATGCCGGCGTCGGACAAGATCGTGGTAAGGCCGACGTTGTACTCATCGGGCCAGGTGACGAGGGTGGTGCCGACTTCGACGGAGACCGCGACGTCCGGGGTGAGGGAGGCGTCGTCACGGGTGAAGGTGAAGACGAAGTTGCCGCTGTCGAGGGCGAGGGTGGGGGCTCCTCCGTCGCTGGCCTTCGGATCGCTGCCGAGCACGTATTCCAAGGCGTCGGCGAGACCGTCGTTGTCGAAGTCCGCATCGTCGTCGCCGGACAGGCCGTTGAGCGCGGCGAAGGCGGCGAAGCTCGGCTTGAGCAGGAGGACCTGTTTGATGGCGTCGTCGTACACGATCGAGAAGCCGACGGGCAACGGGTCGCCGGTGACGGTGAACTCGCCGGTCCGGGTGCCGGTGTAGCTGGCGATCACGTAAGCGCCGGTGGTCGGGGCGGACAGGACGGTGAGATCGAGCGTCGCGCCATCGATGTCGAGGTTGCCGGTGACCGTGAGGCGGTCGGCGGTGGCCCCGTCGATTTCGAAGGCATAGGTGCCGTCGATGAAGGTGTCGCCGGCGGCGAGGGTGCCGGTGCTGCTGACGTTGCCCGGGGCGAGGGTGCCTACGGCGTCGATGCCGAGGGTGCCGGAGGTGCCGCCGGTGCCGGCCAGGGTGGCTCCGGTTTGGACCGTCACCGGGCTGGCGGCGAATGCGTTCAGCACCAGGGTGCCGGCATTGACGGTGGTCGGGCCGGTGTAGGCGAGGCCGCCGCTCAAGGTCTGGGAACCGGGGCCGGTCTTGGTGAGGGCGATCGCGCCGCCACCGGAGCCGCCGTCCATGTCGCGGATGTTGCCGTTGTAGGAATAGTCGCCGGTCGTGTTGAGGATCAGGGTGCCGGTGCCGTAGGCGGTGGCGTCGCCAAACCCGCGGTTTTCAATGGCCGCCTTGACGCCGTTGCCGACCGAGTTCAGCCCGCCGATGGTTTCGGTGAAGCCGTTCAAGCGGAAGAACGAGTCTTCCTGGGCACCTCCGGACTGGCTGGTGGTGGTCCAGGTCAGGACGGCGGTGTCGGCGATCTGCTCGTTGCCGGCGAGGACGACCCCCGAGTTGTTACCCGCGAAGGCGGTGGAGGACAGGCTGACATCGCCTGGGATGGCGATCGAGCCGCCGGTCTTGGCGAGGATCAGCTTGCCGGTGCCGCCCAGTACGGTGGTGCCGAGGTAGGTGTTGGAGGCGCTGCCGGCGAGGGTGACCGCGTTGTTCGACAATTTGACGAGCCCACCCGATCCGTCGACCGATCCGGAAATCGTGAACCCGATTCCAGTGGCGCTGCCGAGCCCGCTGTCGCTGGCGAGGGTGAGGGTGCCGGCGTAGTCGATGGCGGTGCCGCCGTCATTGGCCTGAAGGGCACCGTTGCCGCCACCGTTGCCGTTGATGACGAAGTCTTCCGTGATCGTGCCGACGATCGCGCCGCCTGCGGCGACGCGCGCGCCGTTGGCGACCACGGTGTTGCCGGTGGTGCTGCCGAAGGCGGTGAGCGTGCGGAACTGGACTTCGGCTTCGTTGACGTTGGTCACGCCGTCATAGGTGTTGGCGGCCTGGATGATCAGCTGGCGTGCACCGGTCTTGGTGAGGGAACCGGGGCCGGAGGTCACACCGGTGGTGAAGAAGAAGCCGCCGGTGGCCGTGTCGATGGTCCCGCCACCCGTTTCCAGCGTGATGTTCCGGTTGAAGTTTCCGCCCCCGACATTGGCCGCGCCGGTGTAGCGCAGGATTCCCCCGTCGAAGCTCATCGTGGAGCCGGATCCGAGGGGCGAGTTGAGGCCGTTTCCGGCGAGGGCTTCCACGGTGATCCGCCCGCCGTTGATGGCGGTGGTGCCGGTGTAGGTGTTGGCGCCGGTGAGGGACAAGGTTCCCGCGCCGGTCTTGGTCATGCCGTCCGACCCGGCGAGCACGGCCGAGATGGTGGTGTCGACATCCAGTCCGACGTCCTGCGACTCGATGACCGGTGAGCCCGAAGGAACGTCGAGCGTCAGGAGATTCGAGCCGGTCCGCGTTAGGGTCCAGGGGAAGGCGTCCGCGCTGCCGAAGACCAGGCTGCCGACCGTGCGGTTCAGGTCGAGGGTGACGGTGCGGGGGGCGGTTTTCACCAGAGTGAAATCGACCAGCACGCCGCTGCCGTTCGGCGCCACCTCGTTGAGCCAGTTGGTGCCGGTGGACCAGGTGCCATCGGCATCGACGTTCCACTTCGGCGCGGTGACGGTGCGATAGAGCGCCGTGATGATGCTGCTATCGGGGAAGCCGCTCGTCTGGGCGAAGGCTTTGACCGTGACGACCGAATCGACCGGGATGGTGAACGGTCCGGAATAGACGGTGGAGGAGGGGGTGGGATCGCTGCCGTCGGTCGTGTAGTAGATCGTCGAGCCGCTGTCAGCGGCCAGGGTGACGAGCTGCTCTCCGACGTAGCCACCGCCGCCCGGGCTGGCGGATGGGGGGCTGGCCGTGTCGATGACCGAGATCGTGCCGTCCACGAGCAGGGAGGTGGTGCGCCATTGCAGTCCCGGTGCCAGTGCGGGCAGGCCGGTGATGCTGGAGAAGCCGCCGGCGAAGGTGCCGCCAGCACCGGGGGCGAACAACTGGAAGCTGTCGCCCAGGACCGGGGTGTCGCCGGTGGGGATGATGGTCAGGGTGCCGCCGTAGGTCACGCTGGTGGTGCCGCTGATCCTGTCGTTGGTCAGGGTCGCTCCGGCCTTGTTGATCTGGAAGGTGGCGTCGCCGGCCAGGCTGAGGGCACCATTGACGTTGAGGTTGCCGATGCCGGCCGTGCCGGGAGCCAAGGTGGCGCCTGCCTGGACGGTGAGCGCGCCGTTGATGGTGCCCGTTCCGCTGACCGAGCCGCCGCTGCCGGCGACGGGCGATCCGTTGAGGGTGGCCGAGCCGGCCATCACCAGCGCGCCGCTGCTGCCGATGGCGGGCGAGGCGGTGAAGCTTCCGGTGCCCGCGGTGCCGGGCGAGAAGATGCCGCCGGAATCCACGGTCAGGGTTCCGGCGAGCGTTCCGCCGCTGCCTTCGAGGGTGCCGGATCCGGTGACCGAGATGGTGGTGCTGTTGAAGGTGCTGTTGAGGCGGAGGACGCCCTGGTTGACCTGCAGCGGGCCGGTGGCGGTGGTCATGTTGCCGCCGAGCACCTAGGTGCCGGGGCCGGTTTTGGTGATGGCGACCTTGCCGCCGTTGGTGGCACCGCCGTCGATGTCGCGGATGCCGCCGGTGTAGGTGTGGGTTTGTCCGGTGGCGACGTGGATGATGACGGTGCCGGTGCCATAGGTGCCGGTGTCGAGGAAGCCGCGGTTCTCGATCATGGCAATGTTGCCGGAGACGAGACCGCCGACGGTTTCGGTGTGGCCGTTGAGGCGGAGGAACGACTCGGCGGCGGCGTTGTAAGCGGTCGCGCCGGTGACGCCGTAGGCCGAGGTTTGCGTCCAGGTGAGGATGGCGGTGTCGGCGATCTGTTCGTTGCCCGCGAGGACCAGGCCGCTGGCGTTGCCGTTCCAATTTGTTGCCGAGAGATTGACATTGCCGGGGATCGCGATGGCTCCGCCGGTCTTGGCCAGGACCAGGCGGCCGTTGCCGCCGAGGGTGGTGGGTCCGGTGTAGGTGTTGCTGGCGGAGCCCGAGAGGATCTGGGTGTTGTTGAAGATCTTCGCCAGGCTGATGGCCCCGGTGAGGGTGCCGCTGAATTCGGTGTAGGTGGACGGGAGCGGCGGGTTATTGGCGTCTCCGGCGACGGTGGTGCCGAGGTGGATCTCCGACGGCGTGGCGCTGGTGACGGTGCCGCCGGTGCCGCCGTGGTCGGCCAGCGAGGGGGTGACGAGGCCGGTGCCGCCGAGGTCGAGGGTGGCGCCGCCGGCGACCCGGACGGCGGAGGAGGCCGGGATGGCGGCGGACAGCTTGTAGGCGTCCGTCGCGCCCTGATTGCCGCCGTTGACGTAGGCCTGATAGTTACCGGTCGCACCGGACCAGGTGAAGAGCGCGGTGGGGCCGGCCTGATAGCCGAGCGAGCGGTTGTCGAGGGTGGTGAAATCGGTGCCGTTGTTGCTGCCGGCGACGATCCACTTGCGCGGGTTGCGGGCGGGGGTCGAGTCGTTGGCGGAGGACCAGTTGTAGGCGTCGAGGGCGACCGGGGTGCCGGAGCCGAAGTCGTATTGGATGAAGTAGGGGCGGGTGTTGACCCCGTATTTGGTGAAGCCCGGGGCGCTGGAGCCGAGGTCGTCGTTGGTGTTGGCCCAATTTTGTTCGCCGGTGCCGGGGCCGGTCTGGCTTCCTGCAACGGCCGGAACCCGGGTGCCGTTCTGGTAATAATGGAGGGCGCCAATCTGGTTGTAGCCGTCCTGGGTGCTGCTGCCGTTCCCGAAGTTGAGCGAGTTGGTGAAGCGGTAGTAGCGGTAGGGTGTCGCGTTGGGCGCGATGACCAGGGTGCCGTCGGTGACCGCGGTGACTCCGGTGTAGGTATTGCCGCCGCTCAGGGTGAGCGTGCCCGGGCCGGTCTTGGTCAGGCCGCCGGTGCCGGTGACGACCGACTTGATGGTCGCGGTCGCTGCGGGGCCGGTCTCGATGACGCCGATGCCGACATTGAGGGTGCCGCCCTGGAGCGTGTAACCGCCGGTCGTGAAGGAAATGCCGGTGGCCTGGATACCGTCGGCGACGGTCACAGTGCCGGCGACGCTGCCGCCGAAGACGGCGTTCTCCGCGGAGGACCAGGGGCTGGCGGCACCGCCGGTTCCGGTGGTATCCCAGTTGCTGAGGGAGTTATCCCAGGCTCCGCTTCCGCCGTCGGCGTCCGCGGTGAGGTCCGCGCCATCCCAGAAAAGGTCGGCGTGAACCGGGAAGGTGGCTGCAATGAGCAGAAGGGAGCTTCTGAAGACACGATGGTTTTTTTTCATGGGGTTTGGGCGGGGCTGCGCGCCGGACTCAGGGCGCGACGAGAAACGGTCTGCCGAAACGAGTGGGTTTAGTCGTCGTGGAAATCATGACGAATCCGGCTCGGCAAGCTTCGCCGTAACGGCCGAGAATGGTCTCCGGAACAAGGTCGGTGGCCGAAAAAAGGCGCCCCGTTGCCGGGGTGCCTTGGGTGGGACTTGGTCCGTTTGAACTTGGAACTTCAGCTCAGCGTCCACTCCGGCAGGTGCACGATCTCGCCGCCCTTGAGCGCGGAGTCGTGGGCGAGGATGCCGGTGCAGGTGATGTTCGCGCTCTGGACGGCGTTCGGGTAGGCATCGACGCCGGTCTGGAGCATTTTGACGAACTGGAGGACGAGGCGCGGCTTGCGGGCGGGGGATCCGGGAGAAGTGCCGGACGGTGTCGGCTTGATCCGACGTCGAATCGAGTTCATGGTCCGGTCATGGTGAATCTGGCGGAGATTGAAGCGCTGGCCTTGAAGCTGCCGGAATCGGACCGGGCGAAGTTGGCGGCGGGCATGCTGGATTCGCTGCCGGGCGTGCTGGTGGAGGAGGACGAAGGCCTGGCCGAGGCATTGCGGAGGTCGGAGGAGATGGATCGCGATCCTTCTGCCTGTCTGACGCATGAAGAGTTTCTCAAAGCGGTGGTCCGGCATCATCGCCGGGATCCCCGCTACGGGGCGAAGCGGCAATGAATGGAAATCGTGCCATGAACCGCTTCCGTTTGTTTCGCTCGAAGGCTTTTTGGTTTGGGGTGCCGGGGCTGGTGGGGTTGTTGTGGGGTTGGTGGGTTTCGATGGGGTATCAGTCGGGGATTTGGTTCGGCGGGGCTGACTCTTGGGAGGTTTGGGCAGATAGGAGGGGAGTTCGATGCGGTCTGGAATTCGGAAGAATTGCCGGAGTGGCGGGACCTCAACCCTTCGCACTCGGAGGTGTCGTTGGAGAATGCTTACGAGTGGAAAACCAAGCTTGCCGCGTGGCGGGAAGAGGTGCCCGAGCTCCGCTTTGCCTTCGTCCCATATTACTGGCCGGTCACCGGCTACGTGGCGGGGTGGGCGGGGCTGCTGATTTGGCGGAAGAGGAAGTTTGAGAAGACGATGGTCGAATGACGCGGCGGAGCCGCCTTGGACTGCGAGCAGCCTGCTGCCGCTTTGTTGCCACAGCCTGCTGTGGAGGCGGGCCGGGATTCGTCAGCAGGCTGACGACCGAAAGCGGCAGCAGGCTGCACGCAGTCCAAGGGCTGCGCCAAAAAAAGGCACCCCGTTGCCGGGGTGCCTTCTTCTGGTTGATTGGAACTTGGTCCTTCGGAACTTGGAACTTCAGCTCAGCGTCCACTCTGGCAGGTGGACGATCTCGCCGCCCTTGAGCGCGGAGTCGTGGGCGAGGATGCCGGTGCAGGTGATGTTCGCGCTTTGGACGGCGTTCGGGTAGGCATCGACACCGGTCTGGAGCATCTTGACGAACTGATGGACGAGGTGCGGATGGCTGCCGCCGTGGCCGGCGCCTTGGGTGAAGGAGAGGTGCTCCTCGCCGCCTTCGCCGCCGTAAACGCCGCCGGTGGTGAAGAGCTGGATCTCTTCCGGCAGATAGTGCGCGAAGTCCGGGCATTTGACTTCCTCGGGGATCTCGGGCTCGGGCTTCTTGGCGGTGTGGATGACGAGCGGGTCGTGCTCGATGAGCGGCCACTCGACGGATTTCTTGGTGCCATAGACTTCGAAGGATTCGCGGTACTGGCGGGCGACGTCGAAGAGCGAGCGGACGACCTGCGCGGAGAGGTCGCTGTCCTTCATCTTGATGTGGCAGGTCTCGATCGCGAAGGGCGAGCCGTAGCAGGCGTGCATGTCCTCGGCGATGGTGCCGGAGCCGAAGCAGGAGACGTATTCCGCCTGGCTGCCCATGAGGCCGAGGATGGGGCCGACGCAGTGGGTGGCGTAGTACATCGGCGGCAGGCCGGGCCAGTAGCCGGGCCAGCCTTCCATGTCCTGCTGGTGGGTGGCGCGGAGGAACTGGACCTTGCCGAGTTCGCCCTTCTCGTAGAGCTCCTTCATGAAGAGGAACTCGCGGGCATAGACCACGGTCTCCATCATCATGTACTTGAGGCCGGTCTCCTTGCAGAGGTCGATGATCTGCTTGCACTCGTCGAGGCTGGTGGCCATCGGCACGGTGCAGGCGACGTGCTTGCCGGCTTTCAGCGCCTTGATCGACTGCTGGCCGTGGTCGGGGATCGGCGAGTTGATGTGGACGGCGTGGACTTCGGGATCGGCGAGGAGGTCGTCGTAGGAGGTGTAGCGCTTGGCGATGCCGAACTTGTCGCCGACCTCGTCCAGCTTGGACTGGGTCCGCTGGCAGATGGCGTACATGTTCACGCCCTTGAGACGCTGGTAGATGGGGATGAACTCGGCTCCGAAGCCGAGGCCGACGATGGCGATGTTGATGTTGATGTCACTCATGGGGAAAGATGGTGGATGGAAGATGGTAGATCGTAGATGAAAGTCGAAAGGCCGAGCCGGTGAATTTCAGGCGGTGGCGGAGAGGACGGCGCTCCGCGGGATGCGGAGGGGCTTGTCGAAGAGGTCGTGGAGGAAGGCGAGGCCGCGGGAGGCGAATTCGTCCTGGGTGGCGGTGAAGCGTTTCCAGATGCAGACGGCGCCGGCGAGGTCGCGATTGTCGGGCGTGAAGGACTCGATGACCACCGCGCCCGAGTAGCGGATGTCCTTGAGCGCGTCGTGGAAATCCTGCCACGGGGTCAGGCCGGTGCCGGTGACCCCACGGTGGTTTTCGCTGACCTGGACGTGGATGAGATCGTCACCGGCATGGCGGATGGCCGCGCCGATGTCGGCTTCCTCGATGGTCATGTGGAAGGTGTCGATCATCGCCTTGGCGGCGGGGTGGCCGATGGCGCGGACGAGGCGGATGGTGTCGGCGGTGGTGTTGACCAGGTCGGTCTCGAAGCGGTTGATGGCCTCGATGGCGAGCTTGAGGCCGCGGTTGCCGGCTTCAGTGGCCACGGTGTGGAGTTCTGCCGCGGCGAGGTCCCACTCGCGCTGGCGGTCGTCGGGCGAAAGCTGGCGTGCCTTGCCGACCTGGGCATACATCGGGCCGGCGATGAAGGGGACGCCGAGAGCTTCGGCGAGGTCCATCAGGCGGGACAGGTAGGCGCGGGTGTTGGCGCGGACGGAGGCGTCGGCGTTCGTCAGGTCGCGGCCGGGACCGAAGGCACCGCAGAGGTAAGGCTTCAGGCCGGTCTCCTGGAGGACGGGCAGGATTTTCGCGGGATCGACGAGGTCCGGATCTTCGATCGGCAGTTCGACGGCATCGAAGCCGAGGTCGGCGATGCCGCGCAGAAGATCGCCGTGATCCGAAGTGAACGGCGACGTCCACAGCCAGGTGCTTGCTCCAAAGGTGACGCTCATGGGTTTCCGGCCAGAGTAAGCAAGTGGCGGGGACCGGCTATGACGAATTGAGTCACGCCGTGTATGATTTGTCCTGTGAAGGAGGTTTTCTTCCGATCCGCCGGAGTCAGGGGGCGGTGGATTCGACCCGCACGCGGAAGAAGCGGGCGGTCGGGCCGCCGATCGTGCTGACGGTGGCGGTGACGGACACCGGGCTGATGCCGGCTTCGCCGATCGTGACGTCGGGGCTCAGCGGGACGAAGGCGCCGCCGGCGCTGCTGGAGGCGATGGCGGACCAGGTGCCGGTGAGCGTGACGGAGGACTCGATGAAGACGGAGACGTCGTTGCGGGAGGGGTCCCGGCTGAGGGTCAGGGTGATCTGGCCCGGCGTGTTGGCGAGGGTGAAGGGCGAGGGATTCGATTGGGTTGGCGAGGTCAGGAGGGCGTATTCGATGAGGTTTTCGAGGCCGTCGCGGTCCTTGTCGGCGAGGTCGGCGGCGTCGCCGGTGCCTTCGGTGCTGCCGAAATGGAAATCGCGCCAGGCGAGGAGCGGGCTGCCAGCGGTGACGTCGGCGGTGGTGTCGTCGAAGGTGGTGATGGCACCGTCGCTGGCGGTGAGGCGGAGGCGGTAGTTGCCGGAAGCGTCGAAGCTGACGGCGGTGTCGGGGCTTGCGGCGTTGGTGAAATTCACGCCGCCTTCGGGCTGCCAGAGGGTGGCGAGCGGGGCGGGGCGGGCGTCGTCGCTGACGGTGGCGTCGAGGTTCCACGGGCCGCTGCCGGCGAGGGTGGCACCGGCATCCACGGTGGGGCCGATATTCGTCGGGAGGTGGAAGTTCGCCTGGTCGAGCACCGCGGTGGCGGCGGTGGCGGTGACGGCGCTGGTGAGGGCGATGCCGACCAGCGGGGCGGGGCCCATGGCGGGGATGCTCTGGGCGTTGCCGCGCTGGACCCAGGTGATGCCGTCGGCGCTGTGGTAGGCGATGAAACTGTCGCCGCTGCGGACGAGGCGGAGGTAGCGGGGCAGGGTGTAGTTTTCGCTGCCGGTGCTGGAGTAGGGCGCGCTGCCGGCGTTGAGCCGGGCCTGGTAGGAGTGGACGCCGTTGCCGCGGTAGTGGCTGAAGGCGTAGGCCGCGTTGGTGGCGGTCGAAGCGCGGGCCATCAGGCCGATGCGGAAGGAATTGCTGCCGCCGGGATTGGTGCGGCTGGCGACGCGGACGCGGATGTCGAAGTCGCCGCTGCGCGGGGCGGCGAGGAAGTAGAAGCCATCGCTGGTGCCGGTGGAACTGATGCCGGTCGAAGCCCCGGTGATGTTCAGGGTGCCGCCGGCGAGCGATGACGCGACGCTGTCGGCCTCGCTCCAGGAGCCGACGGCCGAGGTGGTGCCGATGGTCTGGGCGGTGAGGGTCCGGCCGACCTGGACGAGGAGGTCCTTGGTGACGGTGGTCGCATCGACGGTGGCGCTGGCCTGGAGGCGGTAGTCGCCCGGGGCCGGGAAAGTGGCGGCCGTGGTGGTGGCGCCGGTGCTTTCGAAGGCGACCGTGCCGGGGCCGGAGAGCGTGCTCCAGACGATGGGGACCGCCACGCTGCCGCCGGCGGTTTCCCGAGTGGCCTGCGCGACGATCATCAGGCCGGTGCCGGCCGGGATGGCGACTTCGGAGCGGACGGGCGAGGTGATGGCGATGACCGGCGGCGCGTCGTCGTCGATCAAGGTGGTGGTCGCCTGGCTGACGGGGCCGAGGTCGTAGTTCGCGTTGGGGGAAAGCGTGAGGACGAGGGTTTCGTCGGCTTCTTCGGTCGCGTCGTCGTTGAGGGCGATGGGCAGGGTCACGCTCGATTCGCCGATGGGGAGGATGACGCTGGCGGGGAGCGGGACGAAGTCGCCCGGAGCGACGGCGGTGCCGCCGGTTGTGAAGAAAACTTCGAGCGGCAGGGTGGTCGCGCCGGGGCGGGTGAAGATGAACTCCACGGTGCCGTCGCTTTCACGGGCCTCGGCCGGGCCGGCGAGGGTGACGGCAGGGCGGTTGCTGTCGCTGATGGTGATGGTGTGGGTGGCGGGCGTGCCGAGCACGCTGTTCGAAGGATCGGCGAGCGTGATGGCGACGGTTTCCGCGAGTTCCGGGACGCCGTCGGTCAGGATGCTGAAGGGGAGGAGCTTGACGGTCTCGCCGGGGGCGAAGGTCAGCGGCCCCGGGGCGAGGGTGTAGTCGCTGCCGGCGCTGGCGGTGCCGCTGGCGGAGTAGTGGACGGTCGCGGTGGTGGTGAGCGGGCGGTCGAGTACGGCCATCAGCAGCGGCTCGGTGCCGTCGCCTTCGCCGCGGGTGGTGGCGGCGGTGACGAAGCGGACGCGGGCGGGTGGATCGTTCGCGTCGCTCACCGTCAGCGTGTGTTTTTCCAGCGTGCTGGAAAGGCGGGCGTGGCGGGCGTTGTCGAGGTCGAGGATGATGGTCTCGTTGCCCTCGGCGACGCCGTCGTTGCGGATCTTGATGCGGACGGTTTGCGAGGTGGTGCCGGGCGGGAAGACGAGCGTGCCGCCGGGGATCGGGGTGTTGGCGTTGGCGGCGTCGACGAAGGTCCAGTCGATGTCGTCGCCCGTGGCGGTGCCGCCGCCGGAGGTGTATTCCACGGTCACCTCGTCGGAGCTGGGGGCGGTGAGGGTCACGGCGATGTCGCGGTATTCGCCGAGCGCGCCGGGGGCCTCGGTCGTGGTGCCGGCGGCGGTCTGGTAGCCGACGCTGATCGGCAGGGTTTCGTTGTCGGTGATGTAGAGGGTGCCGGAGGACGGGAGGTCGACGCCGTAGCCGGTGCCGGAAAGCACGGTGACGGTCACGGTTTCGGTGCCCTCGGCGATCGTGTCATTGACCGAGGTGAAGGCCACGTCCGTGCCGCTGGATCCGGCGGGGATGGTGACGGTGCCGGAGATCGTACTGTAGTCGGTGCCGTTGATGGCGGTGCCGCCGATGGCATAACTCACGGTAAGGTCGGCGGCGGTGTTCTTGCGGGAAAAGTAGAACCTGCCGACGTTCTTGGGATTGGTCGTGGCCACGGCCTCGGTCACGGCTTCGTGCCAGGCGGAGACCATCACGCGGTCGCCGGAGTCCTCGTCCTCGAGGCGGAGCGTGGCGCTGCCGTCGTTGTAGATGCGGTAGCCGGCACCGGGGCTGAGGGTCATCACGACGGTCTCGGTGTCTTCCGCGAGGCTGTCGTTGAGGACCGGGATGTTGACGGTGACCTCGTTCGCCGAGGCTGCGGAAAGGGTGACGCTGCCGGTGGGCGCGGTGAAATCGCTGCCGGCGGTGGCGGTGCCGGAGAGGGTGTAGTTGACGGTGATGTTGCCGGTCGCCGAACCGATCGAGCGGATGATGAAATTGCTGGTGGTCGAGGGTTCCGCGGCGGTGGTGTTGGCGCGGACGGAGATCAGCGGCAGGTCGTCGTTGTCGGCGATGTTCACCGTGGCGGCGTAGGCGGTGCCGAGCTGGTAGGCGCCGGCGTAGGTGGTGAGGTTGAAGATGACGGTTTCCGGATCGCCTTCGCCGAGCTCGTCGTCGTAGGGCGTGATGACGATCGGGACGCTCGTCGCGCCGGCGGGTATGACGATCTGGCCGGTGAGCGCGTGGTAGTCGGTGCCGTGGAGGGCGCTGCCGGCGACGCCGTAATAAACGGTGAGCGGGGAGGTGGTTGGGCCGCTGCGGGTGATCAGCAGCAGGCCGGGGTCGCGGTTGGCCTCGCTGGCGCTGGCGTCGGAAGCGGTGACGCTGACCACGGGGACGTCGTCGTCGGTGATCGTCACCGTGGCCGTCTGAGCCGTGGTGTCGCGGATGTAGGCGGCGTTGTTGGCAACGGTGAGCGTGGTGTCTTCCAGGCCTTCGACGAGGGCGTCGTTGATGGCGGCGAGGGTGAGTGTGGTGGATGATTGCCCGGCGGGGATCTGGACGGTGGTCGGCTGTGAAGCGTAGTCGCTGCCGTTGCCCGCGGTGCCGCTCCAGGCGACGGCGACGTTGAGGGCGGCGGCGGTGGAGCCGGTGCGGGAGATCAGGATGCTACCGTTGTCGCCCGGGGTTTCCGACGCGTAGAGATCGGTGGCGGCGGCGCTGACGACCGGCAGGGTGGTGTCGTCGTCGGCGATGGTGAGGATCGCGACCCCGCTACTACGAACCTGGTAGCTGCCGACGGAGAGCTGGAGTTTCACGGTTTCCGGGCCTTCCTGCAGCGCGTCGTTCACCGCGGCGACGTTGACGGTTAGAGAGGCTTGGCCGGCGGGGATGGTGAACTTGTAGAGCGATCCGCTGGCGACGTAGTCGGGGGAGAAGGTGTAGTCGGTGGTCTTGGTGGCGAGGCCGCTGACCGGGGCGACGGTGACGTCGAGGGCGGCGCTGGTGTCGCCGCTGCGGGTGAGGATGAAGCTGCCCGCGGCACCGCCTTCCGCGGCATCGGCGGTGGCGGCGATGCTGACTTCCGTCACGCTGGCGGCGGTCCAGTCGGCGGCGGGGACGGTGGCGTTGGCGACGGCGGTGACGGGGTTGGTGAAGACCGGCGTGAAGGTGTAGCCGGCGAGGGCGGCGGTGAGGGTGCGGGCGCCGGTGGTGAGGTCGCTGATGGCGTAGTCGCCGTTGCTGTCGGTGAAGCAGTATTTGCTGTTGTCGCTGGTCACGCGGACGCCGGCGAGCGGCTGGCCGTTTGCGGTGATGCGGCCGGTGGCGATGCCGCGGCCGTGGTTGCCGACATTGACGACGAGGTGGCGGCGGGCGGTCCCGCCTTTCATGTCGGAGACGGTGCAGAGCACGGTCATCTGGTCGGTGCTGGTGAAGCTGCGGGTGAAGACCGGGGTGTTGGTGCTGACGATGCCGTCGTTGAAGTCCCAGTGGTAGGCGAGGGTGTCGTTGTCGGGGTCCGCGGCGGTGGCGGTGAAGGTGATGCTGCCGCCGGTGGCGATGGTGGTGGCGCTGGCGGCGAGGGAGAGGGTCGGCGCTTGGTTGCCGGGGAAGGGTCCGCGCTGGTAGGCGACGTCCATCGAGGGCGGGGTGGTCGCGTTTTTCGAGAGGACGGTAAAGTGGATGTCGGACTCGAAGTCGCTGAAGGTGCGGCCGACGGTGATGCCGCCGTCGCCCTTGCCGCCGGCGCTGCCGGGGGTGGTGTCGATGAGGTGGCCGCAGTTCGAACCGAGGCCGTCGAGGATCATCAGGACGGAATTGGAGAGGGTGGTGTTATAGGAAGGATGATACTCGAGATAGAAGCGGCGCTGGGCGTCTTTTTCGACGCGCAGGGAGTAGCGTTTGCCGGTTTCGAGCTGGGGTTGGTCGTAGGCGTGGATCCGGTAAACGCCGCTGGCGGCGGGCGAGGCGGAGGGGCGGTGGACGTGGGAATCATCGAGCCAGCCGAGGTCGCGCTTGCTTTTGGAATTGTAGTGGGCCGCGAAGCCACCGCCGCCGCCCATGACGTCGAAGCCGTTGCCGTATTCCTGGTTGCTGCCGACGCCGATCGCGGAGCCGTCGCTGGTCTGCCAGTAGTTCGCGTGGTTGCGGCCGAGCGAGTGGCCGCACTCGTGGTTGAGGACGTCCATGCCGTTCCAGGTGACCCAGACGCGGTCGCCGCCGCCCCACGAGATACCGCTGAGGCGCGGGCCGCCGTTGACGCGGACGATGGTGCAGGTGAACTGGCTCGGGTCGTAGCCCAGCTTGCGGGCTTCGGAGCGGGCGTGGCTGTGGACCAGGCCGAGACCGTCGACCTCGCTGTCCTTGGCGATGTACCAGGCCTGCGAGTAGGGCAGGGTGATGACCGGGGTGACGGTCGAGGTGGTGGTCATCCGGCCGAAGCTGTTTTCGAGGAAGAAGCGCGAGACGTCGCGCATGTCGGAGTGGGCGCGGTCCTCGGTGTTGGGGGCCTTGAGCTGGTCGGGGTAAGTGATGCGGATGTAGAGGCAGCGGAAGTTGCCGATCGCCTTGGCGGAGGTGCCGGGGTGGGTGTCGTAGAAGAAGCCCGCGCCGGGGTTGCCGGTGGCCATCAGGAGCTGGCTCGATTCGTCCTCGAGCACGCGGACATGGGAGCCGTCGCAGAGGCGGATGATGCGTTCGCCGATCTCGACCGTCGGGGTTTCGTCGGTGACGGGTTCTTCGGGCGCGGGTTCGGGAGTGCTGGTTTTGGAGACCGGGCAGAAGGCTTCCACCTTGGCGCCGCGGGGGATGCGTTCGCCGCGTTCGAGGGAGCGCACCGGGTTGGAGGCGACGGCCATTTCGCGGTCGATGGCGATGCCGCGGAGGGGGACACCCTGTTTGGAGTTCAGCGTTTCGAGTTCGCTGGAGACGCGGGCCTTGTAGCTGGAGCCGTCGGGTGTTTCGAAATAGCGGAGGGTGAGCTCGGTGCCGGGGGCGACGGGTCCTTGGGGCTTGCCGCGGTAGACATTCAGGTCGCCGGTGGCGGAGACGGGCTTTTCGAGCTGGGCGGCGATCTCGGCGGGGAGGTCCTGGAGGATCACGCGGGCGACGGCGTGGTCGAGGGCCATCCGGGGGGTGGCGACGATGAGGGCCTTCATCTCCGGCCGGCGTTCGGTGGCGAGTTTCAGGCCTTCGGCGCGCATGGCCTCGCGGCCGGCGGGATCGGCGGCCATCCAGCGGGTGGCCCAGTCATTGAAAGCGACGACCTTGGCGAGGTCGGGCTGGCGGGGCTCCTGCAAGGCCTCCGCGGCGGTGATGGTCAGCGGGCCGGGGTCGCGGGGAGCTTCCGGGGAAGGGGCGGCGAGGGTCGGAGGCGTGGCTGGCGAGGCAGGTCGTGATGCGGAAACGGTCGGCTTTTCAGGAGCGGGCAGTGGATGGCCGGAGAATCCGAAATAGGCCGCCAGCAGCAGGAGCAGGGCGGTAAAAACGACGAGCTGGGTGGGTTTCATGCGGGCAAGGGTGAACGCGGGGACAGCAAAAAGCCCTGCAGCTCCGGGGAAAGCCGGCAGTCTTGGTTACGGGGGAGCGCAAAGTCCACGGCCCGGGGGGGCGTGAACTGTCATTTCAGGTACCAGCCCTTTATCCCCAAGGCAATCCAATGCTTCGGGATTCTGGATCAACACCGGGCCCGGGGCCCGGGCTCAGACCTCGAACAAGGAGGTCACCGACTGGCCGCCGTGGATGCGGCGGATCGCCTCGCCGAGCAGCGGGGCGATGCCCACGGCCTGGACTTTTTCACCGGTGGCCTGCGGGACGGAATCGGTGGTGATGATTTCCTCGATCGCCGAGGTCTTGATCCGCTCGCGGCCGAGGTCGCCGAGCACGGCGTGGGAGACGGCGGCGAAGATCCGGCGCGCGCCGTTCTTCTGCAGGATCTCCGCGGCGGCGGTGAGGGTGCCGGCGGTCTCGGTCATGTCGTCGACCAGGATCACATCGCGGCCTTCGACTTCGCCGATCACGTTCATGGCTTCGACCCGGGTCGCGCTGATGCGGTGTTTGGCGACGATGGCGAGGTCCGCGCCGAGGGCGTCGGCGTAGGCGCGGGCCATCTTGACGCCGCCGACGTCAGGCGACACGACGCTGAGGTTGGAGGAATCCGGGTGGCGCTCGCGGAGGTAGCCGATGAGCGCGGGCTTGGCGTAGAGGTGGTCGACCGGGATGTCGAAGAAGCCTTGGATCTGCGGGGCGTGGAGGTCCATCGTCAGCACCCGGCCGACACCGGCGGAAGTGAGCAGGTTGGCGACGAGTTTCGCGGTGATCGGCACGCGGGGCTGGTCCTTGCGGTCCTGGCGGGCGTAGCCGAAAAAGGGCATCACGGCGGTGATCCGGCCGGCGCTGGCGCGGCGGGCGGCGTCCACCATGATCAGCAGCTCCATGATGTTGTGGTTGGTCGGCGGGCAGCTCGGCTGGACGATGAAGACATCGTCGCCGCGGATGTTCTCGTTGATCTTCACGAAGGTCTCGCCATCGGGGAAGGCGGTGACGTGGACGTCGGCGAGTTGGGTGCCGAGGGTTTCGGCGATCCGTTCGGCGAGCGCGCGGTGGGAAGTTCCACTGAAGATTTTCATGAAAGAAGGATGAGGCGGCGGGGCGGACGCATCGTCCGCCGGACCTGCCGTGTTCCTCAAGGCGAATTCCCGATCCTGCGAGAAAAGCAGTGTTTACCGCGCCCCGCGACCGGAGAACACGGCGGGGATCGTCTTGAGGAGGATCTTGAAGTCGAGCCACAGCGACCAGTTGTCGATGTAGCGCAGGTCCATTTCGACCCACTGCTCGAAGCTGGTGATCCGGTTCCTGCCGCCGGCCTGCCATTCGCAGGTGATGCCGGGCTTCACGCTGAGGCGGCGGCGGTGGGCGAGTTCGGAAATGGCGGCCACCTCGTAGAGCGGCAGCGGCCGGGGACCGACCAGGCTCATGTCGCCTGTCAGCACGTTCAGCAACTGCGGCAGCTCGTCGATGCTGAATTTCCGCAGGAGCGCGCCGAAAGGGAAGATCCGCGGGTCGCGGTCGAGCTTGAAGACGGGGCCGTCCATCTGGTTGCCGTGGTCCCGCTTGGTGGATTCCAGCAGCGCTTCGGCATCCGGGATCATCGTGCGGAACTTCCACATCCGGAACGGCTTGCCGTAGTGGCCGGCGCGCTTCTGGGAGAAAAGGACGGGGGCGCCGGGGCTGGTGAGGCGGATGCCGACCGCCGCGATGGCCCACAGCGGCGAACTCAGCAGGATCATCAGCAGCGCGCCGCAGCGGTCGAGCACGCCTTTGGTCAGGAGTTCCCAGCTCAGCTCGGGGGTTGAGCGCAGGACCAGCATGGGCTTGCTGCCGATGGAGTCGAAGACCGGCCGCGCGATCTGGGTGCGGATGAAGGACGCGGCGATCCAGGCTTCCACGCCCTGCAACTCGCAGGCTTCGACCGCCTGGGCCACGCGGTCGAATTCGGTGCCGCGGGTCGCGAAGATCACGCGCTCCACCGGATGGGTTTTCAGGATCTCGTAGAGTTCCTCGACCGGGCGTTCGGTCAGGTCGAAGCGCTCGACGATGTGCCAGCCGCTGGTCACCTCGGGGTCGAGTTCGTGGTAAAGCTCGGACAGCTCGTCGCCCGATCCCGCGAGCAGCACCCGCTCGCGATTTCCCTCGTTCCGCTCGCGGGAAATCAAGCGTCTGCGGGTGAAGCGGTCACGCAGCAGAAGCAGGCCTGCCACGAAGGGCGCGCCGAGGCCGAGGATCAGGCGGCTGGCTTCCGGCAGGCGGGCGAACACGGCCATCAGCCCGAGGACCAGCCCGATGGCGGCGAGGGACTTCGCGATCTGGCCCACGGCGGTCTTCCGCGACTTCCGGCGGATGTGCTCGTAGAAGCCGAAGTGCTCGAGGATCAGTGGGGTAAAGGGCACCGCGATGTAGAGCACCCAGTTCATCTGGGAAAGCATCGGGCCGGCCATGGCCTCGAGGTTCAACAGGTCGCGGAAGGGATCCCGTGCCACCGATGCCAGCCAGAATCCGGTCCAGACCAAGGCGGCATCCAGCAACTGGAGCGCTTGGATCGAAAAGGCCTGCTTGCGACCGGTGGACATCGGCGTCGGATGAAAGGGGACGATTCCTGCGTTGTAGTGACGCGGAAGCTGCATGGGAGAAACTCCCAGTGCAATCCTGATCCCCGGCACGGCCCGGATTTCGCCGCGCGGGGCGGACCGCGGGCGCACGATTCGATTGCCAGACCGGGCTCCGTCCCTAAAGTCCCGCCCTCCAAATCATGAGCGAAGCCAAGCACGTAGCAATCGTCGGGGCCACCGGCGCGGTGGGAGAGGAAATGCTCCTTTGCCTCGAACAGCGGAATTTTCCCGTCGGCAAGCTGACCTTGCTGGCCTCCGCCCGCTCGGCCGGGAAACGGATCCCGTTCCGCGGCGAGGACATCGTGGTGCAGGAACTCACCCACGACAGCTTTGCCGGGGTCGACATCGCCCTGTTTTCCGCGGGCGGCGGGATTTCCCTGGAGTTCGGCCCCTCCGCGGCGGCCGCCGGTGCCGTGGTGATCGACAATTCCTCCGCCTTCCGGATGGACGAGGGCGTGCCGCTGGTGGTCCCCGAGATCAACCCGGGTGCCGCGAAGGATCATCCGAAGGGCATCATCGCCAACCCGAACTGCACCACCATCATCTCGCTGATGGCGTTGGCACCGCTGCACGAGAAATTCGGCCTGAAGTCGATCATCGCTTCCTCCTACCAGGCGGTGTCCGGCTCCGGCGCGCAGGGGATCGTCGAGCTGGAAGAGCAGGTCAAGGCGATCGCCAACGGCTTGCCTTTCACGCCGAAGATCTACCCGCGCCAGATCGCCTTCAACGTCATCCCGCAGGTCGATGCCTTCACTGACAACGGCTACACCAAGGAGGAGATGAAGATGCTCCACGAGGGCCGCAAGATCCTCGGTCACGCCGGCTTGAAGGTCTCCTGCACCTGCGTCCGGGTGCCGGTTTACCGCTCGCACTCGGTGTCGATCACCGCGGTTTTCGAAAAGCCGGTCGACGTCGAAAGCGCCCGCGCCGCGTTCGCGGGCAAGCAGGGGATCCAGGTCGTCGACGATCCGGCGAACAAGGTCTTCCCAGTCCCGCTCGACACCACCGGCAAAGACGACTGCCTGGTCGGCCGCATCCGCAAGAACCTGGTCCTCGAGAACGCCCTCGACCTCTGGGTCGTCGGCGACCAGGTCCGCAAGGGTGCCGCGCTCAACGCGGTGCAGATCGCGGAATTGCTCTGAAGAGAGATGGTGGATGGCCGATGGTAGATGGCAGATTTTGAATCCCTGCCTTTCCATCCGCGATCTACCATCCACCATCTGCCATCCATGGATCTGAAGGAATACCTCGCCACCCGCGCTGCGGAAGTTGACGCCGCGCTCGATGCCTTCCTGCCGAAGGCCAAGGAGAAGCCGGCCACGATCCACGCGGCGATGCGCTACAGCCTCTTCGCCGGCGGCAAGCGGCTGCGGCCGATCCTCTGCCTGGCGGCGGCGGAGGCCTGCGGCGGTGACCTGGAGAGCGCGATGCCGCCGGCCTGCGCGGTGGAGATCCTGCACACCTACTCGCTGGTCCACGACGACCTGCCCTGCATGGACGACGACGACCTGCGCCGCGGCCGCCCGACCTGCCACAAGGTCTATGGCGAAGGCATGGCGGTCCTCACCGGTGACGCCCTTCTCACGGAGGCCTTCCTCATCCTCGCCCAAACCTCGCCGGCCCGGCGCTACCCGACCGCCAGCTACGTCGCCGAGCTCGCCCTAACAGGCGGCTCGACCAAGCTGATCGGCGGCCAGGTGATGGACCTCGAGGGCGAGGGCAGGAAGCTGACCAAGGCGCAGCTGGTGAAGATCCACGAGTCGAAGACCGCGGCGTTGCTGGCGACTTCCATCCGCCTCGGCGCGATGACGGCGAACGCCACCGACAAGCAGCTCGAAGCGCTCAGCGTCTTCGGCCGCGCGCTGGGTCTCGCGTTCCAGGTGATCGACGACATTCTGGACGTCACCGCTTCCACCGAAGTCCTCGGCAAGACCGCCGGAAAGGACCTCGCGGTGGAAAAGGCGACCTACCCCGCCATTCTCGGCCTCGAAAAGTCCCGCAAGGAAGCCGCGAAACTGACCAAGGAAGCGATGGATGCGCTGCTGCCCTTTGGCAAGAAGGCCCAGCGCCTGCGGGAGATCGCGGAGTATCTGCTGAAGAGGGAGTATTGATCCGATCCTGTCGTGGAATTGACGGCTAGGGTGGGCCGGGGCATGATCCTTTCATGGGGAAAGTCAGCCGAAACAATCGCAATCTCGCGGTAGCCGTCGTGTGCGCTGTCGGTGCGTTTGTAGGATTGCTTTATCTTTCTCCGGGGCGCAGATCCGCCGATTACAAGAACGCGGCGGATCCCGGCAGCGCGTCAGTTCATTCGGAGGCCAACCGCGAGGAAGGCAAGGCAAGCGCAAGGACTTCACTTGGTAGCGGCCGCTCGGTTGAGCGGTACGTTGAAGACGAGATGATCAGAAGTCCCTTGTCGGCGACGGGTGTCAACACGGAGGCAAAGGTCCACTACAAGCTTTCCGATCAGCAGTCACTGGAGATCTCAACGGCACTTCGCGAAGTTCGGACGAAAGTCGTCGAAATGATCGCGGGAAGCTTGGAGGAATCCGATTCCGGAGATGCCGCGGCGCGGTTATTGATCTTCCGCCCGAACAAGGCAGCATCAGCGGAGTTCAGGGAGGATCTTCACCGGGAGCTTTCCCGAATCGCTGGTCCTGAGTTCGCGGAATCCGGAATCAGGGTGATCGATAACGACTTCCGGTTGCTCAATTCCGGTGCCCTGGAGATCCGAATCGAAGTCAACCCGGGAGAGTTCAGAAATGCCGAAGGAATCCAACGCGTCAAGCTGACGACCCTGACGCCGGATCATGGTCCGGCTAAAGTTTGGGAGGGAGCCCCTGATGTCCTGAAGGAAGCCTATTGGATCGAACTGAAGCCGTGACCGTCGGGGATTACCTGGCGATGGGGATACTCAAGTGGTCATTCAGAGGATCGCCAGGCAGTCTCGAAAAGAGATGCCAGGCACGCTGTAGCTAAAAGAGATGCCAGGCACGCTGTAGCTTGACAGCCAGGGAACCTTCTGCCATTCTCACGCCGTCCAAGCTCTCTTTCCGATGAAAACCAGCGACTTGCCTGTGCTTGACCCTCTCGACCGGATCACCCTGCCGACCTCGCCGACGCCGGGGCGGATGGAGAGCCTCGGGCGCAAGATGAAGCGTGGGCGGCGGCGGATTTTGGGGCAGTTCGGTGGGGAGAACTCCGGTGGGCAGGCCTATCATGTGATGAGCCGCACGGCGGGCGGGGAAATGCTGTTCGGGGAGGTCGAGAAAGAGGCGTTCCGCAGGCTGATGTGGCGGCTGGCGAAGTTCTCGGGAGTGGAAGTGCTGACCTATGCGTTGATGGGCAATCACTTCCACATCCTTGTAAAAGTCCCGGAGCGGGCGAAGTTTTTGAGGCGCTTCGAGGGCGAGGGTGGGGAGGAAAGGTTGCTGGAGCACCTGTCGCTGCTGTATTCGAAGTCCTACCTCGCCTCGCTGCGGCAGGAGATCGCCCGGGTTCGCGAGGCGGGGCGGGAAGAGGAGGTGCAGCTCATGCTGGAGACTTTCCGCAAGCGCTTCTGCGACCTGTCCTGCTTCGTGAAGGAACTGAAAGAGCGGTTCTCCCGCTGGTTCAACAAGCACCACGAGCGCCGCGGGACCTTGTGGATGGACCGTTTCAAGAGCGTGCTGGTGGAGGACGGCGAGGCGCTGCGGACGATGGCGCTCTACATCGATCTGAACCCGGTGCGCGCGGGGCTGGTGGAGGATCCGAAGGACTACCGGTGGACGGGCTACGGCGAAGCGGTCGGAGGGAGCAAGCGGGCGCGGCGGGGGCTGTGCCGGGTGATGGAGGCGCCGATGGATTCGTGGGAGGAAAGGCGGGGACAACTGACGCCGGGGGAGGCGTACCGGTGCTGGTTGTTCGGGGAGGGGTTGGAGGCTGGGGCGGAGACGCTGTTAGGATCTGTAGCGGCCGAGAGAGATCAGCGGAGCGCCTTGGAAGCTACGGGCCGACTAAAGTCAGCGCTCCCTTCGAAGGCGCTGCCTCCGAAGAGAAAGGGCTTTTCGAGGGAGCGGGTGGAGGCGGTGCTGAAGAGCGGCGGGAAGCTGTCGCGGGCGGACTTGCTGCTTTGCCGGGTGCGGTGGTTCAGCGATGGGGTGGCGATCGGGAGCAAGGGCTTCGTGGAAGGAGTGTTCAAGGGCTGCCGGAGCCACTTCGGGGCGAAGCGCAAGGACGGGGCGCGGAAGATCCGCGAGGATGCCGCAGGGAGCTTGCATGCCTTGCGAGAGCTAAGAGTGAAGCCTGTGGGGTAGCGACTGCTGTGGCAGGTCGGGCAGCGACGCCTCCGTTGGATTCGCGGAAAGAACAGCTGGGGGGCAAGTCCCGGCCTCTTAACAAAAAAAATCCATGGGGGCGTTTTTTGGGTCGGTTTCCACCAAGCCTGTCCCCCTTTCCGCTCCTTGGCGGTGCTGACCTCCCTGCCCGGGCCACAGGGGAGCATTTCGGGTGGCCAGTCAGAAAACCGCGATCTGCCAGAACAGCCGGCCGGGTCCCGATGGAATGTCGAAGACCAACTCCCGGTCCCCGTTTCCAAGGGTCGTCGTGCTCAGCAGCTTCACGTCCGTGGTTTCGGAACTCGCGGTGGTCCAGGTCTTCAAGTCGCGGCTGAAGCGGAGTCCGGTGGTGTAGCCGTCGGCCAGGGCTGTCTGCTTGACGATCAGGGTCAGGGTGCCGTCGGGCTGCCTTTGCGGCACGGTTGAACCGCCGAGGGCGAACTCGACGAGGTTGGGGATGCCATTGCGGTTGTGGTCCCCGTTCGCTTCCACGGCCGCGCCGCTGCCGTTCGACCACTGTTCGAAGTTGCTGGGGGCAAAGGACATTTCCACCCGGTCCATGATCGGGGAGACATTGGCGACGACGGTGTCATCCACCCGGAACTCGAACTGGAAGCCGTAGCCCCCGGGCAGGCCGGAAAGATCGAGGCGGGCCGGGGTGAGGGTGACCACGCGGATGAAGCCCGGCGTGTGGCTGTATTGTTCGCGGACCGTTTGCCAGCCCGTCCAGGTGTCGATGGTTCCGTTCCCGTCCACATCCACCCCGGCGCGGGCTTCCACGCCATCGACCCAGGGGCCGGGGCTTTGGAAGCTATTGACCTGGGTGATGAGATAGAACCTGCCCTCGGCGAAGCCGACGGTGGGATCGGGGTGCCCGCCGGTGTCGGTGGCGCCTGCGAATTCAAACTCGCTGTAGATCGACTTCCCGGTGAAGCGGGCGAGGCGGATGGTTTGGCCGACGGGCTCGTAGTCGCCGAAGAGATAATACTGCTCGCCCACCTTGATCGCCGTCCAGTCGCCATAGGCATCTTGCTCGGGAGTGTGGATTTCGTAGGTCGGATCGAAGGAAACGTGGGGGTGATCGTAGCTGCCGAAAGTGCCGGTCGGGTTGGTGCGGTGATCCACCGGTGCCGGGTGCTCGTCGGCGAAGAAACCGTTGATGCCGTCGGGGCTGCTGGTGTGGCCGGCGAGCGGCGAGTCCCAGGCGTGGTCGCGTGCCCTGATCGGGCTCCAGTCCTCGTAGATGAGGTGGAACATGCCGTCGGCATTGTCGCGGAACACGGCGAGATCGGACCCGCTGCCACTGCGGGTGAGGGCGGCGCCCTGGTGGATGGCGGGCACGCCGTCGCCCAGGTCGTCATCGATGAAAACCTGGGACGTGTGGTCGTTGAAGTGATCCGAGTAGATGTAGAAGAGGCCGTCCTTGTATTCCGCCGAGGTCACCCAGCGGCCCATCGCGCCGGAGACGACGGGGCCCTTCAGCGTCCAGTTGACCATGTCGGTGCTGTGCCATGCCTGATAGATGCTTTCCTTCACCGCCAGGATGTAGTAGTTGTCCGGGCCGGCGGGAATGAGCACCGGGGCGTCGGTGCCGATCGAGCTCCGGATGTTGTAGCCGAGGGGGATCCAGTTGTCCCAGACCGGGGACTGCTTGAAGGTCACCGAGCTTGCTTTCCTTTTGACGGGAAAGCTTCTCGCCACACTGGAAAAGGTCGACGAAGCGGCGGTGGGGCGGGCGAAGCCGCCGGAGATCTGGAGGTTGGCCGCGATGCCGGTGGCCTGGGTCCAGTCGGCCGCACCGTCGATGATCCATGGCTGATTGAAATCGCCCTGGCACTGAAACGAAAAGAGGTTCGACGCGGGGTTCGGGATGCTGTTGCCATCGAGGCTGGTCACGGCCCCTGCCTTCACGCTGACCTGCACGGTCCCGGGCGCGTTGGCGGTGACGAGTGCGGAGTAATGCCGGCGGCTCGGCTGGTAGCTGTTGCCGGTTTGCGAGCGGCTGCGGCCGGCGGGGCTCACGTTGGAGACCGTGCCGTTGACGACCGTGAAATCGGAGGCGTCGAGCCCGGACACGTCGCCGGAGAATGAAAGGTGCACCGTATTGGATTTCTCCGAAGTGGTGCCGCTGCCGAAGATCGTCACCGCCGGTGGCGACGGTGCCGCAAGCTTGCGGATCTGGTAGGCGGTGAGGTGGGCATTGCCAAAGGCGTCGCCCGCGGCCGAGGAGACGGTGTCGAGGAACAGCGTCTGAGTGGTGGCATCGGCCGTGAAGGTGCCGATGACGTGCTGGTCGTTCAGATTGACCTTCGCCGCCGTGCTGCTGGAGGCGAAGCCCATGGTGCGGGCGTTGAAAGTGGTCCGGTCATCCACGAACCAGACCTGGATCTGGTAGTTTTTTCCAATCTCCAAGAGGCCCGCGCCGTTCACCGAGCTGTTGCCGTCGCCATCGCCGATGACGATGGTCGTCGAATCCCCGCCGCCGTAGTCGGCCGTGCTGAGGATGGCGTCGTAGTTGGCATCGCCGCCATTGGTGGCGATGGAGAAGTCGTTCTCCGAGGTCGCGTTCAACGGCAGCAGGTTGGTGGTGACCACGAAGGTCACTCCATTGACCGTCTTGTTGCCGCCGGTGTAGGAAGTGATGGCGGCGTTGTAAGCTTCCACCAGCGTGCCAGCGGTCGAGACGTCGCTGGAGTTCCCGGCACCGGTGCCCACGGGTAGCGGCGTGCCCCAGGTGATGGGAGCCGCGTGGGCGGACGAGAGCGCCGCGAGCAAGGCGGCGGCCGGCAGGTGGAGGTGATTGATCGGCAGGCGATGGAGGCGCATCGGAGTGGGTGGGTGGCGTCTGGAGATCTTCAAGCGGCGGGGGTCAGGGAGCGGCGGCAAGCGAGGCGGTGGCGCGCAGGAAGGCGCGGCCCAGGGGGGCTTCGGAAGTCAGGGTGACGGTGGTGATGTCAGACAGCGTGGTGGATTGGATGGTGAGGAACGGTCCGTCCTGCGGTCCGTCTTCGCCGTCGCCGGCATACCAGTCGATGAGATTGGTGGACCATCGGTAGCTGCCGTCGACATCGGCCGGCGGAGCGGGGTTTTGCGGATGGCGGAAGCTAGCTACCGTGCTATCGGTGGCGACGAACTCAAGTCCGCCGTTCGATTCGCCCGGGTGGGTGCCGAACCATGCCTCGAGGCCGTTGGCGAGGCCATCCTGATCGGGGTCGTCGCTGAAGCTCCGGGAGCCTGCGGGCAGGCCGAAGCCGTCGATCCATTGCTGGTAGGTGGTCTGCTCGTCGCCGACGCGGACCATGTCGAAGGCGAAGGCATCGCCCGGGCTGTGGCCCATCACGCCGATGCGCCAGGCGTAGAAATCGTGGCCGTCTCCGAGGTCGACCGGACCGGGCGTGACCGTTTGCCAGGCGGCATCCGTGACGGTGCTGGCCGGGATTTGGGCATTGAGGACGGTCCGCGCGTTGCCGAGGTTGGTCACATTGTAGCTGGCGACATTCGCGGTCCCGCCGCCAAGGCTGAGTTTCGGGCCGGCTTGGCCGATATTGTGCGACGACGATTAAAACTACCCCCTGACGACAATTAAAATTACCCGCAGGACGGGTGGTTTTCCGGGGTGTGGCGGGATGCCGTTTGACACCGGTCGGGGAAGCGGGTGCGGGTCCGGGTTGT
>JBIPNO010000119.1:0-7384 GCA_044372775.1 Haloferula sp.
GCGTGGGTGAAGGAACCCTCGACCAGGGTGAAGTAGCTACCCGGGTAGCTGAGTTCCGCGCGGTCCGAAAGCCCGTCGCCGTCGGTGTCGGACTTGAGCGGGTCGGTTCCGTGCTGAGCGATTTCCGCGAGATTGCTCAGTCCGTCGCCGTCGGGGTCGGAGGCGGCATCATTGGTGCCGTCGCCGTTCGTGTCGGCCAGCTTGGGATTGGTGCCGGTCAGATTGATCTCTTGGCCGTCGTTGATGCCGTCTCCGTCGGTGTCGGCGTTGGTGGGGCTGGTGCCTGCGGTCTGCTCCTGACCGTCGTTCAAGCCGTCGCCGTCGGCATCCGCCACGGTCGGGCTGGTCGCGTAGCCCATTTCCAGCAGATAGCCGTCGCGGATGGTGGTGGAAGATCGGTCATACCACTTGCCGATCTCCGCCCCGCCGCCGCCGCTGACCTCGGCGAAGTCGAGGCTGTTGCCGGTCGTCGAACTCGGGCGGCCGGTGCCCCACGGGGCGAAGCTGAAGGTCTCGCCATTGACCCAGGTCCAGGTGCCATCCACCGCGGCATCGCTGGCTCCGATCCACAGGCCGGTGAACTCCTCGAAGGGATTCGCCGCAAGGTTCTGCATCGCGCGGTTCCAGCGGTCTTCTGTCGGGAAGCTGGCGAGATCGCCACCCTTGCTGCGGGCATCGGTGCGCGCCTGCTGCCAGGTGAAGGAGCCGGCGACGATCGAGAATCGGCCTACGCCCAGTTCGTAGCCGTCGCTCAGGCCGTCGCCATCGGTGTCGGCCAGTGCTGGGTTGCTACCGTAAGTAACCAGCTCGTCATAGGCGGTGAGACCGTCGCTATCGCTGTCGGACAGGTCCTTCTCGAAGGTAGCTCCGACGGTCTTGTCGGCGTCCATCGTGATGGTCAGCGGGTTGTCCGTGCCCGAGGCGTCGCCGGTCCATCCGGTGAAGCGGTAGCCTGGGTTGGGCGTGGCGGTGAGGGTGGCGGTGGATCCAGGGAGATAGCTGGGGCGGTTAGAGTTAAGAATCGTTCCGTTAGGACTCGTGGAGAGGGGTTTTTTCAGATAGAATGACATTGCATCGACCTGAATGTCGCCACTGATTGCTTCGTCGACCGCCCCATTAACATCTGAGCTTTGGGCTAAGCGGACTCCAGTAGATTCTCCTCCAGTAGACACGGACCCCACGTCCGAGCGGTCGTAGACCCTGCATGCTTGCGCTCCGTCGGCCCAGCCCCCCCCCCTCCTGCGACGGCCCCCATTGTCTGGAACATGCACAGGCCCTCGCGGGTCTGTCGCCCCGTCCACATAAGAGGTCGCCCAGTTCTGAGGCCCCCCATCCACCATGTCCCAGCACCACTCCCGTGAGTTGCCGGCCATGTCATATAGTCCGTAGTTATTCGCTGCAAAACTCCCCACGGGTGATGTTAGTATTCCTGGGTAATATTCGCGACCATCATCGTAAGTTGGATGATAAGTTGGGATCGTGTAGCCGCTCGTATCGTAAGTGTTGCCGTATGCTAAATAGTTCGCGTTATCGTGGTTGATAGTGTTCCCGCCCCACGGGAAACGTGCTCCCATGATGCCGCCTCGTGCCGCCTTTTCCCACTCTGCCTCTGTAGGTAAACGGTATCCATCGGCGCTCCAGTCACAGACAATGCCGTGGGGGTGGGAATTTCTGTAGACGTCGCCCGTTACCGATATAAATCTGTAGGATGGCCTCCGACCTTCCTTCTCGCTGCGGGCGTTACACCACTTTACCGCGACTCCCCAATCAATATCTTGAACGGGGTGATCACCCCAATCAGTACCATCAACGGAGCGGCCTCTACCTGGGACTAAATCTGTGTAACCGTTCAGCAGACCCCAGCTTCTCACTTCTTCCCACAACGCATTGGTTACTTCATGTTGGGCTATGTAGAACGCACTCACATTCACCTCAATTGACGGTGCTTCGATTGTGCCGTCTAAGCTGTCGCCCATCTGGAATTTCCCTGCCGGAACCAGCATCATCCCGAGCTCAAACGTCGGAACCCGGTCATCGGCTGTGACCTCGAAGCGCATCGCGGTGCTGTAATTTCCAAGCCAGTCGGTTCCCGCATTCCAGGTGATCACCTTGCCCGTGCCGACCGGCACATTCGCACCCACCGCTCCAGTCAGAGTCGTGGCGGGGACGCTGAAGGTCGTGCCGCCATCGCTGGAAATCCGCAGCGTGACGCCGACCGTCGGCGTGTCCGCCGTCACGTCGTAGGTGATGTCCACCAGCTTCGTGCCCGGCCGTTGCAGCCCTTGGACGTTCGATACGACCGGATCCGCCGCCAGAAGCGTGCCTGTTAGGAAAAGGAGCGATGCGACGACCTTCAGGCGTGTCAGGGCTGCCGAGCCGCGTGGTGACTTTCGGTTCATTGGGTCTCTCATCCCAGTCGTCCGGTTCGAGGTCAAGGCTCAAACCCGCGCGTGGTCGGAGCTTCCGGGCTGGAGCCAAGTAAAAAGCCCCCTCCCAGTTGCCCGGGAGAGGGTGTTCTCGAACTCCGTCCGAACTCGCTGGGACCGTCAGGAATACTCGCCGGCCACCAGGTTGATGCGGCAGGCGGCGGTGCCGTCGAGTTCGATGAGGGCGGGTCCCTCGTTCACGGCGAAGACGGTGGGGGCGTTGACTTCCTTGGTGGTGGCGCCGACCGGCACCTGGCCGCGGGAGACCATGAGCGAAACCGTGTCGCCCGCTGCCAGCGCGAGGCCGAGGTTGGCGTTGAGCGTGATCGTGCCCGCTCCGGCATCGACCGAGGCGACGACGCCGCGCACGCCGGTGCCGGTGGCGTTGGAGAACAGCACCACCACGTCGTTGGCCGCGGCACCGATGTAGGGCGGCGCGTTGATGACGGTCTGGTTGGCCGCGCTGTTGGCTGTCACGGTAGTGACCCGCGACTGCGAGCGGAAGAGCAGCAGCGAGGCGGCCTTGTCCGAGGTCGCGCTGGCATACTGGATCCGGACGCGGTCGCGCCCGCCGGCGGGGACGACGAGGTGGCTGAGGGTGGTGCCGGCATTGCCGGTGAAGCTGAAGGGTGTCATGGGGTGATGGTGTCAGGCGTCGAGGGCTCAGGGTTTGACGATGCGCTTGAGGCCGTCGGTCTTGGCCACGCTGAACCCGTAGAGGCATTCGAGGGTGACGAAGACCTTGTTGGCGCGGGTGTCGGTGAAGCGCAGGTAACCGAAGGTCATGCCGGTCTGCGGGTCGGTGACGGCACCGGCCTGCTGGTAGTCGGCGACCGGCTGGAGGTAGCGCATGGCCACCGCGACGGCGCTGGAGTGAGCCGCAAAGCCGACGAGCTTTTCGGCATGATCCGACGGGATGAGGGTCGTCTCGTGGAGGTTGAATCCGGCGAGCCGCTTGACCATGCCTTCGGTGATGGCCGGGGCGTTGAGGTTCAGGTTGAAGCTCTTGGCCACCACGTCGTCGGCGAGCATGTTGGTGTAGTAGCCGGAGTCGAGGACCAGCGAGCGCGGGTTGGGCGGCATCTTGGCGTTGCCGCAGGCTTCGCGCAGGTTGAGCACCTTCTTGTAGTCGAAGGAGGTGGCGGCGAGCGCGGGGATGCCGGGAGTGCCGAAGTTGGCGGCGGTGATGCAGCCGAGGATGTCGACCAGCACGTCTTGGGCGAGCTGCTGGGCCGCGGCTTCCACCAAGGTTTCCAGCACGCCGAGGGCGGTCTCGGTCGATTCCCTGGCCGTGACGTGGACGGTCTTGTATTTGTGGCGGCTGAGGGTGACCGGCACCACCGTGACGGTGGAATCGGCATTCGCGGCGTAGTCACCGGTGAAGTCGCTGGACCCGGTCGGCGCGCCGACCAGCGGGACGCGCACGGTATCGAGCTTCTCGGCGGGCAGCGGGCTGAAGTCGGTGGAAAACGCCGTGACCGGCAGGAAGTTCGACATGAAGGGCATGAGCGCCCGTTGGGCGACCTTGATGTCTTTGACGTTGGTGAGGGTGTTGGGCATGGCGGGTGATCAGGCTTGGTGGTTGAGGATGAGGGCTTGCTGTTCGGGCGTGAGCTTGCGCCAGAAGGAGGTCTGGGCGGCCGGGTCGGTGATGGCGGCGAACTGCGCGTGGAGTTCGGCCGCTTGCGGGGCGTCGCCGGCAGGGGTGACGCGGGCGGGCATGGTGGTGCCGGTGGACGCGACGACGCGGGCAACTTCCAACTGGAGGCGCTTGTCGAAGTCGGCCTGGGACGCCTGGAGTTCGGTGACGCGGGTCCGCAGGGTGGTGGCTTCCGCGGCGGCGTGGTCGCGCTCGGTGAGCAGACCGGCGCTCGCGGTTTTGGCGTCGTCGCGTTCCGCCCGCAGTGATTCGATTTCGGCGGCGAGCAGTTCCACTTCGCCGCGCAGTGAGGTGGTGGCGGTGGTTTCCTCGGTGAGGAGTTCGGCCTGTGCCTGGTGGTCGCGTTGGAGGGCGAGGAGGTCGGCCCGGGCTTTGGCTAGTTCGTCTTCGATGGTGGTGTTCATCGCCCGTGATCCGGTGTCAACCGATGCGGAGTGGTAGACCCGCAGGCGGCGCATCGCTTCGGCGCGATCGGTGACCATGCCTGCGAGGTTTTGGCGCTGGGCCTGCCGACCGCTGAAGGTCTGGCCTTCCATCGCCTCGGCCGGGATGGCGCGGCCTTTCGCGAGCACCGCGGTATGGAACTCGCCTGCGATCTCCGCGAGGTTTGAGGAAATGAGTTCGCGCTGCTCGTCGGTGAGCGGCGTGCCGGGAGCCCCCATCGCTTTGTATTTCCCGACGGAGAAGACCTCTACTTTGATGCCGGCCTTTTCGATGGCGGCGGAGTGGTCGACGACCGCCTGGACCACACCGATCGAGCCGACCTGGGCGGAGGGCGTGGCGTAGATGGCGCGGGCCTGGCTGGCGACCCAGTAGGCGGCCGAGCACATCAGGCCGGAGGAGAACGCGTAGACCGGCTTGCGGGAGTTGAGCGATGCCACGGCTGCCGCCAGCTCCGGGGTGCCGGCCACGGTCCCGCCGGGCGAATCGATGTCGAGGAAGACCGCCTTGATGTCTGGTCGCTCGCCGGCCTGGCGGAGCGCGTCGCCGATGTCCTCGGAGCTGGTGGCTCCCATCAGCACCCGGGCGAATAGGTCTGGCTTGCGGAGGATTGGCCCGTCGATGGCCACCACGCCGATGCCGTCCTCGATGCTGAGGAGAGGGTGGGGCGGCTCGGCCGGTGGCTGGGCCGTGAAAGGAGCCGCAATTCCCCGGAGGGAGGCGGCCATGGAATGCAGGGCGTCAGGCTGGATGAGCCATTCGCGATGAAGGAGGACCGGGTTCACGCCCGGTCGGTGGTGTCAACGAGGCGCTCCCGCTACGGGTATTCGTAGGATGTCTTGCTTCTGATGATTTGGCCGGTTCCGTCCAACTCCATTGAAATCACGCAACCTATCCAACGCTGACCATGGTCGCTGAAGATCGAGTGCAACTTGCTGGAGCTGTCGAAGAGCTCGCGGGTGAAATCATCGGCTTCTTCGCCGGTCGACGGATTTGTCAGCCGGTGATGGATCGCGAGTGGACCGAAGCCGGGGTGTCCCGTGACCTTGAGTTCCAATTGGGCGAACATCCAGTTGGCGGGGATGCAGGCGCGGGCGCAGTCGAACACCAGGTTCTTGGCGGCTTGGGACTGCTCGTGGAAATCGCTGTGTTTGCCTAAATCCATTCTCTTGCGACTCATAGCTGTTGCCCGATCGCACTGCAAGCTCACCTCGCCAATGGTCGGTCCCCCTGGAGGAGGGGCTGAACGGAAGTCCCCGAGGTCTTCCACAGCATTTCCACCGGCAGTCCATGCCTGGCTGCGGTATCGAGGATGAGCCTAGCATCGGCGGCGCGGCGTTCGATTTCCTCGCCGAAGTCCGCGCCTTGTTCGTTGAAGTGATCCGACAGCGTCTTGAGGCCCATTTCCACGTCGGCGCGGTTCTGCTGGGCTTCCCGGCCCGCGTCCACGGTCACGCGCTTTGGCGGAACGGTGCAGATCTTCCACCATCCTTCCACCGGGGGCAGCAGGCCGCGGGCAATCGCGTCGCCGACGACGTAGGCCCAGACCGGTTTGATCAGGCGGCTTTCGAGGATCATCTGGCGGAACGAGAACCTGCGGTCGGCCTTGGCGACGATAAGCCTGACTCCGGCACCGCCGATCTTGCTGGAATCCGCCGCGAACTCGAAGGGGATCACCCCGAGCGCGGAATCCCGCCGCAGGTGTTCGAGGAAGCCGGTGAACGTGGGGGAGGGGCGGTTGCTCTGGAAGCTCTCGAGCGATTCGTCGGGTTTGAGGGCGACCAGCTTGCCCCCGACGATCCGCTGGAGGGTCACCGGATCACTGGCTTCGCCGGCCGCTGCCTCGCCCCCGACCACGAAGTCGCCGTTGTCGTCGATCTCGCCTCGTGCGGTCTTGAGAATGCGCGACACGTCGGCGTTGTCCTTCACGGCGTGCTTCTCCAGCGCGAGGAGTTCCATCTCATCGAGGACGTGGTTGATCGAATGCTGGATCGTCGGATGCGAGCGGACTCCGCCCGCCCATTCCGGCTCGTGGATGTGGAGCATCGCTGCTGCGGGGAGGTCGCGGTGGGTGTTGTCGTCCTCCAGCGTGCGGTAGAAGATCGGCGCGCCCCAGGGATCGAGGCCCACGCCGTCGACGCTTTCCTTGGAACCGAAGCGGTCGCCGATCCGGTGGCTCTCGATCAACTGGATGCGCGGTTCGCCGGTCGCATCGCGGGTCTTGTGGACGAAGTACTCGCCGTCGATGTCCATGCCGCGGCAGACGAGCGCCTGGCATTCCTCGAACGAGAAGCGGCGCGTCACCTCGCAGCGGGCGGACCACAGCGCGAAGTAGGCTTCGGCGTTGCGATTCCATGCCGGGTCGGGCGACTGGGCCTGGACGCGAATGCCGTCGCCGGTCGAGTAGATCGCCATGTTGGCGACCAGCTCGCGCATGAAGCCGCTGTTCTTGTGGAGGTAGCGCGACTTACGGACCAGCTCGCTGCGAACGCCCGGCGTGAGTTCGTTGCGGGCGTCGGTGGGGGACGCTCCCGGCACCGAACCGCGGCGGGGCGACCAGTTGGCCGACTCGAAGGAAGATCCCCAGGCCTTGGGGACGAGGAGCGGCGGCAACAGTAGACGGGCGACGTGCTTGAGCCGGTTCATTTTGCGAGGTAGCCGGAGATGAAGGAAACCGCGCCGGACTTGGGGCGGCCGTAGGTGGCGGGATCCAGCACCCGGAGCGCGTGGCCGCATTCCTCAAGCACCTGATCGACGGGCATGGTGAACTGCTTGGAGACCGAAGTGTCGGCGTCGTTCCAGTTCATGATGGTCTTGCCCTCCAGCAGGAGGGACTTCGCCTGTTGCTGGATCGCCA
>JBIPNO010000073.1:0-26126 GCA_044372775.1 Haloferula sp.
CCCGACCAAAGCTGTCCAACCCGCCCAAGAAGTGTAACCCTCACCCGCAAGAGTGTTACCCATGTTCTGACCCAGAAGTGTTACCGATGTTCTGACCGCGCCCTCCCATCTCCCATCTCCCATCTCCCATCTCCCATCTCCCATCTCCCATCTCCCATTCCGCCACGAAAAAAACCGCACCCCTTGCGGAGTGCGGCTTTGAGAGAGTCCGGGAAGCTTAGCGCTTGGAGAACTGGAAGCGCTTGCGGGCGCCGGGGCGGCCGGGCTTCTTGCGTTCCTTCATGCGCGGGTCGCGGCGCAGCAAGCCGTGCGGCTTGATCACCTTGCGCAGCTCGGGTTCGAAGATGGTCAGCGCGCGGGCCACCGCGAGGCGGATGGCGCCGGCCTGGCCGTGGATGCCGCCGCCGTTGGCGGTGACGACCACGTCGAACTTGTTGAGGAGATTGGCGTGCTGGAACGGAGCCAGGACGGTGTTCTGCAGGGGCAGCGTCGGCAGGTATTCCTCGAAGGAACGGCCGTTGATGACGATCTGTCCGCTGCCTTCGGTCATGCGGACGCGGGCGACGGCGTCCTTGCGGCGGCCGGTGGCGCTGAGATTCTTGGCTTCGCTCATGGGAAAATGAAGTTCGGGATGCCGGATCAGGCGATTTCGTAGACGGCCGGCTGCTGGGCTTCGTGCGGGTGTTCACCACCGGCATACACCTTGAGCTTGCCGAACTGGGCGCGGCCGAGACGGTTCTTCGGGAGCATGCCCCAGACGGCGTTCTCGACCATCAGCACCGGACGGCGCTTGCGGAGGAGGCGCGGGGTTTCCACTTTCTTACCACCGACGTAGCCGGTGAAGCGGGTGTAGATCTTGTCGTTCTCCTTGGTGCCGGAAAGGGCGACCTGGTCGGCATTGATCACCACCACGAAATCGCCGGTGTCGATGTGCGGGGTGAAGATGACCTTGTGCTTGCCACGCAGGAGGCGGGCAGCTTCGACGGCGACTTGGCCGAGGATCTTGTCCTTGGCATCGATCACATGCCACTTGCGCTCGACGTCGCTCGGCTTTGCAGAAAACGTTTTCATGAGATGGAACGGAGGTCCCCGGGCCGGGGCGTGCGAAAGGCGGCTCGCGGCGAGGGGCGCGCAAGCTATTGAGCGGGTCAAAAGGTGTCAATCGGAAATCCGAAGGGAATTTTTGCCGCTCGCCGGAGCTTCCCGGATCTTTTTACGGGGAGGACGCGGACAGGCACGCGCGGTGCTGGCAGCGCCCGGGCCTCCTTTCTTTCCTTGTGACCGAACGCGCGGCCTCTCATTCTCCGCCCATCCGGACTCCCCATGGTAGAACAACTCACCATCCAGCCATTTTTTGACTCCCTCGGCCAAGCCTGCGCCCCCCACGCCCCCGGGGTGAATGCTGCGGCCGCCGCCCGGCTCGAAAGGGTCCTTGTCTCGCCGGTCGATGCCCCCGGCCGTGGCATCCTGCTGCGAGCGCCGCGGGCCGGCTTCGGCAAGTCCCACCTGCTGGCCCACCTCCAGCAACGGCTGGGAACTTCCCACGAATTCCTTCCGCTCAGTCCGCTCGACGCCTCGCGGATCGATGCCGCCGGTGCGATCGAGGCCGCGCTGCGGCGCCTGACCCGCCCGCTGCCGGCCGGCGGCGGCCTGACCGGGCTCGACCTGCTTTCGCGCCGCTTGTTCTCGCTGGCCCTCCAGCCGCTGGTCAGTTCCGGCGAGGTGCCCTGCCAGGACCGCGAGGTCGCACTTTCCGCCTTGCGGCAGCGGCCGGTGGAGACCTTCGACTTCCATCATTCCCAAGCGGTGACCGCCCACTGGACGAAGGAGAACTTCGAGGTGTTGGGGCCGCGTCTGGCGCTGGAACTCAGCCGGCGCACGGGGTCCTCGCTCAATGAGTCGTCCTTTTGGCTGGCTTCGCTGTTCCGATTCGCCATTGCCACGCCGGAGCACCCGGGCCGCACCGGGATGATCATCCAGTCGGCGGTTTCCGAAGCCGGGCCCGACCGCTATGCGGCGCTGCTCGGGATGCTGTCGCTGATCGGCCGGGTGGTGGTCGTCGCCGACGATCTCGAAGGCATGCACGCCGATCCCGGCGCGGCGCTCCGCTTCGCGACCTTCATCTCCGCCATCCGGCAGGAGGCACCGCGGGTCGACCTGGTGGTTTCGGTGAACGACGACATTTGGGAAAGCGCCTTCAAGCCTGCCTTGAGCGGCGGCCTCCAAGACCGCCTCGGCGAGCTGGAGATCCGGCTCGAGCCGCTGGACGAGGCGGCGATGGCATCCTTGCTCGAGACCCGCAATCCCGGCCGCGGGTCCGCGCTGCACGGCCGGCTTTCGCTCCAGCCCGGCGAGCGCTACGCCCGGCTGGTGCTGCGAAGGGCGGCGGAAATTGAAGACGTGCACGAGAGCGTCATGCCGGCCGCGGTGGCGCCCGCGGTGGCGCAGGAGGCGTCGGGTCCTCGGGTCGAAGCGGTGGTCGCGGAGCCGGCACCGCCGCACGTCGGAGCAGTGGCGGGCGCTCCCGTCGCGGAATCCGAGACTCCGGTTGCGATACCACCAGTAGAAGCGGAAACTGAGGCCCTCGGGGAAACTCCGCCGCCAGTGACGACCGGGGAATTTACGGAGACCGCGATCCATCCCGAAGAGTCCCCGTTTTCCGCAGAGACGCTGCCTGCCGCTGCCGCCCCGGCTTCGACAATTGAAGCAACGCCCGGCGAGCCGGAGCCTTCTGGATTCGCGGCCATCGAGTCGCCGGTCGAGCCCGAGGCAGCCGCTGCCGGCGGCGGTGACAGGATCGACGATTTGCTGCGCCAGTTCCGCGAGCGTTACGGGCGCGAGTGAGGTTCATCGGAAAGTGCTCCATTTTTGCCTTGCCAGCCGCGCGGCCGGGATCTCATCTTCCGCCCGCCCCGCTCCACGGGGTGACCAAAAATCCGGCGTAGCTCAGCGGTAGAGCGGGTGGCTGTTAACCACTAGGTCCTAGGTTCGAGCCCTAGCGCCGGAGCCAACATGAAGGCCCTGATCCTCACCGGATCGGGGCCTTCGCTTTTTCAGGCGGGACGGGCGGTGGATGCTGGCAGGATTCGGTCTGGATTCCGCTTCCGGGGCTGGGGCAGGTTCGGTCCAACGAGGTCCTGCAGCCGCCGGCAACGGAGGAGGGGCAACGATGCCATCCGCAAGCGCCGGACCTCTTTCCCAAAGCCATCATGTATCTTCCTCTCGGTCAGTATTCGCCCGATATCCGCCTCGGATTTGTCTCCGCCTCCCGGAATTGTTTTCCACGCCCGCTTGCGGCGGAGCGGTCCGAACGGCTGGTGGCCGCCACCCGTGCCGCGGGGATCGAACTGACCCTGCCGGATGGGGAATGCGCGATCATCGAGACGCGCGCCCATGCCGCCGACGCCGCCGCGCAGCTCATCGCCGCCGGCTGCGATGCCGCCGTGCTGTTCCTCGGCAACTTCTCTCCGGAGATCGAGGACGCCGCCTTCGTCAAAGCCTTCCCGGGCCCCGTGCTGCTGATCGCCGCGGCCGAGGAAAGCGCCATCAACCTGATCCAGAAGCGCGGCGACGCGTTGTGCGGCCTGCTTTCCGCCGCGATGGCGATCCGCAAGCGCGGCGTCCAAGACCGCGTGCACATTCCGGAGCTGCCGGTGGTCTCCGCGGAAGAGGGGGCCGCGGAGATCGCGCACTTCGTCAAGATGGTGAAGGTCGTGAAGGGCGCGCGCAACGCCACACTTGGCCTCTTCGGTCCGCGCCCGCGCGATTTCGAAACCTGCAACTACAACCTCGCCTCGATCCAGTCCATCGGCGTCGAGATCGAGGAGCTCGGTCTCTTCGACCTGCAGAACGAAATCAAGGCCGTCCAGGAATCCAAAGCCGTCGCCGCGGAGCAAAAGGCGGAGATGCCCTCGATCCCGGAAGATCCCGATTTCAAGTCCCGCCTCTCCGACTACGAGCAGGCGGTTCGAAATTTCCGCGAGCGCCTGAAGCTCTCCGGCGCGGCGTCGCAGTGCTGGTCGGAGCAGGAATTCTCGCTCAAGCACGTGCCCTGCTTCATCAACGGCCGGATGGCCGACAAGGGCTTTCCGATCGCCTGCGAGAACGACGCCTACTCGCTGGTCGCCGAGCTGCTCGCCCAGTATGCCAGCGACAACACGGTGACGGTGCTCGACATCAACCACTCGATCCCCGGCAACCTCCACGAGTCGCTGAAGGACTACCCGCTCAAGGACATGGTCGGCATGTTCCATTGCGGCAATACCGCCAGCAAGCTGCTCAAGAACCCGGAGATGAAGTACCAGCTCATCATGAAGCGGCTGATGGAACCGGACACCGATCCCGACATCACCCGCGGCACCATCGAGGGCCAGATCTCCGCCTCGCCGATCACCGTGGTCCAGGTCCACGGTCACGGCGACAAGCTGCGCGCCTACATCTGCGAAGGCCACTTCCTCGACCTCGACCCGAAGACCTTCGGCTGCACCGGCACCGCCTACATCCCGGGCTTCCACCGCTTCTACCGGCACGTTCTGTTGGGCAACTACCACCACCACGCCGCGGTCGCCTTCGCGCATGTCGGTGCCGTATTGTATGACGCCTTCAAGCTGCTGGGCATCGAGGTCATCGACACCCCGCTGCCCGACGGCATGCCCTATCCCGGCGAGAACGTTTTCCGTTCCGGCCTGGTTCCGAAGGGGCGCTGATTTCTGGCAGGACCTCGTTCCCGGGAAAAGCGCGTCATGCGTCAACGGGAACGGGATGGCGGTGCGAGATTCCGGCGGCGGGTGCGTTCTTTCATGGCACCCCCGCCCAAGGCCCCATTTCTGAAATGCCCAGTTCTCCCCTGATCCGCCGGATCCGCCTTCTCCTGCTTTGCCCCGTCCTCGCGTCGGCGGACGTGGTCGATACCCTGGTGTTCGGCGACGAGGACTCGGAAGCCGGTCATGGGCTTGTCGCCACGGGTTCGGAAGAGCTTGCCGGAGGTCTGGGCGAGTCGGCGCGGCGCTTGTTGCCGGGCGGGGAGAGGGCTTGGCAGGGAGGGGGGATGAAGTTCGTGGTCCGTGTCGATCCGGAGCGGCAGAATTACTTCACGATCCGGCTCTGGGGCGGTGACGTGAACCGCAACCAGCTGACGCTTCACGTCGGCGGCAAGCAGATCGGTTACCGGCATCTGGGCGACATCGAGGCGCTGGAGATCGGCACCGATGCCCCGGCGTATCCGGGACGATTCCACTACCGCACCTGCCCGCTGCCGGTCGAACTGACGAAGGGGAAGGAGCGCATCGACTGCGAAATCCGGGCGACCGGGCCGATCTGGGGCTACGGCCGGAATTTCGACGAGTATCAGAAGCCGATGACCGAACCGGCGCGCGGGATCTACCGCGCTTACACCCACACCGACCCCTGCTTCACGCCGCCCGCCGGCGAGAAGCAGGGCGTTTTCCCGGAGGCTGCGCCGGTCCGCACGTCGCCAGGGCCGGAGGTGCTGGAGGCCTTGAAGAAGCGGGTGAACGACGAGATCGCAAGGCTGCTCCGCGAGCTGGACCGCCCGTGCAGCCAGATGCAGACCTTGTTCCTGGCTCAAGCCTGGCACACGCCGTGGACGCGGGCGGCCGGCAAACCGGAGGTGATCCGCAAGGTCGGCACCAGCCTCGATGCGCTTTATCGCGCCTACGTGGCCAATCCCAAACTCGCCGAGGCGGAGCCGTCGACCTACAATCCGGATTGGTTCGGACTCGGTCCGGCGGGCCAGGTGATCATGCTGTTAGAGAAAGAACTCGCGCCCTCGCTCGACCAGACGATCGACGATGGCGCGGGCCGCCAGGTGAAGCGCCGCGACGGCTTTGCCGCCATGCTGCTCGCCTGCCGCGACTGGCACCGCGAGCACCGGCGGCAGTACACCAACCAGTCGATGATCAACGACCTCTACGGCATCTACCTGGCCAACCGCGGTCTGGCGGTGGTCGCGCCGCAGCAGGCGATGCCGGAGCCGCAGGCGCTGCGCTACCTCCGCGAGTCGGTCGGCCTCGACCCGTGGCTGGGCAGCGAGAAGGACGGCAAGCCTCTGAAACCGCTGGGGGATTCCTTCCATCAGATCACCGCCCGCGGGCTGACCAAGGAGCTCGGCTTTGTCGGCAACTACGGGGAGGTGCTCGACTGGGTGGCGCAGATTTATGAAGCCACCAAGCCATTTCCCGGACAGCCGGGCGATCCGGCGATCAAGGCGCAACTGGTGAAGATCGCCCGCGCCCGCGCGCCGTTCCGCTACCCGACGGTGGATGCGGAGGGGCACCGGGCGATGATCATGGAAACGATCGTCGGCTGGCGGGACACGCATTTCCCGGGTGACGTGACTTACGACCAGCGGCCGTCCTGGGACGGCTCGCCGTTTGAGGTTTCGGCCGCCACGCTGGATCCGCATCTGGTCGGGTATTCGCAGCAGATGTTAGAGGACCGGCAGTTCTTCGCCAGCATCGCGCGGCAGGTCGCCAGCCCGGGATTCCGCGTGACCTTCGGCCTGATGGGTGTGCCGGCGCGCTACGAGGCGATCCGGGCGCAGCCGGCTTCGGCGCATCGGCTGCCGATGTCGTGGGACCAACCGGACTTCGTCTTTGCCGATGAGGAGGTCGGCGTGGTGGCGATCAAGCAAGGTCGGGAGATCCTCTATGCCTCGCTCTACTGGCGTGCCCGCCATGCGGTGAATTTCCTCGGCCGGGTCCACTACCTCACGCCGGAGATCGACCGGGTGGCGACGGTGAAGCTGGACACGCAATTCACGCCGTCGGGGATGGAATACACCCGGCCGGACTGGACCAATTTCGGCTTCGCGAACGGCGGCCATCGCTATCCGGCGGAGTTCGTGTCGGCCCATGCCGGCGAGAAGCTGCCGGTCGCACGGATTCCCGATGGCATCGCGTTCAAGCCGGGCCAAGAGAACATCCATGCCGGCAAGGGCGACTTCTACCGGCTGCGCTACGGGCCCTACCTGATCGGCATGAACATGAGCGCGGGCCAGTCCTTCGAACTCGAGGTCCCGGATCACGAGCGCACCGTGCGGGAGCTGGCCACGGCGAAGCCCGTTGCCGCCGGGACCACGCTGAAGGTCGGCCCGCGGAGCACGGTGGTGCTGCATTTCAAGTGAGCCGCCGCGGGCGGGGAATCAGCGCGGCCGGTAGCTGCGGTAGCCGTTCATGTAGCCCTGGCCGAAGTCCTCCTTGGTCGAGGCGTTGTACTGCGTGTTGTAGAGCATGTAGTTGGCCTGCTTGCCATTGCGGGCATCGCGGCGGCCGAACATGAAGCCGTCCTCGTAGGCCTTGCGCTGGGCATCGACGTTGTTGTTGTAGCCGGGTGCTGGCGGACCAACCGGCGGGTAGGTCGGCCCCGGCGACACGACGGCGACGCAGGAAGTGAAGGCGAGGGAGGCGGCGAGCGGGAGGATGACGGATGGTTTCATGGGGTGGAAGGGGAGGAGTTTCGGAACCTATCCAACAGAAATCGGGGGGATGGCAATGGGGAGATGGCGGGGCAATGCTTTCTGAATGTTCGACGAAGGCCTTGTGGAAGGTCGCGCGGAATGAATTGCCTCCGGCCATCTCCGCTGCGCTAAGGTTCCGCGCTCCCAGTCTTAGCTTTCGAAGTAGGTATAGCCGGCCAGGCCGGTGCGGTAGAGGTCGAGCACCTCCCGGCGCTCCTTCGGGCTGATGCGGCCTTGCGCGACGGCCTTCTCGGCGAAGGCGCGGAAGCGGCCGACCAGTTCCTTCGGATCGTATTCCACGTAGCTCAGCACGTCCGCCACGGTGTCGCCTTCGACCTCGTGGGTGTAAACCGGCTTGCCGCCTTCAAGGTGGACGCCGACGACGTTGGTGTCGCCGAGCAGGTTGTGGAGGTCGCCGAGGGTCTCCTGATAAGCTCCGACCAGGAAGGTCGCGATGTAGTAGGGCTCGCCGGGCTTCATGCCGTGGAGCGGCAGGACTTTGGCCACATCCTCGCGGTCGATGAAGCGGTCGATCTTGCCGTCGCAGTCGCAGGTGATGTCGGCGATGACGGCACGCTGCCGCGGCCGCTCGTCGAGGCGGTGGATCGGCATCACCGGGAAGAGCTGCTTGATCGCCCAGGAGTCGGGCAGGCTCTGGAACAGGCTGAAGTTGCCGTAATAGAAATCGACGAGCGTGTCGGAGAGTTCGCGCAGGTCTTCCGGCACGATATCAAGCTCCTGCATGAGCTTCGAGATGCGGGTGAGGATGTGCCAGAACCACGCCTCGGCGAGGCCGCGCTCGCGCAGGGTGGCGGCGCCATAGAAGAACTGGGCGCGCACCTGGTCGCGGTAGTAGGCGGCATCGTTGAAGCACTCCTGGAGGTTGCGCTTGCTGAGGTCCTTGTTGACCGCGATCAGGTTGGTGAGGTTCTGCGGCGCGTTGTCGGGGACCGGCGGCGCGGTGTCGGTGGTCTGGACGGTGGAGACGTCGAGGATGTTGAAGACGAGCACCGAGTAGTAGGCGACGATCGCGCGGCCGGATTCCGAGATCAGGTTCGGATGCGCGACGCCGGCCTTGTCGCAGACCTGCATGATGGTCTCGATGACGTCGGTGCAGTACTCAAGGATCGAGTAGTTGCAGGAGGCCTGGAAATTGGTGTGGGAGCCGTCGTAGTCGACCGCCATGCCGCCGCCCATGTCGAGCACGCCCATCGGCGCGCCTTCCTTCACCAGATCGCAGTACATCCGGGCGACTTCCGTCGCGCCCTCGCGGATCGCGGCGATGTTCGGGATCTGGCTGCCCTGGTGGTAGTGGAGCATGCGCAGGCAACCGAGGTAGCCGGCTTCCTTCAGGTGATCGACCACCGCGATGACCTGGGTGGCGCTGAGGCCGAAGACCGACTTGTCGCCGGCGCTTTCCGCCCAGTGGCCGGAGCCGCGGGTCGAGAGGCGGACACGGACGCCGAGGTTGGGCAGCACGCCGAGCTTGCGCGAGCGCTCGAGCACGAGGTCGAGCTCGCTGGGCATTTCAAGGACCAGCATCACCTTGAGTCCCATCTTCTGGGCGTGAAGGGCGAGGTCGATGAACTCCTCGTCCTTGTAGCCGTTGCAGACGATGTAGGCCTCGGTGTCGTGCATGTGGGCCAGCGCGGCGATGAGCTCGGGCTTGGAGCCGGCTTCGAGACCGTAGTGGTAGCGCTTGCCGAACTCCGAGATCTCTTCGATGACCTGGCGCTGCTGGTTGACCTTGATCGGGTAGACGCCGCGGTACTCGCCCTTGTAGGCGGTGTCCTTGATCGCCTGGCGGAAGGATTCGTTGAGCTCGCGGATGCGGGAGTGCAGCAGGTCGCGGAAGCGGAGCAACACGGGCAGGTCGGTGCCGCGGTCGCGGAGGCCTTCGATGACTTCGAAAAGCGAGACCTCGGCGGTGGTGTCCTCGTCGGTGAGCTTCACCGTGACGTGACCGTTCTTGTTCACGCCGAAGAACCCGTGGCCCCAGTTCTCGACGCCATAGAGTTCGGCGGACTTCTCGGGGGACCAGGCGTTTTCTTTCTTCGGCTTCTCGGCCTTGGCGGCGGCGGGCGGGACCATGCCGCGGAACAAAGGGGATTTCCGGGAAAATGAAAGGGAAATGACGGTCGGGGAACTGGCAATTTTCGGTCCAGCCTCAGCGGGTGCCTTTGCAGGCTGGACGGGATCGGGTCGGGCAGTGACGATTCCCCGGTGTGAGGCATCCGCCGTCCGGCCTCATTTCACCGGGATCGAATTCACCGTGTAGAACGCGAGGTTGTTTTGGAGTGGGGAGCCGTCGGGGGATTCGAGCTTGGGGAAAGCGATGCGGTAGACGCGGCGCTTGGCGAGGCCGTCGAACTTGAGGGTGACGGACCTGGCGTCGCTTGCGGCGATGCTGGCCTGGTGCTCCTGCTTGTCCTCGGGGGGGCTGCCGTAGGTCCACTTCGGCTGGTAGGTGAAGGAGGAGATGTTCCAGATCTTCGCGTCCTTGAGGGAATCGGGAATGTTCTGGGTGAAGCTGACCTTGAAGCCATCGGCCGTGATGGTGATGCGGTCGATGTCGAAGGGCACGGGGCCGAGGAAGGTGACGCGCTGGAGGCCTTCGGCGGGGAGGCCCCAGCCGCGGACGGTCTGGCCGAGGTAGAGCTGCTTGCCATCCTTCGTGAAGCGCGCGCGGTGGTTGCCGGAGCGCAGGCCGCGGCCGTCGATGAAGTGGGTGCAGGCGCCCTGCCAGGTGTCGCCGATTTTCTCCAACATGAGCCGGGTGACGCGCTCGCCGTTGTTGTCGGGCAGGATCATCTGGCCGGCGAAGTGCGAGCCCGCGGGGATCTGCATCGGCTCGCCGGCGGAGCGGTTCATCTCCATGTGAGGGATCTCGACGGCGGGCGGGGTGCGGTCCTTGTTGTATTCGTCGAGGCGGTCGCGGTAGTAGGCGAGCGGGTCCTTGCTTTTGGTGAAGGCGGGGTCCCAGACGAGGCTGTTCGGGTGGCCGTAGAAGTTGCCTTTCTCGATGTGATAGAGGGGGGTGGTGGCTTTCCAGTCGCCCTCGTTGTCGCCGGCCCAGAGTTCGCCCTGCGGGTCCTGATAGACGCCGTTGGCCATGCGGAAGCCGGAAGCCCAGGGGGTGATGGTGCCCTTGGCGTCGCTGTGGAGGATCCAGCCTTTCCATTTCACGGCGGAGTAGTTGCGGCCGCGGCGGCCGGCGTCGGAAAAGGTGCCGAGGGTGTGCTTGAAGGTGGGGCCGGAGAAGGAGGCGGTGCCGACGGCGATGAAGTAGCCGCCCTTGCCGTCGCGGGTCAGCGCGTTGGTCTCGTGATAGTTCCCGCTGAGGCCCCAGCCGTGGGCGAAGCGGGTGAAGCTGTCGGCCGTGCCGTCGCCGTCGGTGTCTTCGGCCTCGGTCATCTCCGCCATCTGGGTGACGCGGATCTTGGTCGGGCTGACGACGTCGAGGCCGCAGCCGTTGTCGAAGCCGGTGGCGAAGAGCTGCCAGTCGAAGGCGGCGGGATCGGCGGAGGGCTTGGCGCGGAGGACGTCGCCGCGGCGGAGGACGATGAAGAGGGTGCCGTCTTCGGCGAAGTCGATCGCGCCGACTTCCGGCGGGACGCCGGCGGGGAGCTTGATGTTCTCGACCTTGTAGCAGTCGTCGAATTTGACGGCTTGAAGAGGTTGAACCGCCAGGGCGCCGAGGACGCCGAGTTTGAGAAGGGTGGAGGTCATGGTGGGAAGTGCCGAGAGAGAGTGCCGGGTGATCAGTGTTGGAAAAAGGCGGGGCGGTTCACTCGGGTTGGTCGAGGGACTGGATGTAGAGGATGAGGGAGTCGTATTCGACGTCGGGCAGGCCGAAGGGGGGCATGTAGTTGGGCGGGTAGCCTTTGACGACCTTGGCGTTGGGCGACTTGATCGACTCGAGGAGGTAGGCGGTGTCGGCGGCGACCGGCTGGTCGAGGCCTTCGATCTCGACCTTCCGGCCGGCGAGACCGCCGACGGAGGGGCCGTGGCTTTTCGAGCCGTCGATGCTGTGGCAGGCGGCGCAGCCGTATTGGCCGAAGAGCTTCTCGCCGGCGCTGACGCTGGCCTTGGTGATCTTGTTGTCGCGCTGGTAGCCTTGGAACTTCGCGAGCTCGGTGCCGGAGAGGGTAAAGCTGAGCCTGCCCTTGCCGGCGGTGCCTTCGACGCCGCGCCAGCTGAGGGGAGCGTCGGAGGAAGAGGTGAGGACGACGTTACCGGAGAGCGGCTTGTTAGAAGGGGTTAGAGTGAGCGTGAAGTCCGTGTCGCCGGCGGTGAAGGCGAAGACGGGCACGCCTTTCTCGAGCTTGTAGCCGGTGAAGACGCGCGGGCCGAGATCGCTGATGCTTTTGCCGCCGAGTTCGATCGGATCCTTGCCGGAGGCCTTGAAGAACATCGTGCCGACGAGGCGGGGGACGTAGTCGAAGGAGAGGCGCGAGCCCTTCTCGACATCGCCCCAGTAGGGTGTCATGTCGACGAAGCCGCCTTGCCAGGCATACATGAGGCGGGCCTCGGTGGTGTCGAAGACGAAGGACAGGGCGGGACCGAAATTGACGCCGATGGCGGCGGCGAGGCCGGGGACGGGGAGGATCTCGCCGGGGACGTCGGAGCCGGGGCCGGGGTTGTATTTGGAGACCTTGCGGGCGGTGTCGTGCTGCGGGAAGACGGCGTCTTCGAGATCGGGGTCGGGCAGATAGCTGCGCAGGACCAGCGGGCGGTCGATGCTGCCCATCGGCCGGTTTTCGAAGGTCAGCAGCGGCTCCGCGGCTTGGAGCGGCAGGCAGAGGGACAGGAGAGTCAGGATTTTCCTCATGAGATGGCGGGCAAGGGGACGGGGAAAGCTGGCAGATCTTTTCGGGGATGGCAGCTACCCTTTTGAAGTAGGATGACATTGCGCATGGTGAAGGGAGGGGCGACGGGCCGGGGAGGGTGCGAGGCTTTCGGGTGGGGTTGGCCGCGAGAAGCACGCAACTTGCAAAGTTGCGCTACTTCGGCATCTGGGGAGAATGACGCCAGACGATGCGCGGCTGGAAATTGCAGGAGTTGATCGACTTCGAGGTCGCGCTGGCGGCGTGGGACGGGAGTTCGCGCCCGGACGGGGTGGCTTCTGAAGGATCGCGCGGCGGGGTGTTCAAGGTTTGGCTGGAGGCGGTCGGCGGCAAGGGGCCGGGGCGGTCGTGGGTGGCGTCGATCGGCTGGGCGGCCCGCTTGCTGGGCTGGCTGTCGCTGGTCGCTGGCTTTGCGGCGGTGTGGGGCTGCTTCGATCCGCGGCATGAAGGGGTGAATGTGCTGCTGCTGCTGTTAGGGACGCTGGTAGTGCCGTGGCTGTTTCTGATGGGCAGCGTGGTGGCTTGGATCTTCCTGCCGGTGCGCGGCGGGGTGATCGGGCAGGCGATCCGGCTGCTGGCGGGGCGTTTCGCCGGGAAGAGCGGCGGCGAGGTGCTGGCGCGGATCGAGGGCAATCCGGAGTTGGCGAAGGCGCTCGGCTGGCGGGTCGCAACAAAGGCCCAGGACGTGGTGGCGGATTTCCATATCGGCGCGGTGATCGGGATTTCCGCGATGGTGTTTTTCCGGAAGGTCGGCTTTTTCTGGGAGACCTCGACCGAGGCGGCGATGGAGCGGGCGCTGGAAGTTCTGGTGCGGGTGCTTTCGGCACCTTGGGCACCGTTTGCGCCGCGTTTCCTGCCGGATATCGCGGCGACGCGACGGGACGATGCCTGGGCCGGCGGCGGACAGGAATGGATGATGTTTCTGATCCTGGCGCTGGCCTTTTGGGGGATCGTGCCGCGCTGGCTGCTGGGGTGCCTCGCGCAGGTGCAGGAATGGCGGACGCTGCGTGAGCCCGCCTTTCAATCGCCGGCGCACCGCAAGCTGTGGCGGGTTCTAACAGGCGTCAGGCGCGGCGGGGATCCGCAGGGGCCGGCGGACGGGGCGCTGGTGATCGATCTCGGCGGCATCTCGCCGGACCGCGAGGCGCTGCGGCCGTTTTTCCTGAGGCATCTGCGGATGAACCCGGTGGCCTGGGAATCGCTCGACGTGCTGGACGCCGGACGCGAGGCGGCGGCGCGGGTGGCGTTGGAGAAGGCACCGGCGGGGATCATCCTGCTGGCCGAGGGCTGGTCGCTGGCTCCGCGGCGGATGGAGGAGACCTTGAAGCGGGTGCTCGATGCGGCGGGCGGGCGGCGGCTGGTGGTGCACGTGGCGGATTTCGAAAAGGACGGGCGGCCGGGCGGCGTGAAGCCGGACGAACGCGCGGCTTGGGAGGCCTTTGCCGACGGGCAGAAAGGGCTGGAGTTTGAACTGAGCATCCACGAGGAGGACCGGATATGGGCGGCGGAATGAATGCGGCAATCCCGGCCTTCGCGGTGGTGGGAAGGGTCAACGCCGGCAAGTCGGCGACGCTGGCGACGTTGTTGGAGATCGACGACGACGAGCTGTTGCGGATCAGCGCGACGCCGGGCGAGACCACCGACGTGCAGCCGCTGCCGGTGGTGTACGATGGCGAGGAGCTGCTGTGTTTCCTCGACACGCCGGGCTTCCAGCAGCCGGTCGAGGCGATGCGTGAGATCCAGCGGATGGCGGGCAGTGGCGTGCCGGGGCCGGCGGAGATCGCCCGCTTTGTGAAGCAATGCCGTGAGAAATTTCCGGACGAGGCCCGCTTGTTAGAGCCGCTGGCGGCGGGGGCGGGGGTGATCTACGTGGTCGATCCCTGCAAGCCGCTGCGTGACTCGTTTCTCGCGGAGATCGAGATCCTGCGCTGGACGGGCCGGCCGCGGCTGGCGCTGCTCAATCCGCAGGGCGAGGGAGCTCCGGAGCTGGAGAAGGAATGGCGCGAGCGGCTGGGGACGGCGTTCAATCTGGTGCGGACTTTCGATGCGCACGAAGCGAGGTACGAGGAGCGTCGCAGGTTGCTGGAGGCGTTGTTGCAGATCGAGGAGCACCATGCCGGGCACATCCGGCGGGTGATCGATGCGATGGCGAACGAGACGGACGCCCGCCGCGAGGAGGCGGCGGAGGCGATCCTGGAGTTCCTCGAAAGCTCGCTGATGCTGCGGGTCAGCGAACCGATCGAGGCGCGCGACCGGAGCGTGCCGGGTCGGGCGGAGAAGAAGCGGGCGGAGCTGGAGGCGCGGTATTTCAAGAAGCTGGCGGAGCTGGAGGAGTTCTGCCTGAAGCGCTTGCTGAAGATTTACCGTCACCATTTGATCAGCGCGGACGTCGATCCCTCGCGGCACGCCGGGCTGGACCTCGAGATGGCGGAGACCTGGCAGAAGTGGGGGCTCAACCGCTGGCAGCTCACCGCGGCGGGGGCGATGGCGGGCGGGGCGGCGGGAGCGGTGTTCGACCTCGGGGTGGGCGTGCACAGCCTCGGGGCCGGGACGGTGATCGGGGCGGTCGGCGGAGGGACGGCGGCGTTTTTCAAAGGCGGGTCGCTGCCGCGGCTGAAGATCAGCACGGAGGGACTGAAGCTGGTCCGTGGCGAGGATCAGGCGATGGTCGCGGGGCCGCCGGAGAGTGTGAATTTCGCGTGGGTGTTGCTGGATTCGATGCTGATCCGTCATGCCGGAATCCTGGCGCGGGCGCACGGCCGGCGGGACCGGCAGGTGCTGGAGGTGTCGGAGCAGGAAAGCCGGGTGCGGGTGTTTTCGGCCGAGCGGCGGAGTTTGTTGCAGAAGTGGTTCACGAGTTGTCTGAAAGGCGCGCCCGATCGGGGGAAGGAGCCGCAGGTGTTCGCGGAGTTGGTGAAGGCGCTGGCGGAGGGAGGGGCTTGAGATTTGAAGAGGAGGGAGCAGCGAAATCGGCGAAATGGACGAAAGGGGGAGGGCTTCGCCGGTTTCGTTGTTCGCCGGAATCGGTTGTTTGGAATCCGGCGGCTTCAGAATTGTCACTTCAGGGCGTGATAAACGAGCGGTCTGGCACGTAGTGGATGTTTGCTCCGTTCGCGTTTCGCCATGCCGTCTTCTTCTCTCCTCATCCTCGCCGTGGCGACCTGGGCGCTGGCGTCGGTGGAGGGCGCGGTGGATTTCGAGGTGGAGGTGCTGCCGATTCTGGAGGACCACTGCATCGATTGCCATGGCGAGGAGAAGCAGAAGAGCGGGTTGCGGCTGGACACGGCGCTGGGCTTGCTGCGCGGCGGGGAGTCGGGCGAGGCGCTGCTGGTCGGCGGCAAGAGTGCGGAGAGTTATTTGTTCAAGCGGGTGAGCACGGCGGTCGCGAAAGAAGCGATGCCGCCGAAGGGCAAGCGGCTTTCCGCGGAGCAGGTGGCGGTCTTGCAGCGCTGGATCGACGAAGGCGCGGCGATCCCCGGGGCGGACGAGGCTCGGAAGGAATTAAAGGTCACGACGGACCATTGGTCGTTCCAGCCGGTCAAGCGGCCGGAGGGTGGGGCGATTGACGGCTTCGTGAAGGCGAAGTTGTTAGAGAACGGGTTGGAGGCATCGCCCGAGGCGGACCGCACCACACTGATCCGCCGCTTGTTCGCGGTGGTGCACGGGATGCCGCCGACGCCGGAGGAAGTGGCGGCTTTCATCGGCGACCCGAGGCCGGATGCCTACGAGCGGCTGGTCGATGGGGTGCTGGCGTCGCCGCGCTTCGGCGAACGCTGGGCGCGGCACTGGATGGACGTGGCGCGCTACGCGGACAGCAACGGATTTGAAACGAATCGCGAGAGGAAGACGGCGTATCACTACCGCGACTGGCTGGTCGAATCGTTTAACGCGGACAAGCCCTATGACCGCTTCATCAAGGAGCAGTTGGCGGGCGATCAGCTCGGCGTGGATGCTGCGACCGGATTTCTGGTGGCGGGGACCCATGACATCGTCAAGAGCCCCGATATCAATCTCACCTTGATGCAGCGGCAGGACGAGCTTGCGGACATGGTCAACACCACCGGCACCGCGTTTCTCGGGCTGACGATGGGCTGCGCACGCTGCCACAACCACAAGTTCGATCCGATCCTGCAGAAGGATTACTTCTCGATGCAGGCGGTCTTCGAAGGGGTAAACCATGGCGAACGGCCACTGCGGGAAAAGAAGACGGATGGACCGGCAGGCGAGCTGGCGGCGGCAAAGGCCGACCAAACGAAGCTCTCGGCGGCGTGGGAGGATTTCCGCGAGCAGGCGGCGGCGATCGGGGCCGGGGGCGCGCTGCGGCCGGCGGTGAACGAGCGCTTCAATGAGGAGGCGTTTGCGCCGGTGGAAGCGACTTCGGTTCGCTTCTCCATCCGCGCGACGAATGCAGGCGAGCCCTGTCTCGATGAGCTGGAGATTTACGATCCGGCGGGAAAGAACGTGGCGATCGGTGGGGTGGCGACGGCCTCGGGCACTTTGCCGGGCTACGCGATCCACCGGCTGGAGCACGTGAACGACGGGATCACCGGCAATCCGCGCAGTTGGATCTCGAACACGGCGGGGCAGGGTTGGGTGCGGATCGAATTCCCGTCGAGGGTGACGATCCAGCGCGTCGTGTGGAGCCGGGAGCGCGACGGGGCCTTCAAGGACCGCGTGGCGACGGCCTACCGGATTGAAGCGGAGACAGGCGACGGAGTTTGGAAAACCGTGGCGAGTTCCGACGACCGGCAGCCTTACGGCGATGAGGAGGCTGCGGATGCCTTTGTCGCGAAACTCCCGGCGGCGGATGCCGACTCGGCGCGCCAGGTGGCAGCGGAGTTGTCCGCGGTGACGAAGAAGATCGCGGCTCTGACCGCGGTGCCGCTCGGATGGGCGGGAACCTTTTCGCAGCCGGCGAACACCCACCGGTTGTATCGCGGCGAGCCCTTGCAGAAGCGCGAGGTGGTGGCACCCGACGTGTTGAGCATCATCGGCACGCTGGGACTCGCTCCCGACGTGCCGGAGCACGAGCGGCGGGTGAAATTCGCCGAATGGGTGGCGAGTTCCGACAACCCCTTCACCGCGCGGGTGATGGTGAACCGGATCTGGCACTACACCTTTGGCAGCGGGATCGTCGAAACGCCGAGCGACTTCGGTCTGAACGGGGCGCGGCCGACCCATCCCGAGCTGCTCGACTGGCTGGCGGACGAGTTCGTGCGCGGCGGCTGGTCGGTCAAGCACGTGCAGCGGCTGATGCTGCTTTCGGCGGCGTTCCGTCAGTCGTCCGCGCCGCGGGCCGATGCGCTCGCGGCCGACGCCGGCGGTCGGTTCCTGTGGCGCTACACGCCGCGGCGATTGGAAGCGGAGGCGATCCGCGACTCGATGCTGGCGGTGTCGGGGACGCTCGACATGACGATGGGCGGCCCCGGCTTCTACCTGATGGACGTGGTCAACGAGAACGTCATGCACTACTTCCCGAAGGAGAAGTTCGCGCCCGCGGAGTTCCGGCGGATGGTCTATCAATTCCGGATCCGCCAGACGACCGACAGCGTGTTCGGCTCCTTCGATTGTCCGGATGGCGGCTCGGTGACGCCCAAGCGCAGCCGCTCGAACACGCCCTTGCAGGCGCTGAACCTGTTCAACAGCGGCTTTACGGTGCAGCAGGCGGAGCTGCTGGCGGCACGGCTGCTCCGCGAAGGCGGGGAAGACCCGGCGGCGCAGGCCGGGCGGGCGTTCCAGTTGTTCTACGGCCGGTCTCCCGATGAAGCCGAGCGCGAGGCATCGGTCGCGATGATCCGCTCCCACGGGCTCGTCTCCTTCAGCCGGGCGATGTTCAACACGAGCGAGTTCCTGTTCATTTTCTAACATCATGCATCCCTTCCTCAACCGCCGCGACTTCCTCGCCCGGACATCGACCGGCTTGGGAGGCATCGCGCTGGCGCATTTGCTGGCGACGGATCGCGCGCGGGCGGCGCCGCCGATCCGGCCGCGGATCCTGCCGGGCAATCCGAACGCGCTGCGGCCGCCGCACTTCGAGGCGAAGGCGAAGCGGGTGCTGATGATCTTCTGCTCGGGCGCGGTCAGCCAGATCGACACCTTCGACTACAAGCCCGAGTTGATCAAACGCCACGGCCAGCCGATGCCGGGCGGCGACAAGATCATCACCTTCCAGGGCGGGCAGGGGAATCTGACGAAGAGCCCGTGGGAGTTCCGGCCTTATGGGAAGACCGGCAAGATGGTGTCCGACCTGGTGCCGCATCTCGGCGCGCTGGCCGACGAGATGTGCTTCATCCATTCGCTGACCGGCAAGACCAACACCCACGGGCCCGGCGAGAACTTTCTAACAAGCGGCAGCACGCTCGACGGCTTCCCGAGCATGGGGGCGTGGACGACCTACGCGATGGGCAGCGAGAACGACACGCTGCCGGCGTATGTCGCGATCCCCGATCCGCGCGGCGCGCCGCAGTCGGCGGGGAATTTCTGGGGCGCGGGATTTCTGCCGGCCGCCTTCCAAGGGACGGACTTCAACGCGTCGAAGCCGCTGCGCAATCTCGAGCGCCCCTCGGTCTTCTCGCCGGAGACCGACCGGGCGACGCGCGAGTTCATCGAGCTGCTGAACCGCCGGCACCTCGAGAAATTCCCCGGTGACTCCGAACTCGCCGCGCGGATCTCCAGCTACGAGCTGGCGGCGAGGATGCAGCTGTCGGTGCCGGAGGTGGCGGACCTTTCGACCGAGCCCGCGCATGTCTTGAAGATGTATGGTGCCGACGAGGCAGGGAATCCGGTGAAGGAGACCAAGGCCGCCTACGCGCGGAATTGCATCCTGGCGCGGCGGCTGATCGAGAAGGGCGTGCGCTTCGTGCAGCTCTTCAACGGCGCCTATCAGACCGGCGGCGAGGGGGTGAGCAACTGGGACGGTCACAAGGCGCTGGCCGACCAGTATGTCAAACACGGCGAGGTGATGGACCAGCCGACCGCGGCGCTGCTGACGGATCTGAAGCAGCGCGGTCTGTTAGATGACACGCTGGTCGTCTGGTGCACCGAGTTCGGGCGCATGCCGACTTTCCAGGCGGGCGCGAGCGGTCGCGACCACAATCCCGCGGGCTTCACCGCGTGGCTGGCGGGGGCCGGCGTGAAGCACGGCTTCAGCCACGGCGCGACCGACGAGTTCGGCTACAAGGCGGTGGAGGGAGTCGCCACCGTCTATGACTTCCACGCGACGATCCTTCATCTGTTGGGCATTGATCACGAGCGGCTGACCTTTTATCACAATGGCACCGAGCGCCGACTCACCGATGTCCACGGCCATGTGATCAAGGAGGTGCTGGCATGAGCTGGCGATGTTATGTGGCCATGGCGTTGCCGGGTGCGGCGGCGGGGTCGATCGATTTCACGCGCGACGTGCAGCCGCTCTTTCAGAAGCACTGCATCGAGTGCCACGGGGCGGAGAAGCAGGAAGGCGGCTACCGCTTGGACAATAAGCGTATCGCTCTTGAAGGCGGCGACAGCCACGCGCCGAACATTGTTCCCGGCAAGAGCGCGGAGAGCCCGCTCATCCAATTCGTGGCGGGGATGGATGAGGAAATGCGGATGCCGTCCGAAGGCAAGCCGCTCACGGCGGAGGAGATCGCCGTGCTTCGCGGATGGATTGATCAAGGCGCGGTGTGGCCGGACAGCGCGAGCGCGGAGGTGGAAGCGGCGGGCGACTGGTGGAGCCTGCGTCCGCTGGCTCCGGTCGCGGTGCCGGCCGTGGCCGGGGCGGTTCATCCGGTGGATGCGTTCGTTCGCGTGCGGCTGGCGCAGGAAGGACTCGCGCCATCGCCGGAGGCCGACCGGCGGACGCTGGTGCGCCGGGCTTACTTCGATTTGCACGGCTTGCCGCCGTCGCCGGAAGAAGTGGACGCCTTCGTCCGCGATTCCGATCCGCGGGCCTGGGAGAAGCTGGTCGACCGTCTGTTAGACTCGCCGCGCTACGGCGAGCGCTGGGCGCGGCATTGGCTGGACGTGGCCCACTACGGAGACACCCACGGTTATGACAAGGACCAGCCGCGTCCCCACGCGTGGCCGTATCGGGACTACGTCATCCGGGCCTTCAACGAGGATCGTCCGTATGCCCGTTTCGTGCGGGAGCAAATCGCGGGGGACGTGCTCTTTCCCGGCGAGCGCGATGGCATCGAGGCGCTGGGCTTCCTCGCGGCGGGACCTTGGGACATGATCGGCCACAGCGAGGTGGCGGAGGGCAAGATCGATGGCAAGATCGCGCGTCACCTCGACCGCGACGACATGGTGGCGAGCACGATCGGGACTTTCGCTTCTCTAACGGTTCATTGCGCGCAGTGCCACGACCATAAGTTCGACCCGATCACCGCGGAGGATTACTACAGCTTGCAAGCGGTGTTCGCCGCGATCGACCGGACCGACCGGACTTATGATGCCGACCCGGCCGTCGCGAGCCGCAGGAAAGAGCTGGCGGCTCGCAAGTCGGCCCTGGACGGAGAGCTCGCGGCCGGCCTGGCGGCCGCGGAGGAGCGGGCGGGACTGCCGCTCAAGGAGCTCGATGGCAAACTGGCCACGCTGCGGCAGGAGCGTGAGGGACGGGCGGCGGCGTTCGGTTGGCACGGCGCGATCTCGCCGGGCCAGGACGCCGTGCAGTGGGTCCAGGTTGACCTTGGAAGCGAGCAGCCGCTGGGCAAAGCGGTGATCCATCCTTGCCGCGATGATTTCAACGGCATCGGCGATGGTTTCGGCTTCCCGGTCCGCTTCCGGGTCGAGGCTTCGGCGGACGCGGAGTTCAGACGCGACGTCGCGCTGCTGCTCGATCACACGGCGGCGGATTTTCCGAACCCCGGGATCGAGCCGGTGGTGGTGGAGGGAAAGGGAAGGGCGGCGCGCTACCTGCGGATCACCGCGATCCGGCTGGCGCCGCGGCAGAACGATTACAACTTCGCGCTGAACGAGGTCCGGGTGTTCGACCCGGCGGAGCGTCATCTCACAGCGACGGCGGTCACCTCGTCGGACAGCGTGGAAGCCCCGCCGCGCTGGAGCCGGGCGAATCTCATCGACGGCTACGATCCCGGGAAGTCGGAGGAAATCGGCGCGCTGGAGCGGCAGCGGGAAGAGCTGCTGCGCGAGGTGTCGGGAGATGAAGGAATGGCCGGGCGGGAGCGCTTGGAGCGGGAGAGGGCCGCGGTGGAGGCAGAGATCCGGGCCTTGCCGGAGATGAAGAAGTCGTATGTCGGATCGGTGCATCACGGCGCGGGAAATTTCATCGGGACCGGTGCTGCGGGTGGGAAGCCGCGGACGATCCACCTGCTGTCGCGCGGCGATGTCACGCGGCCGGTCCGGGAAGTCGGACCGGGCGCGATTCCGGCGGTCGCCCATGCGCCGGGCCGCTTCGAATTGCCCGCCGGTGCCGGCGAAGGCGAGCGCCGCGCCGCGCTCGCAAACTGGCTGGCGGATCCCGCGAACCCGCTGACCTGGCGCAGCATCGTCAACCGGGTGTGGCAGTATCATTTCGGCCGGGCGATCGCCGATTCGCCGAACGACTTCGGCCGGATGGGTCAGCCGCCGAGCCATCCGGAACTGCTCGATTGGCTGGCATTGGAATTCCGCGACGGCGGCGGATCGATCAAGGCGCTGCACCGGACGATCCTGACCAGCGCGACCTACCGCCAGCGCTCGGACACGCCGGCCGGCGCGGCGGCTTCGACCGACTCGGAGAATCTTCTTCTCTGGCGGATGAACCGCCGGAAGCTGGAAGCGGAAGTGATGCGGGACAGCCTGATTGCGGTGGCCGGCAAGCTCGATCTCACCATGGGCGGCCCGGGCTTCCAGGATTTCGTGATCGAGCGTCCCGAGCATTCGCCGCACTACCAGTATCATCTCGCCGATGCCGACAACCCCGCGTTCCACCGCCGCGCGGTGTATCGCTTCATCGTCCGCAGCAAGCCGCAGCCGTGGTTGGCCACGCTGGACTGTGCGGATCCCTCGATGGCGGTGGAGAAACGAAACGCCTCGGTCTCGCCGCTCCAAGCGCTCGCCCAGATGAACAACCAACTGGTGCTGGTGATGTCGCGGCACTTCGCCGGGCGGCTGGATCAAGCGGGCGGCAGTATGGAAGAGCGCATCAGCCTCGCCTACCGGATCGCCTTCCAACGCGAGGCCGGAGCGGAGGAACGGGCGGCACTGACCGGTCACGCGGAGCGCTATGGATTGGCGTCGGCCTGCCGAGTCATCCTTAATCTGAACGAGTTCAACTTTGCCGACTGAGATCATGTTCCGCAACGACTCGCCCTATCATCGCGCGCTGGCTGAAAGCCTGCTGCCCCGCCCTGGCCGCCGCGAGTTCTTGTGGCAAAGCGGCGGCGGGCTCGGCGGCATCGCGCTGGCCAGCCTGCTCGGCCGTGAGCCGCTCGGCGCGGCGACTCCCGACAGATCGACCACCGTGCTTCATCATCCGGCCAAGGCGAAGCGGGTCGTGCAGCTCTTCATGGCCGGCGCGGCCAGCCACCTCGACCTGTTCGATTTCAAGCCGGAGCTGATCAAGCATCACGGCAAGCCGAGCGACTTCGGCGAGCCGGTCGAGACCTTCCAGGACGGTCTCGGCCCCTGGTTGCGGCCGGTCTGGGATTTCCGGCCTCACGGGGCCAGCGGCAAGATGCTGGGGGATCCGGTTTCGGCACTGGGCGGGGTGGTCGACGAGATCGCCTTCATCCACAACATGAGCGGCAAGACCGGCGTCCATTCGCAGGGCACGCTGCTTCAGACCACCGGCTTCAACCGCCCGGGCTTCCCCAGCATGGGGAGCTGGGTCTCGTATGGGCTGGGGTCGGTGAATGACAACCTGCCGACCTTCGTGGTGCTGCCTGACCACCGCGGGCTGGCGTCGAACGGAACCAAGAACTGGGACGCCTCGTTCCTGCCGTCGCAGCACCAAGGCACGATGCTCCAGACCGGCACTCCGTCGCCGATCGCCGACCTGTTTCCGGACCGTCGCGCCGATTTCACCACGCCGGAAAGCGAGGCTGGCGCGCGGGAAATCATGGCACTCCTCAATGCGCGCCACGCGGCGGAGCGGCCGGACGACCCGCGGCTGGAGGCGCGGATTCGGAGTTACGAGCTCGCCGCGCGGATGCAGCTCGCCGCCCCGGAGGCGCTCGATCTTTCCCGCGAGCCGGCCGCGATGTTGGAAATGTACGGGATTCGCAACGACGTCCGCGAGTGGCCGAAGGAGATCAACGAGGGCGAGGAGCGCGACGCCTTCGGCCGCAAGTGCCTGAGCGCCCGCCGGTTGCTGGAGCGCGGGGTGCGCTTCGTCCAGGTCTGGAGCGGCAACGACAACGGCTTCCCGCGGCGGAACTGGGACTCGCACGAGGACATCGAACGCGACCACGGGCCGTTGGCGCGCGGCTTTTCCCACGGGGCCGCCGCGCTGATCCTCGACCTGCGGCAGCGGGGGCTGTTAGAAGACACCATCGTGCTGTGGACCACCGAGTTCGGCCGGATGCCCTCCAGCCAGGGCGGAAAGGGCCGCGACCACAATCCGCACTGCTTCACCAACTGGCTCTGCGGCGGCGGGATCCGCGGTGGGGTGACCCATGGTCCGAGCGACCCATGGGGTTACAAGCCGCTGGACCGCGGCAAGTCCACGGAGGTCCATGATGTCCACGCGACCATCCTTCATCTGCTGGGGATCGACCACGAGCGGCTCGTCGTGCGCAACAACGGCGTCGACCGCCGTCTGACCGACGTCCACGGCCATGTGATTCGGGAAATCCTCGCGTGAAGTAGAAGGCTGCGGGCCTTGCGGAGGCGGGTAGTCTCGTGTTACCCCCTTGGCCGATGGGTGCGCAGGACCGGGACTATTTTCGTGACGAACGGCAGCGGGCCGCCGGGCCGTCGATGCCGCCGGTGACCAAGACGCTGCTGATCTCGATCCTGGCGATCTACTTCGTCGACATGCTGTTTCTGGCGAATGCCGTGGCGAAGCTCGGCCGCTTCAGCGTCGATTCGGCGTTCCGGGGCGGGCAGCTTTGGGAGCTGATCACCTTCCAGTTCATTCACGGCAGCGTGGGCCATGTGGTCTTCAATGCGATCGGTCTGTATTTCTTCGGGCCGTGGATGGAGCGTTGGTGGGGCCGCGGAAGATACCTCGCCTTTTACCTGCTTTGCGGGGTGGCCGGGGCCTTGTTCTACTCGCTGCTCACGGTGGTCGGGATTTTGCCGGAGCGGGGACCTGTGCCGGGAGTCATGATGCCGTTGGTCGGTGCTTCGGCGGGGATTTACGGGCTGATCGTCGGGGTCGCCTTCCTGAACCCGAACGCGAAGGTCCAGTTGCTTTTCCTGCCGCATCCGATGTCGTTGAAGACCGCCGCGCTGGGATTCATCGGCATCGCGGTGGCGGTGATCCTCGGTGACATCCTCATCGGCGGCGTGATGTTCAAGAACAGCGGCGGCGAGGCCGGGCATCTCGGCGGGGCGATCCTCGGCTTCGTGCTGATGAAATACCCGGCGCTGTTAGGGAAGGCGAAGGGCAGGGGCAAGCGGGCCGCGAAGGGCGGGGCGAAGGACAAGATCATCCGGCCGCGCGAATTCCAGCGGAAGCCGCCTGGAACGCCACCAAAGCTGCGGCCGCGCAGCACCGTGGAGATCGATGCCGCGAGCGAGGTCGACCGGGTGCTCGATAAAATTGCCAAGGACGGCCTGCAAAGCCTGAGCGAGGAAGAACGCAAGATCCTTCACCGGGCCGCGGAGGCCTACGACCAGCCATGACCGATGCCGAAATGATTTCCTGCTCCGACAAGGAACGCCAGTTGGAGCGGTTGCGGGCCATCATGCACCGGCTGCGCGCGCCGGGGGGCTGCCCGTGGGATGCCGAGCAAACGCACGGCAGCCTGGTTTCGAACCTGATCGAAGAAGCGTATGAAACCGTCGATGCGATCCAGCGCTGCGACATGGAGCATCTGGAAGAAGAGCTGGGCGACCTGCTGCTCCAGGTCGTGTTCCACTGCGAGTTGGCGAATGAAACGGGTGACTTCGATTTCGACTGGGTGGCGTCCGGGATTGCCGACAAGCTGGTGCGCCGCCATCCGCACGTGTTTGCCAGCTCCGGCGCGGCGACGAGCGAGGCTGTGCTCAAGCAGTGGGACGAGATCAAGCGCGGTGAGAAGGGCGTCGAGGAGGAACCCTACCTGCACGGCACCGGCAAGGGCTTGCCGGCCTTGCTGCGGGCTTCGAAGTTGCAGAAGAAGGCGGCGAAGGTTGGCTTCGACTGGCCGACGCAGTCCGGGGTGCTGGCGAAGATCCGCGAGGAGATCATGGAACTGGAGGCCGCTGTCGGTGAGCAGGATCTGGACGCGGTCGATGAAGAGCTGGGCGACCTGCTTTTCTCAGTGGTGAACCTGGCCCGCTTCCGCAAGCTCGATCCCGAGATCGTGCTCGCGGCGGCGAACGAGAAGTTCGAGCGGCGCTTCAACGAGATGGAGAAGATGTTGAAGAGTTCCGGCAGGTCACTGGAGGAGGCCACCGAGAGGGAGATGGATGATGCGTGGGAAGCCGCGAAGAAGGCTCTGCGGTGAGGTTTTGGACTGCGGCAGCCCGCTGCCGCCTTGTTGCCACAGCCTGCTGTGGCGTCGGGTTGATGCGTCAGCAGGCTGACGAGGGAGAGCGGCAGCAGGCTGCTGCCCGTTACCCACATCTTTTCACTTCAGCCCCAACGGGGCGCAATGAGATAGCCCGGGGCAAGGCTTTGCGCCGCCCCGGGTCCACGAGTCCGGAGTTTGGCGCCCTGCAGGGGCGCGAGG
>JBIPNO010000120.1:0-7329 GCA_044372775.1 Haloferula sp.
CGATTCCGCTACGCTCCATCGTCTGCCTGACCGGCGGACTCGGCTGCGGGGCTTTTACAGACGAAGATTTACACTACCAACGAAGATTCCGCAAACCGCCTGATTCGTAGCCGCGTCAATCGTAAGAATCCCTAGCTTTCCGATTGTTGCCCCATAGAGAGCAATCATCAGGGTTCCAACTGGGAAGAGTTTAGCCGAGGAGTTTTTTAAGGCTTCCTCGGTAATGAACTCGGTTGCTTTACTGACGTTGCCGTCATTCAGATCGCCCGATTTGATCCAAGGAATGTTGCCAGTGTAGAATTCCGGATTAGCCCGGCTTGGAGTGCCGCCGCTCGTTGTCTTTGCGAAGGCAGAAATCTTCGCGATTCGCCAGCCTTGTGCCGCCCCTTCAGGGCTCGGGTTCGTGGGGTGGCGGGAACCCAGGGCGTTGCCCTGGGCTGGTATGTTTCGCCCCTTTGGGGCTGGAGAGCCTTTTGCGGCGGAATTGCCGAGAATAAGGAATGTATCGGGTGACCGGCTCATGTCAGTCGGGCTTCCGCTTGGTGCGGTAGGGGGTGGGATCCTCGGCAACGCGATGGATGGATTCGTCCGGGTTGAGAGATTTTGAAGCGATCGAACCCGACTTGCCCTTGGCCGGATTCAGGACATGGGAGGCGGGCGACGATTTCGATTTTTTCCCGGTAGGATAGACGGTGCGCGAGGGCGCTTGGGTTTGGGCATCGGGTATTACCGCCGTGCCCGCTTTCTTGGCCGCTTGGAAGCGGATCTTCAATTCACCGCCGACGGCGCGGCCGGCGCGGACGAGGGTGGCGATGGTGAGGTTCTCGCTGCCATTGAGCAGCCGGGTGATGCGAGAGGGAGGAACGCCCATGCGCTCGGCGAGCTCGCTGCGGTTGATCCCTTCACGCTTCATGAACTGGAGGAGTTCCTCGACGGCTTCGAGCTTGCAGTATTCGATCTCACTCTCGAGCGAGAACGGCTCGGCGAAGGCTTTGGCAAGCGGGTCGTTGGGATCGCTCTTGGTGATGATGATTTTCATGGATCGATCAGTCTGAGGATGGTGTCGGGTTGGGATTTGGCGCGGAAGTAGTCGGCCTTCAGGGTCTGGGCACGGCGGATGTCCTTGCTTTGGTCTTTGCCCTTGAGACCCCCGTTGGTGCAGAGGATGAGGGCGCGGTGGTCATCGATTTCGTCGTAGAAGGCGTAGAGGCGGATGCCAGGGCGCTTGAACTCGAACACGCCCTCCCCGACATGCCGGAAGGTCTGTTTGTTTTCGTAGTGCGGATGGTTGCTGATGGATTGGATACGGGTTTGGACGGCGTTGAACCGGTTGCAGTCGTGCTTGAAAAGTTCCAGCAGGAAGTCCCGGGCGAAGTCCTTGCCGTCGATGCCAAGGGTCACGACCTGCCGGGCGTCGCCAAGGTGAAGGGTCCGGAGATGGATTTCAATCGGGGAGTTCACTTTTATGTGAAGTCGGGGAATCGGGGCTTGGAACGAAAATCAGGCGACGAGCACTTCGTTGAGTTCTTCGATGATCGGCTTCGGATCGCCTCCGAAGGCCTTGCGGGCGACGGCGAGCGGGACGCCTTCATCGGAATCGACGCTTTGCCAAGCGTCGAGGTAGGCGTCCTGATCGTCGGTGGCGAAGGCGCCATTGAGGGCGACGTAGTTTTTGATGACGTCGAGCCAGTGGCGTTGGGCGTCGGTGAAGCGGTCACCGTGCTGGGCGAGCCATTGCTGGTAGCGGGTTTCGACGAGTTCGGGGAAAGGCGCGAGCGGAGTCTTCTGGGGATCGACGGTGTGGCGGACGAGGGTGATCAGGTTCGTGAGGGTTTTGACGGGATCGGTGGTGAGGGGGCGCTTTTCGAGGTGTTCGTAGGCTTTCCAGACTTCGGCAGGGGCGATGTGGTAGGGCGGCCTGGCGACGGCTTCGGCGAGGGTTTTGAGTTCTTCGTAAACGAGGCCCGTCTTCGCTCCGCTTCGCCGTGGCAAGTTGTAGAGGATCTGGAGGGCGGTGATTTCGTCCTGATTGTCTTCGAGGAATTGTTTCCAGGAGGTGACGAGCTGGCGGGCTTTTTCCTCGTCGTAGCCGGCGCTGATGACGGTGTCGCCGGTGAGGTGGTCGATGGTGACATCGGCCTTGCGGCGTTTGGCTTCGAGCAGATCGCGGAGGGCGGGATTGGAGGCAAGCGGCTTGGCGGCTTCGTCCGCGAGGGCTTCGGCGGCGGCCTTGAGTTCGGCGGGGGTGGGCTCGGAATAAATCGGCGCTCCCGGCGGTAGCGCCCTACCTTTTATTTGGTCGGGATCGGTGGCCTTGATGAGGGCGGCGGCGATCTGTTTGACGGAGTGGCCGCCGGAGACTTTGGCGATTTCCTCGCGGTCGGCCTGGCTGAGCATGCGGTCGATGCGTGCGAGGCGACTGGCCACGGTGGTGAGGGTGGCCTCATCCCGGGTGCCCATGGCGATGCCGAGCAGCAGCTTGTCGAAGGCGACGGAGGGCTTGCTCTCCATCGGGCGGGAGTCGGTCTTGTCGGACTCGGTGACGCCGACGGCATCGACGAGGACGAAGCGGGTTTTTCCACCGGCATCCGGTGTGACGCTGGCGAGGGCGTCGGGATCGATGGTGCGGGTGCCGCGCCCTTTCATCTGCTCGAAGTAGAGCTGGGAGCGGACATCGCGCAGGAACAGCAGGCATTCGAGCGGCTTGATGTCGGTGCCGGTGGCGATCATGTCCACGGTGACGGCGATGCGGAACTCCGGGGCGGTGCGGAAGGCCTTGATGATGTCCTCGGATTTCCCGCTGGAGCGGTAGGTGACCTTTTTGCAGAAGTCGTTTCCCTTGCCGAACTCCTTGCGGACGATATCGACGATGTCCTCGGCGTGGCTGTCGTCCTTGGCGAAGATGAGGGTCTTGGGTACCCAGGGTTCGTCGAGGCCCATGGCTTTGGCGCGGGCGGGGCGGTCGGTGAAGATCTCGGTGAAGAGTTTTTCCCGGAAGGTCCGAATGACGGTGCGGAGCTGATCGGGGACGACGACGGAGCGGTCGAGTTGGGTTTTCTGGTAGGTTTCCTCGGCTTCCTGGATCTCCCAGCGCTTGGCGCGGGTGAGGCGGTCGCGTTTCTGATAGTCATGCCCCGCCTTGACGGTGACGCCTTTCTCGGAGACTTCGGTTTTGATCCGGTAGATGTCGTAGCCGACGTTCACGCCATCGGCGACGGCCTGCACGTAGGGGTATTCCGTGACGAGGTTCCGGTCGAAGAAGCCGAGGGTGGCCTTGCTGGGAGTGGCGGTGAGGCCGATGAGGAAGGCGTCGAAGTATTCGATGACCTGCCGCCACAGGTTGTAGATGGAGCGGTGGCATTCGTCGACGATGACGAAGTCGAAGGACTCGATGGGGATCCTGGGATTGTAGCGCACTTCCAGCGGGTCCTTGCCCGCCGTGGCTCCGGCGGCTTCGTAACCGGAGTGTTCGTCGGCCTCGTCGTCGAAGGTGGCGTTTCCGGAGAGCTGGGAGTAGAGGCGCTGGATGGTGGAGACGGTGACCTTGCAGACGGGATCGATACCGCCGGGGCCGAGCATCTGGACATTGTAGAGGTCGGTGAACTTGCGGCCGTCGTCGGGGGTGGTGAATTGCTGGAATTCGTTGACGGTCTGGCGGCCGAGGTTGCCGCGGTCGACGAGGAAGAGGATGCGCCTGGCACCGGCGTGCTTGATGAGGCGGTAGGCCTGGGTGACGGCGGTGAAGGTCTTGCCGGAGCCGGTGGCCATCTGGATGAGGGCGCGAGGGCGGTTGGCGGCGAGGGATTTTTCGAGGCAGGAGACGGCGTCGATCTGGCACTCGCGGAGCGGAACGGTGTTCAGTGCGGGGAATTGGCGAAGGCGGGCGCGGAGGGTGTCGGGCTGCTGGACGAGTTCAAGCAGGTGCTCGGGAGTGTGGAAGGCGAAGACAAGGCGAGAGCGGGAGTCGGGGTCGCGCTGGTCGCGGAAGTTGGTTTCGATGCCGGTGGACTCGTAAGTGAAAGGCAAGGGATCGGTCCAGCGCTGGGGGATCCACTTCATGGCGGCGGTGTAGCGGGCGGATTGCTCGGCGACGGCGGAGAGCGTGGCGCCTTCCTTCTTGGCTTCGACGATGCCGAGGGCCTTGCCATCGACGAAGAGGACGTAGTCGGCGGGGCCGCCGTGGGATTGCATCTCGCGGACGGCGACGCCACGGGATGTGTGGAGGTTGAGGTCGCCGAGGCTCTGAACAGTCCAACCCGCGGCGCTCAGTTGAGCGTCGATGGATTGCCGAGCCAGTGCTTCCGGGGTATAAGACATGTGCCGTTAGGCTTGGGGAGGGTTAGACAGGGCATTTCTAGCCACTCCGGAGCGGGCGGGAAGGGCAAAAGCGGTGGATCGGTAGATCGGCAAGCCGGTGGGTCGGTGAAGCAGTAGGTCGGTCAGGGTGGCTGGGTGTGGACTCCTGCTAGAGCGGGCCTTGATCTCCCCTGCCCTTCATTTTGCAGCCATCTCACTCCTCCACCGCCGCTTCGAGATCCGCCAGCGACCGCGCTTTGAAGCCTTGCTCCTCCAGTCCGGCGAAGAACACCGGCAACGCGGCGAGGGTCCGCAGGCTCTGGTTGATGACCCTTCCCCGCAGGTCGCGGCGGTCCTGGTTGTCGTGAAACACCACGATCCGCCCCGGCACCGCGGCCCGGGCGTTGTGGCGGGCATACCAGCCGGGGATCTCGAAGAAGGCATCCCACGGGAAGTTGAGTCCGAGATAGAAGAAGGGACGGTAGCCTAGTTCGACCGCTCTCGTCCGCATGAACCCGGCCATCGGGCGGTTGTAGAAGCCGTGGGAGGGACGGAAGCGGACCGGGCACGCCCCGGCGCCTAACAGGATGCGGTGGTTGCGCTCGAACTCCGCGGCAAAGGCATCCGGCTTGAGTTGGATCGACGGAACGGATTCCGGCATGTGATTCGCCACCTCGTGGCCTTCGTCCAGCATCCGGCGCAGCAGCCGGACTTCGGCGGTGCCATGGATGCGCCCGCCGTGGATGAAGAAAGTGGCCTTCGCGCCATGATCCCTCAGCAGGTCGAGAATTCGCGAGGTCTCCGCACTCGGCGCATCGTCGATGGTCAAGGCCACCAGTCGTTGTTCCGCCCGCAAGCCGTCGATGGCCAGCACCCCCTGCGGCTGGAGCGCCTGCAAGGCGGGCCGCACGCACTTCCGCCCGACCCGATGGCTGAAGCCACCAAGCAGCACCTCGAGCTTGGCAAGGATCGGGGATGGACGATTCGCGGACATGGCAAAGAGCTTTCCGGAGGATGATGGGGATCCGCGCCGCGACGGTGGAGGCTTTCAGAACGTCGCGAGCATGACGATCGCCAGCACTCCCCGCAGGGTCCAACCGACGGTCCGGATCCAGTTGCCGCGCACCAGCCGCCGGTGCGCCCCGGCGTCGAATCCCCGCTCCAGGCGGAGATGCGCCGGCATCTGGCCGACCGCCGTGCTGAGCCAGACGATTCCTAACAGCCCGAGCCCGCACCACGCCATCGGCCCGCCGGGCGACCCCACGAGCAGGAGGGCCAGCGCCAGTTCCAGCAGCATCGGCCCGCCGACCACCCAGCCGGTCCGCCGCGTGTTCTGCCGCTCGTAACCGGCAAACTCCGCCTTTCCCACCCGGTCGAAGAGCGGGTAGTGCACCACTTGCACGAACCAGATCAGCCCGGTCATGAACAGGGTCACGAAAGCGTGCGCGGCGAGAACCCAGCGGAGCAGTTCGGCATTCATGGCAGGTCCTCCAGGATCGCCTCCGCGGCCGCGGTGCCGCTGGACAGGGCGGTATCGATCGAAGCGACGCCGCAGTGGTCGCCGCACTGGTAAATCCCAGCGCGAACCCGCGCGGGCTTGTCCTCGGCGAAACGCTGGGCAGGCACCGCATCGGGGATGCGGTCGGTCCGCAGTAAGCGCCAGTCCTTCACCGTAGCGCCGAACCATTCGCCGAGATGCCGCCGCACGCGCTCTTCCAAATCCGGCGCCACGGCGGCTTCGGCATCGATCACACTGACCGAGATCAAGTGCTGCCCGGCCGGCGCGTAGTCGGGCGACACCGCGCTGAGCACCGTCAGGTTGTTGACCGGCCCCGTGCCTTCGCCGTTGAGCAGCAGGATCGGCTCGCTCACCGGGGCCACGGGAGCGCTGAAATACAAGCACGCGACCCCATTCGAAACCGCCGGAGAAGCCTCCCCGCCGAGCAAGCGCTTCGCGACCTTGAGATCGGTCGCCACCACCACCGATCGCGCCGCCAGGAACCCGCCATCTTCCAGATGAACGCCGCCGTCCCCGATCGCCGCCACCCGGGTGTTCAGCCGGATCGCGGAGGCGGGCAGTCCGGCCGCAAGTTGCCTGGGGATTTCCGCCATCCCCCGCGCGGGGATCGCCGTGTCCCCCCGGGCGAAATACCGCATCACGAACTCCAGCTTGCGCGCCGTGGTCGACAGTTGGTTCTCCAGGAACACGCCGCCGAGGAAAGGCCGGAAGAAGCGCTCGATCATCGACTTCGAGAAGCCTTCCGCTTGCAATGCCTGCAGGGTTGTTAGATCGGCGTCGTGGCGCGAGAAATCGAAGCCACCGAGCCGCAACCAACCGACCCGTAGCTTGTCGGCGAGCGATCCGATGGGATTGAAAACCCCGCGCATCCCGTCGAGCGGATGACGGAAAGGATCGGCCACCCGGTGCCACTGCCCACCGTGGCGCACCAGCGCTCCCGGATAAAAGCGGCGCAGGTCGAGTGCGTCGTAGTCCAACAGCCGCCGCGCCTCCGGATAGGCCGTGAGCAGCACCTGGAACCCGCGGTCGAGCCGGAAGCCGTCGCAAAGATCCGTCGCCACCCGCCCGCCGACCCGGTCCGCCGCTTCGCAGATCACGAAGCTCCGGCCCGCCGCCTGCAATCGCCGCGCGCAGGCCAGGCCGGCCAGCCCGGCTCCGATGATCAACGCATCCACCCGATGATTTTGAGTTTCCAACATGACGGCTCCCTTCCGGCGCGAATGCTAGGCCGCGATCCCGCCAGATCAACCCCGCTCCCGCTCCGCAGGCATCCGCTCGTTCAACCCGACATCCCCCCCCCCCCCCGGGGGGTGCAAGCCGAAGTTCCAAGTGAGAAGTTTCAAGTGCCAAAAAAGCCCGAACGCGGCAACCTCGAATGGGAGCGCCGACAGGGCTACCTCATTCTGGAGAGTCGAGTTTCATGAGGGTTTGGAGGGTCTTCTCGCAGAGGGCGGCGCGGATCCGCTTGCCACGCATGGTGTCCTTGATGGTTTGGTCGTGACGGAGAAGGTTGA
>JBIPNO010000074.1:0-25923 GCA_044372775.1 Haloferula sp.
CGAGCTTCTCGCGTTCGGAATCGGACAAACGGATGGAGGAAGTCGGTCTCGGCATGCCGCTTTTCTACTAGATATCTAGTAGCGATGCAAATCGAAATTAAACGGATTTAGCGCGCAGGACACTAGGGAAACACATAGGTATCCAAAAAGGCACTGATCCGTTACGCGTTCATGATAGGCCGGACCTTCCCGGTTGAAATAAAACCCCAATGAAATTCGAGATTTTCCATCTGGAAGGCATCGCCGACGAGCGATCGGCGGAAGAATCGGAAACGCCGACCGCCGGCTCGGCTGGCGGCTGGCTGCGGACCGGTCCGCGGCGAACTTCGGGAAGCCCGCCCCCGCGAACCTCCGGGCCGCCCAATCCCGGGATCGCCAAGGCCATCCTGATGATCCGCAACGAGTATTCCCGTCCGCTCACCGTCGGTTCCCTGGCCCAGGAATGCGGGATGTCGGTGCGAACGCTGCACCGGCTCTACCGCTCGGCCACCGGCAACACCATCGGCAAGGATCTCGCCGAACGCCGCATCCGGGCCGCTGCCGACATGCTCAAGATCGACGGCCTGAAACTGGAGCCGATCGCGATGGAGACCGGCTTGCACAGCGCGAAGAACCTCTGCCGCCTGTTCAAGGAATACTTCGGCATCACGCCGGGCCAGTGGAAGGAATCCCGCCGGCACCCTTGAGCCTCTGAAAGTCGCAGGACGGGACCGCGGAGCCCGCATCACCGACGGTAGGGTGCTCCTCGAGGCTTGCTGTCTCAGGTGAAAAACACCCACATTTACAATGACCATACAAAATAAACGTGGTAGGCTCCTTTGATCCTTGAAGAAACCATTCTTGGTGGTAGCTCTCCGAACCCGACTTGAAACCCATGAAAGCTCCGACCTCGCTTGCGCGACCCTACCCAAGAGGGTTTGCTCTGGTCATCACCCTCTCCCTGATGGTGCTGCTCACGGTGATCGCCGTTGGCTTGCTCGGCCTCTCCTCGATCGCGCTGCGGTCCGGCGGCCGTGACGACGATGCCGCCCGGGCCAGGGCCAACGCCCGGATGGCGCTGATGATGGCGATCGGGGAACTCCAGCAACAAGCCGGTCCCGATACCCGCGTCACCGCCCGGGCCGACATTCTCGATGAGAAGAATCCGCCGGTGCTCGGTGTCTGGAAAAGCTGGGAAGGCACCAACCACGACTCCCAGGGCCGCCCGATCTCGCCCCGCAGCTACAAGTCCGCCAAGGCTGATCGTTTCCTCGCCTGGCTGACCTCCGCGGATCCGAAATCGATCCCCGACACCACCCAGCGCAACGAAAGCGTGGCCCTCATCGGCCCGCGCAGCGTCGGGAGCGGGGCCGGCCGCAGCGAACTACAGGTGCACCTGGAACCGCGGGAAATCGACACCCCGGGCGGCAAGGGCGGCTTCGCCTGGTGGATCGGCGGCGAAAACCAGAAGGCCCGCCTGCCCGAGCCGGATCCGGACGGCAACACCAGCACCGCCGACTGGGCGGTGGCCGCGAAAAGCCACGCCACCGCGAATCCCGGACCCTTCCGGATGGACGACCTGCTGGAGGACCCCAGCCCCGCCGGAAAGGCAATCAGCCTCCATAGCAGCGATTTCCTCGCGGAAAAAAAGGACCTCAAGGCCTCGCAGGAATTCTTCCACGACCTCTCCACCAGCTCCGTCGGCCTGCTGACCAACACGGCGACCGGCGGCTGGCGGAAGGATCTGTCACTGGCCACCGAGAACTGGGGCAAACTTCGCTCCTCCAACCTACCCTTCTTCCGCCAGACCCCGGTGAAGGACATCATGTTCTCCAAGCCGACCCCGGCCGATGCCACGGCGGCGCGGTCGATGATCTACCCCTGGTCGTCCTACCGCGGGGATCCGACCCGGATCCCGATCTACCGCCACGGCCCGGTCTCGAGCTGGGAGAATCTGGTGGACTACGCGACCGCCTACACCCGCATCACCAGCGGGGCGACCGGAAAAGGCAGGCTCACCAGCGGCAACGCATCGGTGGCCATCGACGACACCGCCAACGGCTTCAATTTCCTTCACCGCGTGCGCATCCTGCCGATCGTGGCGCGGGTCCAGTGGGTCTTCTCCCACAGTGCCGGCCCGCCCGCCGTGACCGATCCGCCCGCCCCCGCCGGTAGCCTCGAAGCCCGCTTGCTGCTGACTCCGGTGGTCACGATGTGGAATCCCTACAACGTCGAGATCACCTCGCCGCCACTCACGTTTTCGATCCCCAAACCGCTTCCCGCGGCGCTCCAGTACACGGTCAACGGCGTGAAAAACACGACCTACAACTGTCTGACCGGCGGCAGCATCAACAACACGCCCTCCCTCGCGGGCACCGGTAGTCTGGTTTACTCGATCCCCACCACTTTCCCGCTCAAGCCCGGCGAAACCCGCGTCTTCAGCCCGGCCGCGAACAATGTCGTCGCCGCCAGCGCTACCGCACTTCCGCTCGAACAGGGCTACCGCGGTAGCGGCGGGCATTATTTTCAGGTCAAGAACAGCACCGGCCAGGTCGCCATCGGCGCGGCCTCCGCCACCATCAAGGCCGACGCGAAATTCGATACCGCTTACAACGACGGCAACGACGGCGTGGGCATCTACCTCGACATGGCGATCGCCGGCCGCCGCCATCTCGTTTACCGGATGGTTTACACCCCCTCGATCGCCAACGAGGTATACAAGCCGCTCACCCAGCTCGCCGAGTCCACTCTCGGTGCCGCACAAACGACGCCAGCACCCTTCCTGTCCACCGTCTTCGGTGCCCGCATGGCTTCCAAGACCCACATCCCGGCCAAGGGCTTCGTCCAGTCCAGCCCGCTGGTCAATTACACCGCGATGGGGGCCAAGGACCTGATCGAGAGCACCATCCAGCGCCACTACGGCGGCACCAGCCACCCGGTGAATTCGCCCTTCGACTACAGCTTCATCGAGGTCACCTCGAACGACAGCCGGCTCCCGAATGCCAGCGACACCAGCGGCCGCGGCTACATCGTCACCGGTTTCACCAAGTCCGACGGCCTCTCCCGCTGCGTCATCGCCGAACTGCCGACCCGCCCGCTGATCTCGCTCGGCGAACTCCAGAACTGGGACCTCCGCTACGAAAACCCGATCCCGCCGTATTCCTTCAACATCATCGGCAACAGCGACGCCTCGCCGCTCCTGCCGCCAAATGCCGTCGTTAACAGCGCCGACGCCAGCCTCGGCGTGAACCTCCAGCACGACGACAGCTACTGCGCGAACCACCTCCTGTTCGACGACTGGTTCTTCTCTTCCATCGCCCCGGATCCCTCGTCCTTCGGCTCCACCGGCGGCAGGAGCCAGCAGAAGACCTTCACCGACTTCGTCGCCGGCATCGAGCCTCTCGACAACCGCGCCTACCGGCCCATCGCCGCGGATTCCGCCCTCGCCGCCGCCGATTCCAAGAAGGCCGAAGAACTCTTCAAAACCCACGTCGACAAGGCCGAAGGCTACCGCTCCATCGCCTCCCGCATCGAGGTCGAAGGTATGTTCAACGTCAACTCCACCTCCGTCACCGCCTGGCGCGCCCTGCTCGGCCACGCCCGCAACCAGCGCGTCCCCCACATCACTGAATCCGGCGGCGGCTGGGGCGTCGATCTCTCCGGCGAGGTCGATCATCCCTTCAGCCGCTTCACCATCGCCGGCGACGTGGAAGCCACCGAACAGGGATCCTCCGGGGCCTTCCCGGACGCCGCCGAGTTCGCCGGCTACCGCGTGCTCGACGAGGAAGTCATCGCCGAGTTCGCCGAAAAAATCGTCGAGCAGGTCCGTGCCCGCGGCCCCTTCCTCTCGCTCGCCGAGTTCATCAACCGCCAGCTTTCCTCCGGCGACCTCGCACTCGCCGGGGCCATCCAGGCCGCGCTGAACGAGCTTGCGAAGTCCCCCTCGACCAATCCCTACCAGAAGATCCAGGCGGCGGTCGGCTCCGCCGGCCAGTCGGTGGCCGTCCCCGTCCGCGCCGCCGAGGCCGAATACAAGTTCCCCGCCGCCGCGGTCGGCTACAATGCCTACGGCGTCCCCGGCTGGACCCGCCAGGCCGACGTCCTCCGCTCGCTGGCGCCCATCCTTTCCGCCCGCGACGACACCTTCACCATCCGCGCCCACGGCGACGCCCGCGACAAGGACGGCAAGATCGTCAGCCGCGCCGTCTGCGAGGCGGTGGTCCGCCGCACCCGGGACTACGTCGATGCCGCCGACGCCGCCGATCTCACCACCGCTCCCCGGTCGCCGGTCAACACCGCCTTCGGCCGCCGTTTCGAAATGGTGAGCTTCCGCTGGCTCTCTCCGTCGGAAATCTGATTCCCTTTTCCCATGCGACTTCTTGCCTGCCTGATCTGCCTCCTGCCCCTCGCCGCCCTCGCCCAGGAAAAGGGCGGCCGCACCTGCCGCATCGTCTTCCTCGGCGCCAGCGAGAAGGACCCCGAAAAGCTCCACCTCCACGACGGAACCGCGACCCGCGAGGTCGATCTGCCGCGGCGCAATCTCTCCAAGGTTTACCCGCTCCCCGGCGGTGCCATCACCTTGCGCCTGCTGAGCGCACCGCCGGCCGAGGGCGAGGCGCCGAACCCCGCCGCTCCTTCCGCCAAGGTCCCGGAAACCGTCGGCGACATCTATCTCCTCGTCAGCCCCGACCCGACGAACAAAACGGTGCCGGCCCGGATGCAGGTCATCGATGCCACCGCGGACCGCTTCAAATCCGGCCAGATGCTGTGGTTCAACCTCACCGCCCACGACGTCGGCGGCCAGGTCGGCAAGCAGAAGCTGGCCATGAAGAGCCGCTCCAAGGTGATCCTCGACCCCCCGGCCGACAAGAACGGCGACTACAACGTCAACCTGTCCTTCCGCATCGCCGGCAAGGGCGACCTTTATCCGCTCTGCGAGACCCGCTGGGTCCACGATCCCGCCAGCCGCACCGTGCTTTTCGTCATCGACGAGCCCGGCAGCCGCGCCCCCCGCGTGCTCGGATTTCCCGATCATCGCGTCGATGCCGGAAAGAATCCCTGAGCGTCCGACCGTTCCGTCCGCAACTTCCATCATGCATCCCCTTTCCCCGCCGGCCGCGTGTGCCGTCCTACTCTTCGCCGCCCTCGCCGGTCCCACCGCCGCCGCCCAGGAATGGCAGCCGCTCTTCAACGGCCGCGACCTCGCCGGCTGGTCGGGCGACACCCGCCTGTGGCGGGTGGAAAACGGCGTGCTGACCGGTGAGACCGACGACGCCGCGCGCAAAGTCGCCGCCAACACCTTCCTCATCTGGCAGGGCGGGGAGCCCGCCGACTTCGAGCTTGAATACAAGGCCCGCGTCACCGGCGACAGCAACTCCGGTGTCCAGTATCGGAGCAAGGTGGTCGATCCCGCCACCTGGTCGGTCGGCGGTTATCAGATGGACCTCCACCCGGCCCCGAACTACCTCGGCATGCTCTACGAGGAACGCGGCCGCGGCATCGCCTGCGAAAGCGGGCAAAAGGTCGACCTCGCCGCGACGCCGGAGGTCACCGGCAGCCTCGAGCGGCCCGCGGCGAAGCTGACGGATTGGAATGAATTCCGCATCGTCGCCCGCGGCGATACCCTCGCCCATTTCGTCAATGGCAAGCAGGTCGCCGAGATCCGCGATACCGATCCCGCCAAGCGCTCGTTGAAAGGCGTGATCGCCCTCCAGCTCCACGCCGGCCCGGCGATGAAGGCCGAGTTCAAGGACCTCCGCCTCCGCGCCGTCGCGGGTGCGGCACCGGTGGCCATGCCCGCCAAGGCGGCCGAACCACCCGCCCGCTGGATCTGGCAGAATACCACTCCCGTCGACAACCAGAAGGCCTTCTTCCGCCGGGAGTTCAGCCTGCCGCGCGACGTTGTTTCCGCCTCCGTCACCGTCACCGGCGACAATTGGCAGCGCACCTGGGTCAACGGCAAGGACCTCGGCTGGACCAGCGAATGGTCCGCACCGGCCAACCATGACCTCACGAAAATCATCGTCCCCGGCGGCCGCAACGTGATCGCCGTGGAAGGCCGCAACCAGGACGGCGTCGCCGCGCTCGCCCTCCGCTTCAGCGCGACCCTCAAGGGCGGCAAAAAAATCTACCTGGTCAGTGACGACAAGTGGTCGTCCAGCCTCGAAGGCCCGCACGGCTGGCAGGAAGCCCGCTTCGTCCCGCGCAACTGGACCCCGGCGGTGACGGTGGCCACCATGGGCGATCCGCCGTGGGGCGAAATCATCGCGCCGGAAGGCAGCGGCAACGGCGCGCCGGTCGATATGACCGGCGAATTCCAGGTCGCCGCGGGCTTCACCGTCGAGCGCCTCTACAAGGTCCCCAACGTCCAGGGCTCCTGGGTCGCGGTGACCGTCGATGGCGGCGGCCGCCTCTACTGCGCCGACCAGTACGGAAAAATCCACCGCGTCACCCTGCCCGACGGCCCGGAAGGCGAAACGGTCGTCACCCCGACCGCGATCCCCCTTTCCGGTGCCCACGGCCTGCTGTGGCACCAGGGCGTCCTCTACGTCACCATCAACGAGGGCGGCGACCAGTCCGGCGTCTGGCGCGTCACCGACAGCGACAAGGACGGCGAACCCGACAAGCCGGAGCTGATCAAGGCGATGAACGGCCGCGGCGAGCACGGCCCGCACGCGCTCGTCCTCTCACCCGACGGCCAGTGGATCTACTTCGTCGCCGGCAATTTCACCGACCTGCCGGAAATGGACGCCTCGCTGGTGCCCAAGGTCTGGGCGGAGGACCAGCTCCTGCCGCGCCGGCCGGATGCCAAGGGCCACGCCCAGGACCGCATGGCCCCCGGCGGCTGGGTCGCCCGCTTCAAGCCCGACGGCACGAACTGGCAGCTCTTCTCCACCGGCTTCCGCAATACCTACGACATCGCCTTCAACCACCAGGGCGACCTCTTCGCCTACGATGCCGACATGGAGTGGGACCTCGGCATGCCCTGGTACCGCCCGACGCGGATCAATCACGTGGTGCCCGGATCCGAATTCGGCTGGCGCAACGGCACCGGAAAATGGCCCGAGTACTACGAAGATAGTATGCCGTCGCAGGTCGACCTCGGCCCCGGCTCGCCGACCGGCCTGCTCTCCGGCAAGGGCGCGAAGTTCCCGGAGAAATTCCAGCGCGCGATCTACGCGTTCGATTGGACCTACGCCACCGTCCACGCCATCCACCTCACGCCGGACGGCAGCGGCTACCAGGCGGAGCGGGAGGAGTTCCTCGCCGGCACCGGCCTGCCGCTGACCGACGCGGTGATCGGCTCCGACGGCCACATGTACTTCCTCACCGGCGGCCGCCGCACCGCCTCCGCCCTCTGGCGCGTCCGCTACTCCGGCAGCGAATCCGTCGCACCCGTCGCCGCGGTATCGAAGGCGCTCGACCTCGCTCCGCCCGCCGGTGCCTGGGACGGCCTCGCCTCGCCGGACCGGACCAAGCGCTACGAATCCCGCCTCGCCGTGGAGACGGCCGGCCCCGCCGCCATCGCCCCGCAGCTCGCCCGTGAAAGCGATCCGTGGAAAGTCATCGGCGGCTCGATGGCGCTGGTCCGCACCGGCAAGGCGGAGCACCGCGCCGCCGTGCTCGATTCCCTGCTCGGCCTCGATTGGGCCAAGCTCGACGTCCAACAGAAGCTCACCTGGCTCCGCTCCGCCGGCCTGCTCTTCGCCCGCCACGGCGCTCCCTCGCCGGAGGAAACAGCCAAGGTCCTCGCCAAAATCGACAACGCCTTCCCGTCGAACGAGCGCCACCTCGACCGCGAGCTGTGCCGCATGCTGAGCTACCTCCAGGCCCCCGGGATCGTCGGCCGCACGCTGTCGCTGATGGATACCACCGGTCCCGCGCCCGCCCCCGACTGGCTGGCCGTCGCCAAGCGCAACCCGCAGTACGGCGCGGACGTCGAGCGGATGATCAACAACCTGCCGCCCGCCCAGATCATCCACTACATCTACTGCCTGCGCGTCGTGAAGGGCCCGTGGAGCGAGGACGAACGGAAGCGCTACTTCGCGTGGTTCGACCGCCTCCTTGAGAAAAGCGGCGGCGCGAGTTACGCCGGCTTCATCCAGGACCTCCGCAAGCAGTCGCTCGAAACCGCCACCCCGGAAGAACGCGCGTGGCTCGAAAAGCTGGCTCCCGCCGTGATCCCGCACCCGCTGGCCAATCTCCCGCCGGTCCAGGGACCCGGCCGCGAATGGACCATCGCCGAGATCGAGAAACTCGCCGCCGGCAGCCTCGCCGGCCGCGACCTCGAGAACGGCCGCAGGATGTACCAGGCCTCGCTCTGCGCCGCCTGCCACCGCTTCGGCGGCGATGGCGGCTCCGCCGGTCCCGACCTCACCGCCGTCGCCGGCCGCTTCGCCATCCGCGACCTCGCGGAAGCGATCGTCGATCCCAGCAAGGTGGTCTCCGACCAGTATGCCTTCGACACCATCATCAAGCACGACGGCTCCCAGGTCGTCGGCAAGCTGATCGAGGAAAAGGACGAGCACTGGATCATCGCCACCAGCCCCTTCGATTTCAGCGCGACCTCGGAAATCGAGCGTAGCCTGATCAAGGACATCAAGCCCTCGCCCGTCTCGCCGATGCCCGCCGGCCTGATCAACCGTCTCAATCCCGAGGAACTCAAGGACCTCCTCGCTTACCTCTTAGGAAAATGAAAAAGCTCATCCTTTCCATCCCGATCCTGCTGCCCTTGGCGAACGCCGAGGTCGACTTCGCCCACCAGGTGGTCCCCGTGCTCAAGGAGCACTGCGCGAAATGCCACATGGACACCGCCAAGAAGGGCGGCTTCTCGATGAACACCCGCGAGACTTTGCTCGAGGGTTCCGAGAACGGCGAAGTCGTCGAACCCGGCAACGCGGAACACAGCCTGCTGATCGAGTCCGTCCTGTCCGACGACAAGACCGAGCGCATGCCGCCGAAAGGCCCGCGCGTCCCCGCCGAGCAGGTGGAGGTCCTGAGAAAATGGATCGACGAAGGCATGAAATGGGAGCCCGGCTTCAGCTTCGGCAAGCTGGCCTACGAGCCGCCGCTCAAGCCGCGCCGGCCCGAGTTGCCGCCGGTCGTCGACGGCCGCGAACACCCGGTCGACCGCATCCTCGACCAACATTTCGCGGAGAACAAAGTCACCCGCCCCGAACCGATCGGCGATGCCGAGTTCATCCGCCGCCTGACCCTCGACCTCACCGGCCTGCTGCCCGATCCCGCTGCGGTGGACGCCTTCGTCGCCGACACCTCGCCCGGCAAGCGCGACAAGTTGATCGAGCTCACCCTCGCCCGCGACACCGACTACGCCGAACACTGGCTTTCGTTCTGGAACGACCTCCTCCGCAACGATTACCAGGGCACCGGCTACATCGACGGCGGCCGCCGCCAGATCACCAAGTGGCTCTACCAATCGCTGGTCTCGAACAAACCCTACGACCAGTTCGCCCGCGAGTTGCTCGCCCCGCCGAACGACGAATCGCGCGGCTTCATCGACGGCATCCAGTGGCGCGGCCGGGTGAATGCTTCCCAAGTACGAGAGATCCAGTTTTCCCAGTCGATCTCCCAGACCTTCCTCGGCCTGAACATGAAGTGCGCCTCGTGCCACGACAGCTTCGTCGACCGCTGGAAGCTCGATGAAGCCTACGGCCTGGCCGCGATCTACGCCGAGAAGCCGCTTGAGATCGCCCGCTGCGACGTGCCGACCGGCCGGATGGCCAAGCCCGGCTGGATCTTCCCGGAACTCGGCGAGGTCGATGCCAACGCGCCGCGGCCGGAGCGGCTCAAGCAACTCGCCGGGCTGATGACCCACCCGGAAAACGGCCGCTTCACCCGCACCATCGTCAACCGCCTCTGGCACCGCCTGATGGGGCGGGGGATCGTCCACCCGGTCGATGCCATGGACACCGAACCGTGGAATGCCGACCTGCTCGACTACCTCGCGGTCCGCTTCGCCGAGGACGGCTACGATTTGAAAAAGGCGCTCGCCTTCATCGCCTCCTCGCAGGCCTACCAGTCGGAATCCGTGGTCACCAAGGAAGGCGAGGACCTCGCGCTGTTCCGCGGCCCGCTGGCCAAGCGCATGAGCGCGGAGCAGTTCGTCGATGCCGTCTGGTCGCTCACCGGCACCGCCCCCGCCAAGACCGCCGGCGGCATCCCGCGAGCGATGCCTAAAAATGGCGGCGAATTGGAAGCCCGCTGGATCTGGTCGGACGCCGCCGCCTCGGCATCCGCCCCCGCCGGCCACACCGTCGCGCTCGGCACCGAGTTCGAACTCCCGGCCCAGCCGACCTCCGCCCGCGCCGTCTTCATCGCCGACAACTCGGCGTCGATCTTCGTCAACGGCAACCCCGTTGTCCAGGAACCACCCGGCTCCGAAGCGCCGATGCCCCGCTCCATCGAGCTCAAGCACCTGCGCCCTGGCAAAAACTCGGTCATCATCGTCGCCCGCAACGGCGGCGACTCCCCGAACCCCGCCGGCCTGATCTTCCAGGCCAATCTCGTCCTGCCCGGCGGGAAGCCGCCGCTGATCATCGCCTCCGGGCCGTCCTGGAGATGGACCGCGACCCTGCCCGATGCCAAGGGCCGCTTCGCCGCGCCTCCGGGGGATTGGCAAGCCGCGCCGCTCCTCGCCAACCAGAACACCTGGGATTCCTTCACCTCCGGCCTCGCCGACGGCTTGAGCGGTGGCGGCACCGGCAGTCCGATGGTCCGCGCCGCGCTGGTCCCTTCCGACCTCCTGATGCGCGCCCTCGGCCGGCCGAACCGCGAGCAGATCGTCAGCATGCGGCCGGACAACATCACCACGCTCGAAGCCATCGACCTCGCCAACGGCGAACTCCTCGCCGGCCTGCTCCGCAAGGGCGCCGCGACCTGGCATGCGTCGAAGGCCCCGACGCCGGAGCTGGTCGACACCGTCTTCATGCGCGCCCTCGGCCGCCGCCCCACCGCCGCGGAAAAGTCCGGCCTGGTTGGCGAACTCGGCGCGAACCCCAGCGCCCAAGCCGTCGAGGACCTGCTATGGATGGTCCTGCTGCTCCCCGAGTTCCAGTTCGTCCGTTGATTCCCGCCCGCTTTTCGAATACCATCCACCATCCGCGATGAACGATTCCCTCAGCTCCCGCCGCACCTTCCTCAAGGCCCTTTCCGCCTCCAGCCTCGCCGCCGCCATGTCCGGTGCGCCGCGCGCCTTCGGCAACGAGGAAGTGGTCCACCCCAAGGCCACCGCCGACTGCTGCATCCTGCTCTGGATGGCCGGCGGCATGGCCGCGCCGGAGACCTTCGACCCGAAAGGCTACATGCCCTTCCAGAAAGGCCTGCCGGTTGAGAAAATCCTCAGCACCTTCCCGGGCATCGACACCGTGGTCGACGGCGTGAAGATCAGCCAGGGCCTGGAGGAGATCGCCAAGGTGATGGACCGCGCCACCCTGATCCGTTCGCACGTCCAGCCGGACCTCGGCACCATCCTCCACTCCCGCCACCAGTACCACTGGCACACCGGCTACGTCCCGCCGCAGACCGTCGCCGCCCCGCACCTCGGTTCCTGGATGGCCAAGGTGCTCGGCTCGCGGAATCCGGTCATGCCCGCCTTCGTCAACATCGGCCAGCGGCTCGAAGGCGTCGGCGAAAGCGAGGAACTCAAGGCCTTCACCACCGCCGGCTTCTTCGGCGCGGAATTCGGCCCCTTCAACCTGCCCTTCCCCGACGAGGCCGCCCGCTCGGTCCGCCCGCCGCAGGGCATGGACGCCGGCCGCTTCGCCAACCGCTACAAGCTCTACCGCAAGCTGGTCGACGGGAACCCGAACCGCGACTTCATGAGCGACTACCAGCAGGAGTCGATGATCCGCTCGCTGGACAATGCCCACCGCCTCCTCGGCTCGAAGGACAAGGAAGCCTTCGACCTGACCACCGAGCGCAAGGAAGTACTCGAGGCCTACGGCTCCGGCCGCTTCGGCCGTGGTTGCTTGCTCGCCCGCCGCATGGCCGAGGCCGGTGCCCGCTTCATCGAGGTGACCACCGAATACATCCCCTTCGTCCACTGGGACACCCACGAAAACGGCCACGAGACCTTGGCGAAGCTCAAGAAAGAGATCGACCAGCCCATCGCCCGCCTGATCCGCGACCTCGAGGAGCGTGGCATGCTCGACCGCACCCTGGTCATCATCGCCACCGAGTTCAGCCGCGACATGATGATCGAGGGCGTCCCCGGCTCCGAGGCCAAGGACCAATCGCGCGCCAAGTCCGATACGCTGGAAATGATGAACCACTACGGTCTGCACCGCCATTTCACCGGCGGCTCGTCGGTCGTCATGTTCGGCGGCGGCATGAAGAAGGGCCACGTCCACGGCGCCACCGCCGACGAACGCCCGCTGATCGCCATCAAGGACCCGGTCACCATCACCGATCTCCACGCGACCATCTTCACCGCCATGGGCATCAGTCCGAAGACCGTCTTCGACATCGAGAAGCGCCCCTTCTACGCCACCGAAGACGGCAAGGGCAAGGCGGTCCAGTCGGTCTTCGCCTGACGCCGGCCCGCGGCCCGCATGCCGCGAATTGGCAGGGATTGGGAATGCAATTCCGTCGCCAAACGGAGTTGGAAGGATAAAACAGGGATCGATTCTAGAGAATCATCGTCCCCTGTCGCCTACCGGCGGCTGGTGGACGGGCAGAGAGGTTTCTTCAGCTTCACCTCCGCGATTCAGAATCCGCAACCCGATCCGACAAACCCAGCAACCCATGAAACCCCACCACAGCTCCTCGGGAGCCATGCCGCGACTCCTCTCGGCATCGCTTCTTCTCTCGCTGCTCCCTTTGACGGGGCAGACATTGGTCAACGGCAACTTCGATACCGATCCGAGTTTCGCTACCTTCCCGGGCTATGCGTCCAGCAACGGCGGGTCGATCACCGGCTGGACCCTCAGCCCGAACACGCGGGTTGGTCTCAACACTTCCGCCGGCCCCTTCGCCAACAACGGGACCATCCCCAGCGCCCCCAACGCCCTGTTCATCCAGGCGGGCGGAAGTGGTGCCGCCGGCATCTCCCAAACCGTCACGGATCTGGTGATCGGGACCAAGTATGCGGTCACCGCCAAAGTCACCGCCCGCGCCGGCAACGTGCCATCCGTGGTGTTCTCCACCGATGTCCCCGGCTACGACCCGGTGAAGCTCGAGGTAACGCCGACCGGCGGGACGAATCCTTACAAGAACGTCGCCTTCCAGTTTACGGCCACCGCCACCAGCCACCTTATCACCTTCACCAACGACCGGACCAGCGGGGACCACACCCTGGCGATGGATGACGTGGCGATCGCTCCTGCCTCCACCGCCAGCAGCTGGAGCTTCTCCGCGTGGACCGGCGACGCGGATTCCGGAATCGACGCGCAGTATCCCTACACCCACGCCGTCAACTTCGCCAGCTTTCCCCCAGCGACCATCAACGGGGTGAACTTCATCGGTCGCGAGGGAGGCACCCCGGGTCGCTTCCAGCTGACCGATCTGACCAACAGCTTCGGCAACCGCACGCCGAACAACGTGACCGGAAGTAGCGCGACCCTGGCCAAGGATTTCCGCTACAATGGCGCAAACACCGGCATCACCCTTCAGAATCTCAAGCCGAGCACCCAGTATGTGTTCACCGCCTACGGCCTCGCCTTCGATGCCGCCGGAGTCTACCGTTCCTCGACCTTCGGTAGCGACATTCCCGGCAGCGACAAGCTCTCCGTCAACCTCAACCACTACGGCCAAGGCAACGGGATCAAGGTCACCTACACTTACACCACCGATGCCCTCGGCACCCCGGTCGCGATCTCCTATCCGACCCACGGCGCGGGGAGCTGGCATACCAGCGGATTCAGCAACCGCGAGGCGCTCGCCAGCACGCCTCCAGCCAAGTGGAGCGTCCAGGCATGGAACGACGACGACACTTCCGGCGTGAGTCCCAACCATGTCTACACCCACGCGGTCAAGTTCGGTGCCGCCACCAACTTCAATCTCAACGGCATCAACTTCACCGGCCTCGCCGGGGGCAATCCTGCGGGTGTCAATTACACCTCCGCCGGCATGGCACAGGTCTTTAACAATGACCTCAACAACGTGACCGGATACGGCAGCCCGCTCGCCCGTGACTTCATCTACGGAGGCTTTCCGGCGGTCCACAACCTGTCGGGATTGACTCCCGGCAAGAGCTACGTGTTCACCCTCTATTCGATGGGTTGGGATGACGGTGCCCGCCCGGGTGCCTTTATCGGCGGAACCGGTGAACAAATGGAAATCCTCAACCAGGATCAGTTCGGCAACAACAATGGCGTCCGCTTTGAATACGCCTACACGGCCGATGCCACCGGCACCGCCAAGATCACGGTGGGCGGCTTCGATGGAGGCAAATCGATCCACACCTACGGCATCAGCAACCGCGAGGCCGACCCGATGGTCGGCGTCGCTCCCAGCATCACCTTGCAGCCCGTCGGCGCCTCCATCGGCTCCGGCAATGACTTCGCCCTGCGGGCCGGTGCCATTGGCAGCGCGACCCTCAGCTACCAGTGGAAGCGCGGTGCCACCAACGTTGGAACCAATAGCCCGGTGCTGTTCCTCGAAGATGTGGATTTCGCCGATGCCGGTGACTACACGGTCGTGATCTCGAATGGAGTCGGTCCTGATGCCACCAGCGGCATCGCCACCTTGGTCGTGCTCGACAACGTCCCCGGAGTTTTCGGCACCGGCGTCGGATTGGACGGCCAACCTCTCGCCGCGGGTGCCGCCGATCCGCACTACACGCTCATCGTGAATCCCGACAACACGGAGTCCACCGTGTCCTTGGTTCAGTCGAACCTCCCCGGACCTTGGCTCGCCAATTCCGCCACTTCGAAGTGGATCGGACCTCGCACCGACACCGCAGGAGCGGCCGCCTTGCTAGCCGACGACGGCGAAGGCCCGGGCACTTACGTTTACCGGACGCAGATCGACCTCACCGGCTTCGACCTCGCCACGGTTCAGATCAAGGGCGGGTGGGCGACCGACAACTCCGGCCTCCAAATCCGGGTCAACAGCGTGTCGACTTCCCCGGCGATCACCCTCTCTTCGCCAGCGAATACCTTCGGCTCCCTGACTCCGTTCACGATCAATGTCACGAATGCCCCGGGCTTGATCGCCGGCGTCAATACGATCGATTTCGTGGTCAAGAACGAGGACCCGGCCGCCGGCTTCACCGGACTCCGGATCGACGGGCTCTCCGCCGTCGGGTTGATCCCGCCGAACACCCCGCCGCACATCGCCGTCCAGCCCACCGGTGGCAACGGCCCGCACAACGGCACCTTCACCCTGGCCGTCGGTGCCAGCGGATCCGCTCCGCTCGCCTACCAATGGTACAAGGGCGGGGATCTGCTCGTCGGCGAAACGGATCCCACCCTGGTCCTCGACATCTCCGACGCCACCCCGGCCGGCGATTACAAGGTCGTCGTGAGCAATGGCGTGGCTCCTGCCGCGGAGAGCACCGTGGCCACCGTCACCGTCACCAATGCCATCCCGGTCGTGGTCGATGACAACCTCGTTACCGACGAAGACACGCCGCTCCTGATCGACACCGTGTTCGACATGACCAGCAATGACACCGACGCGGATGGCGACACCCTCGCGCTCGGCACCTTCGCGGCCGCCAGCTTCAACGGCGGGACGGTGACCTTGAACGAAGGGATCATCACCTACACCCCGGCACCCAACTTCAGCGGTCTCGACGGCTTCACCTACACCGTGACCGACGGCTGGGGCGGCACTTCTGCCGCGGGAACGGTGCTGATCACCGTAAACGACGTGCCAGAGCCGGCACCGGGCCCGATGACGCTCGATGTCGATCTGGTCGGCGGAAACGTCACCGGCACCTTCACCGGTGCTCCGGGAGCGACCTACATCCTGCAACGTTCGACCACTTTGGGCGACGATTGGGTGAACGTGGACACCGAGATCGCCCCGCCTTCGGGCATTGTCGTCGTGGAAGATGCCTCCCCACCCGCGGGACGTGCCTTTTACCGCATCTCCTACACGCCGTAATTACTACGGCTTGAGTAGGAACGGTCGATCCCGCGGGCGCTCCGGTGTCCGCGGGATCGCCATTTCGGGGGTGGGGGCTCGCTCCTCGCGGATCCTGCATGTCGCGATTTGGCACGCTTTGGGAATGCTTTTCCATCGCCATGGCGATGCTGGACGTTAGAAGGATCCTCGATCCTGGAGTTCCATCGCTGCCGATCGTCTTTTCAGGTCTGGAAGCGGGCTGCGACACCCTGGTCCGGTGGCCCCCAGGAATCGAAACCCCTGACGCACGAACAAACCCGAAATCGATGAAACCCAATACGATCGCTTCTCTATTGACCGGAGCCCTGATCCATACGGCTCAGGCCGCGCCGGGCGACCTCCTCTGGTCCGACAACTTCAACCTCGGCAGCGATACCACGAACTTCGACGGCTCCTCGCTTGCCGGTCGCCTCGGCGGCCCGCTCGGTGCCGTTCCGGATTGCGTGGCGCGCGCTTCGGGTATCCAGCAATGGATCACCGCGGACCAGCTCGATCTCCGCGGCGGCCGCATCCGCTTCCAGCGCTCGGCGGCTGGTGCCCGCTTCGACTGGGCCGGGACGGCGGCCGGGTCGTCCGCCGCGAACATCGCGGCCGGAGCCAGCATCCTCGACTCGGGCGGCTTGAAGATCTCCTTCGACTATGTGCCGACGAACAACACCAGCACCAACTGGGTGAACGTCTCCGTAGGCTTTCCGGGTGCCTTCGATGGCCAGGCGATCAACTACTTCGAGACTGACTACGGGGTGCTGTTGCGGAACAATGGTGGAACCGAGAGGTGGGACAACGGTGCCAACAAGGGGCCCGGGGGCAGCTTCCCCGCGACGACAACCAGCCGTCATGCGGATTACCTGTACGCTTTCACCAGTTTCGCCAACGGCACCGAAGTGCGCTCGCGGGTGATCGTGGACGGCGTCCAGGTCGCGGCGGATACCTTCTTGTTCGAGAACAACGGCGGGGAGTTCTATTTCGTCGTGGAGGTCGGTGAGGTGGCTACCCTCGTGGACAACCTGACCGTTACCACCATCCCGACGATCTACGAAATGGCGCTGACCGGTGACGAATTCATCTCCGGCATCGACCCCGGGGATCCGGTGGCCACCCTTTCCAGTTCGACTTTCGCCAAGGGCCCGGAGGCCTCGACCTATGCCTTCGTCGCGGGGACCGGGGACGACGACAACGGCAAGTTCGTCATCGACGGATCCACGATCAAGGCGGGAGCCTACGATTTCACCCTGGACCCCGAAGGAACCGAATACTTCATCCGCGTCCAGGGCACCGGCGGCGTGACCGGCGGAACGAAGGAGTTCGAACATATCTTCACGCTGATCAAGGATGACGATGCCGACGGTCTGCAGGACGATTGGGAACTCGACTTCGCCGGAAACCTCACCAGCCTGAACGGCCTCGCGGCCGGTCCCGGTCCCGGTGCCGGCACGGGTGACTTCGACAACGACGGTCTCACCGACCTGCAGGAGTTCAATCTCAGCCTCGGAGCCTTTCCGACCATCAGTCCGGTCCTGGCCGATACCGATGGCGATACCCTCAACGACAACGAGGAGCAAAATCCGGTCGCACCGCGGCCGGTCACCAATCCGCTCCTTGCGGATACCGACAAGGACGGCTTGAACGACGGCGTCGAGTCGAACTCCGGCACCTTCGTCGGCGCCTTGGATTCCGGCTCCAGTGCCATCGATCCGGATTCCGATGATGACGGGGTCCGCGACGGCTTTGAGGTCGCCGCGGCAAGCAATCCGGTCGATTTCGTCTCCCGGCCGGCTCTTCCTCCCGCATTCTCCATCGTGCCGGTGACGGATGAAGCCAGCACCGGCATTTCCGCGAGCACGACCTACACGCACAAGATCAGCGGCGGCGGTCCCGCCACCATCAACGGGGTGTCGCTCGATGAACTCAACCCGATCTCGTTCCCGGCCAACTTCAATTGGTCGGTCTCGTCCGGTGCCCTCGCGGAGGTCAATCCGATCAACAACGCCACATGGGTGCCCGCCACCGGCGGAGTGACCGGTGCCGGTTTGCTCGATCTGTTTGGCGGTTTCACCTACAACACCAACGGCAACCCCGAGGGCTTCCAAACGTACACGCTCAGCGGATTGGAGATCGGCAAGGCCTACAAGTTGAAGATCTTCGTGCGCCCCTGGGACAATGTCAGTGCGAGTTTCCGCCCGATCGATTTCCGCTTCACGAACGGGGCAACGGTGGACGAGCCTTTCGGCGCACTTCCAACCGATCGGCCCGGGATCGTGCTCAACAACGCGAACAACAACTCGGCCTACTACGTGAGCTACGACTACGTGGCGGAAGCCACCGACCTGGTGATCCGGGCGCGCGTTCATGAAAGTGCGCTCCCGGCCAGCGGTTCCTTCCACCTTTACGGGCTGACCAACGAAATCGTCCCGGGAGTCGGGTTGGTGGTCACCGCGGTGAGCCGGGACGGAAGTGGCAACTTCATCATCGATTTCACCGGCGAGCCGGACACCACCTACAACGTGACGAAGTCCCCGGACCTGACCACGCCCTTCGGTCCGCTCACCATTCCTCTCACCGCGACGACCGACGGCGCGGGCGTGGGTCAAGCGACAGTACCGTCTGCCGAGGCCTCCGAAACCCGCGAGTTCTACCGCATCGAAAGCCAGTAAATTCCGGATCGAATCACCAGGGGGCTCGCGGAGGACGGGCTCCCTCATTTCCAAGCGATCCATCGATCAAGCCTCCGATCCCGCGGGTATTCCAGTTTCCGCGGGATCTCCATTTCGGGGACTGGCGACCGCACCCCTTGCGGGATCCCTGTTTCCGGCGTTCCCTTTTCCACCCATGCATGCACCCAAGCTGCCCGGAGCCCTTGCCGCCGTCGTCTTCCTGACGGCAGGGATTTCGCGCGCCGATACTCCTGACGCCGTCGTCACCTTCAACGAGCTCCACTACCACCCGCCGCTCACCCAGGATGCCGAATGGGTCGAGTTGCACAACCAGATGGCGGTCGACATCGACCTCTCCGGCTGGTCGCTGGCAAACGGCATCGGCTACACCTTTCCCGCCGGCACCGTCATGCCCGGCGGCGGTCATTTCGTCGTCGCCAAGCTGCCGGGCCATGCCTCGCTGGTCGGCGTTCCGAACGTCTTCGGCCCCTTCACCGGAAATCTGTCCAACGGTGGCGAGACCATCGACCTGCTCAATCCCGCCGGCCGCCTGATGGACCGCGTGAACTATGGTGATGCCGGCGCGTGGCCGGTCACGCCCGACGGCGCCGGGGCCACGCTGGCCAAGCGCCGACCCGGCACCGCTGCGGAAAACCCCGCAAACTGGCGCGCCAGCCTGAATGCCGGCGGCACTCCCGCCGCCCTCAATTTCCAGCCGGTCGAAGTCCCGCTCTTCCACGTCTTCACCGACTCCGATACCACCTGGCGCTATCGCGACAACACCGGTGCACCTCTCGGGACCTGGATGAATGCCAATTTCACCGACGGCGGTTGGTCCCAGGGCCAGGCACCCTTCGGTTCGGGGTCCCTGCCACCCGTCCTCGGTGTCACCTCGGAACTCGTCGAGCGCTTCCGCGCCGGCGACATCACCGGCATCGCCAACAGCGGCACCTTCAGCCCGTGGAACGACACGGCCACCGGCGACGGGGTCGCGCAGAATGCCGTCGCACCCGTTGTGACCAACAACAACCCGCAGTTCTACAACGACACCGCCAACCGCACCCCCTCCGGTCAGCCGGTCGTGGACTTCGACGGCAACGACCAGTTCCGCACCTCGCTGCCGCCGGGCATCGCGCCGACTTCCGGCTTCGTTTACTTCATCGTCTGCCGTGCCAACGGCCCGCCGACCAATGGCAGCGTGGCCGGCGGCGACGGGGACTACATTTTCGACCGGGACGCAGACATCGGCAATCCCCTGGTCTCGCTGAAGCCGGACAACAACCGCTACGGCTTCCAAAAGCGCTACGACGACGGCAGCGGCCTCGGCGGGATGGTCTCCACCACGCCGATCTCCACCACCCAGTTCCAGATCGTCGCCGTCCGCCGCAACCCCGCGCTCGGCCGCTTCGAAATCTGGGTCGATGGCGTGATGGAGGCAACGACACCGGACACCGGCGGCAATCTCACGCCCCAGCCGATCGTGATCGGCAACCATCACGGCGGCGGTAGCCAGGGCTTCAACGGCGACATCGCCGAACTGCTGATCTACCGCAACGAGCTCTCCACTTCCGATTTCCAGTCGGTCGGCGCCTACCTCGAAAGCCGCTACGGCCTCGCCACCGCCTTCCCGGATTCCACGGCGCGGACCTCGCTCGCCACCAGCGCCTCCACCGCCTACTTCCGGAAATCCTTCACCTTCTCCGGCGACCCCGCGCGCACCACGCTCGAACTCGACCACACCCTCGCCGATGGCGCCGTGTTCTACCTCAACGGCCAGGAAATCGCCCGCCACAACCTGCCCGCCGGCTCGATCAGCCACTCGACGTCCGCCCTTTCCGACGTGACCGCACCGCAGCCCTCCGGCCCCCAGCCCGTCTCCGCCAGCGCCCTGGTCAACGGCACCAACGTCCTCGCCGTCTCCGTCCACACCGGTGCTGCCGACAACACCGCCTGGTTCACCGCCAGCCTCCGCGCCGAAGAAACCCCGCTCGATCCCGACCTCCCGGCGGCCTTGCAAATCCACGAGGTCTCCGGCTCCGGCGACTCGCCCTTCTTCATCGAACTCCGCAATCCCACCTCCGAACCAGTCTCGACCGCCGGCTTCACGCTGGAGGTCAGCGGCACGGTCAACGGCAGCGACCCGCTGCCGACCGTCACCGTGCCGGCCGGCGGGCTGGTCCACTACACGAACACCCAACTCGGTTTCCGCCCGGCCAACGGCGACAAGCTCATCCTCCGCTCGCCCGCCGGCCATCCGGTCGATGCCCGCAACGCCGACCTCGTCCCCCGCGGCCGCTCCGACCTGTGGCCGGACCGCTGGCTCTACCCGTCCGCCTCGACCCCCGGCACCGCCAACACCTTCAGCCTCCAGCAGAACATCGTGCTCAACGAGATCTGCTACAACCCGCCCGATGTCTCGCTCGCCAGCGCCGACAAGCAGTGGATCGAACTCCACAACCGCGGCGCGTCGCCGGTCGATCTCGGCGGCTGGCGCTTCAGCAACGGCATCACCTTCGCCTTTCCTTCGCCCACCCTCCTCGCGCCCGGCGGCTACCTGCTCGTCGCGAGGTCGCCCGGCAATTTCACACCGGCTCCCGGTGCCACCGTGCTCGGCCCCTGGTCCGGCAGCCTCGCCGGCGGCGGGGAAAAGATCACGCTGTTAGACGCCGCCGGCAATCCCGCCGACGAAGTCAGTTATCTCGACGGAGGCCGCTGGCCCGGTGCTGCGGATGCCGCAGGCTCCACCCTCGAACTCCGCGACCCGCGCTCCGACAACTCGCTCCCCGGCTCCTGGGCCGCCAGCGACGAAAGCGCCCGCCGCACCTGGCAAACCTACACCTACCGCGCCACCGCCACCGCCAGCACCGGGCCCGACAACCAGTGGCGGGAGTTCATTTTCGGCCTGCTCGATGGCGGCGACGTGCTGATCGACGACATCTCCGTGGTCGAAAATCCCGACGGTTCCGCGGTGCAGATGATCGCCAACGGCAACTTCCAGTCCGGCACCACCGGCTGGCGCTTCCTCGGCAACCACCGCCACGCCCAGATCGTCCCCGATCCCGACAGCCCCGGCAACAACGTGCTCCGCCTCAGCTCCAAAGGCCCCACCGAGCACATGCACAACCACGTCGAGACCACCCTGGCCAACGGGGAGACCGTCGTGAACGGAGTCGAATACGAGATCAGCTACCGCGCCCGCTGGCTCGGCGGATCGAACCGCCTCAACACCCGTCTTTACTTCAATCGCGTCGCCAAAACCACCGAGCTGTCCCGCACCGACACCCCGGGCACGCCCGGAGTCGCGAACTCCACCGCCGTCCCTAACAGCGGCCCCGGCTTCACCGCCCTCTCCCACTCGCCGGTCGTGCCGGATCCCGGCGAAACCGTGTCCATCACTGCCCGCGCCGCCGACCCCGACGGCCTCGGCACGCTCACCCTCCACTACTCGGTCAATGGCGGTGCCTTCACCCCGGTCCTCATGACTCCAGCCGGCGATGGCAGCACCTTCACTGCACCCGTCCCCGGCCAATCCGCCGCCAGCGTGGTGCGCTTTTACGTCGCCGGCACCGATGCCGCACCGGCCCCCGCCACCTCCTTCCATCCCGCGGACGGACCTTCCTCGCACGCCCTTTATCAGGTGAACGAGGGCCTCGCCGCCACCAACGGCTTGAAGAACATCCGCATCATCATGGATCCCGCCGACGAGGCGCTGCTCTATCAGACCAATAACCTGATGAGCAACGAGCGCCTCGGCTGCACCGTCATCTACGGCGAACGCGAGACCTACTACGACGTCGGCGTCCGCCTCAAAAGCAGCCAGCGCGGCCGGCCCGCACCCGCCCGCGTCGGCTTCAACCTCGGCTTCAAGAAAGACCAGCTCTTCCGCGGAGTCCACAGGACCATCGCCATCGACCGCTCCGAAGGCCAGATCACCGGCTGCCAGGAAATCCTCTACGATCACATGATGTATGCCAGCGGCGGCGTGCCGGCGGACTACAACGACCTCTGCAAGGTCATCGCCCCCGACCCCGCCCATTCCAGCCACGCCATCCTCCAGATGGCCCGCTTCAACGAAGTCTTCCTCGACTCCCAGTTCGAGAACGGCAGCGATGGCACCGCTTACGAATACGAGCTGATCTACTATCCTACCACCACCGACGCCGGTGGCTTCAAGCTGCCCCAGCCGGACAGCGTGGTCGGCACCGACATCACCGACCTCGGCGACGACAAGGAACGCTACCGCTGGAACTTCCTCCTCGAGAACAACGAGGACGTCGACGACTACTCGCGCGTCATCGCGCTTTCGAAGCACTTCGCCAAGACCGGCCCGGCCTTTGAAACCGGGCTCGAAAGCATCATCGATGTCGACCAGTGGCTGCGCGCCACCGCCTACGGATGCGCCAGCGGGGCGGGGGACTCGTTCTTCGCGAACGCCAACCACAACGGGATCTTCTACGCCCGCCCGGACGGACGGATGCTGTTCTTCCCGCACGACATGGATTTTTCCTTCAGCGCCACACGGAACATCTTCGAGAATACGGAGCTGCAGAAGCTCGTCACCAACGGCGCCCGCCGCCGCGCCTACCTCGGCCATCTGCACCACATCTGCACCACGGTTTTCAACCAGTCGTACATGTCGGCCTGGACAAGCCATTACGGCAGCCTGCTCCCCGGCGAGAACTTCGGGGGTCACTTGAGTTATATCAACAACCGCTCGAATTACATCCTCGGCGCGATCAACACCGACACCCCGGCGGTGCCCTTCACCATCACCACCAACGGCGGCGCGAACTTCTCCACCGGCACCAGCCCGGTCACCCTCGCCGGCCAAGGCTGGGTGAACATCCGCGAGATCCGCCTCGCAGGCTCCACGGTGCCGCTCGCCAGCACATGGACCTCGGTGAACACCTGGCAGGTCGCCGTGCCCCTGACATTCGGGCCGAACGTGATCACCCTGGAAGCCGTCGACTTCACCGGCGCGGTGGTCGGCACCGACAGCATCACCGTCACCAACACCGGCGGGATCGAGCCGCCCCAGCCGTCCACCCTGGTGGTCTCGGAAATCTACTACAACCCGCCCGGCAACCTCGAGACCACCGAGTATGTCGAGCTGATGAACACCTCCGCCGCGACGCTCGATCTCAGCAACGTGAACTTCACCGCGGGGGTGACCTTCGCCTTCCCCGGCGGCACCCTGCTCGGTCCCGGTTCCCGCCTCCTGGTGGTGAAAGACTCGGCGGCATTCACGGCGGCCTTCGGTTCCGGCCTGCCCGTCGCCGGGGTCTTCCCGAACAGCCTGAGCAACTCCGGCGAACGGCTCGAACTCCGCCGTGCCGACGGCGCCATCCTGCATTCCTTCGTCTTCAGCGACCTCCCGCCCTGGCCGGTCGAGGCGGACGGCGACGGCTATTCGCTGGTGCTCGCCAATCCTTACTCGAATCCCGACCACGCCAATCCGCTGAGCTGGCGTGCCAGCCTGGTCGCAGGCGGGGGGAGCCCCGGTGCTTCCGACAGCCAGTCCTACGCCGCCTGGAAAGCCGCCAACGGCAACCATGCCGACGACGAGGATGTCGACGGCGACGGCTTCACCACCCGCGAGGAGTATTTCCTTGGCGGTAACCCGCTCGTCGCCGAGCAGACCCTCAAGCCAACGTTCCAGATCGAACCCGGCGGCACTTTCCTCATTTCCGTCACCCGCCGCGTGACCGCCGAGAATGCCACGGTGCTTCCTGAAATCTCCACCGGTCTCATCAACTGGGCGAACGATCCGACCGCGATCTTTCTCAGCAACATCCGCCAACCCGGCAGTCCCGCTGTCGATCGCCTGACTTTCCGTCTCACCCCACCCCCGGGAGCCCCACGCTTCTTCGCCCGCTTCGCCTTCGGCCCTTGACCCCGAAACTCAGCAAGGTCAGCAACGTCGAAAAGGTCTCTCATTCTCCCCACTGAAACACCGAAACACCGGTTTCACCCCGGCAGCCACTTCTCCAGGGTCGCCAGGTCCGCCTTCATCGCCTCAAAGGTCTTTTTCACCCGCTCCTCTCCGGAGCCGTCGACATACTCGATGTGCAGAGACACCGGCGTGTCTGCCGGCAGCAATTGCTTTACCACCGTCCCCACCTTCGAACTCACCACGCCCTGGCCCAGCGGACAGGCCTCCCACTGGCGGCCGTTCAGCCGGTAGTCCTTGAAATAAACCGCGACGATGTGTGGTGCCGCCCGGCGCAAATTCAGCTCCCAGGTATTCGCCCCCTCCACCGTCGCGTGAGCGAAGTCGAAGGCGAGCCCGAGACTGGCGACATCGATTCCGTCCAGCGCCGATACCATGTCCCAGATCGGCCCGCCGACGTAGTTGTTGCCGCGGTGGTTCTGATATTGCCCCTGCACTCCCAGCTCGCGGTTCATCGCCGCCAGGTCCTTTAGTTTCCCCTTCACCTCCGCGAGCTGCGGCGCGATCGGCTTCTTGAGGTCGTAGCGGTAGTGGACCAGCCGGTAGCGCTTGATCCCCAGCGAGGCGGCGGTGCGCAGTAGCGACTCGCTGGCATCATCCGCCTGCCCGATATCGGAGGTCAGGATGTCAATTGCCACGCCATGCTTCTTCAGCCCCTCGACGAACGCCGGCAGGCGATCGGCCGCCGCCTTCGGTTCGATGTGTCCCCCGGCGCGGATCGGCGCCTCGATCCCCTTCACGCCCAAGGCTGCCACGCGCCTCCCGAGTTCGTCGGCGGAAAGTCCTTCCAGGAACTTGGTGAATACCGCCCGCGGCCGCGGTGCGGCGGCGACCTTCTCCGCGCCGGTCACGGTTGCAGCACATGCGGCGAGAGCAAAAGCGGAGCGTTCGAGAAATAGCCTGCGGTCCATGGCGGCAACCGTGACTGGTCCCGAGGGTGATTCAATCCGGAGTTCCAGCAATCCTCCGGATCGCTTCGTTATCACAAAAGAGTATGCCAGACAAGCTGTAGGATTGACACCCCTGATAGTTGCCGTCACCCTCCCTCCATTCAAGCCTCCTTTCCGATGAAAACCAGCGACTTGCCTGTCCTTGACCCGCTCGACCGGATCACCTTGCCGACCTCGCCGACGCCGGGGCGGATGGAGAGTCTCGGCCGCAAGATGAAGCGGGGGCGCCGGCGGATCCTGGGGCAGTTCGGCGGGGAGAACTCCGGGGGGCAGGCCTACCATGTGATGAGCCGCACCGCCG
>JBIPNO010000190.1:0-7249 GCA_044372775.1 Haloferula sp.
TGGTGGTGGAGCGCTACAACTACGATGCGTTCGGGACCGTGCGGATCATGAACGCCGCCTTCGGTGTCCTCGGCAACAGCGCGTATGAGTGGGAGTTCCTTTACCACGGGGAGTTCCGGGACAAGGAGAGCCAACTCTACAACTACGGCTACCGCTACTTGGACACCCAGCTCGGCAGGTGGCTGTCAAGGGATCCGATTGGAGAGAGGGGGGGTAAAAACCTTTATGCGTTCGTCGAGAACCAGACCATCGATAAACTCGACATGTATGGCACTATGTCTTGCGGAGTTGCTTCATCGGGACCAGTTCAGAAAGTCGTTCGTGCAGATGATGAGTTTGTATCAGGAGGCGTGAAGGTTCCAAATTCTTATCGGGCCGGGACGAACTCAAAGCCAAGCGTTATGCTCGTCGCAATCTTCGACGAAATCGGGGATTGCCCGGATTCAGTAAACGTCCGAATTGAAGCAGCTGCCAAACGGTATCGGGTTGCCAATACGACTGTTTGGGCGCATGCGTCATATACTGTTTCCATAGATAGCGATTGCAGTTTATCTGGGGAGTTGGGGCCGGCCAAATTTTACTCCGCCTCAACACCAGTTGCCCTCGGGCTTAAAGTTTCAATTAATAGCAGTCGAAAACTTATCAAAGTTAGAGCCGTTGCTTCTGCCGTGCTATATGGAGCTGACCCAGGTCCTGAGGCCAGGGGTTTAGGTTATTATGTGTGGGGTGGGGGATTTGATTCAAACGGCCAGGATATCGGACCCAGGGATCAAGCGACCGGTGGATTAGCATGGGATGAACGAGGAGATGGCGTGAGGAACGAAACTGTACTGCTGATTTATCACAGATGCAAACTATGTGCAAAAAAGTAATGAAGACGCTCTTAACAATTTGGGGGATCTTATTGATGGATCTAGGGTTAACACAAGAATTGAATGATGTAGAAAGTGACTCAAAGAATGTTGAGATACACGAAGCTTCTTGGTGCTCAAAATTCATGGTTGGAGGGAGGGTATTCCGCTTATCTCAACCGCGGATATTAATCACGAGAGGCGAATCGTTCATTCCGGAATTAGGCCAGATGGACTTTTTTGTCGTCGACGGCTTAGGTGTGGCGTCAGTTGGAAAAAACCTGATTATCAACAATCAGATTTATGAGGGGACTAACGTGGGGGATGTGATTATCGTTGACAAAAATAACTCCGTTACCAGGCAAGGAAATCTAATTTCTGGAGGCGCTTTGCCGCCCGCCTTGGAAAAGAAGATTAGCGGGGAGGATTTTCATGTGGACGACGAATTCTTAGGGTTTAAAATTATTTCAAAAGATCACCTCGGCTTCAGCTTATCGATGCAACCAGCAAGTGAAAAAGATGGTTTCTTTTCTGTAGGCCTGACGCCTTTTAAAATATGGGATGGAAAACTTTATATGCTTGGGAAGGAGGTGGGCAAGGTTACTGAGAATGAGACAATAACGATTAGCCGAAAACTGGGGAGAGTCAGTTTAGGAAAGACTAAGTGAGAGTTCTCTGAAGGGCAGTAGAAAATTGCCCGTCCCTCTGAAAAGCTATTGCTGCCTGCACCGCGGAATGCCCGAGGACGTTCCGGTTTCCCCTAAGAGGCTGTCTGAAAAATTATCTTCCCGCGGATTTTAATCTGTACTAGTTAGCTCATGTATTGGAGAAGCTCGGGATGCCTGATTACCCGAGCAGTTTGACCGATTCCGAATGAGAGTTTATCCGACCTCTCTTGCCTGCAAGCCCGCTCGGCCAGCGGGGGGCGACCGATGGAGCGCTCGCGGCGCAGCATTCTCAACGGCATCTTTTACATCATCCGCACCGGCGGGGCATGCAGCTCGGGGGTCGGTTCTTGAAGCGTGAATCTGTTAGGCTTTGATCGCTTGGGTAGGGTTGGTCGGTGAATAACATTATGCCTCGCATTTCTGAAGTTGTGGATCGCTTTGACTCTAGCCGTCCCAACCAGGTGACCGACATTGCGGGCTCGACCACCGTCGTCGCCAGCATGCGCTACCTCGGCCTCGGCACCCTCGTCGGCCTGAACTACGACGGGGCCTCCGGCCTCAACCTCACCTACCAGAACGGCGGCACCGGAACCGCCGGCGACAAGTACACCGGCCTCGACCGCTTCGGTCGGATCGTCGAGACCATCTGGATCAAGGGGACGGGAGACGTGGTGCAAGGAGTCTATGGACGCAACCGCTCTGCCGCTGACTCCAGCCTACGAAAAACGGCTTGAAATCTAAATTTCTATATCTTATTCCATAACAACTATTATGAGCACTCGATCATTCAGCCGCAGATCCCTATTGACCCGTCTTGCCGCCGCTCTCGCCGCGATTCCTGCTCTTGCCACGGTGGGTCGCGCCGAAGGGAAGAGCACCATACCGGCAGGATCCGAAGGAGATCAAACCCTCAAAACTTACACGCTCCCGGAGGGCCGGAGCCACACCGTCTACCGATACGATTCCCGAGGTCGCCTCGTTCAATTAATTACTTACTTCTCCTAAGTGGAGCAGCTTCGAGCAATCGGGAAAAAATGGGGGAGAAGCGTGGACACCACCCGGATCTGCCAAAGGGGAGGTCGATAGATCCGCTACTCAGATCCGGCCAACAGCTTCGGGTGGACGCGGATCTGGAAAATCGGGACGAAGGCACCGACGGACTTGCGGAAGGGCCTTCCGGGCAGCGGGACGAGCGTGCGGAGAAGGGTCTGCAGGCGCTGGAAGGCCTTGGAAACCCGGTCGTAATCCGGGTCGGAGCCGCGCGGGTTCCGCCATTCACCTTTGGCGGCGAGCGTCATGAGGATGCCGAGCGGGTGTTCCGGGCCGAGTTGCTGGCGTTTCGGGAAGGTGTGGCTGCCCTCCTGGCCGGGGGCTTTCAGGTGGATGGTCTGGTTGCCGGCGATCTCGATGCGGACCTGGCTCCAGGTCAGGCCGTTGCCGGCGTGGATCACCGCCCGGACCTTCGGTTCGGCGGGGCCGCGGGGCTTGGTGATGGCCGGCAGCGGCACCCGGACCGCCGGTTGGGCCTCGATCTGGGCGAGACGTTCGGCGAGATCGACGAATTCCAGACGGTTGCGCACGCGCAGCGCCTCCATTTCGGCGGTGAACCAGACATGGGTCGGGAACAGGACGGTCGATTCCGAGCGCACGGCCAGTTCGCCGAACAGCCCCTGATAGTCGCCGAGGCGACCGGGCGGCAGGAAGAGCAGCACCGGGCTGACCCGGCCAAAAGGATCCTGGCAGGAGCCGATGCGCCGGAGATTCCCCTGATTCTCCCAAGCGCCGTAGTCGAAGCCGATGGCCGCCGACAAGGCTTGGGCAACCGTGTCCCAATGCGGTTGGAGTTCCGCGACTTCCGCCGCCTTGAACGGGATCGGCGGCAGGTCGGCGTGGTCGTCCACCGCGACGAAGTCCTCGTCACCATCCACCATCAGCTCCAGCATCCGCCGCGGGTGCCGCGGGTCGATGACACAGCGCCCCGGCTTCCCGGTCGGTTTCAAGAACGGGGCGCAGGCTTCCCAATCGCCGCCGAGGTGATGCCGCCAGTTGCAGGCGGCCGAGCCCGCGGCCCCGAGTGCCTCAAGCGCTCTCCAGAAAGACGGTTTCATGGCAGGGGTTGGAGAATCCGCGTTCGGCGAGCCACGGTTCGATGGCGTCATCGAGGTGCAGGCCGGACACCTTGTCGCGGTGCGGGTTGAGGATCACCGGCACCAGTCGCCGCCTGGCCGCGATCTTCAGGTCGATCCGGGCCTCCAGCAGGACGGCGCGCTGCAGGAGCGAGGAGTTCATTTCCGCGAGACTTTCGAAGATGTTGCCGCGGGTGATCAGCACCTGGCTCCCGCCGGGAAGCCCGACCTTGAGTGAGGCCAGCTCGGCGAACTGGATGCGCGACGCCGGGTCGCATTTGAGGATGGAGGGGCCTTCCCGCATCGGTTCGAGCGAGTAGCGCTTGGAATGCACCAAGGCCGTGGGCGAGGCGTGGAAGACCGTGCCGAAGGCCTGGCGGTAGAGTTCCTGCAAGCGGCGGCCGATCCCGGAAATCTGCCATTCGCCGGTGTGGTGGCGGTAGTGGGCGACGTCCACCCGCTCGGGGCGGAGGATCTTCGACGCCGGGCTGCCGTCCTCGTCGAACACGCCGATGCGCTTGAGCAGGTCGCCGTGCCGGATGACGAACGAGGTGCCGGCGGCTTCCTCCCGGACGTGGACGCGACAGATGCCGGATCGCGCGTTCTGCTCGAACCAGGGCCGGAGCAAGTTTTCCAGGTGCCCGATGCGATGCCCGGTCGGCGGCAGGAACTTCAGCTCCGGGTTGCGGGCGAAGGAGACCAGCGAGCGTTTCGCCTGTAGCGCCTGGCGATCGAACTCGCGCCAGGCGACGTCTGGCGCGTGAAGGAGGATCTTCACCGCGAGGTCTTCCGCAGAGTCGTCCGCTTCCAGCAGGCGGGCCACCAGGCCCTCGTAGCCATCCTCAAAATTGACGCCGCTTTGGGGATCGGAAATCAGGTCCAGCAGCTCCAAACGCTCGACGAGCTCGGAGGGAGTGGATTCCACCGGCGAGGTGATGACGGACACCACGTCGTCGAGAGCCGCCGCGGAAATGCCGATCTGCTCCAGCGGGGCTCCGCGCGCGGAAAAGTAGGCCGCGAAGGGGGCGAGCAGGGAAACGACACTCGATGATTTCAGGGTGGAAAGGACGCCGGGGCGGACAAGGCGGGGTGTGCGGATCGCGGGCATGGGTTGAAACGGGTGAGCTGTTCTCATGAACAAAATTAGCAGCCTTGTGAACCCCGAAATCTGAACCCTTGGAAAATGAACCTCCGGGCGATTCCGGGATTCTTTGGAGAGCCGAAATGATCTGCAGGCCGGAACCGAAACCGGACACTTTTTGGCCCAAAACCGGACATGTCCGGAGGGCTGTCCGAAAAAGTCCGGAAAATATCACCATTGTGGGTCAATGGATTGCGGTAAAAGCGGACACTTTTCCCGGACCTTTCCGGACATGTCCGGGGAAGAGGACGACGGCGGGCCAATTGACACCCCGCCGCATTCGTCCGATGCAAACCACCACCAAATCCACCCCTCCCCTGGCGATCCGCCGGGGCAAGATCACCCGGCCGCAGAAGGCCGTTGTTTACGGACCCGAAGGCGTCGGCAAGTCGACGCTGGCGGGCCGTCTGCCGGATCCCGTCTTCCTCGACACCGAAGGCGGCACCCACCACCTGGACGTCGTCCGGCTCGATGCCGCCTCGACCTGGGACGAGATCACCTCCGCGGTCGGCCAACTCGCGAAGTCGGACCACCCGTTCAAGACGCTGGTGATCGACACCGCCGATTGGCTGGAGAAGCGGCTGGTCGAGCACCTGTGCCGGAAGTCGAACAAGGATAGCATTGAGGATTTCGGGTATGGCAAGGGCTGGGTGATTCTGGCCGAGGAATTCGCCCGCTTCCTCCACTCGCTCGACGCCCTGCTCGACCGCGGGATGCACGTCGTGTTCCTCGCCCACGCCACGGTGCGCAAGTTCGAGGCGCCGGACCAGGCCGGCAGCTACGATCGCTTCGAGCTGAAGCTCAGCAAGCAGGTCGCGCCCCTGCTCAAGGAGTGGGCCGATGTCGTGCTGTTCGGCAACTACGTCACCAAGATCGCTGAGAAAGACAACGGCAAGCTGCGCGGCGTCGGCGGCAAGGAGCGGGTGTTGTTCGCCACCCACTCGGCGGCCTACGACGCCAAGAACCGCCATGGTCTTCCTGACAAACTTCCTTTCACCGTCGAGGCCCTGGCCCCGGTGTTCGGCGCGGCGGCGGAGTCGGGGGGCTCCGTCGCCGCAAGCCCGGCCGCGGCGCCGTCGCTGGCCGACCAGCTCCGCGAGGCATTCGGTGCCCGCGAGGCGGAGGTGATTCCATTCCTCGTCAACCGCCAGCAGATCAAGGCGGGCGAAAGCTGGGAGGCGGTCCCGGAGGAATACGGTAACCGGGTGCTGAGCGCGCCGGACCGCTTCCTCCAGGCCGTCGCTGAATTCCAGCAAGCGCAGGAGGTCGCCGTCGCACGATGAGCGCGCTGCGTCCCTCCAACCTGCCGAAGCTGGCGGTGTGCCCGTGCTACGAGAGCAATCCCGTGGCCGGCCCGGCCGCCGAACGCGGCACCTTGCTCGACACCGCGTTCCGCGCCGAGCTGCTCGGCCTCGAAGAACGCTTCGTGATCGCCAACAAACTGAACGCCGACGAAATCGCGGCGGTTTCCTGGTCGGTCTCGATGGTGCGGGCGATCTCCGGCCGCGAACGGGTGCTGGCCCGCGAGGACGACTGCCGGGTGCGGATCCTCAACCTCACCGGCACGGCGGATGCCATCGTTCCGGCGAAGTTTAGCCACTTCGACCTGAAGACCGGGGCGCGGCGGAACTACCGCGAGCAGATGGCGGCCTACGCGCTAGGACTGATGGGCGCGCACTTTGCCGGCGAGTGGACCGCCCACCTGTTGTTTTGCGACCAGCGGGAAATCGAGACGATCAAGTTCAGCTACGAAGAGGCGCACGCCATCGTCGACCAGGTCGTCAAGTCGTTCAACGACCCGGGCAAGAAGCCGAGCCCTTGCGAATACTGCTCGTGGTGCGCGAAAGCGGACACTTGTCCCGCGCGGCTCGCGATGGTCGGTGAGTCGCTCGCCGTCGCCGATCCGGGCTTCGATTTCGACGCGGTCCTCGCCGACCCGGAGAAACTCGGCAAATTCCTGGTCGCCTCCGCGGTGGTCGAGGACTTCCGCGACCGGGCGAAGAAGATCGCGACCGAGCGGCTCAAGACCGGCAGCACCGTCCCCGGCTGGAAGCTCGTGACCCGCAAGGGCAGCGAGTTCGTCGATTGCGAAACGGTCGGCCACCACATCCAGCGGATTGGCTTCGGCCCGGTCCTCGCGGCCTACGGCAACCTCTCGGCCGCCAAGTTCCGCGACCTGTGGAGCCAGCGGATGCCGAGCGAGCAGCCCTTCCCGGACGAGGCGGTGAAGCACGCCGCGCCCTCCACCTATCTCAAACAATCCAAAGCCAAACCATAACTCACCATGCCATCCTACACCGCAGCCATCCCTAGCGAACGCCCTGAATTCGTCGAATCGGGCGACCACGAGGTCGAAGTCGTCGACGCGATCGAAACGATCAGCAAGGGCGGCCACGAGATGATCGAGCTCAAGCTCAAGACATCCGCCGGCAGCTACCTCTACGACTTCCTCGTCTTCATCCC
>JBIPNO010000165.1:0-7212 GCA_044372775.1 Haloferula sp.
CCGACTCGGCCTGGTTGTGGCTGGTGCCGTGCCACTGGCGGAGCCGCGAGTAGGTGCGGAAGAACGCCTGGCGGATGTCGTTTGCCTGATCCTCGTCGAGAGTGACGCCATAGGAACTGGCGGCGTATCGGACGAGGCCTGGGGCGGACTGGCCGTAGATGAGGCCGAAGTTGCAGTTGCCTTGCACGCACACCTTGCCATTGCGGCGGATCAGGATCGCTCCCGATGGCACCTGAACGCACCAGACGCGCTCGCGGCGGCCTGTTGGTTTGAGATTCCACGAAACACGCCATGTCGGCGGTCCCTTGTGGATGTAGGAGAGATGCCAGACATCGGAATGCTTTTCGTTTGCCCGCGGTTCGTGACGCAACAGTGACGGGGTCCCGCTTGTAGCCGCCATCGCTTGCATGACCTGTGCGGTCTGTTTTGACGTGGTGCAGAACAGCGCGCGATTCCGCTTCTTGCCGACGATAAGGTTGGAATCCCAGTATCCTGCTTCGTCCAGATAGATGTCGGCGGGCAATTCCGTGAGACAGCGCCACGAGAGGTCCTTTTTGACCGTGATCCAGGACAGCAGGTTTTCCACCCATTCCTCGTTCGTGATGCGGATACTTGTCACCTTGCCAGAAACCGAGATGCGGGGAATGAGCCCAAGTTCACCCAGGAGTCTGAGGCAGCGGTCGATTTTCCGTTGCTTTGAAAAACCGAAGCGCACACAGCGGGGGCTGCTGAAATAGCCATCCGCCACCACCATTGCCAGCGTGCGGGTGAAGGCTTCCATGCGCGCATCCGGTTCCGGACGAACCATGGTTCCGGCGGCGATGAAATGGCGGCAGTTGCCCGCTCTCACCTCAATGGCGGCGCGTTTGATCGGATTGCCGGTGTTGGTGATGAACGCAACCTCGTGGTCGCTGGTCAGAAGCAGGTCGGTATTGCGGTCCTCGTGATGAAACAGTTCACGGTCATCGAACGACAGGAACCCCTGCGGGCGAACGAAGGCGATCGTGCCACCACCGTGGTAGTGGACTTTGCCCGTCGGATGCCCCCAGCGATTGGAGCGGGGACGAGGAGGATTCCAGTCGATGCCCTCTGGAAGCGCGAACTGGGCGACCGGCGTGGTGCCGTCGTATTGATCGAAGCGCACCCATCCTTTCGGGGTCAGGATTTCCGTGTCGCCCGAGAAACAAGCTTTCGACAACTGACGGTCGTCCTTTGTCACTTCAACCTCGGGCTTGGCCAGCACCGTCGCCGCCGTCCGCTTGTGAAGGTCGGCGCCCGCCTTGTAGGCGTCGATCATCTTGGTCTCCCCGGCGATGGCGGCCGCCGCGCGCAGCTCGATCTGCGAGTAGTCGGCGACGATGAGCCGCATGCTTTCGGGTGCGGTGAACGCCTCGCGGATCTCACCCCGGCCGATGTTCTGGAGGTTCGGCTCCTTCGACGAGAAGCGACCGGTGGCTGTGCCGAGCGGCTCGAAGCGACCGTGGATCCGTCCGTCGTGCCGGATGTGGTCGATCAGGGACTCGGCCTGCTGGGCGCGCTTGCTGGCTTCGCGGTGGGCGAGCACCAGGGGAACGAGGTGGCCGTCGTCGGCCGCCTTGAGCACGTCCTCGGCGGTGGATTCCAGTTTGAGCCCCTTGGCGCGGAGGGCGGCGAGGAGTTGCCCGGGGCTGGCCGGGTTGATGCCGGGATTTCCCAGGGCAGCGCGCAGGTCGTCGGCGGCTTGGTGGGCCAGCTTGAGTGCCTCGTCGGCGATGTTGCGGAGCTTGGTCCGTTCGACGTGCAGCCCGTTGGCTTCCATGCCGATCACGACGGGGAGCAGCGAGCTTTCGAGCGCCCACACGGTGTCGAGGCCCGTCATCTCCAACTCGCTTTCCATGGTGCCGAGCAGGTCGTGGAGGTGGGCGACGTCGCGGGCGGCGTAGGCGAGCTGGTCGTCAGTGAGCAGCATGGACGCCCAATCCGAGCGGCTGTGGTCGGCGGCGGGGGCGATGCCGAGGTATCGCTCCAGGCACTTGTCGAGGTCGTTGCCGGGTTTGGTGCCAGCCACGAGGAGCCTGGCGGCGGTGAGCGTGCAATGGACGCGCTTGGCGACCAGCTCGCACTTCACCCGCAGCCAGAGCAGGTCGAACTTGGCGTTGTGGGCGATGAGGCCGGATTCCTCGAGCACCGGCTTGAGCGGTCCGAGGTCGTAGCCGGTGGCGCGGAGGTCGATGGTCCAGATCGGACCGCCGTGACGGCTGAGGGTGAGCAGGCGGATTTCGCCCTTCCACGGATCGAGTCCGCCGCCCTTGCGCTCGCCGTAGGTTTCGATGTCCAGCGCGATGTGGGAGGCACCGGTCAGGTCGAGGGCGATGCGGTCGAGGTCGGTGCGGGAGGAGCAGAAGACGCCCCGCGGGGAAGTGGGGATGTTTGGGGATGTTTGCCCCTCCGTCCCATAGGGAGTATTTAATTCACCCGTTTTACGTTCCTTTTTTTCCGAGGTATTTTTTTCTTCGTACGGAACTGAGTGCAAAACATCCCCAACTTCCCCACTTCCCCGCTTGAGGGACCGGTTCGGGATGGCGAAGAGGTCGTCCGAGGGGTCGATCGGGCTTTTGCCGGCGGAGAACCGGTAGTCGGCCCGGTTTTTGGAAGATTGCCGGATGCTGAGGGTGATGCCGCCGAGTTCACGCCGGTCGAACTTCGCCAGCAGTTTGCCGAAGCTGATCAGTCCCCGCCGCGCGGCGAAGTCGATCCACTCGAAGATGTTGTGGACGCTTTCGTCCCTCTGGATGAAATCCTGGAATTCCTGCTTCGGAACCTCGCGTTCGCCGAAATGCTGGATCGCGAGTTTGAAGAAGTCGCGCATCGCATTGGTGAACTGGTCGCCGGATGTCACGCTCTCCTCGTGCGGCAGGCACGGGTCCGGCAGTCCGCAGGCGTGGAAAATGCCCCCCATGGTCCGGCCCCACTCCGGGAAGGACGTGAAGGTCGAGGGGCCGGGCCGGCAGCCGTCGCGAAACCATTCGACGACCATGGCGTTGATGGCCGAGAGCAGGTCGGCCCGGTTTTGCCGGATCCATTCCACGAGCATCGGATGGCGGAACCGGTGGCCGTTGACGTTGTCCGGCGTGCAGCAGAGGCTGACCCTTCGGCAGCGGCGTTCAATGTCCGGTTCCCAGGTGGCGTTGTTGGCGGAGATGGAGAACTCCATCTCGTTGGGCAGCACGAGCGCCTTGCTCACGCCGAGGAGGCGGTCCTCCCAGATCCCGGTGTTGTCGGTGGCGGCCTCGAGGCACGGCAGGTTGATGTGGCCCTTCATGTTGGCCAGGTGGAAGAAGCGGGCCCCCGAGATCAGCGAGGCGGTGATGCGCTTGCGCAATTCGTCGTCGCCGTCCTTGTCGGTGGGAGCACCGTTCACGGGGCGGCCGGCGTAGAGGTTGTAGGCGACGTTGGAGCAGGTGTCCTTGCCGCTGCCCTCGCGGTTGCCGTCGAAGATCCAGAGCGGCGAGCGCTTCCAGCGCATCAGCCCGCGACAGAAAGGGGTGACGACACGTGCCAGGGTATGGATCCTGGACTGGCCGTCCTTCCACCAGAAACCGCCGTCCTCCGGCAAGGCGAGCAGTTCGCCCAGAAGGAGGTCGAGCGCCTCGGAAAGCCCCATGGTGCGGAGCTGCGGGGCGGCCGGACTCAACCAGGTGCCGAAGCGGGCATCGTATCCCGGCGCCGGGTAAAGCAGGCCGCCGTCGTCGGACCAGTGGGGCACGGGCACGTCGAGGAGCCGGGTGATGCGGGGCAGGCTGGTGCGGAAACAGCGGTTGAGCAGGGTGATGCGGGCATCGCTCTCGTTCATGCTCTTGGTCATGAACACGTGCTCGCCGGACTCATCCTTGGAGAGGATGCCGATTTCCACGGTGCGTTCGACGGCGGTGACTACCTCGGCCGCGCACAGCGCCTGAATCGTGTCGCCGCCCACGCCGCCCGGATAGGTGGAATCCTCGGCCGGCCGGATTTCGACGATGTTGTCGCAGAACCTGAACAGGTCGAGCGTCGGGGCGATGGCGGCACTGATTTCCGCGGCAAACTCGCTGTGGCTGCGGCCGGTGCCCGGCAGAAGGATGCGCGGACGCCCGCGCTTGCTTTTGCTGCCCGGCGTCCAGGCACGGAGGTTCTTGCAAGCGGCGGCGATGATGCCCGGTTTCCGTGCGTCGAGCCATTCGGCCAGATCGCGGATGGAGCGCCCTTCACAATGGGCGTGCAGGCAGCGGAACGCCGGCATGGTTTCCGGCGCGTTGAAGATGACCGTGTCGGATCCCTTTTCCGTGACGCCGCCCCCCGTGTGTTCATGGTGCCAAGGACAGCACACCGACCATTTGCCCTGGTCCGGATCGAGGCATTCGCCCAACAGGTCGAACTGGTCCATAATGCCCTTCAGATCAAGCGTGCGGAGGTCCTCGGGCCACCGGGTCCACCAGGGTTTTTCCTTCGCGGGGCGTCCCGGTTTCCTGGTTTCCGGCGTGGCGAAGCCGAACCAGCGGCAAAGCTGGGTCCAACTGACTTCCGGGATGTCGCCGGTCACCTCCCAGGAATACGTGTGGCCGCTTTTGTGGACCGATGGCGAGAGGACCAGGTTCAGCCCGTCCAGGTAGAGCTCGGCGGAGACGGCGTCGTTGATCCGGCAGGCGGGTGCCTGCTTCGCCTTCAGCACCTCCTCCGGAATGTCGCGGCAGATGAAGGCGAGGTGGGCCCCGCCGCCGGTGCGCTCGCGGGGGACCGCCGCGAGTTCGGGCATCGTGGCCAGCCAGTCCATGACGGAGGCCCCGTTGTCGGGTTTGCTGTCCAGATCCACGTGGACGAACGGCGGACGGACGACGCAGCCGATGTTGTGGCGCTGGCCCGGACCGAAGCATTTGGCCAGGTCGTCCTCGGTGATGTCGGCCGCGGTATGTTGCCGCCAGCCCTTGAAGACCGGCTTCTTGCCGCGTTCCTTGGGCTCGCCGCGGTCGGGTCCATGGAGCGGGTGAACCGCCCAGCCGAGGGTCTTGAAGTAGAACCTGGCCGCGGCGAGGCGGTCGTAGCTGTTGATGTCGCCCGGGATGGCGGCGGTGGTGCCGGTGCCATGGGTGCTGCCACTTTCGGGGTGCGCGCTGTCACCTTTTGGCAGCGGTGCCATTTCAATGCACCCCGGAGGTGCACTTGCACCCTGAGTTGCACCCTGGCCGGGCGAATCGATGCACCCTGAAGGTGCACTTGCACCCTGAGTTGCACCTTGAGCAGGCGAATCGATGCACCCTGAAGGGGCATCTGCACCTTGAACCGCACCCTCGATCTCCCGCGGGTCGAGCCAGTTTTCGCGTCGGGCCTTCGATTTGATGGAATTCGGCGAGACGCCGCACCTCTGGGCCGTCAGCTTGTAGCTCCGTGTTTCCAGATAAACGGCCCGGATCTCCTCCCAATCCGGTTTCTTGATTGGCTCGGCTTTCATCGCGATTGGCTCCTTTCCAAGGCACGTTTCTGGAGCGCCTCCATCTTGAGCCGGTGGACCTCGTAGGTTTCATGCGCCAGTTTCGACCAAGCGTAGCCTGGAAAGCACCGGTCATGTTCGAAGAGCGGCCAGCGCCAGTCCGGTTCACGGATCAGGTGTGCGAGATCCACTCCGGTTTGCGGGCTGAATTCGCTGAGATGCAGCGTGAGCTCCCGCGAGTTGATGATGCCCGGCCACGGGTGGGGCGACCGGCCACCGAAGGTGATGCGCCAAACCGGAACGGAGCAGGTGTAGGGGCTCACCCTCACGGCGACGGGCCACTTGAGCGCATCGATGAGGATGAGGCCGTAGCGCCGGTTGCCGGTCGGGATGCCCGCTTCGGCGAGGCCGGTGCGGATCATGCGGACCAGCTTGCCTTCAATGATGTCCGCCTCGCTGCTGGAGATGCGGTCTTTGGGAATGATTGGATTCATGGGTGGGATTGGGGAAAGTGGAAATCGAGGGCGCGCTGGGAGACGAAGATCCCCCGCGGCCAGGCTCCCGCTCATGGCAGCCACGCGCCTCCGTCGCGAAGCACCCAGCCTGCGAGCAGGCCGAGGAGGAAGGACAGGACGAGTGCCGGCCAGCGGCGGCGGCGACGGTTCGGCATTGTGACGAACCCCCGCATGAGGGGACGGCGACAGGACGGCGGATAGATGGTGTAGGACATGGGTCAGGGAAGTTGGGACGGGTTTTCAATCAGCCGGGGGAATGCTCCGGCCTGTTCGCTGCAACCTGCTGGAAACCAGCTTTCAGCGTTTCAAATGCGGACGGACCTTCTTGCGCTGCGCCTTGGTCCGGAACTCCAGCACCAGCTGCTGGCGGCCCTCGAAGCGGGCGGCGAAATGCTCCTTGAAGTCCATTTCCGTGCGGCTCACCGCGAGGAGGGTTTCGATCACCAGGATGTGGCGCTCGAGTGCCTTCCTGCAGTGCTTCCTGAGGAACTGATGAAGGCGGAAGCTTGCCTCCGATGTGCCGGACGCCTCGCAATACTCCTCCCGCATGGCCTTGAGCTCGGGGCTGAGGTTTTCCAGGAGCGGCTCGTGGATGTAGCGGTTGATGAAGCCGCCGAAAAAGCCGGGGGTCCTGCCTTTGACGTAGGCGAGCCCGTAACAATCGCAGACGGCCTTGAAGAACGAATCCGGGAAGGTGCCTTCCCAGGCTGCCGGCACTTCCTGGAGGAACAGCCCGACGTAGGCCACCGCCTCCCGCCGGTCCCGCAGCGAGAAGAACGCCCGGGTGAGAGCCAGCTTGAACCGGATCACCACGGGGGTGTTGCGGAACAGGGTGATGAGGAACGTGGCCTGCTGCTCGGTGAGGTAGGCGATGCGGGTGGCCTTCGCGAATCCGCCCTGCTGCAGGGGAGAACCCTTCCGCATTTCAAATGCGAGAGGGCCGAACGCTCCCTCAATGCTTGGAAGATGCTTGGCGATGAGTTGCAGGACGGCGTGATGCTGGATCCCGCATTGCCCGGCGACGGTGGTGCTCGGGCAGGTGGGAATTCCTTCCCGGTCCACCAGATCGATGACCGCCGGTTTGAGTGAAGATGGTTTCATGGGGTGCTTGGAAATGGGAGTTGTTCTCAGGCCGGGACGCACGCGGCCGGTGGCGTTTCATCCCCCGCATCCGGCGAGTCCTTCACCGGGCAGTAGTTCTTCTGCCAGACCCACAAGTCGCGGGCCGCGAGGAAGGCGCGGAAGTAGCCGTCC
>JBIPNO010000122.1:0-7153 GCA_044372775.1 Haloferula sp.
CAAAGCCCCGGACATCGCCGCCCTCTTCGATTTCGATCCTTACCCGGACCACGTCATGCGGGACAAACGGCGACGTCAATCCCCTGTGGAATCAGGGATCCGGGCCTTAACCTGACGCGAATGGGCGACTACGTCGAGCAGATCACCTACCTGCTCTTTCTCAAGCTCGCCGACGAGATGACCGAGCTGGGCTTCGACAATCCGATCCCTAAACCATTTGCCTGGTCCAAGCTGAGCAGCAAGAGCGGCGACGATCTCGAAGTCCACTACCGCCACACCATCGAAAACCTCGGCAAATTACCCGGCCTCGTCGGCATCATCTTCCGCAAAGCCCAGAACAAGATCTCCAACCCCTCCGACCTCCAGCGCGTGATCAAGATGATCGGCGACGAGGATTGGTCCGGCATGGACGTGGACATCAAGGGCGCTATCTACGAAGGCCTGCTCGAAAAGACCGCCAGCTCGTCCGACAAGGGCGCCGGTCAATACTTCACGCCCCGCCCGCTCATCCGCGCCATCGTCGATGTCATGGCGCCCCAGCCCGGGCAGGTGATTGGCGATCCCGCCTGCGGCACCGGCGGCTTCCTGCTCGCCGCCCACGACTACATCTCCCAGCACAACAAGCTCAGCAAGCCGGAGATGAAGCACCTCCGCACCCAGGCCCTGCGCGGCACCGACATCGTCCCGGGCGTCGTCAGCCTCTGTGCCATGAACCTCTACCTCCACGGCATCGGCTCCACCTCCGACGCCAACGACCCACCCGTCGACCGCGCCGATGCCCTCGCCCAGCCCAGCGGCCGGAAGTTCGACATGATCCTCGCCAACCCGCCCTTCGGCAAAAAAGGCGGCTACACCATCGTCGGCGACGACGGCAAGATCAGCACCGAGAAACAGGAATACGAGCGCGACGAATTCTGGGCGACCACCGCGAACAAGCAGCTCAACTTCCTTCAGCACATCGTCAGCGAACTCAAGGTCGGCGGCACCGCCGCCGTCGTCCTCCCCGACAACGTGCTCTTCGAAGGCGGAGCCGGCGAAACCATCCGCCGCGAACTCCTCAAGCGCTGCAACGTCCACACCCTCCTGCGCCTCCCCACCGGCATCTTCTACGCCCAAGGCGTGAAGGCCAACGTCCTCTTCTTCGAGCGCAAGGAAGCCAGCGAAAAGCCCTGGACCAAAGACCTCTGGATCTACGACCTCCGCACCAACCAGCACTTCACCCTCAAGACCAACCCGCTCGCCAACAAAGACCTCGACGACTTCAAAGCCGTCTATCACCCCGGAGCCTTCGCCAAACGCAAGGAAACCGAGCGCTTCAAGAAATTCACCTACGCCGAGATCGTCGCCCGCGACAAAGCCAACCTCGATATTCTCTGGCTCAAGGACGACAGCCTCGAAGACAGCGACAAGCTCCCACCGCCCGCCGAACTCGCCGCCGAGATCGTGGAGAGCCTCGAAGCCGCGCTCGAAGAGTTCCGCGCGGTGGAGGAGGCGCTTAGCTCCAGTGCCGAGTGATCAGTGAGCAGTGATCCACGTCCGGGGGGTCCTTGAATTTTGAATCCATGCTTATCCCACGGTCCAGAGCTTGTTCGGGTTCTTTCCCGCAGCGGCTCATCTTCCTTGGGGTTGGCTTGCTTGTCGTCTTAGCGCAATGCCTTCGGCGGCCGGCTCAAGCCGCTGGGCCAGAAGTTGAAGGCGGAGTTCAACAGTGCCGGGGCGTTTCAAGAGGAGGTGGAGGGGTGATTCCGTAGATTTCAGTGATTTGGCAGGTTTCACAATCTGGTGAAAGGGACATTTTTAGTGAAACTGGGGGCTTGCCATGTTTCACTAAAGCAGCTAGTTTCACCGCGTGGTGAAACTGTCGGAAAGAGTGAACCAGCGCGATTTAGAGCGGCAACTCCAAGCCGCTCTGCGTGACCTGATCGCACGGGTGTCGTTTTTGACGCTGCGGTCGCTGAAGCGGGACGTACAGCTCGGGACGGGGCGGGTCGGCCGGCCGGATTGGCTGGCGGAGCTGCGGGTCGGGGAGCAGTCGTGGACCTTGGTGGCGGAAGAAGGGAAGAGCGGCCAGCCGCGGGAGGTTCGGGCCGCGGTGTTGCAGGTGAAGGATTATCTCTCGCTTCTCCCGCCGGACCGGCCGGCTTGCGGCTTGGTCCTCGCGCCGTTCATCTCCGAGGAATCGGCGCGGATCTGCACGGAGGCCGGGGTCGGCTACGCGGACCTCGCCGGGAACGCGTGGCTGTCGTTTGACCGGATCTTCATCGAGATCCGGTCGGCGGCGAAGCCCCAGGTGGTGAAGCGGGAGGCGAGGTCGATTTTCTCTCCAAAGGCCACGCGGGTGCTGCGGGTGCTGCTGCAAGGGCCGCTGCGGGCGTGGAAGGTGAAGGAACTGGCCGCAGCCGCAGGTGTGAGCATCGGCCACGTGAGCGCGGTGCGGCAGAAGTTATTGGAGCGGGAGTGGGCGGCGGAAGAGGACGGCGGCCTGCGGGTGACCAAAGCGAACGCACTGCTCGATGCCTGGGTGGCCGAGGACGATTGGTCGAGGCGGACGGAGGTCAGGGAGTATTCCCTGTTGGAGAGCGATCCGGCTCAGATCGCCTCGCGGGTTCACGGCTTCCTAGGTGCCGGGCGCCATGCCTTCACGCAATGGTTCGGAGCCTTTCTCCGTCGTCCCTACGCGCTGCCGGTGGTGACGTCGGTCTATGTTTCCGACTTCCCGACCGACGATGCACTGAAAGCAACGCTGGGCGCGCGCCGGGTGGAGAGTGGCGGCGGTGGGCTGCGGCTGGTGAGGCCGAAGGATGAGGGAGTATTCAGCCCGGCGCAGAATCTCAAGGGGCTGCCGGTGGTATCGGACGTGCAGCTCTATCTCGACTTGCAGCGGGCCGGACTGCTGGGGGACGAGGCGGCGGAGGAGCTGAGGAAGGCACCGGATTTCGCGGGAGGTTGGGAATGAGCGACGAGGTTTCCCAACTCGGGGATTATTCCCGGCAGGGACTCGCGGCAGCGGAAGCGGCCTTGTTCGCGGCATGGGAGGCGCTTGAGAAGTTCCATGAGGACCTGGTCGTCGTGGGTGGCCTGGCCGTTCATTACCACACGAGGAATGCGCCGAATCCGAGGTTCCCGGCGACGGCGACCTTGGACGTGGATTTCGGCATTAAGCTGGGAACAGATTCCGGGATGGCCGGGACCGTGCAATTCGATCTCTCGCTGTTGGGATATCGCCCGACCGAACAAGGCCGGATGTTTCGGGAGATGGAACACGGAACCCTCTACATCGATTTCCTGACCGAACATCCTCTGCGGCAATCCGGCACCCGCGAGGTGAGCGGCATTGCCGCCTCGGTGTGCCCGGGAATCAACCGGGCGCTGGCTGTCAGGAAGAAAGTCGAGATTCAAGGCATCGACCAATTCGGTGATCCGAAGACCTACCGGGTGCCGATCTGTGGCATCGGTCCCTTGCTCGTGCTGAAGTTGAACGCTTACGCGCAGCGCTCCAGCGCCAAGAAGGCGAAGGATGCCTATGACCTGCTGGTCGCGGTGAGTTCCTATGCCGAAGGCCCGCGGGCGGCGATCGATGCGTTTCATGGGGAAGCGGCGAGCGGGAACCCGGCGTTTGATCTGGCGGTGAAGACCTTGAAAGGTCACTTCATGAGGACCGATCAAGAGGGGCCGCTTCAAGCGCTGCGGTTCCGCTACGGCTCGAACGATGCCGGAGATGACGGTGTCCGGCTGAAGGAAGACCTGGTAACGATAGGCCAAGCGCTGGTTGATTTCGAATGAGCTCAAGTTACACCGAAGACCATCTCGTCGAGCGACCCGCGATCCAGCTCCTGCGGGACGAGCTGGGTTGGGACCCGGTGAATTGCTTCGGAGAATGGGATGGGGGAACGAGTTCGCTGGGGCGGGATGGCAAGCGGGAGGTGGTTCTCCCGGGCCGGCTGAAGCCGGCGCTCCATCGCTTGAACCCGGATCTGACGGTGGAGGCGATTGAGGGAGCTGTGGAGGAGATTTGCCGGGATCGCACGGCGCTGAGTTTGGCGGAGGCAAACCGGGAGATCGACAGGCTGCTCAAGCAGGGAGTGAAGGTGGAGTTTCCAGATCCAGAGCACGGCGGGCAGCGGGTGGAGATGGTTCGGGTGATCGATTGGGAGCAGCCGGAGAAAAATGATTTCCTGCTGGCCTCGCAGTTCTGGGTGGCAGGCGAGCTGTATCTGAAGCGGCCGGATCTGGTGGGCTTCGTGAACGGCTTGCCGCTGGTGCTGATCGAGCTGAAGAAGCCGGGCGTGAACGTGCGCGAGGGTTTCGACAAGAACCTCTGCGACTACAAGGAGACGATCCCGCAGCTTTTCCACTACAACGCGATGCTGATCGTCTCCAACGGCGTGCAGAGCAAGCTCGGCAGCCTGACGGCGAAGTGGGAGCATTTCGGCGATTGGAAAAAGGCGGCGGGCGAGGAGGAGGTGGCGTCGATCTCGCTGGAGACGTTGCTGCGCGGGACTTGTGAGAAAGGCCGGTTGTTGGATCTGGTCGAGAACTTCACCCGCTTTTCCGACAGCAAGGGAGCCGCCTCCAAGCTGGTCGCCCGCAACCACCAGTATCTCGGGGTGAACCGGGCGGTCGAGGCGTTGAAGGCATGCACGGACGGACGGATCGGAGTGTTTTGGCACACGCAGGGATCGGGGAAGAGTTACTCGATGGTCTTCTTCGCGGAGAAGGTGTTCCGGAAGGTGAAGGGGAACTGGACTTTCGTGGTGATCACCGACCGGACGGAGCTGGACCGGCAGATTTACCAGACCTTTGCGGATTGCGGGGCGGTGACGGGCGGGCATTGCCAGGCCGCGAGCGCCAGCCATCTGCGGGAACTGCTGCGGGCGGATCACCGCTACGTCTTCACGCTGATCCACAAGTTCCGCACGGAGCCGGGGACGCTGCATCCGGTGCTGTCGGAGCGGGATGACATCATCGTGCTGACGGACGAGGCGCACCGCAGCCAGTACGACACGCTGGCGATGAACATGCGCACGGCGTTGCCGAACGCGAAGTTCGTGGCCTTCACCGGCACGCCCTTGATCGCCGGGGAGGAACGGACCCGCGGGGTGTTCGGCGATTACGTGAGCGTCTATAATTTCCGGCAGTCGGTGGAGGACGGGGCGACGGTGCCGCTGTTCTACGAGAACCGGACGCCGGAGCTGCAGATCACCAACCCGGAGCTGAACGAGGAGATCTACCAGACGATTGAAGACGCCGGGCTGGACGAGGATCAGGAGGAGAAGCTGCGGAAGGTGCTGGGCCAGCGCTATCACCTGATCACCCGCGACGACCGGCTGGACGCGGTGGCGAAGGACATCGTGCACCATTTCCTGAACCGCGGCTATCAGGGCAAGGCGATGGTCGTGTCCATCGACAAGCTGACGACGCTGCGGATGTACGAAAAGGTCCGTGCTGAGTGGGAGGCGGAGACGGAGCGGGTGCAGGCGGCGGTCGAGCGGATGCAATCCGCGGGGCCGGAATTCCAGCGGCTGAACGAGCGGCTGCGGAACCTGCGCGAGACCGACATGGCCGTGGTGGTATCGCCGGGGCAGAACGAGATTTCCGAGATGAAGGCGAAGGGCCACGACATCGTCCCGCACCGCGAGCGGATGGTGAAGGAGGACCTGGAGGAGAAGTTCAAGAATCCCAAGGACGAGTTCCGCCTGGTCTTCGTCTGCGCGATGTGGCTCACGGGCTTCGACGCGCCGAGCTGCTCCACGCTGTATCTCGACAAGCCGATGCGCGGCCACACGCTGATGCAGACCATCGCCCGCGCCAACCGGGTGTATGGCGACAAGGTGAACGGCCTGATCGTGGACTACGCGAACGTCTTCCAGGAGCTGGAGAAGGCCTTGGCGATCTGCGGAGCCGGCACGGGCGGCGGCGAGATGCCGGTGAAGGACAAGAAGGAGCTGGTGGAGGCCCTGCGGATCGCGCTGGAGCAAGTGGCGGAGTTTTGCCGGAAGCAGAACGTGGATCTGGCGGCGATCCCCGACTCATCGAACAAGCTCTTCATTCCGGCGGTGAACCAATTGCTGCGGACGGACGAGGTGACGGATTCCTTCCTCGGTCAGGCGAACGACGTGGCGCGGCTCTACAAGGCGGTGATGCCGGATCCGGTGATTCCCTTGCTGGCACCGCGAGCCCAGGTGATCGCCGAACTGGCGAAGGCGGTGCGGGCCGACAAGGACCCGGTGAACATCGCGGAGGTGATGGCTTCCATCGGGGACGTGCTGGACCGGTCCATCGTCACCGAAGCGCCGAAGGAGCCGGGGGCGGCGGCGAAGACGATCGACCTGAGCAAGATCGACTTCGAGGTGCTGATGCGGAAGTTCGAGCGGACACCGAACAAGAACATCGAGGCGCAGCAACTGCGCGCGCTGATCGAGCGGAAGCTGGACAACCTGATCCGCCTGAACGCGAGCCGCTACGATTTCCTCGACCGCTTCCAGAAGATGATCGAGGCCTACAACAGCGGCGCGCTGAGCATCGAGGAATGGTTCGCCGAGCTGGTGACGCTGACGCAGGACCTCAACGAGGAAGAGCAGCGCCACCTGCGCGAGCACATCAGCGAGGAGGAGCTGGCGGTCTTCGACATCCTCACCCGGCCCGGCCCGGAGCTGGATGCCAAGGAGACGGAGGCGATCAAGAAGGTCTGCAAGGACCTGCTGGCGAAGCTGAAGACGGAGCTGCTGGTGTTGGCCTGGCGGAACAAGCGGACCAGCCGGGCGGCGGTGCGGGTGGAGATCGAGAAGATGCTGGATGCCGGGCTGCCGGAGAAATACACGGCCGATCTTTTCGAGCAGAAGTGAGGGGTGCTGTTCCAGCACGTGCTGGAGAAGTATCCGGACCGCGGGCGGAGTGTTTACGGGGAGGCGGGGTGATCGCGGTGGAAGCCACCATCGGGATCGTCACTGGCTGGACCGGTAGAACATCCGATCCGGAGCATCCAGGGGCACGCGATAGGGCGAGGTGGCGCCGGGAACGGGAGTAATACCATTTCTTGGAAATAATGTGACTTGCCAGTTCCGGTCTGTCAGGTTGCGTCATGCCTGGACGCAAACTCAAGCTGGGGCTGCCCGAAGTGGCAGCCGTGATTGACGCACGGCATTCCGCCGAA
>JBIPNO010000022.1:0-79911 GCA_044372775.1 Haloferula sp.
TCAAAGCCCCGGACATCGCCGCCCTCTTCGATTTCGATCCTTACCCGGACCACGTCATGCGGGACAAACGGCGACGTCAATCCCCTGTGGAATCAGGGATCCGGGCCTTAACCTGACGCGAATGGCTACGAACCACCCCGGCGTGGCGACCCGCCCCCGATCACAACGTGCAACGTTGTGCTACTTCAACGTGCAACGTTGTGCTACGTCGCCGGGCCGCATCGTGCGACTACTCCAAGCAATCCACCAGCGCCGCAAGCACTAGATCGACATTCGCCTGGCTCGCCGAATGCCCCATCAACCCGATCCGCCAGGCCTTGCCGGCGAAGGGGCCGAGGCCGGCGCCGATCTCGATGCTGTAGTCCTCCAGCAGCTTCGCCCGCACCGCGGCGTCGTCCGCGCCTTCGGGGATGTGGATGCAGTTCAAGGTGTGCATTGTATGTTTCGGCACGTAGCTGATCCCCATCGACTCCAGCCCCGCGCGCAGCCTACGGTGCAATCTCGCATGCCGCGCATGGCGGGCTTCCAGACCCTCTTCCAGCACGATCGTCAACGCTTCGTGCAAGGCATAGATCATATTCACCGGCGCGGTGTGGTGATACGCCCGCTTGCCGCTGCCGCGGTAGTAGTCCTTGAGCATCGAGATATCAAAGTACCAGCTCTGCACCTTGGTCTTGCGCTGCTCGGTGACTTCCACCGCCCGCGGCGAGAACGACACGGGCGAGAGACCCGGCGGGCAGGACAGGCACTTCTGGGTGCCGGAGTAGATCGCATCGATCCCCCACGCATCGACCTTCAGCGGATGCCCGGCCAGCGAGGTCACGGCATCGACGATGAACAGCATCCCGGCTTCGTGCAGGATTTCCGCCAGACCTTCCAGCGGCTGCAGCGCGCCGGTGGAGGTTTCCGCGTGGACGATGCCCATCGCCTTGGCTTTCGGGTGCCGCTCGACCGCCTCGGCCAGCATTTCGAGCGGGAAGATCTCGCCCCAGGGGACATCGAGCCGGTGCACCGTCACGCCGGCCCGTTCCATCACGTCGACCATGCGGGTGCCGAAGACGCCGTTGACGCAGACGATCGCCTCGTCGCCGGGCTCCATCAGGTTCGTCACCACGCACTCCATGCCTGCCATGCCGGTTGCGGAGACGGGGAAGGTCAGCGCGTTCTCGGTTTCGAAGACCTTGCGCAGCTTGACGCAGGTCGAGTCCATGATCTCGATGTAGCGGGGATCGAGGTGGCCCAGCGTGGGTGCGGCCATGGCGCGCAGGATGCGGGACGGGACGGTGCTCGGGCCGGGGCCCATCAGGATGCGTTCGGGGATGTGCATGAGATTCATCGGGTTCGGGGAAGCTGGTTGGCGAAGGACTGCGCGGTGAGTTCGGCGAAAAGCATCGCGTAGTTCGGCAGCAGCCGGCGCTGGATCAGGTCGACGCGCGCCTGGTGCGGGGCGAAGGCGCTCTTCATCGCGTCCATGGTCATCTTCTCGATCTCCACCAGGCTGAGGTTGAAGGTGGTGGCGGCGATTTCCAGCTCCTTCGACATCTCGGTATCGCTCATCAGCCGGTCGTCGGTGTTGAGGAAGACGCGGAAACCGGCGCGCTGGAACATCGCGAAGGGATGTTCCGCGAAGCTGGAGCAGGCCCCGGTGTGGACGTTGCTGGAAAGGCACATCTCCAGCGGCACGCGGCGGTCGAGGATGTACTGGGCGAGCCGGCCGAGCTTCAGCGATCCGTCGGGCAGCACCTCGATGTCGTTCCGCAGTCGCGTCCCGTGGCCGAGCCGGTGGGCTCCGCAGAATTGGAGCGCCTGCCAGATCGACTCCGGCCCGAAGGCCTCGCCGGCGTGGATGGTGATGTGGAAGTTCGCGCGCTGGATCGCGTGGAAGGCTTCCATGTGCTTCTTCGGCGGGTGGCCGAACTCGCCGCCCGCGAGGTCGAAGCCGACCACCCCGCGGTCGCGCCAGCGGATCGCGAGTTCGGCGGCTTCGAGGGAATCGGAGCGGTCGCGCATCGCGCAAAGGATCAGTCCCCACTCGACGCCGAACTTCCGCGCGCCTTCTTCCAAGCCTTCGATCACCGCCTCGACCACCTCGTCCTGGCTCAGCCCGCCGCCGGTGTGGAAGACCGGGGCGAAGCGGACCTCGGCATAGACCACGCCGTCGTTTGCCATGTCTTCCAGGAACTCGCAGGCGACGCGGGCGAGGGCTTCGCGGGTCTGCATCACGGCGATGGTGTGGGCGAAGCCTTCAAGATACTCTGGCAGGTTCCCGCGCTGGGCACCGCGATGGAACCAGGTGGCCAGATCCGCGGGATCGGAGGTCGGCAGGCCGTCGTAGCCTTGCTCGGCGGCCAGCTCGATGATGCTGGCCGGGCGCAGGCTGCCGTCGAGGTGCTCGTGGAGCAGGACTTTCGGCAGTCGCCGGAAATCGAGGGCCGCGACCAGGTCCGCCCCGAGTGGCAAGGGGGCCACGGGGAAGAATTCCGGATAGCGGTGCTCGATCATCCGTTCCTTTCTAGCAGATGACGGCCCGCCCTGCGCGGAAAATCTCCGTCCGGGAAATTCCCGCTTGGCATTTCGGCCGCCCCGGCGGTTTCTCCCGCCGTGGATTCCCTGACCCAGGCGGCGCTCGGCGCGGTGATCGGCGAACTGGTGCTCGGCCGCCAGCTCGGCCGGCGGGCGATCGCGTGGGGCGCGCTGTTTGGCACGCTGCCGGATCTCGATGTCATTTTTACCTGGATGATGCCGACCGCGTGGGACCTGCGGATGCACCGGGGATTCTCGCATTCGCTGCTGCTGATGGCGCTGCTGACCTGGCTACTGGCCAAGCCGCTGGCGAAGCGCTGGAAGAAGGAGAAGGTCACGCCGAAGCGGGCCGCGCTGTTCGTTTTCCTGGCGTGGAGCACCCACGTGTTGATCGATGTCTTCACGGTCTATGGCACTGGCGTGCTCGATCCCTTTCCCGGACCGCGGGTGTCGTTCGACAATCTCTTCATCATCGATTTCTTCTTCACCATCCCGCTGTTGGTCGCGGTGATCATCGGGCTCTTCGTGAAGCCGAAGGAGTGGAAGAAAGGCCGTGGCGTGCGCGCGGCGGCTTGGTGTCTGGGGATCAGCTCGTTTTATGTGCTGCTGAGTTTCTGGGCGAAGTACTCGGTGAGCAAGGCGGTCGAGACCGATCTGGTCCGGCGCGGGATTTCGTGGGAGCGGCGGATGGAGGCGCCGACGCCTTTCAACATCATGTTCTGGCGGGTGCTGATCGACCGGCCGGGCGAGATCTGGATCGGCTACCGTTCGATCTTCGATGACGCGGAGCTGCCGGTGCGCTGGACGGTGGTGGCGAAAGGCGAGGAGATCGCCGCGAAGCATGCGGAGGCGAGCGAGGTGAAGACCGTGCAGTGGTTTTCGAAAGGCTGGTGGATCGCGCGGGAATCGGCCGACGGATTGTGGCTGGCGGATCTGCGTTTCGGCGAGGTGCGGAACTGGGATGATCGCGGCGTCGCTCTGAGGCCGTCGTTTGTCTGGACCTACATGCCGGAGAGCAAGAAGGACCGGCTGCGGCAGCATGGCCCGCAGGCGCGGGGCGCGGGCGAGACCATGCGGCGAATGGGTCGCCGGATCAGCGGGGAGACGGAGGCGTGGGAGGCGAGCCCGAGGTTGATCGGGGCGTTTCTGGCCTTGCAGGAGTATCTGCCGGAGAAGCGGTGATCCCGCTGGGTGCGCGGAGGCTCTGCCCCGCAGAAGGACGGGGTGCTCACGTTGTGGTGATGCCGGCTGGAATGGGCAGCGGGTGCTTGGGGACCGCTCTGCGGGCCGGAGGCTCCGCGTCCCCGGTGTTAGAACTCCAGGCGGTAGCCGGTGCCGCGGACGGTGATGAGATGGCGTGGGCGGGCAGGGTCGTCTTCGAGCTTCGCCCTCAGGCCGGCGATGAAATTGTCGACGGTGCGGGTGCTCGGGTAGGCGTGGTAACCCCAGACGACATCGAGGAACTTTTCGCGGCTCACGGTTTCGCCGCGATGGGCGGCGAGGAGTTGGAGGATGCCGGCTTCTTTCTCGCTGAGAGCGGTTTGCGTTTCTCCGCGGGTGACGGTTCGCTTCGCGAGATCGATGCTCGCATTGCCGATCAGGAGTTCCGCACCGACCGCTTCCTCGCGTTCCTTCCGCCGCAGCAGGGCGCGGACCCGGGCGAGCAGTTCCTTGAGGGAAAACGGCTTCACCAGATAGTCGTCGGCGCCGCTGTCGAGGCCTTCGACGCGGTCGTCGACCTGGCCCTTCGCGGTGAGCATCAGCACCGGCATGCTGCGGCCGCGTTTGCGGAGCTCGCGGCACAACGCGAAGCCGTCGAGGCCTGGCATCATGACGTCGAGCAGGACGAGATCGAAGGGTTCCGTGCAGGCGAGTTCGAGGCCGCTGATGCCGTCGGCGGCGGAGAGGACGCGGTAGCCTTCCGCTTTCAGCGTCTCCACCAGCGCGGTGCGCATCGGGGCTTCGTCTTCGATGACCAGCAGTCGCATGGGAAAAAGTGCCGAGTGATCAGTGATCAGTGATCAGTGGAAGAACCAGTGGGAAGGTAAGTGTGAACCTGCTGCCTTGGCCGGGTTCGCTATCGACCGAAACGCTCCCGCCGTGGGCTTCGGCGATGGCTTTGACGAGGCTGAGGCCGATGCCGGTGCCCTGGGTTTCGCGGCGCAGTTCGTCGCCGGGGCGGTAGAAGCGCTCGAAGATCCGCGCCTGCTCGGCTTTCGCGATGCCGGGGCCTTCGTCGCGGACGGCGATGCGCCAAGTACGACGTTCCTCGTCGTTCGAAAGCGATGTCTCCACCGTGCTGCCGGCGGGGGAGAACTTGATCGCGTTGTCGAGCAGGTTGACCAGCGCCTGCTGGATCGCTCCGGCATCGACGGCGGCTTCCAGTGGCGACAAGGCGGAGCGTAGCTCAATGCTCTTTTCATTCGCCAGCGGCTCCATCACCCGCAGGGTATCGGCGACCAGCGACTCGAGGTCGCAGGGCTCCATCTTCCACACCCGCTTTCCTTGCTCAATCCGCGCGTGGTCGAGGACGTTGCCGACCAGCGTCGAAAGCCGCGCGCCTTCGCGGGCGATCAGCCGGTGGAATTCCTTCGCGGTCTCCGACGTGACCTTTTCCGCCTCCAACGCGTCGGCCATCAGGCGGATCGAGGCCACCGGCGCGCGGAGTTCGTGCGACACGCTGGCGACGAACTGGCTCTTCATGTCGTTGAGCTGGCGTTCGCGGCGAAGGGTGCGGTGGATGAAGAAAAGGCCGCCGAGTGACACCGCGGAGGCGAGCCCGAGCAGGGAAAAGGTCCAAACCTGCTGGCGGCGGATGCCGAAGGTGACTTGATCGGCGTTCCGGAGAAAGACCTCGGCCCGGAGTCCTTCGCCGAACGCGATCGGGGCGACGGCGAAGAGGTCCGGTGTGTCGGGGCTCCGTGGCAACGACCTGGCGGTTGAAATCCGGATGCCAAAGCCGGTCGGTGCCGCGACTTGCGGATACTTTTCATGCACCGCCCAGTGGATCGTTTCCGGGTCGAGGAACTTGATCTCCTCCTGGCCGGGCTCGATCCACCAGAAGCGATCCTGCTCTTGAATCCATCCGCCTTGGGGATGGTGGCGAAGCAGTCGCATCACCTCCGGCACCTTCTCCCACGGCCGCGCCCCGGGAGCGGACGTTGTGCCGATTCTTTTCAAAGCCGTCTCTGTCAGCAGCGAAGGGCAATCTTCGGTGACCAGTTGGGCAAGCTGCCACCGTTCGCGGGTGGTCCGCTCGAGACTGGCGGGATCGAGATCGATCAGTCGCAGCCCCGCGAGCACTCGACGTGGCAAGCCGGCGGGCGACAGGCCCGCGTCCGGCGAGTCGCGGAGCTTGATCAGGGCGGCGATGTCATCGCCATCCAGTATCGCGTCCAGAGGCGACGAGCTACCAGGCAGCGGCGGGTCGGCGAAGCGTTTGAAGCTGGAGGTTTTGCGGGTGAATTCTTTCGCAAGGTAGTCCGCGATTCCTTCCACCGCGCGCTCCGATTCTAGCTGCTTCGCATCCCACGCCGCCTTGGCTTGCGACCGCGTCCCCTGCAGTGCCAGCACGATGAGCACACCCAGCGGCAGCAGCACGGCGAGGGTGAGCCCGTGGAGGGAAGTGGCGGTGCGCTTCGGCATGGCTCAGCGGCTGGGCGGTGGTGGAACGATTCGCGGTTGGGGCTGTCTTACTGGAGTGGCCGCGAGGATCTCGTCGCCGTCGCGGACGAACGCATCGTTGGCGTCGATGGTCAGTTCGTGCCCGTCCCGTTTCAACTTCAGGCCTCGTGCTTCCATTCCGGTGAGCGCTTTCAGCCGCGAGCTGGAGACGCCGCTCGCGGGAGCCGAGGGGATCATACCGTGAGGAGTTTGCTGCCAGGCCGGCGCTTGGTAGGAAATTTCCACCGGTTCGATGATTCCATCCGGTTTCCGGACCATCAGCACACCGTCCAGCGACTTCCGGAAGAAGCGTTCTTCTTCCTTCGTGAATCCGGTCCACGCTTGCTCGCGGGTCCCGGGCTTCTGCGGCAGTTCCACGACGTCGCCCGGTTGCAAGGGAACATCCGCCTGCCGGGCTTCCGCGGCTGGGGTGTCGTCGCCGCAGCGCTGGATGGCGGCGCTGAGATTGATCTCCAGGATTTCGTCCTTCCGTTGGATCCTGATCCGCGAGAAATCCGGATGGGGCAGGATCACCGGGATTTCACCCGCTTGGATCCGCTTCGAGAACTCGGGAAAGCGGGTCGATGCTTCCTGGCCCTGCGCAAGCGGCCACCTTGAAGCGTAGGTGTCGGTCAGCACCTGGATCAAGGTGGGCATGGTCAGCGACGGCTTGTCCGTGAACGTCATGTCCGCCACGGGACCGAAAGAACGGACCGGCCCGCCGTCCTGAAGCACCAGCCTCGCGGGAACGCGGTACCATTCCATGGGATCGAGCACCGACCCGGGATCCGGCAGGATCAGTCGATCCCCGGCTTGCAATGGGAATGCGAGCGCTCCCGGCGCGGAGAGATCCATCCGGATGTCAGGGCTTCCCTCGCGGCGGATCGTCAGAAGGGTATCCGATTTCACCAAGGCTCGACCGGAGTCGTCGAACACGGGGAGGAACAAGCCCGCCAGATGGCCGGCACTCAGCAGGGGTGCTTCGTCACGCTTCGGATCGAAGACCAGCAGGTCGCCGCGCAGCTGGATCTCACGGGCTTTTCCTCCGATCTCGAGGGTCACCGGGAAGGAAATGCGTTTGCGGAAGTGCCAAGCGACTTGATCCGTGAACTCCTGATCCTGCGATTTCTCCGTGGGAATCTTCTTCTCCGACATCTCTATGATGTCTCCTACGGCGAGTTCCGGCAGCGGCGCGTCGCCGTTCCAGTCGATCGCTTCCCGCGTCCACTGGCCGGCCGCATCGCGGCGGACCTGGGTCAGCACGGGCTCGAGGCGTTGTCCGGCGAAGCGACCGGAGCGGTTGGTCAGGCTCGCGACGTTTGCCAGCAACAACTCCGCGGTAGAAGGAATGGGAGCCCCCGCTTCCACCAGCATCTGGTAGCCTCCGTCTTCGGCGAAGGCCAGATGGACGCCGCCTTTCGCGGCGACCGCCGGATTGAGGACTTCGTCGAGCACCAGTCGCTTCACCTCAGGGTTCCAGTTCAGGAAGTAGCCCTTGCGATCCAGATCCAATATCTCAGGGCGGAAAGGAAGCAGCGCCCGGGCGATCGGCAGCGCTTCGTCGCCCCTGGCCACGTGGTCAAAGACTTCGGGGAACTCGTGGCCGGGCTTCGCTCCGGCATCCAGCAGGGTTTGGATCAGGGAAACATTGTTCATCTGCTGCTCGTTTCTCAAGCGGACGACTTTCATCAGAACGCTGACGGGCAACTGCTCTGACTTGTCCGACTCCAGCACAAAGGGCCCCGGAGATCCGACGCTGCCTGGCCCGCGGGTCGCCGGCCGGGTGTAAGTTCCATAAGTGGTGTTGGGATCGGCCCCGTGCTTGAGCAGCAGTTGGATCAGTTCCACCTGCTTCTGGTGCTTGGCGAGCTTCTCGTTGCCGTTCCGCAAGCTTACGAGGTCCCAGGAAAAGACCCGCATGATAGGCGGAACGCCCGAGGACTCCGCCGCGTTCGGATCGCAGCCGGATTCGAGCAAGAGCCGGATGATCGGGATAGCGTCCGGACCTTGGTCGATGAGTTCGGCGAGCAGGCGGGGCTGGTTGGCGTCGGCTCCGTTCACGAGCAGGAAGCGGATCGATGCGAGCAGGTGATCGTCGAACTCTCTCTCCAGTGACGGATTGAACAGTCCCGCCTGCTTCAAGTCCGCATTATGGCTGATGAGGAGTTTCGCAAAACTCCAGTTACCACGCATCACCGCGTACTGCAGGGGACTCAAAGTGACCTTCTTGCTTGCTGTCTCGCTCAGCGAGAGTGGCTCGGTCAATGCGTTCGGATCGGCACCAAGGACCACCAGTTGCTCCGCAAGCCGGGTCGCGGCGGGTTCTTCGAGGTGCGCTGCGGCATGGAGCACGCTGATGCCGGTGCCGTTGGCCCTTTGTCGAACATCGGGCTTTTTCTCGAGGAGCATCTCGACGATCTCGAGCCGCTGATTCGCGATCGCCGTGATCAGCGGGGTTCCCTCCCAATCGAAATCGCGCAAGTTGGCATTCCGCGGCATCACGCATTGGACGGGTTGCCAATCCGTGGCAGCGCCCGCGTCCAGCAAGGCTCTTGTCACCTTGATGTTCCCCTTGCGAACCGCTTCGGCGAGCGCCTGGGGCATCGCGCCGCTCACCCGGTCGGCTGCCATCTCGAGAAAGGCCTCGACGATGGCCAGATGACCGAGCGCCGCCGCCGAAAGGAAGCCTGCCGTTTCGTCGGTCGGGGAGGCTCCGGATTTGAGCAAGTATCGAACCACCCGCGTTTGATTCTTTTCCACCGCCGCCACCAGTCCGCTGAAGTTGAGCACGCGATCCGGACTGGTCGCCATCAGCTTCTCCAGCCGCTGGATTTCCATGGTCTCTTCATCATCGGCGACGATTTCCGCCGCAGGAAACTTCTCACCCATCGCCGCCAGATTCTCCCGCGCCAGTTTCGCCTCCGCTTCCGCCGCCGGGAACTCGCGCAGCAACCGCTGATAGAGCGCGATGGCTTCGTCCTTGCGGTCCTGCTTGCGGCGGATTTCGGCGAGGCGGAAGAGGGCGGCGGCGGCGAAGGCGCGCTGGGCGTCGTGCTTGGAAAGGAGGGCCTCGTACTGCTTGGCGGCGGCTTCGGGGTCGCGGGTGACTTCCTCGGTGTAGAGGGCGTCGCGCAGGAGTTCGCGGAGGTCGGGGTCGGGATCGGTCGCCTGGGCGCGCAGCGGCGTGGTCAGTGTCAGGGTCGCGGCGGCGAAAAGGGCGAGGGGGAGACGGTGGAGAGTCATGGGGGAACGGTGGCAGCTTCCGGGGTCGGGTTTGTCATGGAATGGTCATGGTTAGAAGGAAATTGGGTAATTGGGTAATTGGGTAATTGGGAGATTGAGGGATTGAGGGATTGAGGGATTTGGGACCGGGAGGGAGAGGCGGGCTTGAGGGGACCGTTCTGCGGGCCGGAGGCTCCGCGCACCCGGTGGGCTCCGCCCGGTAGAGCGGTGCCTTCGGCTTGGCTGGCGATTCAGGTCCGCCCCGGCGAGACAACTGTCTCCGCGGCTTCTGCGGGCCGGAGGCTCCGCGCACCCGCTGGTGGTGCTCCGCACCATGGCGGGCCCGAAGGAACTTACTTTCGCTCTTCGTCGGTCGAGTCCGCTGCGTCTTCGGCAGTGTTGTCCTCCTCTTCGGATTCGTCCTCCTCCTCGGATTCGTCCTCCTCCTCGGATTCGTCCTCCTCCTCGGATTCGTCTTCCTCTTCGGATTCTTCCTCCTCTTCGGATTCTTCCGAGTCCGCTTCTTCTCCGGGCTCGCTAACCGTGCCGGGTTCCGCGGCTTCGGCGGGCGGGCTGGCTTCGTCGGAGTTGCTATCGGGAACCGGGGATTCTTCCTCGGGTTCCTGCTGGCGGCCGCCGGATTCCAGCAGCTCGAAAATTTCCTGCTGCACCTGGTCGATCTGGTCGAGCGGCAGGTCGGGATCGCGGACGATGAAGACGTCGCCGAGCTTGCGGTGTTCGTAAACGCGGAGGATGCCGGACGGGGTGCGCTGGGTGTCGGTCTCGCGGAGGACTTTCTTCCGCTCCAGCATCACAGCCAGAATGTAGCGGACGTTCTCGGTGTGGTCTTCCTCTTCCTCGACCAGGCGGCGGAGCAGGTCCTCGGGGCTCTCCTTTTTGAAGGCGTCCGGCTTTTCATCGACCGGGGTGGCGTGGAAGACCGCCTTCCAGAACGAGAAGGGTTTTTCCACTTCGGCGTCGCGTTCTTTCCAGGCCTCGACGGAGAAGTCCTTGCGCAGGTAGCCGGAGGATTCGGGATCGGGGAACAGCGCGGTGACGATCGGCTCGCCGTCCTCGAAGGGGCGTTCGGTGGCGGCGCAGGCGCGGGCGCGGGAGCGGATGTGCCAGGATTCGGGTAGGGCCATGGGATGACGGTCTGAAAGTCTGAAAGTCTGAAGGTCTGAAGGTCTGAAGGTCTGAAGGTATCAAGATCTTGCTGATCTTTGACGTTCAGACCTTCGACGTTTCGATGGCTGTTCACGCCCCTGATGGCATGAACTTGCGGAGCGTCTGATAGATCGGGCGGCCGGCGAGGCGGCGCTGGAAGAGGAAGATGGCGAGCGCTCCGAAGATCGCGTTGGGCAGCCACGCGGCGTAAACCGGCCGCAGGAGGCCGGAGTCGCCGAGGCTGAGGAAGACGTTCGAGAGGAACAGCATGCCGGCGGAAAGGAAGACCGCCATGGCGACGCCGCCGCTGGTCCCGCGACGCGAGAAGACGATGCCGAGCGGGGTGGCGAGGAGCACGACGATCAGGCAGTTGACCGGCTGGGCCCAGCGGTGGTGCCACTGGGTCAGGTGGCCGCCGCGGCTCGCCCAGGTGCCGGGCGGGTTGGCCTGGAGCCAGTCGTTGAGTTCGGGGATGCCGAGCTGGGTGGCGGGCAGGCCGGGACGGATGATCTCCGCGGGGGACTCGTCCCAACCGCTGATCAAGAGCGGATCGGGCAGGTTCTGCTCGAACACCGGCGGCATGTTCTTTTCGCAGATCCGGCGGCGGGGCTGGGTGAAGGACCAGGTCCGGGTCATCGGTGACCAGGAGGCGGTGCGGGCGGTCAGGATGGTGTCGAGGCTGCCGTCGGGCTTTTCCTGGATGACCGTGACGCCGCGCATCGGCTCGCCTTTCTGATAGTCCGGCGGGAAGGCTCCGACCATCCACAGCCGTCGGGCCTCGGGATTGCGGAAGCGGACGTATTCCGCCTCCATGCGGTCGAGGCCTTTCGCTTCGTCGATGATCGACGACTCCGCGGCGACGGCGCGCGGCGCCCACTGGTAGTTCAGGCCGGCGCAGAGGAGGGCGGACAGCAGGCCGGCGATCAGGAAGGGTGTGGTCAGCCGGGCGAGGCCGCGGCCGGTCTGGATCATCGCGACGATCTCGCGGGAGCGGGAGAGGCGACCCAGGCAGTAGAGGATGGAAAGCAGCAGCGAGTAGGGCAGCAGCATGACCACGATCTCCGGCAGCCGTGCGACGTAGAGTTTCACCGCGTAGGTCGCGGTTTTGCCGCTGTGTTTCAAGTCGTCGAGGTTGTCGCCGAGGTCGGCCATCAGCCAGATCACGAACAGCCCGGCGAGGCAGATGAAGAAGATCGGCAGGAACTGCCGGGCGACGTAGCGGGCGAGGGTGTTGCCCCAGGCGTAAAACAGGCCGCCGAGTGCGGGGAGGAAGCAGAGGGCGATCGCGATGAAGGGCCGCAGCAGGTGGGCCTGGGCCTGGGCGTCGGGGAAGTTGTCAAGCTGGCGGCGGACGGCTTCCTGCTCCGCGGGGCCGATCCGGAGGGCCAGGAGCGCGCCACCGAGGGCGAGGAGCAGGGGGACGAGGATGCGCGGCATGGCTGGCTTGGGGGGAAGCATGCGGCGGACGGCGGGTTTGTAAAGATCGCCGGTTTGGTGCTTGGCAGCGGCGGGGGAGCACGGGCGGAATGCGGGCCGCATGATTTCAGCCTTGGAAGGACAGCCGCTGCCCGACGCCTTCGTCGAGGAGATCGGCCTCGCGTTCTCGAACGCGGGCAGCCTGGCGAAGTCGCGCGACTTCGAATTCCGCGCCGAACAGCAGCAACTCGCGGTGGCGGTGGCGGAGGCGCTGGTCGAGAAGCGTTGCCTGGTCGCCGAAGCCGGCACCGGGGTCGGGAAATCGCTGGCGTATCTGATTCCCGCGGCCCGCTATGCGCTGCAATCCGGCCGCAAGGCGATCATTTCGACCCACACGATCAATCTCCAGGAGCAGTTGATCCGGAAAGACATCCCGATCGTCCGCAAGCTGCTCGGCGAAGAACTGCCGGCCGTCCTTCTCAAAGGCCGTCAGAACTACCTCTGCCCGTCGCGCCTGAGCCGGGCCTTCGAGCAATCTGGCGACCTTTTCACCTCGACTGAGAGCGATGAACTCGAGCAGATCCGCCGCTGGGCGGAGGGGACGCGCGACGGCACTCTGAGCGATCTGGAATTCCAGCCGTCGATGAAAGTCTGGCTGCAAGTCTGCTCGGAAGCGCACATCTGCACCGCCCGCCACTGCGGACCGCGGGGGAATTGCTTCTTCCAGGAAGCGCGCAAGGCGGCGGCCGATGCCAAGCTGATCGTAGTTAACCACACGCTGTTCTTCGCCCTGATGGACACCGGCGAGAACCCGGAGGAAAAGCCGTCCGGTTTCCTGTTCCCCAACGATTTCGCGGTGCTCGACGAAGCCCACACCATCGAGCAGGTCGCCGCCGTCCAGCTCGGCCTGCGGGTCAGCCAGTCGGGCATGCGCTTCGATCTCCAGCGGCTCTACAATCCGCGGACCAAGAAGGGCCTGCTGCGTGCGTTCCGGAAGTCGTCGGTGCTGTTCGCGGTCGAGGAGGCGCTCAAGGCGGCGGACGAGTTCTTCGGCGAGCTCGGCCACGCGGCGAAGTTCGGCGAATACTCCAAGGAATGGCGCGTCCGGCAGCCGGAGCTGGTGCCGAACAGCGCCGCGGAGCCGCTGCGGAAGCTGTGGCAGGAGATCGATACGCTGGCCGCCGATGTCGAGAGCGAGACCACCAAGTCCGAGCTCCAGGACGCCTCCCGCAAGCTGCGCGAGGCCCACGGCGCGATTGGTTGCTTCCTCGACCAGAGCGGCGAGGACAATGTCCACTGGATCGAGCGCTCGGGCCGTGACGAGAGCCTCTTTTCCCTCCACGCCGCGCCGATCCACGTCGCCGACAAGCTGCGGCCGCTGCTTTTCGGCGAGGGCAAGAGCTGCATCATGACCAGCGCCACCCTCGGCGTCGGCGATCCCCAGCTTGGCTGGTTCCGGGGCAGGGTGGGGGCGGAAGACGTGCCGGCTCTGTGCATCGGCAGCCCTTTCGACTTCAAGCGGCAGATGAAGATCCGCATCTGGAAGAACATGCCGGAGCCGAACACCCCGCCTTACGGCAAGGCGCTGGTCGAGGCGATCCGCGCCGCGGTGGAAGCGAGCGAGGGCAAGGCCTTCGTACTGTTCACGAGTTATCGCGTGATGAGGGATGCCGCGGACAAGTTACGCCGTCATTTCGAAGAGCGCGGCTGGCGTTTGTTCATGCAGGGCGACGGCATGCCGCGGCATCGGATGGTCGAGGAATTCCGCCGCGACACCCACAGCGTGCTGTTCGGCACCGACAGTTTCTGGACCGGCGTCGACGTGCCGGGCGAGACGCTTTCGAACGTGGTCGTCACCCGCTTGCCCTTCGCCGTGCCGGATCATCCGCTCACCCAGTCGCGGCTGGAAGCGCTGGAAGCGGAAGGCGGAAATCCGTTCATGGACTACTCGGTGCCGGAAGCCATCCTCAAGCTCCGGCAAGGCGTCGGCCGCCTGATCCGCACCGCCAAGGATAGCGGGCTGGTGTGCATTCTCGACAACCGGATCCTGACCAAACGCTACGGCCGGCTCTTCCTCGATGCCCTGCCAGAAGCGCCGGTCGAGATCGTGACCGACTCAGCGGGCGAGCGCTGAAACGCCGGCCTTCAGTTCGGCCGCGCTGCATTGACCCGGCGCCGTTGGCGCATCTCCGAGATATCCGTAGTTCAACACCGATCCCGCGGCGGCACATCTCAGCCGCGACTCCGTGGCCAGCGGCCCCATGCCCATCAGCGAAAGGGGCAGGACGTCGACGCGGGAAAACAGGTCCACCAGCCGGTCCACGTCCGCGGCCTCGTGCAAGCGCACCGCCGCCTTGAAGCAGGCCGCCCCGGCGCGGGCCGCCTCCTCGGCCATCGCCGGGATCCGCTCGAAAGAATCCGGCCGGCCTTCGAAATCGTGCCACGAGGCGACCCACGGGATACCGCGCTCCCTCATTGCCGCCCGCACCGCCGCCATTTCGCCGGCCGAGACCAGTTCGAGGTCGACCAGCGAAGCCTCGTCCAGCACCGCTTCCAGCAGCGCCATCCGTTTCGTGGCACCCAAATCCCCCGCGCCGCCCTCGTCGCCCCGGCGCGCGGTGAACAGCAGCGGGAAGCCCTTCAGATGCTCCCAGGGGCGAGCGTCGCGAAGAGCTCCTTCGGCCTCCAACAGGTCCAGCCGGACTTCCACCAGGTCGCAGGCGTCGGTCAGCCCGGACAGCCTCGAACTTGAAAGGCTGTTCGCATTCCCGAAACTCCCCACCACCCGCGGATGTGCGGGTTCCAGAACGACTTGCGGCCGGCTCACGGGCGCAGCAGAAACGCCGCCTTGCCGCCCTGTCAACCCCGGTGGTCGATGCACCGCGTCTCCGATGTAAATACCTTGCCGATTTTTCTCCGGCGATGCGTGGATTTCTCTGGTCAATCCGGGGAAGCATTCCCTAGTTCTCGAAAAACCAAAACCCGCCATGAAACATCGCAATTGTCACTTTCGTAGGACCGTGCTCGCCGCCATTGCCGCTGCTTCGGCCGGCCTCGCTTTCGTCGCCGCCCCCGTGCATGCCCAAGGCAAGGCCGATGTGGGCACCTTGGTTTTCGACGACATCCCGTCGCCCGACGTTCAGATCGGCAAGAACAAGTCCTTCAAGCCGAAGGATTGGCTGGAAGTGGAAGCCGGCATCAAGATCCCAGCGATGAACGCCGACCAGAAGAAGTCGGGCTTCATCAACCAGGTGACCGTCAAGTGGTATGTCGCCATGGACAATCCGGACGCGAAGGGCGTGATCAAGCTGAGCAAGACGATCAATCACATCAACGTGCCGGTCGACGAGGAGATCTTCAGCTCGGTCTACATGTCGCCCGCCAATCTCAAGCGCCTCACCGGCAAGGACAAGGCCGGCAAGTCCGCCGTCAAGGCGGTCGGCCTCGAAGTCCTGGTGGACGGTGTGAAGGTCGGCCAGGGCACCATCAAGGAGAAGGAAGGCTGGTGGAACGCCGGCAGCCTCTCCGACCAGAGCGACAAGTTCCCTCTCCTCAACAAGGACGAAACCCCTTTCTCGATGCTCTGGTGGGACCGCTACGCCGAGATCCAGAAGGAGCGCTAACCGCCATTTCCTTTTCCCGGCAGGCCCCCATCGCCATCCCATTTGATTTTCCCCAAAGCCCGTCATGGCTGACACACAGTCCTCAATCGCACTCAACATCGGCTCCCAGCGGGTCAGTATTGCCTTGTTCGAACCGTCGAAATCCGGCGGCATCATCCTCAAGGCCTACGACAGCGAGACCATTCTCGCCGACCCCGCCACGGAAGCTTCCCGCCCGGCCCAGATCGGCTTCGCCATCGGCCAACTGACCCAACGTCTCAAGGCCGGCCGCGCCAAGGTCCGCTACGCGATCTCCGGCCAGTCCGTCTTCACCCGCTTCGTCAAGTTGCCGCCGCTCGATGACGACAACGTCGAGCAGCTCGTCACCTTCGAAGCCCAGCAGCACGTGCCCTTCCCGCTGGAAGAGGTCGTCTGGGACTACGAGATCCTCGAAAGCGCCGGCGAGAAGGAAGTCGTGATCGTCGCCATCAAGGGCGAGGCGCTCGACGAACTGAACGAATCCGTGACCTCCACCGGCCTCACCACTTCCGAGGTGGATGTCGCGCCGATGGCCCTCTACAACGCCTTCCGCGCCGCCTACCCGGGCGTCAACGAGCCGGTCCTGCTGATCGACATCGGCGCCAAGGCGACCGACCTGCTCTACATCGAAGGCAAGCGCTTCTTCACCCGCAGCGTGAACCGCGGCGGCGTCTCGATCACTTCCGCGATCGCCAAGGAATACGGCATTCCCTTCGGCGAGGCGGAAGCGCACAAGACCCAGACCGGCCTGGTCGCCCTCGGCGGCGGCCACACCGAGCAGCTCGATGAAACGACGGCCGCCCTGGCGACCACCATCCGCAACGCGCTCGGCCAGCTTCCCGCGGAAATCTCCCGCACCACCAACTACTACCGCAGCCAGCACGGCGGCAACGCCCCGAAGCGCATCGTGCTCGCCGGCGGCGGGGCGAACCTGCCCTACACCAAGGAGTTCTTCGAAGAGAAGCTCCACCTGCCGGTCGAGTATTTCAATCCGGTCAGCGCCATCTCGGTCGGCAAGGGCGTCGATACCGACAAGCTCGGCCGCGAAGCGCACCTGATGGGCGAACTCATCGGCCTCGGCCTCCGCGGAGCCGGCAAGTCGCTGATCAACATCGACCTCGTCCCGACCAAGGTCCAGGCCGCCCGTGCCGCGGACAAGCAGAAGCCGTTCTTTGTCGGGGCCGCCGTCCTCTTCCTCGCCGGCATCGCCGCCTGGGGCGCGATGAACACCATCGCCGCCGGCAAGGCGGAGAAGGAGAAGGAAAGCCTGGCCGAACAGCAGGCGGAACTCGAGAGATACGACCGCCCGATCAAGTCGGAGCTCAAGAAGCAGGCCCAGCTTGCCGCCCTCGCCGGGAACTACACCAAGGCGGAGGACGAGCGCACCTTCTGGCTCGATGCCCTTCAGGAACTCAAGGCCGGCTTCGCCAGCGACGCGGTCTGGATCACCGACTTCGAGCCGATCCACGCCTACGATCCCTTCGGCGGTGCCAAGTCCGGCAAGGAGATCGTCCGCAGCGAGTTCCCCTCCGCCCAGTATGGCGTGTCCGGACTCCAGCCGATCAAGGTCGATGTCCCGGTGGTCAAAAACCAAAAGCCAAAGCCGGGTGCCGCCGAACCGGTCCCGACCGCCAACGCCGTCCGGATCCGGGGCTTCTGGCGCGACAATTCCCGCAACAGCAACATCGTGCTCGACCTCCTGAAGCGGCTCCGCGCCACGCCCGAACACTTCTCCTTCACCGGCTACCCGGTCGACGAGCAAGGCAAGAAGGCCAAGGACCCCGTCGAGCTCCAGGACAGCCAGATCGTCAAGGAACTCCAGGCCGACCCGGCGGAAGAGGATTTCGCCGCGCCTTTCGAACTGGTCATCCCGCTTTCCCGCGAGGTCCCCATCAAGTGATTTCACCAACCCTTTCCCAAGAACCTCGACCATGAGCTGGATCCAGGAAAACCGTTTCGCTGCCGGTCTCGGCGGCATCACCGCCGTCGCCGCCGCGGGCCTCATCGCCTGGGGTCTCTCGGCCGGCAAGAAATACAATCAAGCCAAGGAAGACTACGAGGCCGCCGCCGGTGCCGTCTCTTCCATGAAAAACGGCGCCCTTTACCCGGACGAGGACAACCTCTCCGGCAAGAAGAAGGCCGTCGAGGAATACGACAAGTCCGTCAAGGACCTGCAGGCCCTCTTCAAGCCCTTCGCCGCCGCGACCCCGCCGAACATCGAGCCCGACGCCTTCACCGAAACCCTGACCAAGGGCAAGGAAGAGGTGGCCAAGGCCTTCGCCGACGCCGGTACCGAGATCCCGCCGGAGTTCTTCCTCGGCTACGAGGACTTCACGGCCTCGCCGGCCCGCAAGGAGGCCACCGGCATCCTGACCTACCAGATGGAAGCCGCCCGCGAGCTGATGATGAAGCTCGCCGCCGCGGCCCCGGAAAAGCTGCTCAACATCCACCGCCCGCCCCTGGAAGAGGAAAGCGGCAAGACCTTCGACCCCAAGGGCAAGACCTACCGCGCCCTGCCGCTGGAAGTTTCCTTCTACGGCAACGAGGCGACCCTCCGCAACTTCCTGTCGTCGATCGATGACGACTCGAAATACTACTACGTCGTCCGCTCGATGCGGGTGATGAACGAGAAGCAGAAGGCCCCGACCGCTGCCGATGGCAACTTCAAGACCGAGGAAGCGGCCCCGGAAGGTGGATCCGACAACCCGTTCGGCGGTGCCGGTGGATTTGTCCTGCCCGGCGAAGAGGAGGCCCCCGCCGAAGGGGAGGCCCCTGCCGAAGGCGAAACCCCGGCCGGCGAAACCCCGGCCGAGCCCGCTCCCGCCGAAGCTGGCGAGGAGAAGATCCTCCAAGACGTGCTCGGCGCGGAAAAGATCAACGTCTTCCTCCGCATCGACATCCTCCAGTTCCTCGAAGCCCCGACTCCCTGATGCCGCAAGGCGCAAGCCATCACCGCCATGTCCAAGTCTCCTAAAAACATTGAGAAAACCCTGCTCGGCGTCGCCGGCCTCGCGGCCGTCGGTTTCGCCGCCATGGGGTTCATGAAGTCCAGCGGTGTCGCGGAGGATTTCCCGCCGCCGCAAGCCGGCCCGCCGAAAGGCGACATCGGAGTTCCCGAGGCCGAGGCCACCTCGGCTTCCACCAGTTCCCTCAAGCTGAACCGGGCCTTCGAGCCGGAGAAAGACGCGAACGGCAATCCCATCGACCAGTTCGTCGGGATCCGCCTGTTCGCCGACAAGAACAACCCCAACGAGCCGAAGGACATCCGGGGCGGCGATCCCGTTCATCCACCGATCGACAACAAATGGTGGGTCGAGACCGGCGCGGACCCGACCTACGCCAACTCGCCCGCCCGCGATGACGACGGCGACGGCTTCTCCAACCTCGACGAGTTCCAGGGCAAGACCGACCCGCTGGACAAGAAGAAGTTCCCGCCGCTGATCGACAAGCTCGCCTACCTGAAGGACGAGTCCACGATGTGGTATGTCCAGTTCGGCTTCGAGTCGGAAGGAAAGTGGGCGCCGAAGATCCGGATCCGCACTCCTGATGGCAAGCAGATCGAAAACAAGGTCTCGGCCCTGGAGATGATCAAGCCCGGCGAGACCTTCTTCAAGGAGAAGGAGATGGCCGGACGCTTCAAGTTTACCGGCATCATCGAGAAGGAAGTCACCAGCGAGCGGACCAACCTCACCCAGATGGTGAAGTTCGGCCAATACGAGGACCTCAAGCCCAACAAGGCGGGGGACAAGTATGAATCGCAGTATGGCCTGCCTGACGCGCAATTGACCGCCTCCGCCTATTACGACCGCTTCGCCGTTCTCGACCTTCAGGCGGTCGGCTACGCGGGTCAGGAGTTCAAGGTCGAGGAGCGCGCCGCCTTCGCCCTGCCGTCCGACGCCCCGGAGAAGAATTACTTCCTCAAGCAGGTCACTCCCGATTCCATCGTGGTCGAGTATAAGGACGCCGATGGAGCGACCCAGACCAAGGAAATCAAAAAGGGCACACCTTAATCCGAAATCAAACCGTTCCTGAAAAAATCGCTTTCCAACCGCCGGTCCTCCCGGCAGAACCACCCACCAACCATGCAAAAAACGCCAACGCATCGTACCTGCAGCACCGTCGCGACCCTCCTGGCCGTGGCCGCCGTGATGCCGGTCACCCTGACAGTCGCCAACGCCGGTGAAGGATATTCCGGCAATGGCAGCCTCAGTGGCCTCGCCCAAAAGGAAATGCTCCGCCGCCAGAACGCGGTTGCCCAGTCCGATTCGCTCCGTGACGAAGGTCGCGAAGCCTACGCCAAGGGTGACTACAAGCAGGCCGTGGACAAATACAAGGAGGCCCTCCAGGTGCTCCCCGATGCGCCGATGGTCCAGGACCGCCGCACCCACCTCACGCAGGTGCTGGCTGATGCCTCGACCGCCCTGGGCGAAAGCTATCGCAAGAGCGGCAAGTATGAGGAAGCCCGCGCCCTCGCGGCGGACGTGCTCGCTGTCGATGCCAACAATGCCGACGCGAAGCGCCTTGAGGAATACATTGACGATCCGATCCGCTCGAACCCGGCCCTGACTTACGAGCACACGGAGAACGTCGACGAAGTTCGCCGCAAGCTCTACACCGCCGAAGGCCACTACAACCTCGGCAAATACGACGACGCCCACCGCACTTACGAAGAGGTGCTCCGGATCGACCCCTACAACAAGGCTGCCCGCCGTGGCATGGAGCAGGTCGCCCAGGCCCGCGCCGATTACTACCGCGCCGCCTACGATCAGACCCGCGCCCACCTGCTGGCCGAAGTCGACAAGGCCTGGGAACTTTCCGTCCCGCCGCTGATCACGGATGAATTCGACAACGTCAACGCGCCGGAAGGTGTGGTCGGCGGCGTCGCCTACATCCTCAACAAGCTGAAGACGATCCAGATCCCGGTCATCGACTTCGAAGACACCTCCGTCGAGGAGGCGATCGACTTCCTCCGCCTCCGCTCGATCGAGCTGGATACCGGTGAGCTCGACCCGAACAGAAAGGGTATCAACTTCGTGATCCGCAAGCCCCGCACCGGCGGTGGTGGCGACGCCGGCCTCGACGCCGACGCGGCCGGCGGCCTGGGTGCCGCCCAGGACCCGGGTTCGCTCCGCATCAAGGAACTCCGCCTCCGCAACGTGCCGCTGGCCGAAGCGCTGCGCTACATCTGCGAGGCCACCAAGCTCCGCTACAAGGTCGATGAGTTCGCCGTGACCCTGGTCCCGGCCACCGAGACCGACGAAGACCTCTTCACCCGCAACTTCCGCGTCCCGCCGGACTTCCTCAGCAAGCTGGGTGGTGGTGGCGGCGCTGGTGCCGACGCTGGCGGCGACGATCCGTTCGCGGATGATGCCGGCGGCGGCGGTGGCGGTGCCTTGGCCCCGCGCAAGAGCGAAACCGAGCTTCTCAAGGACAACGGTGTCAAGTTCCCGGAAGGGGCTTCCGCCAAGTTCTTCGCCGGGAGTTCCACCCTGCTCGTCCGCAACACCCCGACCAACCTCGACATCGTCGAGCAGATCGTGGAGCAGTTTGACAAGGACTCGCCGAAGCAGGTGAAGATCTCGACCAAGTTCGTCGAAATTTCCCAGGAGAACACCGACGAACTCGGCTTCGACTGGATCGTTTCGCCCTTCGGTCTCTCCGCCAACCAGGTCTTCCTCGGCGGCGGCACCGTCGGCAGCGGCCAGACCCGCACCAACGCCGACTTCATCGGCACCGTGGCCGGCGTCAACCTGCCCGGCGTCCCCGCCGCGACCGGCACGAGAGTCACCGACATCGTCACCGGCGGCACCCGCTCGGGCGACGGCGCGATCAACCGCAACAACATCGACGCGGTCCTCAACAACCCGAACCGCACCGCCCAGAGCGCCAGCCCGGCACCCGGCATCGCGGCCCTCACCGGTCTGTTCTCGGATGGTCAGGTCCAGCTCATCATGCGTGGACTTGCCCAGAAGAAGGGCACCGACCTCATGACCGCGCCGAGCATCACCGCCCGTTCCGGTGAAAAGGCGCTGATCGAGATCATCCGCGAATTCATCTACCCGACCGAATACGAGCCCCCCGAACTGCCGAACTCCATCGGTGGCGGTGGCAACGGCGGAGACGGCGGCCTCGGCGGCAATGCCGGCATCTTCCCGGTCACCCCGGCGACGCCGACCTCGTTCGAGACCCGCAATACCGGTGTCACCCTCGAGATCGAGCCCACCATCGGCGGCAATGACTTCGTCATCGACCTCCGCTTCGCTCCCGACATCGTCGAGTTCGAAGGCTTCGTGAACTACGGCAGCCCGATCCAATCGCCTGCCACCGACTTCCTCGGCAACCCGACGACCGTGACGATCACGGAAAACCGGATCGAGATGCCGGTGTTCTCCAGCCGCCGCGTGACCACGGCGCTGACCATCTACGACGGCTACACCGTCGCAGTCGGTGGCCTGATGCGCGAGGACGTGCAGATGGTCGAAGACAAGGTGCCGGTCCTCGGGGACATCCCGATCGTCGGCCGCCTGTTCCAGACCAAGGCCGAGAACCGGATCAAGAGCAACCTGATCATCTTCGTCACCGCCCAGATCATCGACGCCACCGGCCGTCCGATCCGCGGGGGAGATGCCCTGCCGACCGTCGAAGGCATCGGCGGTGGTGAGGTGGTGGGCGGGGTCGATGGCAGCGTGCTGCCACTGCCGCCGACCGAATAAGCCTCGGCTTGCTTCAACAATCATCGCGGGCGGAAGGGCAACCTTCCGCCCGTTTTGTTTGCAGGAGGCCGGTGGCGCTGAGGCTCCAGTCTGCGGCAGCACGGGGGCTGCGATGCTCCGGCGGTGCGGGCTTGAATGGGTAGAGGAGGCTCTCTACGGGCCGGAGGCCACCGGGTGCGCGGAGGCTTCGCCCCGCAGAACGGTCCCTCGACACCCGAAAACCATTTCGGTCCGCATCCCTCCACCGGCCGCCCCCTCGCTTCTGCGAGACAGAGCCTCCGCGTAACCTGTGGGCTGCGTCCTTTTACGAAACTGACCGGCCGGATTTCAAGGTTGCCCGCCACTCCTTCAGCGCCGCAAGCTCGCGACATGCGCGTTTTCGGTCTCAGCGGCGGGATTGCCAGCGGCAAGTCGACGGCTTGCCGGATCCTCGCGAAGATCGCCCGCGGGGTGGTGATTTTCGACGCCGACGCCTGCGTCCACCGCCTGCTGGCTGCCGATCCGGAAGTCGCGGCCGCGATCCGGGACCGCTTCGGGCCGGAGGTGCTGGATGCCGGGGCTTCGGTGAAGCGCGACGTCCTCCGTGGCCGGGTTTTCGGCGACGATGCGGCGCGCCGGGACCTCGAAGCCATCCTTCATCCCCGGGTGCGCGAGGAATGTCTTGAATCTTTGGCCTCCGCCCACAAACTCGGCGCGTCCCTGTTCGTGGCGGACATTCCGCTCCTGTTCGAAAACTCCTTCGACTTCGGGCAGGAAGGCAACCTTCTGGTCGCCGCCGGACTTCCAAGCCGCCGCAAGCGTCTCCTCGACCGGAGCGGCATGGATGCCGCGACCGCCGGGTCGATCCTCGCGGCGCAGATGCCCCAGGAAGAGAAACTCCGCCGGGCCGACCATGTCTTTTGGAACGAGGGGCCGACTCCCGTTCTCGAAGCGCAGTTGAAGCGCTTCCTCCATTCCCACGCCATCATGAGCGAAAACGCCGACCTCCCTGAAACCCCTGCCGAAACCGCCGTGCAGGAAGCCGCCCCCGTGCCCCAGACGATCGATATCAACGCCTTCCGCCTCAAGCCCCTGGCGGAGCTGCTGACCATGGCCGAGGCCGTTCCGGCGCGGATCAGCGCGGGGGTTCCCAAGACCCAGTTGATTTTCGAACTCCTGAGCTTTTATGCCAACGAGGGAGCGAACCTGGTGGGCGAGGGGATCCTCGAGCAGGCCAAGGAAAACTACGCCATGCTGCGCGATCCTGCCCGGAGTTTCCGGACTTCGCCCGACGACCTTTACATCAACGGCCACCTGCTGCGCGACCACGGCTTGCGCGCCGGTCATCGCGTGAAAGTGCGGATCCGTGCGCCGCGCGACCGGGACAAGTATCTTTCCGCGGTGGAGATCCTCGAGATCGAAGGCGTGCCTGCGTCCGAGTTCCAGGCCCCCAAGGATTTCGACAAGCTGACGCCCCTGTTCCCCGACCGCCGGCTCGTGCTGGAAGGGGAGGGGCCGGATGCCGTTCCGGTGCGGGTGCTCGATCTGGTGGCACCCCTCGGCAAGGGCCAGCGCGGGCTCATCGTCGCGCCGCCCCGCGGCGGCAAGACCATCCTGCTCAAGCAGATCGCCAAGGCGATCCGGCGCAATCATCCGGAGGTGGAGTTGATCGTGGTGCTCCTTGACGAGCGCCCGGAGGAAGTCACCGACTTCGAGGAAACCGTGGGGACGACGGTCTATGCGTCGACCTTCGACGAAGCTCCGAAGCGGCACGCCCAGGTCGCCGACCTGGTCATCGAGCGAGCCCGCCGCTTGGTCGAGCAGGGCAAGGACGTCGTGCTTTTGTTGGACAGCCTCACCCGTCTGGCCCGCGGCCACAATTCCGCCTCGCAGGGCGGGCCGATCGGCAGCGGCGGGGTCAGCCCGGTCGCCCTGCAGAAATCGCGCAAGTTTTTCGGCAATGCCCGCAATGTCGAGGAAGGCGGCAGCCTGACCATCCTCGCGACCGCGCTGATCGAGACCGAAAGCCGGATGGACGACGTGATTTTCGAGGAGTTCAAAGGCACCGGCAACATGGAGGTCCGGCTCGACCGGGAGCTTGCCGAACGGCGGGTCTTCCCGGCCATCCACATCCCGCAGAGCGGCACCCGCAACGACGAGCGGCTCTATCATCCCGACGAGTTCGTCAAGGTGCTGGAGATCCGCCGCCAGCTCGCCCAGATGCCGATCGGCGACGCCATCGAGACGCTCTTGAAGAACCTCCGCTCGACCAAAACCAACGCCGAATTGCTGCTTCGCGGGCTGCGCTGAGAGCCATTGTATAGACCTTGTAGCGGCTTGAATTCGCGAGAATCCGGGGCGATTTTGACAACATGACGGGCGAGTGTCCCCGAACCGAGAAATCTGCTTGTCAAACCGGGGGGCACGCGGGAGGTTCCCGGCATGGAAACCCATCGAATTGCTGCCACCGCCGCCACCCTTCTCACACTGGCTGGGGCCCAGGCGCAGGAAGTCTTCATGACGCTCTCCGTCGACAAGCGCTTCTACCAGCGCAGCGGGTTCCGGCTGGATTTCGCCGCGGGCCAACTCAATCTCCTTCTCAGTGATGGACAGGTGTATCTCGACGGTGCCTGCGTGATCGATCCTCAGCCCTTCTTCTTCGGCCCCAGCCAGCTTCCGCCGTGCCCGCTCGGCGCGACGGGTTTCGTCGCCCAGGGTGACGTGGATCGGGACGGAATCCGCGATGACAACCAGTATTGGTCCGTCGTGGGTGTCGTGCCAGCCTTCTTGGTCGAGCCATCCCGGCCCGACCTCGTCCAGCTCTTCTCGGCCCCGCCTTCCAAGCTTCCCCGTCCGCTTTCGAACTTCCGCGACGACTCGATCGTAACGTTCTACAACGTTTCCACCCCGGCGGTCACCCAGTATGACTGGTCGCGCTACGAGCTGACCCTGCCCTACGGTTCCAACTCCCAGGTCGAAACCGCGGTGGTTCAGGCGCTCATCCAGACCGGCGGGTTTCTTAACGTGGTAGTGACCGGAGTTGATATCGCGGGCTCGCCGCTGGTCGTTCAAGTGCCCGTGCTGCCCGGTGATTTCGGCGGGGAACTGGCCGTGAAGATCCGCGAGGCGCTCGAGGATGTGCCAGCGATTACCGATTTCTACGCGGTCGGTGGCATTGGCGCGAACGTCGTTCTCACTGAACTCGAGCCGAACGGCAACGATCCGACTCTCAGCATCGTGGTTGAGGCCGGAACCGCCACCGGGTTCGGCCTGCCCACGCCCATCAGCCTCAACACCGTCACCGGCGCGGTTGCATCGCCTGCGGCTACCGCGAAGAGGATGCGTGAAGAGCTGGTCAACGGCCAATACATCTTCAACTTTCCGCGGCTCAATAATCCCGAACTGACCCCCGTGGCCATCCCGGTGACCCTCACACCCATGGTGGAGGCTCTCGACGGTGCCTCCCGGAGCAAGGACGGTTTCCGCTTCACCAGCGGCACTTGGGATGGGGAGTATTACCAGCTCGATCCCCGCCTTATCAACTTGATCACCTGGACCGGCAACAACAGGTCGAACATTCGCCCCAACGACCGGATGTTCTTCTCGATCCTCAGCGCGGCGGAAGATACGATCATTTTCCCGCCGACCGTTCCTTTGACCCGGGTGTTGCTGTCCGATGCTACCGTGCAGGAATACACCCTTCCTCCCTTCTTCTTTGACGTCGGCGTCGAAGGTGTGATGAGCGTCGATTGCCAGCGCTTCCTGCCCAGCAATGGCGTTGCCTTCGACACCTCTTCGCGCCAGTTCCGGGCCAACGTCCGGATGGTCGATAGCTATGCTGGCTTCGCCCAGATCACTTTCCCGGTCGGCAGCACCAAGGATGCGCTTAAGCCGGCCTCTGATGTGGACCGCGACGGGATGTCGAACATTGATGAGTTTGCATTCGAATGGCCGACCCGAGAATTGCTGATTGCCGAGGGCTTTGCTCCCGAAGGACTCGGTTTTGGCACCCCGGCCGCCAACAATTCATTGATCAAGCCGGCCCTGCCGGTGGTGGCGTTGGATGAGTTCAATCACATCGTGGTGAAGGCTTCGCGCCGCTCCCTGACGGGCACGAGCCTGCGCTATGTGTTCGCGCTCCTCGACACGACGAAGAAGAACCCGAAGTATCGCGCCATCAAGCCGGGTTCGCAGTGGACGATCACCGAGACGCAGGAGATCGAACAGTTTGGGCCGGGGTTGGTGGAATTACCGCGCGACTACATCACGCTCCGGAGCGTCAACCCGGTCGCGAATCCGGCGGATCCGCTGCCGGCGATCCGTGTGCTGGTGACTCCGATCACTTTGAAGTGATGGCGGATTGAGCGCGCTGATCGGCGCACCGGTGGAGTTCCGGTGCGCGGAATTCCCGCGCTCCCTTTCCCTCCTCTCCAGGTAATCCCGTTTCGCCCGGACCACCTTCAGGACAATGTCGCCCCTCTCTCTGGTCCGAAGTTCTCAAGAACTCGTTTCCTTGCTTGCTCGCCCCGCTTCGGGGTCCGTCTGTGCCATTGACACCGAGGCGGACAGCTTGCATCGGTATCGCGAGTCCTTGTGTCTCGTACAGTTTTCCTGCGAGGAGGAGAACGTGCTCATCGATCCGCTGGAGATCGAGGATCTGGCACCGTTGGGCGAGTTTCTCGGGTCGCGGCCGGTCTGGATGCATGGTGCGGATTATGACATGACCATGCTGCGGCGCAGCTTCGGCACTTTGCCGCCGGCCGTGTTTGACACGCAGATCGGTGCCCGTCTGCTTGGAGTCAAGCGCTTCGGGCTGGCCGACCTGGTGGAGCTCTATTTCGGAGTGGCGCTTTCCAAGTCCTCGCAGAAGGCCGATTGGGGCAAGCGCCCGCTTTCGCCGAAAATGATGGAGTACGCGCTCAATGACGTCCGCTACCTCCTGCCAATGGGAGAGCGGATCTGCGACGAGTTGAGGACCAAGGGGCGCTTCGAGTGGTTCATTGAAAGTTGTGAGGCCGCCCGCATCAAGGTTCTGGAGCGCGATGAAGCCCGCGGCGAGCCCTGGCGGATCCAAGGCTCCGGCCGGCTGGATCGTGGAGGACTCAACTATCTCAAGTTCCTCTGGGAGTGGCGCGACCTCGAGGCCGCCTCTTGGGACCGGCCTTCCTTCATGGTCGTCACCAACCGCCAGTTGATCGACTGGAGTCTGGCCCTCGCGGCCGGCAAGAGGCTCGAAATCCCGCCGCACTACCGGCCGGAGCGCCGCAAGCGGTTGACCGACGTTCTGGATGCCGCCCGGGCCCTTCCGCCCGAGGCTTGGCCCGAGAAGCCGCGCGGCTTGCGCCGTCGCCGCGATTCGGAATTCGATGCCCGGGTTGCCCGCCTGATCTCGGTTCGCGACACCACCGCGGCCCAGCTTGACATCGACGCGTCGCTGATTGCCCCGCGGTCGATCATCGAATCGATCGCCGACGGGGAGGTCGATCCCGGCGATGTTCTCCTCGGGTGGCAACGGTCCTGTTTGTCGCTCGATTGAGCGGATTTTTCAGGGTGCTGCAAGCTCCTCTCTTTCAGTCGATTGGAGGCTGTGCGCTAAGCGCCGATTCCAGCCCGATTTTCAACAATCGGCCTTGTCTCCCCGGCCTTGATTTCAGACCTTTCGCGGGTCCATGTCTGAAGAGCACCAGGAGTACGAAAAGGCCGATACGAACGTCAGCGGAGAGCAGGCGTACGACGCCGCCCAGATTGACAAACTCGAGGGTTTGGAGGCCGTCCGCAAGAGGCCCGGGATGTATATCGGCGACCCCGACGAGCGTGGTCTCCACCACTGCGTTTTCGAAGTTCTCGACAACTCGATCGACGAGCACCTCGCCGGCTATTGCAGCCGGATCAAGGTGGCGATCCACGTCGACGGCTCGATTTCCGTCGGTGACAACGGGCGCGGCATCCCGGTCGACATGCACCCGAAGTTCGGCATCCCGGCGGTCGAGCTGGTGCTGACGAATCTCCACGCCGGCGGCAAATTCGGCCAGGGCGCTTACAAATATTCCGGCGGTCTCCACGGCGTCGGCGCGAAGTGCGTCAACGCCCTGTCCGACTGGTTCAAGGCGGAGGTTTATCGAAACGGCAATGTCTACGCGATCGGCTTCGAGCGCGGCAAGACGACCCAGCCGCTCCACATCGTCGGCGAGGTGGATGCGAAGCGCACCGGAACCACGATCACCTTCTTCCCCGACGCGACCATTTTCGTCGATACCATCGAGTTCAAGTTCGACCGCCTGTCCACCCGCCTGAAGGAGCTTGCCTTCCTTAACCCCGGACTGACCATCGATCTCGAAGACGAGCGCCCGGAGTCCGCCCGCAAGACGACGTTCTTCTATGCCAAGGGCATCGTTGAGTTCGTGACGGAACTCGGGCTCACCAAAACGCTGGTCCACGAGGAGCCGGTGGTGCTCAACGGCAAGCGCCAGATCGACATCGACTACGACGGCAAGCAGTCGCAGGAGGATGTCTTCGCCGACGTCGTGTTCCAATACAACGACTCCTACAACGACCAGATCCTTTGCTTCGCCAACTCGATCCCCAACTCGGACGGCGGGACCCACTTGACCGGCTTCCGCACCGCGCTCACCCGCGGCATCAACCAGTACGCGAAGGCTAACAAAATCATCAAGGACAAGGACGCCGCCCTGACCGGCGATGACGTCCGCGAAGGCCTGATTTGCGTGATCTCGGTCAAGATGCCGAGCCCGCGCTTCTCCTCGCAGACCAAGGGCAAGCTGGTGAACTCCGAGATCGAAGGCGTGGTGTCGTCGATTGTTTACGAAGGTCTCGTCCAGTTTTTCGATGAAAACCCGGCGATCGCCAAGCGGATCATCGAAAAGTCGCTCAATGCGGCCCGCGCCCGCGAGGCCGCCCGCAAGGCCCGCGAGACGGTCCGCAAGTCCGCCCTCTCCGGCGGCGGCCTTCCCGGCAAGCTGGCCGACTGCTCCGAACGCGATCCCGCGAAGTCCGAGTTGTATATTGTCGAAGGTGACTCCGCCGGTGGCTCCGCCAAGCAGGGTCGCGACCGGCGGACCCAGGCGATCCTCCCGCTGCGCGGAAAATTGATCAACGTCGAGAAGGCCCGCCTCCACCGCGCGCTCCAGAACAAGGAAATCCAGAACCTGATCACCGCGATCGGCGCGGGCATCGGCGACGGCGAGCAGGACGGATCCTTCAACATCGAAAAGGTCCGCTACCACAAGGTGGTGATCATGACCGATGCCGACGTCGACGGCTCCCACATCCGCACCCTGTTGCTGACCTTCTTCTGCCGCCACATGCCGGAACTGGTGAAGCGCGGCTTCCTCTACATCGCGCAGCCGCCGCTCTACCTCGTCACCCGCAAGAAACGCTCCGAGTATGTGCAGGACAACGACCAGCTCAACAAGATCCTGATCGAACTCGGGTCGAGCGAGGTGGAGGTCCGTACCTTCGATCATTCCCGCGTCTTCTCGGCGGAGGAGCTCAAGGTGATCCTGGAGAACCTCTCGTCGCTGTCCCGTTATTCGAACTCGATCGAAGGCAACGGTGGCAATTTCAAGGCCTACCTCGCCGCCCGCCGAGACGGTCATTTGCCGGGCTACATGGTCCGCGTGCGCACCGGCAACGACGAGTCGGTGCTCTACTTCTCCGACGAGGAAGCGCTCCGGGTTTACGCCGCCGAGAACCGCGACCTGCGCCTCTTCGACGAGCAGCTCAGCGACGAGGAAATGTCCGCCCAGAGCGGTCCCTCGCGCCGCGCCAACCTCCACGAACTCCACGAGTCCCACGCGGTGGCGAAGATCTTCTCGCGCCTCAACGAGTGCGGGATCGATACCGCGAAGTTTTCCGATGACGACACGCCGCTGTTCGAATTGCTCGAAGGCGATGGAGAAAAGCAGAAGACCCACCCGGTCTTTTCCTTGCCGGAAGTGCTGGTCCGGGTGCTCGAAATCGCCAGCCGCGGCGTCCAGATCAAACGATTCAAGGGTCTCGGCGAAATGAACGCCAAGCAGCTCTTCGAAACGACGATGGACCCGGAGACCCGCCAGTTCCTCCGCGTCCGCCTGGACGAGGACAACGCGGTCGAGGCCGACAGGATGTTCGACGTCCTGATGGGCGACATCGTCGAGCCGCGGAAGCGCTTCATCGAAGACAACGCGCTGAACGTCCGCAATCTGGACGTCTGAACCCGCCACTGCCTTTCCTGATCACTGTCCACTGATCACTGATCACTTCCCTTTCCATGTCCCAAGACTCGATCAAGCCCATCAACGTCGCCGAGGAACTGTCGAACTCCTTCCTGGAGTATTCGATGTCGGTCATCATCTCGCGCGCCCTGCCCGACGTCCGCGACGGTCTCAAGCCTTCCCAGCGCCGTGTGCTCTACGCCATGCGCCAGCTCGGCGTGACGCCCGGCAAGGCCCACGTGAAGTGCGCCAAGATCGTCGGTGAAACGATGGGTAACTTCCACCCGCACGGCGACTCGTCGATCTACTCGACCCTCGTCAACATGGGCCAACCGTGGTCGATGCGCGAAATGCTGGTCGATGGCCAGGGTAACTTCGGCTCGGTCGAAGGCGATGCCGCGGCGTCGATGCGGTACACCGAAGCCCGCCTCCATCACCTCGGCATGGCGATGATGGAAGACCTCGACAAGGATACCGTCGACTTCCAGCCGAACTATGACGGCTCGCAGGAGGAGCCCTCCGTGCTGCCTTCCGCCTTCCCGAACTTCTTGGTCAACGGCGGCACCGGCATCGCGGTCGGCATGGCCACCAACCTCGCGCCGCACAACCTCGGCGAAGTCATCGACGGCATCTGCGCCCAGATCGACAACCCGGAGATCACGCTGCCCCAGCTGATGCAGCACATCAAGGGCCCGGACTTCCCGGTCTCCTGCGAGATCCGCGGCATCCGAGGGATCGAGGAATACTTCCGCACCGGTCGCGGCTCGATGCGTCTCCGCGGCAAGGTCGAGATTGAGGAAAACGAGAACGGCAAGTCCCACATCGTGATCCGCGAGGTGCCCTACGGCGTGAACCGCGCCGTGCTCCAGGAACGCATCGCGGAGCTGGTCAACGAGAAGGTTCTGACCGGCATCTCCGGGATGCGCGACCTTTCCGACGAGGAGACCCGCATCGAGATCGAGCTCAAGCGCGACGCCCGCCCGCAGGTCGTGGTCGCCCAGCTCTTCAAGCTCACCGCGCTGGAGACCTCGTTCAGCGTGAACATGCTGGCGATCCACAAGAACCGGCCGAAACAGCTTTCGCTCAAGGAGGCGATCGACGCCTACATCGAGCACCGCCGCGAGGTCATCATCCGGCGCACCCGTTACCTGTTAGGTAAGGCCGAGGAGCGTGCCGAACTGCTCGAAGCCTACCTGCTGGCGCTCGGCCACCTCGATGACTTCATCAAGATCATCCGCGACTCGAAGAACCGCGACGAGGCCCGCGAACGCCTGGCCGCCTACCAATTCTCGACCGCGACTGCGGAAGGACTCGGAATCCTGATCCGCTCGCAGGCGGCGGTGCAGGGCGACCGCTACGTCTTCAGCGAGCGCCAGGTCAATGCCATCCTCGAACTCCGCCTCTATCAGCTCACCGGTCTCGAACGCGACAAGGTGAAGGGCGAATACGACGAGATCCTGGAGACCATCAAGGACCTGCTCGACATCCTGGCCCGCGAGGAGCGCGTGCTGACGATCATCAAGGACGAGCTCCGCGCGATCAAAGACAAGCACGCCACCCCGCGCAAATGCCCGATTCTGGCCGAGGCCGGCGAGATCGCGATGGAGGAACTCATCGCGAATGACGCGATGATCGTGACCCTCTCGCACCGCGGCTACATCAAGCGCACCCCGGCCAGCGAATACCGCCTGCAAGGCCGCGGCGGCAAGGGGCTGAAGGGGATGGAGACCAAGTCCACCGGCAAGGACGAGGCGAACGATTTCATCGAGCACCTGTTCTCGGTCCAGGCCCACGACTACCTGATGTTCTTCACCAACACCGGCCGCGTTTACGTCGAGCGGGTATATGAACTGCCCGAGGGCTCCCGCACCTCGACCGGCCGCAGCATCAAGAACGTGCTCGACCTCAAGCCCGAGGAAAAGATCGCCGCCTTGTTGCGCCTCGAGCGCAGCACCGACGAGAACGGCAACGACAACACCTTCCGCGAAGGTGCCGGCTACGTGTTCTTCGCCACCCGCAACGGCAAGGTGAAGAAGACCTCGCTCAACGACTTCCGCAACTACCGCAAGGCCGGCCTGACCGCCATCAACCTGGAAGAAGGCAACGACCTGATCGGCGTGAACCTCACCAGCGGTGAGAACGAGATCGTCCTCGTCACCCGGGATGGCATGAGCATCAAGTTCACGGAAGGCGTTTACAAGAAGCCGCTGGGCGAACCGGTCGAAGGCGAAGAGCCGGTCGAAGAGGAGTCCGGCGAGGAAGATGCCGCCGAAGATGAAGGCAAGCCGCAGATCCGCCCGCAAGGCCGCGCGACCGCCGGGGTCACCGGCATCCGGATGCGCAAGGACGACTACGTGGTCGGCATGGCGATCGTCTCGGAGGAATCGATGCTGCTCGTCGCCTCGGAGAACGGTCTCGGCAAACGCACGGGCTTCTCCAGCTATCGCGCCCTCCGTCGCGGTGGCCGTGGCGTCAAGACACTCAATGTCACCGACAAGACCGGCAAGGTCGTCAACGCCGTCGCCGTCACCGAGCAGGACGAGCTGATGCTCATGACCTCGACCGGCCAGAGCATCCGCATCCGCGTCAGCGAGATCCGCGAAACCGGCCGCGTGGCGCAGGGCGTGAAGCTGCTCACGCTGAAGGAAGGCGAGAAGCTGCAGGACATCTCGCTGGTGATTCCCGATGGGGAGGATGCGGGTGGGGATTCGCCTGATGGAGCGCCTTCCGATGGAGCGCCGGCTTCAGCCGGCTTGGAAGAATCCGGAAGCGAGGAAGATGCCGGCTAAAGCCTGCGCTCCGTAAAGAGAGATCCCATGGGAAAAGGAATCTACACCCGAGGTTACCTGCCCCATTGGGATTTCGAGGGCTCCGTTCAAGCGGTAACCTTCCGCTTGGGTGACTCGGTGCCCGGGAAACTGATCGAGGCCTGGAGGAAGGAATTGGAAATCGAAGTGGATGAACTCGCCAGGCAGAAGGAGATTCATCGCAGGATCTCAAGATACGAAGATGCCGGCCACGGTGAATCCCATTTGAAGCGTGCCGACTGTGCCATGATCGTTCAAGGGAAGCTGACCGCCGGGCACTCTGCCAGCTACCGGCTGATCGACTGGTGCATCATGCCGAATCACGTGCATGTGTTGTTCCGCTTGGAAGGGGAGGCGGTGCTGGCCGACATCGTCCAAGCATGGAAGGGGGGCAGTGCGGTGGAGATCAACCGCCTGCTCGGCCGGTCCGGCCCACTTTGGCAACGCGATTACTACGATCGCTTCGTCCGCGACATGGATCACTTCCACGACTGCCGGATCTACATCCGCAACAATCCGGTGAAGGCAGGGCTTTGCGAGAAGCCTGAAGACTGGAAGTTTTCTTCCGCTGGTTGCGGATGGACTCCGGACGGAGCGCCGGCTTCAGCCGGCTTGGAAGACTCCGCGAACGAAGATGCCGGCTAAAGCCAGCGCTCCATCCAGAATGCCGGCTAAAGCCGGCGCTCCATCCGATCCCCATGCCTCTCGAGCTCCTCTCCACCGCCCTGTTCCGCGAAACGCGGGGCCCCGGATTCTTCCGGGTGCTGGCGGGGAGGAACGCGCCGTTCTACGTCGACGTGCTCGACTCGCTCGAGCGCGAGTCGGCCGACCGCCCGGACGGGATCGCCCGCGAGGAGGCGGTGGCGATCATCGCGGAAACGCTGGAACGCCATCCCGGCTTCGAGTTCGACGGGGAGGCCGATGATGAGTCGCTGCCGGCGGACTTCCGCGAACGGGCACGGCTGCTGTTGGAAGTCCTGCTCAAGTGCCACTGGCTCGAAGAACCTCCGCGGCGCGACTGGCGGCGGAAGATCCATTTCGACGCCCACGGCGCGACCCTACTGGCCGCGCTGCGCAAGATCGCGTGGCCGGACGCGGCGGTCTTCACCGACAAGCTGGCCGGCGTGTGCTCGATGCTGGCGAACGAGGTCGAGCTGTCCGAACGCCCGTGGCAGACGGTGGAGAACTGCCTGTCGAACGTCCGCGAAGGCATCAATGAGCTGCGTTCGATGCAGAAGTCGGTGCAGCGCTTCACCCGCAAGCAGCTCGAAGAGGAAACGCTGCAAGGCAACCTGTCGGTGGTCTTCGACGACTACTCGGAGCAGATGTCGCATTCCTGCTATGCCGCGCTGGTGCGGGCGCGGCTGCCGCTGCGGCTGCCGGATGCGGTCCGCCGCATCTCCGAGCGCCTGGCCGACGACCCCGCGACGCTGGCTGACATGCAGACCGAGGTGCTGCTCCGCCATCCGGAGATATCCGCCGAAAGCGCGCGGGCACGGGTGGCTGCTGCCTTGGAGGAATTGATCGACCTGTTGGAGCGGGTGCTGCCGATGGCCGATGAGATCGACCGCCGCACCGCCGACTTCACGCGGCGGTCGCTGGCGCGCTTCCGCTACCTGCAAGACGTCACCGGCGAGCGCCGCACCGAGCTCAAGGCCTTCTTCGAGACCGCCAACCGCCTGCTCTCCGGCCGCCGCCTCCAGCGGGTGAATGCCACGCTGCCGGAGCTGCCGGACCTGCTGCTGCCCGCGGTGAAACTCCCCGGCGGCCTCGATTCGCTCTACTCACCGCCGACCCGCCGGCCCGCGATGGAGCAGGATGCCTTTGACGACGCCGTGTCCGACGGCGACCGTGAATCCGGCCTTCACGACATGCAGCGGACCATCCGCGAAACGTTGTCGGTCGCCCGCGCGAACAGCTTCATCCAGTCGCTGCCCGGCGGCAAAGGCGAGCGGATCGAAAGCCACCAGCTCGACCTCGCGACCACGCATTCGCCGGCGGATCTGATCGCGCTGCTGCTTCACGCCGAGGCCCCCGACGCCCGCTACCGGCTCGACGTCCAGCGCGTCGCCGACGAATCCGTTCCGCCGACCACCGACACGCTTCACCAGATCCGCGTCGAGCGGTTCGCCATCATCAAGAAATGAGCACCGAAGAACCCAGCGCCTTCGTCACCGAGACCGCGCCGACCTTGCTGGCGCTGTCGGAAAGCGACCGTGACCGCTTGTCGGAAGCGCTTCAGGAATTGCTTTCGACCGGCTCGATCAACGGCCTCGATGCTTCGCGTGCCCCGCTTTACCACTGGGCCCGCCAGCACGACGACTGGCTGCGCGAGATCGCCGCGCTCAACGGTCTCGACGTCGCCGTCCATCATGAGGAGCGCCTGATCCAGGCCATCCCGCGCGCCGCCGGCCTGCGCTTGCGGCTCAATCAGGACGCCACCTTGGTCTGGCTCGCGCTGTGGTATGCCGGCGACATCCGCTGGCGGGACGAGGGTGCCGACCAGGCCTTCCTTTCCGTCGCCGAGTTGAGTGATCTGCTGCGTGACCAGTTGTTGCCCGATGCCACCGCGCTAATCCCGAAAGGCCGGCTGCGCGACATCCTCCGCCAGGCCGCGCGGCTGAACCTGATCCGCCTGACCCACGCCGAGTCTTTCGAGGAGACCGGCATCGAGGTCATGCCCGCCATCCGTCGCGTGCTGCCCTTCCGTGAGCTCGCCGCCTGGCAGGAAGCCGCCGCGAATTTCCGGCCAGAGGTTGGGGAATTGGACGATGCGGGAATCTCCGACGAGGAAAGCGACCCGGAATGAAAGGGGATTCCGGATTGAATTCCTTACTTCCCAAGCTTACTTTCAAGTCATGAAAGCCACGATCACTTCCAAAGGACAGATCACCATCCCGTTGCGCCTTCGTGAAAAATTCCATCTCAATGCCGGTGATCAGCTTGAGTTTGACGAAAATGCGTCCGTTCTGGTGGCCCGCCGCGTAGTGGACCGGGGCGCTTGGGAAAGCACCCTGGCGGACTGGCGGGAAAGCAGTGCTGAAGCGCTCCGGGATCATCCTTGGAAAGGGCAGGCATCCTCCGCCATCATCGACGATCTCCGGGGCGGTCCGGCGGATTCCACCCAGCCCCGCTCGTGATCACGGCGCTCGATTCATCCGTGCTCTGGGCCATCGTCAACGGGGAACCCGGCCACGAATCCTGGTTGCAGGTGCTTTTTCAAGCGGCGACCGAAGGTCCCCTCATCATCAGTCCGGTCGCCTTTGCCGAACTCGCTCCATCCAGCCGTGACGAGGTGGAGTTGACGGCCTATCTTGATCGGCTCGCCATCGCTTACTCGCCGATCAGTCCCGCTGCCGCTCACCTTGCCGGCCTCACCTTCAAGCGCTATCGCCAGGCCGGTGGACCGCGCGAGCACCTCGTCCCGGATTTCCTCATCGCCGCGCATGCCCAGACGCAAGCCGACCGCCTCGCCGCGATCGACCGCGGCTATCACCGCACCTGGTTCCCGGGTCTGAAAATTCTCACGCACTGAATGCCTCTCATGAGCCGCGCCATCCGCCTCACCCAACTCCACGCGCTCAACTGGTACGGCTACCGCGATTCGCTGCCCGTGCAGGGCAACCTCGTACTTGCGGGCGTCACCGGATCCGGCAAGTCGATCCTGATGGATTTGCTCATGCTGGTGCTGGTCGGTCCGGAGCGAGCGCACCATCACTTCAACCGCTCCGCCACCGGCAGCAAGAGCGACCGCACGATCAAGGGCTACTGCCTGTTAGATACGAAACGCGAGGAGAACGGGCAGACGCAGTATTTCCACGACAAGGGCGTCACCACCTACATCGCCGCCGAGTTCACCTGGCCGGACGGCAAGCGGGTCGAGACCTGGGGTCTGCGCTTCGAGTTCCGCTCCGCCGCGGAGAACGACGGCACCACGACGCCTTTCTTCTGTCCCGCCTCGCTGGCGAAATCGGATTTCCTCACCGAGTCGGATGACGGAAAGCCGCGGATGAGCCCGCTGGGTGCCTTCAAGAAGCTGATCGATGCGAAGGGCGGCCGGCTCTTCAGCTCGCCGCGCGAATACCTGCGCGACATGGCGAACCCGAGCCATCTCAACTTCAACAAGGACGTGCTCCAGCGCCTGCTGCCGAGCGCGATGTCGTTCACCAACCTCAAGAGCTTCGATGACTTCTGCCGCCAGTTCGTGCTGCCCGCCGAAGCGGTGCCGGTCGAGGATGTCGTCTCATCCTTCCGCGACTTCCAATCGTACGAACGCGAGCTCGCCAGTCTCAAGGCGCAGCTCGACCGGCTGACCCGCATCCGCGACCACGCAGCGAAGCTGCGCGAGGCCGAGCGCGACCACGCGGTGGCGACTTATCTCGCGGCGGAGTTCGGCCACCTCCATGCGTCGGGTGAGGCCGAGCAAACGCGCGAACGACTGGAGCGGCTGAAGGTCGACAACCAGGCCGACGAGGCGCGGTTGGCCGAGATCGCCGAGCTGACCGAAAGCGGAACCCGCAAGCGCGAGGGCTTGCAGGCGCTGCTGAACGAGTCCGCCGACGGCCGGCTCTACAACAAGCTCGTCGCGGATCTCACCAAGCTGGAAGCCGAGATCGAGCAGCTCCGGGACCGTGCGAGCAAACTCGACGGCGGACTCGGCAAGCGGCTGAAGTCGGCCCGCACTTGGATGGAGCAGGTCGGCAAAGCGCCGCTCGATCCGATCGTCGACACCACACGGCTGAAGAACGCGATCGGCTTCCTCGAAAGCTGCGAGCGCGAGCAGACCGCGTCGTCGCTGTCCCTTCTCGCCGAAGCCGCGAACGAGACGGTGAAGACGATCCGCAGCCGCTTCGACGGCGACCGCGAGGAACTTCGCCGCTTGCGCTCGGAGAAGTCCGACCTCCAGGCGCAGATCGACCTGCTCCAACGCGGGGTTTCGCCCGGCCCGCAGCCGCTGCTCGCCGCGCTGAAGTCCCAACTGCCGCTGTTGCCGAACCAGACCCCGCCGCGGGCCTTGCGCGAGGTTTGCGAGGTGAGCGACGAATCCTGGCGGGCGGCTGCCGAGGTGGTGTTCGAGGAGAAGTTCGCCGTGCTGGTCGCGGAGACTCACTACGCGGAGGCTTCGGCCATTTTGAAGAAGCTGCCGCTTTCCGATCTGACCAGTGCCGGGGCGCAGCGCTTGATCGACATCACCGCGGTCCGCACTGCGAAGCCCGGGGCGAAGAAGGGCTCGCTGGCGGAGTTGCTTCTAACCAACGACGACGACTCGCGCGCCTGCATCGACGCGCTGTTCGGCGACATGGTCCGCGTGGCGGATCCGGCGCAGCTCGACCGCCATCCATCCGCGATCGCGCCCGACGGCTTGCACAAGCGCGCCGGGACCTTGGTACGGCCTGCGCCGTACAACGGGACGCCCTATATCGGCAAGGAAGGCCTCAAGCGTCAGCTCGAGATCAAGCGGCAACGGTTGGGTGAGATCGAAGCCTCGCTGCGGCGGCTGGAGCCGGTGGAACTCGAAGTGGAGCGCCTGATCCGCGAGCGGGCCAGCGCCATTCCGGAGCACGAGGACGTGATCAAGGAGTTGATCCGCATCGAGGACCTGCCGAAGAAGCAGGAGCAGCACGCCGAGCTGATGGAGCAGCTCGAGGCAATCGCGACGGACGAGTTCGACCGCATCCGCGAGGACATCGAGGTGCTGGCGGAGCAGCTCGCTTCGTACGATGCCGAGCGTACTTCGATCCTGCGAAAAGGCCGGATCCGCGAAATCCAGGACACCGAGAAGCTGCTGGCCCAGCTCATGGAAACCGCCAGCCGGCGCGAGGACGAGTTTTCGAAGGTGCAGCTCCGGATCGACATCCAGCAGCACCACGCGCGCTACCTTTCGTGGAAGAAGGAGGCCTCCGAATACACTCCCGCGCCGGACGTGCTGGCCAACGAGTTCCGCAAGGCCGCGGCGGCGGCGGAGATCGCGGCGAAGGAGGCGACCGGCGATCTCAAGGTGGCGATGCTCGATTTCAAGAAGACCTTCGCGCCGAAGTTCGACGACCTGCCCGAGGACGGCGCGGACACCACTCCCTACGAGACGCGGCTCCAGCAGATCGAGCACGCCAACATCCCCGAGTATGAGAAGAAGTCGGTGACCGAGCGCAAGCGCTGGGAATCGCTGTTCCGGACGCAGGTGCTGAGCCGGATGCAGCAGGCGCTGAAGAACGTCGAGAACATCATCTCGCTGCTCAACCATCAGCTCAAGCGACCGATCGGGCACGATCGCTACAAGATCGAGCGCCGGCCGAATCCGGAGTACAAGATCTACCGCGACCTGATCGATCTCAATGCTCTCCATCACGAGGACGAGCTGTTCTTCGCCAGCATGGGCGGCGAGTTGCAGGACGCGCTCAAGGGCTTCCTCAACCTCCTCGTCCAGAACGCCAGCAGCCCGGAAGCGGCACGGCTGTTAGATTATCGCCAGTATTTCGACTACGACCTCACCGTGACCGACATCCGCGATGCCGACGGCAGGTCGATCAGCGTCGACAAGCAGGGCGGCAAGATGAGCGGCGGCGAGAACCAGAGCCCGTATTTCGTCGCCATCCTCGCCAGCTACCTGCACGCCTACAACCGCCACGAAAGCCGCCGCAAGGAGCCGTCGTTGGCGCTGGTGCCGATCGACGAGGCCTTCTCGAAGCTGTCCGGCGAACGCATCCAGAACTGCATCCAAGCGATGAGCGAACTGGACCTCCAGGGGATGTTTTCGATGTCGAGCGGCAATATCCCGTATGCCTTCAGCCAGTGCGACGAGTTGATCGTGATCTCGCGGAAGGAAGAGCGGCGCGGGACGCGGGTGGGTGTGAGAAACGTGCCGGTGGTGCTGTTCCGCGATTCGCCGGAAGGGCGGAAGTGGATTTCGGAGAGTGAGGACAACGGAGCGCTGACTTCAGTCGGCGAGTGAGTAGGGTGGTCTCGCCGACTGAAGTCAGCGCCCCCGCTTCGCGATGAATTCCACGCTCCAGGCCTTCGCTTCCAGTTTCCGGCAGTCTTCTGCGGGACGCTCGGGCATGGTCAAGGACTTCACGCTGGATTGGGAGAGGTTCCTTCGGGCTTCGGGTTTTCATGATGGCGAAGCGCGGGAGATTTCGGAGCAGGAGTTGTTGGTCGCGGAGCGTGCTTCGGGCGGAATGCTGGTGATCGACCGGCATCCGCGAACAGGAGCGAAACAAGTGATCCGGCTGAAGCGTGAGGGGGGCGAGGCGTGGTTGTTTGCTGCGATTGGCCTGCCATCGCCAGTGGAAGAACGAGAGAAGCTCGGCGAGTTCTTTGAGAGCGCGGCGGGGATTGCGGTTCCGTGTGGCGAGGCATGGCGGATGTGGTGTGAAGGCCTCGCCGCCCGTGCCCGCGAGGGTTCGTCAGTGGGACCGTTCAGACGGGATGATCCCGCGGGAAACCGGAGTCTGTTAGATGCCTTGGGCGGCGTGCTGAACTGGCGGGAGGAATCGCTGGTTCGTTACGCGAGCGCGGTGATTTGCCGCGACTCGAAGGCGTTGGAAAGCCTCCGGCCGCGATTATTGGCGGCTTTGCGCGAGATCACGGGTCAGGAGGAGGCGTCGTTGGAAGACTTCGGGATCTCGGACAAACCGCGTTCGGTGCTGATTCACGGTCCGCTGGTGCTGGAGTTGCCTGACGGCTCGATCGACTTCGGCGTGCTGGCGGGGCCGGTGTCGGTTTCGGCGATCGATCTCGCTGCGGCGAAGTCGGTGGAGTGCCGGGCGAGCCTGTGCCTGACGGTGGAGAACGAGAGCGTGTTCCTGGAGTTGGCGAAGCGGCAGACGGGGGTGCTGTTGGTGCAGACGAGCTTCCCCGGGGCGGCGACACGCTTGTTGTTCGAGCGCTTGCCGGCGGACTTGGAGTGCCGCCACTTCGGCGACAGCGATCCGGCGGGATTCGACGTGCTGCGTGATTTGCGGGAGAAGACAGGGCGGGATTTTCGGCCGGTGATGATGCGGTTTCGGCCGATGGCGGGAGCGCCGGTTTTGACGGAGGAGGAGGGGAAGGTGATCGCGCGGCTGTTGGCGTCGGACATCGTGGCGGACGTTCATGCCGAGCTCCGGGCGATGCTGGAAGCGCGCACGAAGGGGGACTTCGAGCAGGAGTCGGTGGGCGTGGACGGAGCGCTGACTTTAGTCGGCTTGGATGGTCACGCCGACTGAAGCCAGCGCTCCGCCTGCGGCGCTCTTTCCCTGCGGGAGATTATTTGAGATACACCTCTCTCGGCTTCGCACCGTCGCCGGGGCCGACGACGCCTCTCGCTTCGAGGATGTCGACCATGCGGGCGGCTCTCGTGTAGCCGAGGCGCAGGCGGCGCTGGAGGAGCGAGGTGCTGCATTTCTGCTCCTGCCGCGCGACTTCGATGCAGCGCATGATCAGTTCCTCATCGGCGGGAGAGACATCGTCCTCGTCATCGCCGTCATCACCGCCGTTGTCGATCGAGCGCTGGATGTCGCTTTCGAAGTTCGGCGATGCCTGGGCGGCGCAGTGGTCGACCAGACGTTCGACTTCCTCGTCGGAAACAAACGCGCCTTGCGAGCGTTCGAGCTTCGCGGAGCCGGGCGGGAGATAGAGCATGTCGCCCTTGCCGACCAGCTTCTCGGCGCCCTTGGAGTCGAGGATGACGCGGGAGTCGAGCTGCGAGGAAACCTGGAAGGCAATGCGGCAGGGGATGTTCGCCTTGATGATGCCGGTGACGACGTCGGCGCGCGGAGTCTGGGTGGCGATGATCAGGTGGATGCCGGCGGCGCGGGCCTTCTGCGCGATGCGGGCAATGCACATTTCGACATCGGCCGGAGCGGTCTGCATCAGGTCGGCGAGCTCGTCGATCAGCACGACGATGTAAGGATAGCGGTCGGGGATCTTGTCCTCTTCGATCGGCAGTTCGTCTTCTTCCGCTTCGGCACCGAGTTCGCCGGACTCGAGGGCGGCGGCGATGGCTTCGATGGATTCCATGTCGACTTCCTCGTCGGCATTCCACGGCGGTGTTTCTTCCGCTGCTTCCGCTGCTTCCGCTGCGGCGGCTTCGGGCTTCTCGGGGCGGACGCGGGCGTTGAAGGCGTCGAAGTTCCGCACGCCGGTTTTGGCGAAGACGCGGTAACGCTTCTCCATTTCGTTCACCACCCACTTGAGCGCGGCGACGACCTTCTTCGGATCGGTGACGACGGGGACGACGAGGTGCGGCAGCTTGTTGTACATCTGCATCTCGACGACCTTCGGGTCGACCATGATGAAGCGGAGTTCGTCGGGGCCGAACTTGAAGAGCATCGAGGCGATGATCGAGTTGATGCAGACCGACTTGCCCGAGCCGGTGGCGCCGGCGACGAGCAGGTGGGGCATCGCGGCGAGGTCGCCGATGACGGTCTTGCCGTAGACGTCCTTGCCGAGGGCCAGCGGGATGCGCTTCTTGGCCGAGCGGAACTCCGGGTCTTGTAGTAGTTCGCGGAGGGGGACGGAGACTTTCTGCGAATTGGCGAGTTCGATGCCGACGGTGTCCTTGCCGGGGATGGGCGCGAGGATGTTGATGCGCTCGGCGCAGGTGGCGCGGGCGAGGTCGGCCTCGAGCTGCGAGATGCGGGAGACGCGCAGTCCGGTGGACGGGTAGATTTCGTAGCGGGTGATGGTCGGGCCGCGGGTGATGTCGCCGGGGGTGACCTCGATGCCGAAGGCGCGGAGGGTGTCGACGATGATGCGCTGGGTCGCGAGCAGTTCGTCGCGGTTGGCTTCGGGCGCTTCGTTTTCGGCGACGGGATCGAGCAGGTCGAAGCCGGGCAGGTCGTAGTCCTCGAAGCCGGCGGTGGAGAGGGAAAGGTGGCCTTCGGGTTTGGGTTTGCGTTCGAAGGGCCGCTCGCCGGGCTTCGGCGCTTCGATGCGGCGCTGGGAGGAGTCGATGATCTGCGGCGCGGGGGTTTCGCGCAGCGGGAGTTCCTGCTGCGGGTCGGCGGGGACTTCGGCGGCGGCCTTGGTGGCTTCGCGTTCCTTGCGGCGGCGTTCGCGCTCGCGCTCCCGTTCGGTGGCGCGGAGATCCTCCTTGGAGGCCTGGATCTGGGATTCCTCGCGCTTTTCGCGGAAGCGGGCGATCAGGTTCATGAGCAACCGGCCACAGCCTTTGACGAAGCCGACCGGTTTCTGGCCGGTGAGGAGGATCAAGGCGACCAGATAAGTGGCACCCAGGAGAAGCATGGTGCCGAGTTTGTTGAGCAGCGGGAGAAAGACATAGTTGCCCAGCAAGTGGCCGGTGACGCCGCCGGCGTGGCGGGAGATTTCGAGCCGGTCGCCGCCGTGCCAGGCGTGCATGAAGGTGGCACCGCTGAGAGTGAGAACGATGAAACCGATCATCGTCCGTGGCCAAAGCCGGGCATCGAAGACCAGCTTGGCGACGCCGAACCAGATCAGAGCCACCGGCACGATGTAACCGGCCGCGCCGAAGAGGGAGACCTGGATGAAGCCAAGGGCCACGCCGAGGCCGCCGATCAGGTTGTGGTTGTTCTTGCCGAAGATCTCCGTCCAGTTCGCCCAGTCGGCAGGCAAGTCGCTGGTGGTGAAGGAGATCACGGAAAGAAACGCGAGCAGGCCGGCGCAAATCAGCACGATCCCGACGACCTCGTTCGACCATTTGGGTGGTTCGGGCACCTCGCCCCGTTTGCGGTTGTCACTCTTTGCCATGCCGGAATTCTCCCCGGCCAGCATCCCCTCCAAGGGCCGGGGGGGCAAGATTGATTTCAGATCCCGGAAAATCCATAATTCTTTAGTAATCTGCGATCGGGCCGGGAATTTGCCACACGCGGGGCTTTCGCTTTTCACGGTGACCGGCATCTTTCCGCCCGTGGAAGCGATCGTTTTCGAGCCCCTTTACATGAAGCGCGTCTGGGGCGGGCGCGAGTTGGAGCGCCAATACGGCCGCGAGTTGCCGGATGGCGCGCCGTATGGGGAGTCGTGGGAGATTGTGGACCGGGAGGGAGAGCAGTCGGTGGTGCGCGGCGGTCGCTGGGCCGGGAAGACGCTGCACGAGCTGTGGACGGGGCAGCGGGAGGAGGTGTTCGGCACCGGCCTTTCGGAAAGCGCGCGCTTTCCGCTGCTGATCAAGGTGCTGGATGCGCGGGATGACTTGTCGATCCAGGTGCATCCGCCGTCGCATCTCGCGGCGGGACTCGGTGGCGAGCCAAAGACCGAGATGTGGTACATCGCCGGGGCGGAGCCGGGAGCGAAGCTGTATGTGGGGTTGAAGAAGGGGGTCACGCGCGGGGATTTCGAAAAGGCGATCGAGGACGGCTCGGTGGCGGACTGCGTTCATGCGATCGAGCCGCAGGCGGGGGATTCCATCTTCATTCCCTCGGGCCGCCTGCATGCGATCGGGGCGGGATTCCTGATCCACGAGATCCAGCAGAACAGCGACACCACCTACCGGGTCTTCGACTGGAACCGGCTGGGGCTGGATGGAAAGCCGCGCGAGCTCCATGTGGAGGAGTCCCTTGCGAGCATCGACTTCAACGACTTCGAGCCGGCGATGGACGAGCCGGTCGGGACGGTGATCGCGGAGTGCGAGTTCTTCCGGGTGGAGAGGCTGAAGTTAGGCGCGGGGGAAGGCGCGGGCAACCGGGAGGTGGGGAGGTTCTCGATTTTCTCGGTGGCGGAGGGGGACGTGACTTGTGGGAATGTGAAGTTCGGGAAAGGGGATTTCTTTTTGCTGCCGAAAGGCGGGGGAGAGGTGGTTGCGGGCGGTGGGGCGGTGCTTTTGAGAACGACACTGCCTTGATGACCGCGGCGCAGCCGCTTTTGGACTGCTGCGATGATTCGCAGCTTTCAAGTGGAGTGCGAGGCGGGCTTACCCGGCGGGGTGGAGGCAACCTTGCCGGATCGCTGCGTCGAGCGAGAACGGATCGCCTCACCGATCATTCGGAGAGCTGCGAATCATCGCAGCAGTCCGAGAGCCTGCGGCGGGCATGGGGCGGGGTTGCTGCAATCGCTGCGTCGCGGGAGAACGAATCGCCTTACCCTTCATTCGGAGAGCTGCGAATCATCGCAGCAGTCCAAGAGCCTGCGGCGGTCATGGGGCAGGCTATCCGAGCTGCCGCGCGGCTTGCAGGGTGTTCTTCATCAGCAGCGCGATGGTCATCGGGCCGACGCCGCCGGGGACGGGGGTGATGGCGGAGCACTTCGGCGCGACTTCGGCGTAGGCGACGTCGCCGACGAGGCGGTAGCCGCTCTTTTTCGAGGGGTCTTCGATGCGGTTGATGCCGACGTCGATCACGACGGCGCCGTCCTTGACCCAGTCGGCTTTGACCATTTCCGGGCGGCCGACGGCGGCGATGACGATGTCGGCGCGGCGGCAGATGGCGGGGAGGTCGCGGCTGCGGGAATGGGCGACGGTGACGGTGGCGTCGGAGCCTTTCGCCATGAGGAGCAGGGCCATCGGCTTGCCGACGATCATGCTGCGGCCGATGACGACGGCTTCGGCACCGGCGGTCTGCACGCCGGCGGCGGCGAGCAGGCGCATGCAGCCGGCGGGGGTGCAGGGGACGAAGCCGGTCTTGTCCTCGAGCGCGAGCTTGGCGACGTTTTCCGGGTGGAAGCCGTCGACGTCCTTGCGGGGATCGATGGCGCGGATCACGGCTTCCTCGTCGATGTGCTTCGGCGGCGGGCTCTGGACCAGGATGCCGTGGATGGCGGGGTCGGCGTTGAGCTCGCGGACCACGGCGATGAGTTCGTCCTGCGTGGTGGTCGCAGGCAGCTCGATCTTGCGCGAGTAAATGCCGAGGTCGACGCAGGTGCGGGCCTTCGAGCCGACGTAGACCTGGGAAGCGGGGTCTTCCCCGACCAGCACCACGGCGAGGCCGGGGGTGATGCCGCGGGACTTCAGCTCGACCACTTCGGCGCGGCATTCTTCGAGCACGGCGGCGGCCACGGATTTGCCATCAATTACGGAACTCATCGTAGATCAAAAAGGTTCGGCGGCACCGCGGAGCATGATTTCCTCCAGGCGGCGGCGCCATGTTTCGAAGTCATCTTCCGAAAGCCCGGCGGGCACGGCAAGCGCCTCGTCGAAGATGACGCGGACCCGGCTGCCCGGCGCGGGAATCGCGAAGCGGTCCCAGGTCTTCAGCTCGCGGCAGGAGGCGTAGCGGACGTGGATCGGCACGATGGTCGCGCCGCTGGTTTCGGCGAGTTTCACGATGCCCGGCTGGACCACGTGGCGCGGGCCGCGGGGACCGTCGGGGGTGATGCAGACGTCGGTGTTCTCGCGCAGCGCCTTGCGCATCGCCACCAGTGCGGCGACGCCGCGGCGCGAGGAGGAGCCACGGACGGAGCCGATGCCAAAGACCCCGACGGCGCGGGCGAGCGCGGCACCGTCGTGGCTGGCGCTGGTCAGCACGACGGCTTGACGGTGCGCGCCGCAGGACTTTTTCCACGCGGCGGGCATGGTGAAGATGCGGTTGTGCCAGAGGCAATAGATGACGGGGCCGGGAATGCCGCCGGGTTCGGTGAGGCGGCAGCGGTCGATGACGTCGAAGCGGAGGGTGGCGCACCAGGCCTGCATCAGGCGGCCGGCGAGGGTGCCGAGGACGTTCATCTTGCCGCTTTCGCGGATCTCGCTGCGGTCACCGGCCATGGTTCCAACAAGAAGAGGGCAACCGCGAAAAAACGCGAAAGGCCGCGAAATCTAAACAGCCAAAAAGGGCCAGGTTTTGCGCAGTTCCATGCCTTTCAAATTTCGTGTATTTTCCCGTTTTTTCGCGGTCGCAAAATGGATTTCGCCGCAAAGGTTCCGCGCTCATCACAGGAACCCTCCCGCGTGGAGGGTCTCGACGAGGTATTGCTGGCGGGCGAGCAGGTCCTGATAGAATTCGTGGCGCTGCGGGTCGGGGTCGCGGCGGGTGGAGCTGTCGATGGTCACGATGTAGCTGGCGATTTCATCGAAGCCGAGCGACTCGCCATTGAGCCGGAAATAGACCACGGCGGCCTGCATCGCCGCGCCTAACAGCGGACCGCCGGTGCCGGCGACGGCGACGACCGGGACGCCGAACACATCGGCCAGGAGCTGTTGGAAAGCCGGGCCGGCATCGCGGGCGACGCGGACGCCGGCGGGTTCGAAACCGAGGTCGCGCAGCCGGCTGAAGCCGTAGCCGAAGCCGAGGGCGAGGCCTTCGGCGGCGGCGCGGGCGAGGTTGCCCGGCGTGAAATTGTCGAGGGTGATGCCGTGGAGCACGCCGGAGGCATCGGGCAGGCGCGGGGTGGACTCGCCGCGGAGATAGGGCAGGAAGAGCAGGCCGTTCGCACCTGCCTCGGTGGTTTCGAGCGCTTTTTCGAACTCCGCGGCGGACCAGCCGTAGTGGCGGCGGATCAGCTCGAGCGCGGCGACAGCATTCGACATCCCGAGCCGCGACAGCCAGCGGCCGGAGGCGTCGCAGAGGGTGGCGGCTTCGCCGCGGAAATCGACGCAGGGCTTGTCGGAGACGGCGGACAGGCAGCCGTCGGCGGAAAGGTCGGCGACCACCGCGCCATCGGATGCCGCGCCCACTGCCAGCGCGGAAAGGGCGGCGGCTCCGGAGCCGGGTGCGACGATCACGCCTTCGGGCAATCCCCAGGCCTGGCAAAGGGCCGGGCGGAGCTGGCCGCGCGGCTGCGACGGCGGGATGCCGGGCGGCAGCATGTCGAACAGGCGGCCGTCGATGAATTCTAACAATTCGGCGCTCCAGCGGCGCTGCGGGACATTGAAGAGGCCGGTGGTGGCGGCGGAGCCGGCCTCGATGCCCGCCTCGCCGGTGAGCCAGTAGCCGATGAAATCCTGCGGCGTCATCAGCCGCGCGGCGCGTTGGAAATGATAGGGTTCGTGCTGCTTCAGCCACAGGCACTGGGCGGCCAGCGAGCCGGCGTCGACCGGATTGCCGGAGAGCTCGATCAGCCCGGGCGCGCCGCCGAAAGCGCGGGCGATTTCGTCGGCCTGGCGCTGGGCGGAGCGGTCGATGCCGAGCTTGGCCGGGCGGACGATGCGGTTGCTTTCATCAAGCACCACCATCCCGCCGGTCGGCGCGGTGATGCCGATCCCGGCGACTCCGCCGCGGGCCTCGCCGAGGCTGGCGAGGCACTGGCGCATCGCCTGGTCGGCGGCGGCGATCCAGCAGGCGGGGTCTTGTTCTCGGTAGCCATCGGGCAGGCCTTCGATCCAGGCATGGGCGGCCGTGGCCTCGGCGGCGACGGTGGCCGCTTCGAGGTCCAGCGCCACCACGCGGGTGGCGGCATGACCGATTTCGATTCCCAGGAAATGCATGCCGCAGGGGTGCCCGGACGGGCGGGGCCAGACTTTCCGGGCGGGCGCGGCTTGGCAAGCTTGGGGTGCAAGACCGGGAGCGCGGAATTCATTCCGCGGGACCGGGTTTGCGACTCGCCGGGCGTGCGGAATGAAATCCGCGCGCCCGGTGGGCCTGCGGCCTTTGCAAAGCCGGGAGTCTGCGGCATCGTCAGGGCGTGAGCGATTTTGAAGAGAAAGTCCGCGAGGCGTTGGCCTCACCGCAGAACCAAGGAGAGATCCCCGATGCCGATGCGGTCGGCACGGTGGGTTCGCCGGACTGCGGCGACATGCTGCGGATGTGGCTGAAATTCACCGAAAAGGACGGCAAGCGGGTGATCGACCGGGCTTCGTTCCAATCTTTCGGCTGCCAGACGGCGATCGCCGTGGCGTCGATGGCGACCGAACTGCTGAAGGGCAAGACGGCGGAGGAAGCCCGGGAGCTTTCCGCGAACGACCTGACCGGCGGGCTGGGGCCCTTGCCGCCGATGAAGATCCACTGCGGGCAGTTGGTGGAAGGCGCTTTGAAGAGCGCGCTCGACCAGACCCCGGCGACTCCCGCGGTGCCGGTCGGCCCGACCTTGTCCGATGCAATGAAGAAGCCGACGGGAACGATCCGGATCGTGCCGCTGGAGTGATAGTTTCTTGCTCGCCTTCGCAGGATTTCGCCGCTTTTCTCCGTAGCCACCCGATTCACCCAATCCGCCGTGCTCGAACTTCAGGACGTCTGCTTCACCATTCAGAAAGACGGCGAGGCCGTTAATCTCGTCGACAAGGTCAACATCAAGATCCCGCGCGGCCACTTCATGGCCATCGTCGGCCCGTCCGGCTGCGGCAAGACCACGCTGCTCAAGACCATCGCCGGCCTGAACCCGGAGTCGGAAGGCGCACTGTTCTGGGAAGGCCGGAATCTATCGGAGGAGGGCGACCTCGATCCGTCGGAGATCGGCTACGTGCCGCAGTTCTCGATCGCCTACGACCCGCTGACCGTCGACGAGTCGGTGGAGGCCTCGACCCGGTTGCGGGTGAAGGTCCGCGACAACGAGGAGCTGGACCAGCGGATCGACCGGGTGTTGGAGGAGACCGGGCTGGCGGCGATCGCCGACCGGCAGGTGAAGGTGCTTTCCGGCGGCCAGAAGCGCCGGCTGGGGCTGGCGATGGAGCTGGTCTCCGACCCCAAGCTGCTGCTGTGCGACGAGGTGACCAGCGGCTTGGACCCGCGTTCGGAGCGGGAGATCGTCCGCCTTTTGCACGATCTTTCCCGCCGCGAAGGCCGGATCGTGTTGTCGGTGACGCACTCGCTGGCGCACCTGGAGCTCTACGATTCCATCCTGGTTCTGCACGAGGGCCGGGTCGCCTACCACGGCCCGCCGGAGCAGATGACCCACTACTTTTCGGTCCACGACACCGAGGAGGTCTATCCCAAGCTGGCCACCCAGACCTCCGAGCGCTGGCAGAGTTCGTGGATGAAGCACCGGGATTCCTATTATTCGAAGCTCGAGAAGAACCGGAACAAGCTGCTGGAGTCCGGCAGTCTGCACCTGCCGGCCCCGGTGGATGCGGAGCCGTCCGATGCCGAGGCGACCCAGCCGGCCGAGGAGAAAATCCCGACGCCGGGATTTTTCACCCAGTTCACGACGCTGCTGTCGCGCCGCTGGCGGATCTTTTTCCGCGACCGCGGCCAGGTATTCCTCCAATTGGCGATCCTGTTATGCTTTCCGGTGTTGGTGACGCTTTTCTCGGAGAATGCAAAGGGCCAGATCGCGAACCTCTCCGACTCCCGGCAGGGCAACCTGATGGAGGAAATCCAGGAACAGCAGACCGTGAAGCGGGATCAGGTCCGGGTGGGCTCGTCGATCTCCGGGATCATCATGTTCCAGGTGATCCTGCTGTCGCTGATGGCCTCGAACAACTCGGCGCGCGAGATCGCCGGCGAGCGGCAGATCTTCGAGAAAGAGAAATTCGGCGGGCTGCGGCCGACCGCGTATCTGGCCAGCAAGGTCGCCTTCCTGGCCTGCCTGGTGCTGGCGCAGTCGCTGTGGATGGCGGTTTTCGTCAATATTTTCGCGCCCTTCCGCGGCGGAGCGGGCGGCTTCGAGAGCCACATCCTGTTCCTGCTGCTGATCAACGGCGGGATGACGGCGATCTGCCTCGGGATCTCCGCGCTGATGCGGACCGCCGAGCAGGCGTCGCTGCTGTCGATCTACCTGGTCGGCTTCCAGCTTCCGTTGTCGGGGGCCGTGCTGGCCCTTCCGGAGGCGGTCGAAGTCTTCACCCGGCCCTTCATTTCCGCCTACTGGGCATGGTCCGGCAGTGTCAGCGCGCTGGAGCCGAAGGTGCTGGATGCGGTGAAAGCGGTGATCGACACCTCGCTTTCGGCCCGCGAGACCTGCCTCTACGTGCTGGCGTTCCACGTTTCCGCCGGATTGATCGCCGCCTGGATCGGTACCCGCCGCCACCAGTGGGACTAGCCCAGAAAAGGCGTGAATCTCCCGTGAAATCGTGGAAACTTACCTCAACGACTGACGTTTAACGTCTCACCGCTCACCTTCAATTTTCAAACCATGGCACGCCGCGCCAGTTCAGGAATCAATCCGGGCATCCTCATCGGGGTCGCCGTTTTCGTCGTCATCGCCTTCTTCGGGGGTAAGATGTTCCTCAATCGAAAGCCGGACTCGATTTCCGGGGCCACGATCAACATGGAGGACGTCAAAGACGGCGTTTCCCTGCGTGACAACGAATATGTCGTCGAGGGCACGGTGGACGAGAAATTCTACCGTGAGGGGAATCCGAACCAGGTCGTCAGCCTCAAGGTCTCCGCACCTTCCGGCGAAGATTTCCTCGGGGTCGAAATCCCGGCCAACCTCACCACTTTCAACATCGAGCGCGAGCAGCGCTATTCGATGAAAGTCAAAATCCGCGAGGGAGGCATCGCGGTCGCCACCGCCATCAACCGCCTCTGATTTCCCGCCATGAAACCGTTCATTCCATTCGCCCTGCTGGCCACCCTTTCGATCGCGCCGGGCCAGGTGCTCCACCCGGATGCCCGGAGCCGCGTGACCAATCCTCCGGCCAACAACGACTCCGGCGGCGGCGACACGGTCATCCAGCGCCAGCCCGAGAACAAGCCGGCCGCTTCCCCGATGGGCAACGAACTGCCCTTCATGGACCCTTCCGCGGAGACGGTTTCCTGGAACGGTCATACCTGGGCCGCGACCGACAACCGCCTGCTCGCCGCGCGCTTCGAGCGCTACCTGAACGAGCCCGAGGACAACTCGGAAGAGGCGCTCGACTACCGGCAGACGATCGATTCGATCCTGGAGCTGGTCTCCCCGCATCACCCTGGCGGACCGGATTTCCCCGCCGCCCTCAAGCTCCTGCCCCGCGCGTCCTCGTTCCCCGGCGATGCCAAGCTCTGCGATTCGCTGACCCAGGCGATCTATGCGGCCGTGCTGGCGAAGAAGGACGTCTCTTCGACCCGCGCCCTCAGCGAGGCGATGGAGGATGAGAAGCAGCGGCTGATCCGCAAGTCCGACTGGAAGGCCGCCCACGAGACCGATCCGACGCTGGGGCAAACCGGCGGCAGCGGTGGTGGCGGTGGTGGCGGCAACCCGCAGGGCGGCGGCGGCGGTGCCAACCAGCCCGGCCAGGCCCGCCAGCCGGCCCAGAATCCGGGTCGCGGCACGGTGTCCCTCGAATACGTCGATTCGCTCCGCCGCATCACCGAGATCGAGGTGATGAAGAAGGCCAACGCGGCCAAGACCGAGATCCAGATCACGCAGGCCAAGATCCAGTATCAGGCGCTGATGCTCCAGTTCTTCGTTCAGCGCCGCTTCGAGCACGTGGTGATGGCCTCGCGCTTCTACCACCAGATCTGGCGCGACGGGGACAACAAGCTGAACATCGACAAGAAGTCGGAGGTTTACAAATTGTTCACCGAAAGCCTGGGCTCCAGCCCGACCGTGGCGGCGCTCGACGCCCTCGCGAGCGAGGCGATCCGCGACGTGAATCAAGGCGTGGAGGCTTACAGTTTCCTCGCCGAGAAGAGCGAACTGCAGAGCGCGGCGAAGCGGCTGAGCGAGGCCTACATGGTGGGCGAGTTCATGCCGTCGATCCGGACGCTGCCGCGCGACAAGAAGCGCAAGGTGCTCGAGTTCGTCCGCGAGTCCTACAAGCTGATCGCGGCGCTCGATGTGAAGGATTACACTCGGGCCAAGGAGATCACCGAAAGTCTGAAGACGACTTCCGGCGACTTCGATCCGACCAAGGCGGAGGCGGCGATCGCCACCTACACCCGGGTCAGCGACATGCACATCAACGCCGCCAAGCTGGCCGCGTCGCAGGGCGACAACGACAAGGCGGGCACCGAGATCAAGGCGGCGATGGAAGTCTGGCCTCAGAATCCGAAGCTGGCCGAGTTCGACAAGCTGGTGGAACAGGGCGGCGGGATGGCCGTGGCGAAGAACGACTTCGACCGCCTGCTCAACGAACAGAACTACCGCGAGATCTTCCGCCGCCAGTATGAGATCGCGCCGTCGATCGCCGGGGATGCCGCCCGTGAGGATGCCTTCAAGCAGATCATCACCAACCTCACCCGGATCGAGGGTGCGCTCGGCAAGGCCAAGGAGTTCAGCAAGATGGGCCAGGACTACGCGGCCTGGGAGCAGCTCGCCGCCTTGCGCAAGGAGTTCCCGGACGATCCGAAGCTCGGGGCCGAGCTGGAGCGGCTGGCTCCCGACGTCGCCGACTTCACCAAGGCCCTCAATCGCGCCCGTGAGTTCGAGGAGCGGAAGGACAAGCAGGTCGGCTCCGCGCTTTCGTGGTACCTCAAGGCCCGCTCGATCTACCCGCGCAGCGACATGGCGGAGGCCGGCATCCAGCGGATGCTGGAAGACATCCTTCCCGCGCGCGAATCGACGTCCGAGGCGAGGGAGGACGACGAGGAGTAAGGAGTGTGGACCCGCGGTCCACGCGGGTGTCGGCGGAACGTCGACACTCCTTAACGAGCTTCACCGAACCGGTAGCCGACGCCGCGCACGGTCGAAATGATCCGCGGATTCGCCGGGTCGGCCTCGACTTTCTTGCGCAGCATCAGCACGTGCTGGTCGAGCGTCCGGGAGTCCGGGAAGTAGTCGAGGCCCCAGCACTCGTCGAGAAAGCGGTCGCGCGCGACCGGCAGGCCGGAGTTCTTGTGGAGCAGTTCGAGCATCAGGACTTCGCGGCGGGTGAGTTCGATGGACTTGCTGTCGCGCTTGGCCAGCAGCGCGTCGGGATGAACGGTCAGGTCGTCCATCGTGAAGCGGCGGCCCATTTCGTCGGCGGGATGGGCACGACGCAGCGCGGCGCGGATGCGGGCGATGACTTCGGCGCGGGTGAAGGGCTTGCGGATGAAATCATCGGCACCGAGGCCGAGACCGACCACCACGTCGATCTCCTCGTTCTTCGCGGAGAGAAAGAGGATCGGCACGGCGGAGTCGGTGGCGCGGACGCGGCGGCAGACTTCGAAGCCGTCGATCTCAGGCATCATGATGTCGAGGCACAGCAGCTGCGGGCGGTGTTCGCGCCAGAGCTCGATCGCCTGCCTGCCGTCGGCGGCGGAGAGCGTCTTGAAGCCTTCGTCCGCGATGCAGGCGGCGAGGGCTTCGAGGGTGAGCGGATCGTCGTCGGCGAGCAGGATGGTCATGCGGCGGGTTCGTCGGCGACCACGGCGAGATGCGGCGGCGCGGGGAGATCGAGCTCGAAGGCGGCGCCGTTCTCCGATGAATCTAGTACCAAATCGCCGCCCATCCGGCGGGCGAGGTCGCGGGCGATCGAGAGGCCGAGGCCGGTGCCGCTGGAGCCTTCGCTGACGCCGCGGTGGACGCGCTCGAAGGCTTCGAAGATCCGTTCCTTCTGCTTCAGCGGGATACCCGGGCCTCGGTCCCGGATGCGGAGTTGGAAGCGTCCGTCTTCCATGCGGGTTTCGAGGCCGAGCCAGCCGCCGGTGCTGGCGTACTTCTCGACGTTGGAAATCAGGTTGCCGGTGATCTGGGCAAGGGCGTCGGGATCGAGGAGCGTGCTGGAGGTCGCGCCGCGCTGCCATTCGACGCTCACCTTGCGACGCTCGAGCGAGGGTTGGAACTGGGCGAGCACGGCATCCACCACTTCGTCGGGGATGCAGGCGGCGGGGCGGAGGTCGAGGGTCTTGCGCTCGCCGCGGGAGAAGGTGAGGACGTTCGAGACGAGGCGGGCCAGGCGTTGGACTTCCTCGTTCACCAGCGACAGCCGGCGGCGGGTCTCGGCGGGCCGGTCGTTCAGCGAGCGCAGCGAGAGGTCGAGGTTGAGCAGGATGTTGGTGAGCGGCGACCCGAGTTCGTGGGAGACGCGGTTGACGAAGGAGACCCGCTCTTCGGCGAGGCGCAGGGCGCGGCGTTGCTGGATGGACAGGAAGGCACCGAGCAGCAGCAGGGCGGCGGCGATGCCGGAGGCGAGGATCAGGGTGGCGGAGTCGTGGATGGTCGTAACGTGGCGGCGGTCCCAGGCCTGGACCTGCCATTCGCCGAGACTCGTGCGGTGCGGCATGACCAGCGCGGCAGGGCCGGGATCGGTAGCGGCGGGCAGGGTGACGAGCGGAACATTGCCAGGCCCTGTTAGAGAAACGAGTTCGCCGGATTCGCGAAGCGGGGCGAAGGGTGCTGCCAGCCACATTTCGAGGTGGCTCCGGGTCGCGTTCCGAAGGGCGGGAGTGTCGATGGTGAAGGCAACCAGGTGATCCGCGTCGGGGCGCATCCAGCGGACTTGATGGGTACCGTCCGGAGCGACGATGATCCCGCTTTCGCCGCTCCGCTCCACCGTGAACAGATCTTCGGGCAGGACCACCGCGAGATCGGGATTCAAAGGACGCTTGCCGCCCTTGGCTTCGACTTCCGGCAAGCGCCCGCGGGCGAGGGCTGCCTGCGAACTCTTGCTGACCGCTGCCTTGTTCCCGCGGCGGAACAGGTGGCACTCGCGCACCCCGACCACCCCGGTGCATGCCGAACTCGTCCGCTCCGCAGGCACATAGGGTGCTTCGGCGGCGATTCGCCTGAGGTGGCCGCGGTAGGCATCGTCCAGCCAGTCCAGCTCCTCGCGCAGCGCGGCGGAGAAATCGTGCAGGCGCTCCCGGTCGGCGGGGGTGCGGGTCTCCATCTCGCGCCGGGCCAGCCGCTCGCCGCCCCACAAGGCGAGGGCGGCGGCGGCGAGTAGGGGCGTGAAGGTGAGCCAGGAGCCTCGCATCAGGGTTTCGCGTAATTTGCGGTCACGAAAGCGAACCAGATCCGGTTGGCCGCGTCAGCATCGAGTTTTGAATTGGGCGGGCGGTTGAATGTGCCGAGGAGGAAGGGCTTGCCGGGAATCACGGTGGCTGCCGTTAGAATCCGTTGGCTTTCAAACTCCGGCATTTCGATCAGAGAGAGTCCTTGGCCGTGCTTGCTGGTACCGGCGTGCAGCACATGTTCGCTTGAGATCCGCAGATCGATGATTTCCCAATCGGCGCTGGCCGTCGGTTCGACCTCGATGGTGAGTCCGGTGTTGCGGGTTTCGAAGGCCGTCCCGGTTGCAGGCGTTCGCAGGTCGCCGAGTTGGGAGGCCTCCAATGCCTGGTCCAGCTTGCCGGTCTCCGGCACGGCGTCCGGCGCAGGACTGTCGGCCGCGGGCTTGGGCGGGGAAATGCTCACCCCCACCGTATTCGGGAGTTCGGCCGGCTCGTATTCCGTGGCGTATATCGTTTCCAGAATGCTTTCGCCGAGCGCCTTGTTGCCCGAGCGGGTGCGGATGACCGTCATGGACTCTTGGCGGGCTTCCTTCTTGCCGACCATCGCGACCAGACGTCGGTAAAGTTCCTCATCTCCGAGATCGGCGCGCTGCAGTTCAGCGGCGGTGGCGAGGTCGAGCGAGAAGTCTTCGATGCGCAGGGACAGGTTGCGTTGGACCTTGTCACCGGCCTCCGCGGCTCTTTCGGCAGGCGTTGCCGCAGGAGCAACGTAGGGATCCTGCCGCGGGGAGGCGGGTTCCTGGGCGTGGAGCTGGGACAGCGCGAGGATGCCGACGGCGAAACAAGTGGTGGCTTTCATACGCCGCCACTTTGGCAAGTCGGCGGGTCCCGGAGTGTCAAAAGGAGGTCAAAAGATCGCGGGCCACAGTGGCTTCCGATTGGCAGGCGGGACCATTCGTGCCGGTCTGGGGATTGTCGGCAGATGAGGAGTGAAGCTGGCCGACCATCTCCGCTGCGCTCCGGTCGGCGGTCCCGGGGGGCTAGCCCGCGATGACGAACTTGGGATCGTAGAACGAGATCGCCTGGGTCTCGCCCTTTTCATCGTCGTAGAGCACGACCACGTAGTTGCCGGGGCTGTCCGGCCGGAAGAAGGCGAGGGCATCCTCTTTTTTGCGAACGAAGATGCTGATGTCGCCGGCACTTTTTCCGAGATCGATGGTGGTGGTCATCAGTCGCTTCACGCTGTGCGAAACCTTCGCCTCCGATCCTTCCCGCAGTGTCGAAAAGAGCGTCTCGGCGTCCTTGCAGACGCTGATCACGGTGAAGCGGTAGCCGCCTTCGACATCGCGCTGCTTCAGGCGGAGAATGCGGATTTCCCACTGCTCGGGCTTGTCGTCCTTGGCAGGCACTTTTTCGGCAAAGGCGATCAGGCTGACGGTCTCGCCCACGCCGAGCGCCACGGTGGTGGTTCCTTCCACCGTCCCGTCGCGGGAGACGGTCAGCTTCTTGCTGCCGGCGGTGCGGCCGATCCCGCCGGTGCGCTGGCCCAGTTTGTAGCCTTTGGGGAACACGTCCTCGCCGTCGATCTTCAGGTGGACATTGCCGGTGCCGGGGGCCACGGCATTGACCAGGCGGATGAAGCCGATCTTCGGCGGGGCATCCTGGGCGGAGAGGGAACCGAGGAAAAGAAGCGGAAGAAGGCAGGCGGCCAGCAGCCGCAGCCACGTGTTAGAAATCGTTTTCATGAATGACAAGGGGACGGTAGGTGGCGGGATCGATGCGGCCGTCGGTAGCGCGCTCGCCGGGGTCGGCGAAGACGGTGAAGGCCTTCTTGGATTCGGAAAGCACCTGGGGTTCCGCGGTGGAACCGGCGGGGACCGGGGCGATGGCCTGGCCGATGACCCAGATGCGGAAATTGCGCGAGCGCAGGGTGGAAGCATCGTAAACCCGGGCGAACACTTCCTCGGCGGCGGAGTCGGTCCACTCGATGCGGTTGTTCTGCGAATACATCTCGCGGTTGCCGAAGACCGGCTTGTCCTCGCGGTCGAGGGCGGACGCGATGTCCGCGGCGCTGGCGAAGGGGCGCGAAAGGAGGATGCCTTCGGCGATGCGGTCGGCGATCCGGGTGCGGGCCGGTGCGCCGAGTTTCAGGGGGGCGGTGGGGAGCGCCATCAGGGAAGTGGTCTGGTGGCTGTTGGAGGTGGTTTGGGACAAGATCGGATCCTGCTTGAGGAAGCCGGCGGCGAGGGCCCGCAGGGCGTCGCGGTCGGCGGTGTTGAGATTGACGTGGCCGGCGATGCTCACGATGTCGCCTTCGCGGAGGGAATCATCGGGCGAAGTGGATTCCCCGGCGTGGAAGAGATCAAGGAGGTGGGCGGCATGCTGGCCGGGCCGCTCGAAGCGTCCGTGCTCGAAGCGTCCGATCCGCAGGGTGTTGCCTCCGCCATAGGCAACGCTCGAGGATGAGGCCAGCTCGACATCCGGCCACGACACGCGGGTGGGCGGCAGGCTGGGGGTGGAGGCGGCATTCAAAATCGCGGTGTCGGTGGCGCCCGAACCCGGCGTGCCGCTCAGGTCGGAGTAGGCGGCGGTCCACATGACCGGGTCGTAGGTTCGGCCGAGTTCGGTCGCGCTGAAGAAACGGCCGCGGTTGGAGAACCGCATCGGGGCCTGCTCCAGGACGGGCGTCGGGAGGCTGGTGAAGAAGCGGGGATCGTCCGGCAAGACCAAGGCTTCGGTGGTGAGGAAGGAATTCGACCCGTAGGGCGGGTTATGCCCGCCATCGGGCCACTCGGCGGGCAGCACCCGACCGTAGTGCCTCCGCTTGGCGCCGGAGTCGGAGGAGTAGATCGTCTGCCAGCGGATGGTGCGCCGATTGGGACTGTAGTTCCCGGGATACTGGTTCGAGGCCTGGCGGGACTGCAGGTAATACGACATGCGTGGGTCGCCCATGTTGTTCTGGAAGGGGCCCTGGTTCGCCGGGCTCTGGGCGTAGCCGTGGCCGGGAATCGTAGCGCGGGTGACCTGCCGCGGCTGCGCAGGGTAGGAAACGGTCGCCCCGGTCTTCCAGGTATTGCCGCGGGACTGGTCGACCATCACGCCGTTCCAGCGGAAGCGGTAGCCGCTCTCACCGTCGGGCTGGTTGCTGTTGAACTGGATGGGACTTTCCACGAAGCCGGAGGCGCTGCCGGCGTCGAACCGGAAGCGGATCTTCGAGGTGTAGAGGCGGAATTCGTTCGGCCGCAGGTCGACCTCGAAGGACGGGTGCCAGTAGTAGCCGTCTTCCTTGACGGTGATGGGACTGGCCACCTCGGGATCGGTGGATTCCTCTTCGAAGGAAATGCCGGGGTTGGCCCCGATCGGGAAGTCGAACTTGGTTTCTAGGGTGACCTGCCCCTGGCCCTTCACGGGCTGGTCGGTCATGTTCCAGAGCTCGACGAAGGTGTAAACGTCCATGACGACCAGCAGCCGACCGTCCTCGCGCACCACGTCCTCCCAGCGGAAGGTCATCAGGAACTCGCTGACCAGGGGATAACCGTCGAGTCCGCGGTAACTGCCGGTCTGGAAACTCGGGTCGAGGTCGGTGTCCACGTAGTCGAAAGCGTTGGCGGCGAGGGTCTTCAGGTAGTCGTCGGGGAAGCCGCCCTTGCGCTCGACGAAGTTGGGCAGGGCCTTGTCGATCCAGCCGGCGAAATCGTCGATGGCAGCCGGCCGCGCCTTGCCGAGCAGGGCGTTGAGGTTGAGCTTCGGTTTGCCGGCGACCTCGTCCGAAATGCCGGCGGCGAAGGGGACGGTGGCGAGCTCGTCGTAGGGGCGGATCACCGGGCTGGCGCTCTTTTCCAGGGCGGCGGCAAGCGGGTCCGCGAGCAAGCCGTTGTCGTCCCGCTCGAGCGGGGCCTGGGTGCCGATGGCGGCGACCAGGGAGTCCGGCGAGACCATCAGCGGGCGGCCTTCGGTGACCTTGGCAACCAGCTTGCCGTCGCCGTCCTCGGTGGCGGCGACGATCGAGGGATCGAGGGCGTGGAGGGCCACGCGGTCGAGCTTCGGTTCTTCGGCGGAAAGGGGTTCCGGGTTGACGCCGGGTGCGGGGAAGGGCCATTCGTTGCGGGAATGGACGCCGCCCTCGCCGTCGGTGTTGCCGGCGGTCTTGGCGTCAATTTTCCCCTGGAGGTCCTCCACCCAGTAGGCGTAGCGGGCGACGACGTCGCCCTTGGAATCGGTCACCGGGATCCACTCGACGCGCGGCTTGTCGAGCCAGGACGGACCGGAAATCGTGGCGAAGCGGCTGGCCACGCCTTCTTGCTCCTCTGCGGCTTCCTCAATCTCCGGCGCGACCAGCGTGGTTCCGGTGGCGGGCAGGGTGGCGGTGCTGAAGAGCGGGAGGTAGCGGTATTTCAGGCTGTCGCCGCCGCCTTCGCCGCGGGCGATGAAAAGGTGGGACGGGGCTTCGAGGCCGTCGGGCGGGGTGTCGGGCGAGGGACTGCCGATGACCAGGAAGTCGTCGTTCGCGGTCTCCGTGCGAAGGATGGCGCGGAAGTCCTCCAGCCCGGCGCGGGCGGCGAGTTCGGCGCGTTTGGAGTCGGCGAAGGAGCGGGCGGTCTTGCGTTCGATGTTGGTGAGCGCAAGCAGTCCGATGGCGAGGATCAGCATGGCCGCGGTGACGACCAGCACGGCCGGCAGGGTGAAGCCGGCGGCCCGGGGACGGGATGGTGGGCGCTCAGTCATCATTGCCAAATCGCTGGATCACCTCGAAGACCTCGAGGTTGCGGTTGTCGGGAGCTTTCAAAGGATCTCCCCGCAACGGACTGGCATCCCAGTCGAAGGTGGTGGCCAGCTTGCCGAGGAGTTCGCGGCGGGCGACGACCAGGCGGATGCGGAGGAAGTCGGGAGCGGTGGCGGGAGTCGTGGACTGCCAGTCGACCAGCGTCCCGGTGCCGGCTTCGCGGACCAGCGGCGCGGCTTCGAAGGCGAGCACGCCGAAGGCCACCGGTTCGTCGGTGTCCTCTTCGGCGAACATCGGCTCCAGCGAGCCGGCCTTGAGCGCGGGGAAGACCTCGCCGCTTTCCCGGAAGCCGCGCATCAGGCAGCGGACGGTGGCGCTGCCGACCTGGATGTCCTTCACGTAGTAGTGGACCGCGCAGAGATCGCCGGTGCGGCCGTCATCGGACTGGGCGTCCTCGGCCTGGAGGGAAAGGAAGCCGGTGCGGGCGCGTTTCCAGCCTTCGCCGCCATCCTCGAACACGGTGTCCTGGTGCCAGACGGCCTTGGCGAAGTCCTCGCCCATCTGGGTCAGCACCGCGCGGGCCTCGCGTTCGGCGGCGACGCTGCCGGAGCCCTGGCCGTAGCTGTCGCCGGCGCGGCCGAGCAGGGTGGCGGCGATCAACAGGAGGATCGCGCCGATCGCCATGGTGACCAGCAGTTCGAGCAGCGTGAATCCGCCGCGATATCGGGACGGGCGGATCATGGGAGTTTGGTGAGGAATTCCATCCGGCGGCGTTTCAGGCTGCCGGCGACGGCGGGGTGCTCGACGGTGACCTTGACCTGGAGCAGCGGGGGAAAGCCGGGGCGGTCGGTTTCCAGCGTCCCTTCCAGCCGGGCGAGGAAGGCGGCGTCCTGCTCGGCGACGCGGAGCACTCCGGTTTCGTAGCTCGAGGCGGAGACCGCGCCGAGCAGCACGCCGTCGCGGCGGAAGGCGAGGCAGAGGACCTCGTTGGTGCCGAAGGCCTGGCCGGGAGTCAGCGCGGGCAGGTGCTTCGACGTGCTGTCGCGGGCGACCTTGATTTCGTTCAAGCAGGACTCGACGATGACCGGCGCGCGGGTCTCCGCCCGGGCGGCGCTGCCGGTTTCCCCGCCGCGGAGCAGGGCGGCGATGGCTAGGGGGGCGATGACGGCCAGGACCCCGATCGAGACCATCGTCTCGACCAGCGACACACCTCGGCGGAAGGCCGGTCTGGGCGAGGGGATTCTCATCCGTCGAGCCTCCAGGGTCGTGCGATGACGCGGCCGATGCGCAGGGAATTGCGGCCGCCGTCGGAAGTGGGGATGGTCCGGCCGTCTTGCAGGACCCCGCTGCCCAAGGTGACCGCCACGGGTTCGGAGCCGGCGGGCAGGGACAGGCCGCCGCGGGGATTGAAGGCGAGAATGCGGACGCGGGCCTGGTTCTCGCCGTCCTTCCAGCTCAGCTCGACCTCGTCCTCGTCGAGCGGGTTGTCGAAGCCTTCGACCGAGCCGCTGAAGAACACGACGCCGGTCGGCAGGATGCTCCAGCGCTGGAGCTGACGGGCGGCGATGGCGGCGCCGCGTTCCGGCAGTTCGTCGACCTCGAACAGGCCGATCCGGTAATTGTTGTCGGCACCGCCGGGGACGGGCGCGGCGATCGCAAGGATGACCGGCTTGCGGCGGGTGATCGCGGCGGTGCGGGCCTGCTCGATCGTCGCGGTGAACTGGTCCGATGCCGTGCGGCGGGCGCTGGCGGCGGTCTTGCCGAAGACGCCGAGGCCGATGGCCAGCAGGGCACCGATGAGGATCATCGCGACCATCAACTCCACGAGGCTGAAGCCGTGCGGCGCGGCGCGGCGATGACGGTCGGATGGATTCACTGGCAACGGGAAACTCTGGCTCGGGACGGTGGCCGGACGCCATCACGAAGTAAACACGCAAGGCGTCGTCCGCCTGAACCGCCCCCACAAATCCCGGATTGCAACGATCCTGTCAAATTCACGTTCTTTCCGGCGGGTTCATGGGCTCCCAGCGTTGCACGAATCATGCCGCCCGGGATCTTTCTCATCGATGCCATCGGTCCGTTTTTCCGCGGCTATGAGCGAAAGAGGATCAACTGGTCGAAAATTCCCTACACCTCCTTGGTCACGGAAGGGGAAGGTCGCGTCGCAGCGTGGCAGGCGATCCGGGATGACCTGCGTAGATTCACCCGGGAAGCGGCGGCGGCGGGGTTCAATGCGGTGACCTTGGACGACCTGGCCCACCTCGCGGCGCATCCGCTCCATGAGCCGGAGATCGCCGGCCGGATTTCGGTGTTCCGGGAGGAGTTTTCGCGGTTGTTTCAAATGGTCCGCGAGGAGGGGATGGAGGTTTATCTGACCTCCGACGTGCTGCCGGTGACCGCGGCGGTGGAGGAGGCGATCGGCGGCGACCGGGCCAAGCTGGAAGCCTACTATCTGGAGCTGGTCGACGGCCTGCTGCGGGATTTTCCCCGAGTCGCCGGGCTGGTGTTGAGGATCGGCGAAAGCGACGGCGTGGACGTGAAGGACCCGATCCGCACCCGGCTGCATGTCCGCAGCGCGAAGGAGGTCAACCGGCTGCTGCGGCGCCTGCTGCCGGTTTTCGAAAAGCACGGACGCACGCTGATCCTGCGGACCTGGACGGTCGGGGCGCACCGGGTGGGCGATCTGATCTGGCACCGCCGGACGCTGGCCGCCGCGCTGGAGGGGCTGGATTCGTCGAATTTCATCCTCTCGATGAAATACGGCGAGAGCGACTTCTTCCGCTACCTGCCGCTGAACCGCGCGTTTTTCCGGACGCCGCACCGCAAGATCGTGGAGCTGCAAGCCCGTCGCGAATACGAGGGGGCGGGGGAATTTCCGAGTTTCATCGGCTGGGACTGCGAGAAGTATGCGCGGGAAGTGGCCGGCGACACCCGCTTGGCCGGAGTCTCGGTGTGGTGCCAGACCGGTGGTTGGCACCGCTTCCGGCGGCTGGCATTCCTCGAGGAAAACGGGCGGGATTTCTGGCTGCGGCTCAACACGGTGGTCGCGCTGCGGGTGTTCCGCCAGGGGGAAACGGCGGAGCAGGCGGTGGCCGCGATGGTCGGGCCGGACCGGGCGGCGGTGACGGTGGAACTACTACGTCTGTCGGAGACGGTGGTGAAGGAACTCCACTACATCCGCGGCTTCGCGGAGCAGAAGCTGTTCTTCCGCCGCGTGCGGATCCCGCCGCTGCTGCATGTCTACTGGGACTGCCTGTTCATCAACCACGCGGTGCGGAAGGTGCTGCGGCATTTCGTGACCGATCCCGAGCAGGCGCTGCGCGAGGGGGAGGCGGCCTACGCGCTGTTCCCGCGGATGATCGAACTGGCGCTGGAGGCGGAGCTGCCGGTCGAGGACATCGAGCACTGGCGCGACTTCTGCCACCTGCTCCGGCTGGCGCGGCGCTACTATTTCCTGCCCTTCGATCCGGAACTCGGCGAGCGCATCCGGGCGTCGAAGAAGGCCTACAAGAAAGCCTGGCCGGCTGATAAGCGGGACCGCTACCGGATCAAGGTGTCGTTCGAGCCCTTCCGGCTGAAACGGCAGACGATCGGCTGGCTGTCGACGCTCTTCCTCCGCCGGCAGCGGGGCTACCGGGTGATCGACCACATCCTCACGCTGAACCTGCTGGGCCTGGTGTTCCGGCTGTTCCGGCCGGGGAAGAGCAAGCTGGTGCCGAAGTTCCTGCGGAAGTCGGCGATGGGGGTGGAGGCCTTGTTCCGTTAAGCCTGAAAACCAAATGGCTTTTGAACAGGAGGGAGCGGAGTTAGCAGAGTGAGATAGACCGGTGGAGCGCTGAATCGGTTCGAGTCACACCTTCACGATGAACTCCAGGAATCTGGCAGTGAGTTCAACTCTGCTTCCTCTGTTACCTTCTGTTCAATCGTCTTACGTTCGAGGCGGAGCTGTTCCCCGTGGTCGTGCTACGGCTTCTGGAGGTAGTTCCAGATCGCGTCGTATTGCTTGAGAGCGTCGCCTTCGAGCTCCGGCCGCTGCGACTGGCCGTCCTCGCTGTAGCGGGGCATCTTGGTGCTGGGCGTGACGGAGGACGGATTGTCCATCCAGCGGATGAACCATTCCTGGCGCAGCCGCTCGTGGGTCAGCGCGAAATTGACGCCTTCCACCTCGAAGGCGGCGGTCGCTTTCATGTCGCCGATGCCGTGGCAGGTGGTGCAGCCGAAGCCTTCGGCACCGGCCAGCTTCTTGCCGATCTCCGCGAGGGCGGCATCGGGAGCGGGGGCGTCCGGCTTGCCGGGCTCGACGCCGTGGAGGCGGGCGAGGCCGGTGGCCAGCGAGCTGGAACGGGAGTGGAAGGCGGGCATCCGCATGTCGAGCCAAGGGCGCGGGCGGGGCGAGGCGGTGCCGTTGATGATGGCTTCAAGATACGAGGCGTGGAGCATTTCGCCGGCGAAGGTGAGGTGCGGGCGGGTCTGGTCGACCTTGTTGTTCTCGCCCTGGACGTGGGCGACCAGGCTGGCGCTTTCGAGGTGGGCGCTGTCGAGCAGTGAGGCATGGCCGTCCATCGAGTGGCAGCTCGTGCAGCGGAGCGATTCGAGCTTGGCGGTGGTCGACTCCGCGGCGACGTGGCGGGTGAGGGGCGTGCTGCCTTTTTTCGAAAAGGCGATCAGCGCGGCGCGCTCTTCATCGGTGAGGACGAGCTTCGGCACCTTGCCGCCGGGCTTGGCGGAGACGCAGCCGCCGGCGGCCCAGTCCTTGGCGAAGATGGCGTCGGTGCCGGGCAGCGTGGTGTTCTGGATGCCGGAGCCGGCGTGGCAGGCGGCGCAGTTGAGGGCGGTGGCGATTTCCATTCCCTTGGCCGCGTCGCCTTTCGGGAAGGCGGAGGGATTCCGGGCGGAATTGGCGGTGGCTTCCAACAGGTAGGCGGCGATCTCGTTCGACTCGGCATCGCTGAGCGCGAAGTCGGGCATCCCGATGTGGGCATACCAAGCGTCGGGTTTTTTCAGGAAGCCGGCGAGCGCGCCGTGTTGGAATTTGAAGCCGACGTCGTTGAGCGAAAGGCGGGCGGGATCGTTGGATCCGCCGGGCACCGAGTGGCAGGCCGCGCAGCCGAGCCGGTGGAAATGCTCGCCGCCTTTTTGGGCGAGCGCCTTGTCCGGGGCGGGCGGGACCTCGCCGATCTTCTGGGTCATCAACCAGGCCGCGAGGTCGGCGGCCTGCTGCTTGCCTTCGGGCGTCGATTCGTCGATCAGGTCCGGCATCCGGGTGTCCGGGCGGAAGGAGGCGGGATTGGCGATCCATTCCGCGACCCACTCTTCCTGGAGCCGGGAACCGGTGGCCAGCAGGATGGGTCCGAACTCGCTCAACTCCTCCATCCCGCTCGCGCCGAGGTGGCATTTCGAGCAGTGGTTCTCGGCGAAGAGCATGCGGCCGTGGCGGGCGGGGTCGGCGGGGACCTCGGCTTTGAAGACGGTGGGCGGGACGCTTTGCTTCGGGAAACCGCGCTCTTCCCAGAACAGGCGGAAGCGACCGGAGCCGTCGGGCTTCGAGCGGTAGGTGATCGAGATGTCGTGCTCGCCGCGGTTGAGGCGGGTGCTTTTCGAAGCGGCGCTGCCAAAGACGCCCTCCTCGGTGAGCACTTCCTCACCGTCGATCGTGAGCGTCGCCTTGCCCTCGCCTTCGAAGGAGAAGACGAGGCGCAGGCGGTCGGCGAGCACCAGCTTGCCGGTCCAGGTCACGCTGAATTCGCCGGCCGCGAGGAAGGGCGTGGGTGCCTCGCCCGCCTTGACGAGCAAGGCGGGCAGGCGGTCGGCGCGGGTGTCCTTGGCCCCGCCGGACTCGAAGGTCGCGGCGAGTTCGGCGCGGGCGATGCCCGCGGCGAGTAGCGCCGATAGGACGGATCCGACGGATAGGACTGATCTCATCATAACTCCAGGGCGAGCTTTCCCGAATCTCAAATCACCAATCCCCATTGGCTCACTTCCCCATGGCGCGGACGGTGCCGTGCAGGTCGCCTTCCAGCACTTCGCCTTCGGTGTCCTCGAGGTCCCAGGAGACCTTGAGCGACATCGAGGGCTTGTGGCCTTCCAGGTCGAGTTCGACGGTCTTGCCGTCTTTCAGCAGGCGGGCCGCGGTGACCGTAATGTTGTCGCGCTTGCGGTGGCTCTGGGACTCCTTGTCGATTGCTTGCTTGCGGGCTTCGGCATCGACGTTGTCGACCGAGAACTCACCGGACCCATACTGGGGGCCGCGCACGTAGTCCCAGCGCTGCACGGTGGTGTAGCTTCCCGGATCGGTGGCGAGTTCCTCGTCGAGTTCGGTTTCAAAGCGGATGCGGACTCCGGTCGCGGTGATCTCGAACTTGTCGGGCATCGGCACGGTGGCGCCGGTGTAGCGGATGCGCTGGAAGGCGGACTCGCTGGCGGCGTTGGTCTGCCAGCCGCGAAAGCCGGCGACATACATCGAGCCGTCGGCGTGGAAACGGGCGCGCATCGCGGAGGAGCCGATCTTGACCGGCAGCTTCACCACGCCGCCCTGCAGGGTGTCGCCGACGCTGGCGTCGAGCACGCGGTAGATCGACGACTTGCCGTAGGAGAGATGCAGCATTTCGCCAGGCTTCAGGCCGAACTTCGTGTTATCTTTCGGCACCCAGACCTGGGAACCGCTGGAATTGTCGACGTCCATCGGCAGGTAGCAGAGCGGCTCGGTGTAGGGCGCGCCGGTCAGGCCTTGGCGGCTGGCTTCGGTGCCGAAGAAGGCCGGGGCCTGGTCCTTGGTGATGAAGTTGATCTTGCAGCAGGGCTGGTTGGTTCCTTCGTTTTCACCGGTGGTGATTTCCCCGTTCGGGCCGATCCCGAGCCCGCCGGGGGCGCGCAAGCCGGTCGCCACGATGTCGGCCTTGGAACCGTCCTTGGAGACCTTGATCACCGTGCCGTGGTGCGGGTAGATCGGGTCGAAGCCGCGGCCGCCGCCTTTGACCGGCGATCCTTTGGAGAAGTAGAAATTGGCGTCGTTGTCGGTCTGGAGATCGAAGGCGAACTCGTGGAAATTCGGCGACACCGAGATGTTGTTGAAGAAGCACTCGAAGTGATCGGCCTCGCCGTCCTTGTTGAGGTCGTGCAGCTTGGTGATCTGATCGCGGCCATGGACGTAGATGGTGCCGTCGACGACCTTCAGGCCGAGCGTTTCGAACAAGCCGGCGGCGTGGCGCTTCCAGGAAAGCTTGGAGAGGTCGCCCTTGAGGCCTTTCACGATCCACACGTCGCCGTTCCAGGTGGCGATCGCGGCGGTGTCCTCGTCGATGAAATCGAAGCCGGCGAAGCGGAGGTTCGACTTCCACGGGTTGTCGGCCGGCAGGGTGATGGTGTCGGTGACCCAGGGGGATTTCTTGTCGGTGGAAAGCTCGCCCTTGGTGGTCAGGACGTCTTTCCACAGGCCCTCGCCGCCCTTGGTGGCGCCGGCGACGTTGAAGGGTTCGGCGGCCTTCGCCTCGCCGCCGCGGGCGTAGGAGATCGTGAAGGAGGTGGTTTTGTCCGAAGGCGCGAGCGTGGCAATCAGGCGGCTGGCCTTGCCGGACGCGGCGCTGAGGACGGCACCGCTGCCGCCAGCGGCGACGGAAAGGCCGGCTCCGGACTTCGCGGAGGCACCGGCGGCGGTGAAGTCGGCGGAATCATCGGCGGCGAGCAGGACCAGCGGCTTGGTGTGGGCTGCAACCTCGAAGTGGCGGACGAAGCCGCCCGGGCCGGCTTGCAGGTGCTCCAGCACGCGGGTGCCGTTGACGGTGTATTCGAAGACGATCCGCGAGCCGTGCCGGTAGAAGCCCTTGAACTGGGCGTGGGCGATGTTGCCGCCGAACTCCGCCGGGCGCTTGTCGTCGAAGCTGCCGGCCTCGTCCGCCCAGCCCGGGCCGCTGGCGGTATTGAAAACGAAGTCCTTCTCGTTGGCGACCCGGACCAGCGATCCGTGGGCACCGGTCCAGGGCGTGCCACCCCAGTGGACGCCGCCCTTGTAGGCGGTGACCACGCGCAGCGCTTCGGTGTCGAACAAGGCGCGCGATCCGTCGCCAAGGTCGACCAGGATGCCCTTCACGGCGGCGGTTTTCTGCTGGCCGTCGAAGGTTCCGGCGAAAGTGTTGCTCCAGGCCGGGCCGATCTGCATTTCTTCATACCACTTGGCGGCGGAAGCCGGCAGGACGGCGGCGGCGAGGACGATGGGTGCAAGGTAGGGGCGCATGAGTGTCTGGTAACGTCGGGATTTGGAGTCGGGTTTACGCGCATCCGTTCGAAAGCGTTCATCGATGACAGATGGACGTCCTCCCGGCGCGGTTCGGCAAGACCACTACTCCAGTTTGCAAACCCGTTTAGCAAGCTCCCCGTTTGCCCGGGGCGTTCCGCGGGAATGCCTAGACCCCGCGTGGGACGGGGCTATCCTCCGGCGCGATGTGGGACACGATGATCCAATGGGGCGGCTGGGGTAGCGTCGGCACCGGCCTGGCCTGGATGGTCACCGGCAGCTTGCTGGTCGCCGGGCTCATCGGCTGCCTGATCCCGATCCTGCCGGGTCACCTGATCCTGCTTTTTGCGGCCATCGCCCACCGGCTGATGCTGGGTCGGGAGGGTTCCGGCATGGAATGGTGGACCTTTGTCATCCTGACCGTCCTGCTAACCCTCTCGCAGGCCTTCGAGTTCGCCGCCGGGGCGGCCGGGACCAAGTGGTTCGGCGGCACGAAATGGGGAGCCTGGGGAGCACTGGTCGGCGGGATCGTCGGGATGTTCTTCTTCCCCTTCGGTCTGATCCTCGGCCCCTTGATCGGTGCCTTCGCCCTCGAAAAATGGGGCGCGAAGCAGGAAATGAAGCCCGCCGCGGTGTCGGGCGTCGGTTCGGTGGTCGGGACGGTGGCCGGGATGGGGATGAAACTCGCCATCGGGCTGCTGATGATCGCGTGGTTCTTCGTGGATTGTTTCTGGGTGGGGTAGGGGCGGCGACTCCTCGGAAAGACTGATTTTCAGTCGGATCGCCACAAAGTATTTCTGGAAATTGCTTAACGTCCCGAGGCGGGTGAGATAAGTGTCCCATCGTTAAAACATCGAGCACTTGCTCAACTTCGCGGAGATCCTCCCCATCCTCAACTCCCGGTCGCCATGTTCCGTTTGTCGCTTCTCTCGCTCCTGTCCGCCGCCTCTTTTGTCCCGGCGGTCCTTGCCACCACGATTTCCAGCGTCGATCACGCGGCCGTCCCGGTGGGGGAAACCATGACCTTGAGCGGTTCCGGCTTCACGGGCACTTCCGCCGTCACCTACCTCTGGAACCGCACCGCCAACGCGGCCGCCTTCAACGTGGTATCCAACACGGAACTTGAGGTGACCTTTCCGAATGTCGTCCAGAACACCCGCGACCGATACCTGCTCGTGGAATCGCCCTCGGGTTCGGCCCTGACGATGTCGGGCACGCCCGTCGAATTCACCGGTACGGTACCGCTCGCCAGCACTTTCCCGCCGCCCGCCCAGGTCATCGTGAAGGCCGGTGCGGTTCTCCAGGGTGGGGTGGGCGGAGCGACCCTTGTTTATGTGGAGTCCGGTGCGGTGCTCCAGATATCTTCGGGAACGCTTTCGAACGTGGCGATCTTTGCCGAGAGCGGCGCCGTACTGGATTTCCGCGAGACCACCTTCAGTCCCTTCACGCCGCCGCTGATCTACTACAGCAGCGGATCGACCATCCTCGGCAGCCTTCCCGCCGCGCCCCAAGCGTCCCGCCAGATTCCGCCACTCTCGCTCCACCGCGGCGTGGGTCCCTTCACCCTCGGGGTCCGGCTCAATCTCTCGGTGGTCGGCGACGGCAGCGCCACGGTGGTGCCCAACGTGCCTTTCATCCGCCACAGCACCAATTTCACCGTCACCGCCACGCCGGGGCCGGGCTCGCTGTTCCAGGGTTGGTCGGGATCTCTTACGGGGACGAGTCTCGAAATGACCTCCTCCTCCGGGATCAGCGACCGGAACATCGTCGCGGCCTTCACCCAAGGCTACACCGTGGAGACCTTTTCCGGTTCCCGGGGCACGATCAGCGCGAGCCCGGACCTCGACGTCTACACGCCGGGACAACCGATCCAGCTCAGCGCCACTCCCGCACCGGGCTACCAGTTCGTCGGGTGGGGTGCCGACCTTGCCGGCTCGGTCGCCAACCCGCTGCCGGTCACGATGAATTCGAACAAGATCGCGACCGCCGTCTTTGAACCGATCGTGCCTGCAACCGGAGCGCGGGTCACCGCCGTCGATCACCCCGCGGTGCCGGTTGGTGAAACCACCACGCTCACCGGCAGCGGCTTCACCGGCACGACGGCCGTGAACTACTACTGGCTGCCTTACGTCGACTCCGCGTCGTTCACGGAAGCATCCGACTCGGAGCTGCAAGTGGTCTTTCCCAATGTCACCCAGAACATCCGCGACCGCTTCCTGCTGATCGAATCCGCCGCCGGTTCGACCGTCACCCTCGGCGGGGAGGTGCTGGAGATCACTGGCGTGACTTCGTCGCTCTCCGTCACGTCCGAAGCCCAGATTCTTGTGACGGCGGGCTCGGTGTTGAAGGGATTATCGCCAAGCACCAAGGTGGTGTATGTCGAATCCGGGGCCGTGCTGCAAAACGTGCCGGGCTCCTCGACGGGGTGCGCCATTCTTGCCGAGGACGGTGCGACCCTCGATTTTCGCGGAACCACTTTTTCCACGTCCTCGCCGCCGCTGATCATCTACAGCCCCGGAACCACCATTCTCGGCAGTCTGCCGGCACCCACCGGTGGCATCTTCGGGCCGGCGGCCAACCTGCCACGGCAGGTCACGCCCCTGACCATCAGCCGCGACATCGGCCCCTTCACCCTCGGTGTCCGGGTCAACCTCTCGGTGGTCGGAAACGGGACTGCCACGGTTCTTCCGGCGGGACCTTTTGTGCGGCACTCCACCGAGATCACCCTGACCGCCGTGGCGGATCCCGGCTCGCTGTTCCAAGGATGGTCCGGCGCCGGAAACAGCTCCGAGGCGGTTTTCACCACTTCTGCGGGCATTTCGGACCGGAACATCGTCGCGACCTTTGCAAGCGGATACACGCTTTCGACCTATGCCGGGTCGTGGGGCAGCGTCACCCCGGATCCGGTTCTTGAGACCTATGCGCCCGGTCAGGAGATCGCGCTTCTGGCGTCGCCCTTGCCGGGATACCGCTTCGTGAAATGGGGCGGCGACCTCGCGGGATCCACGGACAACCCGGCGGCGGTCACGATGAGCGGCAACAAGCTGGTGACCGCAGTTTTCGAAGCCATCGCGCCATCGCCGCGGACGAGCATCACGTCCGTGGCGCCGGCGGCCGTTCCCGTCGGTGAAACCCTGACCCTCACCGGCTCCGGATTCACGGGCACCAGCGCCGTCTCCTTCTTCTGGCGGCCCTTTGTCAATGCCGCACCATTCTCGGTCGTGTCCGACACCGGGCTCCAGGTCACTTTCCCCCAGGTCTCACAGCCGATCCGCGAGCGCTTCATGCTGGTCGAGACCCCCACGGGATCCGCGGTCACGATATCCGGAGCCGTCACGGACTTCACCGGGGTGGGAAGCCTCAATGCATTCGGCGCTCCTCTCCAGATCGTGGTCAAGGCGGGGGCTGTCATGAGTGGCCCTCCTGCCAGCACCCGCGTGGTTCATGTTGAATCCGGCGCCGTGCTCCGGCAGGTTCCGGCTTCGTCCACAAGCTGCGTGATTTTTGCGGAGGATGGCTCCACCCTGGACCTCCGGGGAGTCACCTTCTCCACCTCCACCCCGCCGCTCATTCTCCACGGGCCGGGCACCACGATTCTCGGCAGCCTGCCGGTCCCCGCCAACGGAATCGCCGGTCCGGTGGTCTCCCGGCAGATCCCCTCACCGTCGCTCAGCCGGGACATCGGACCGTTCACGGAGGGATTCGAACTCGTCCTGAACACCGAAGGGCCGGGGACCGTGACGGTGGATCCGGTCATGGACTTCTACCCGCGGGGCGCCTCCGTCACCCTGACCGCGATCCCGAACCCCGGGAACCACTTCATCCGCTGGAGCGGCGGGGTTTCGAGCACCACGAACCCGCTCACCTTCGCGATCGGCAGTTCGGCACCGGTCACCGCCCGTTTCAGCGACCGGCAGGACTTCTTCACCGGCTGGCGGCAGCGCTTTTTCGATGCGGAGGAACTCGCCGACCCGGAGATCAGCGGTCTCGATGCCGATCCCGACGGCGACCAGGTCACCAACGCCGGCGAATACGCCTTCGGCAGCGATCCGACCGTGGCCGGTGCGGGCAAGGGCATCAAGGTGCTGCCCGGCGGCAATCCCCATCGCGATGGCAACCTCCGCCTGGTCTACGACCGCCCGGTGCTGGCCGCCGACATCGACTACATCCTGCAAGCCAGCAAGGGCACGGGCGCGTGGTCGGACGGAAGCTCCGGCGAGATCACGTTCGAAGTGATCGAGGAAAGCGCCGTGCCCCAAGGTGCGGACATGGAGAAGATCACGCTGCTGCTGAACTTCACTGCCGAGGTTCCGAGATCCTTCTTCTTCCGGTTGAACGCGAACATCGAGGATCTGCCGTGATGAATCTCGGATGGAAGGAAGTGAACCGTGTGACGCTACGATTCCGGTCTTGGGAGGGAAGTCGTGAAATCAGATGTGAATCCGTGAGAACTGACCCCATTCACTGATCCCATTCAAGTATCAATAAGAGAACCGTGTTGAAATAGATTTAATTCCATCAATGAAGCCGGTTCAATCTTTAGTTTTAATTCCATTTTATGCGCATCATCTTTTATTTTAAATTAATCGTTGGTTGCCTTGTCTTGTTCGCATGCAAGGAGGTGGCGACGCCGGCCGCACAAAGTGGTTCTCCTATTGGGGATTGGAAGTTGATTTCAGAATTCGACTACAATGAGGATGAAGTTGTTTCGGGATTTGGTGAGCAGATAGAAAAAGATTCAGAGATAACCCTCGCTGGGTTTCGAGCAGAGTTTAATAACTTTATGTCTGATTCTCGCAAAACCCCAATGGAATTTGAATCTTGGAAGAATATTGCATTGACATCAAGCCTGTCGGAAGAAGAGAAATCCTTGAAGCTTTCAATGTTGGGTTCTCCAGCTTCTATATTTATGTTCACCGGTCGCAAATCCAATCATGGATTACTAGTTATTAATGAAAAATCCGCCTGGGCTGAGATTTGGGATGCTGAGAAGATTCGTCGGGTAAGGTTGGATTTCGATTTTGCACCGGATTTGAATTTCGCAGCTCCGGAAATTTGCCGTGAGCTAGGACAATTGCGCTGGCCCTAGAAAAAGATGCCAAAAAAAGATGCCAGGCACGCTGTGGTTTTTCACGAAAAAGATGCCAGGCACGCTGTAGCTTATTTATGAGTGCTAGAAACCACCGAGACTATGAAACATATAACTTTTCAGTCAATTGGGATGCTAGTTATTGCAGGTATTTATAGCATTTCGTGTAATTGCTCATTCCCCGCTCCGGGGGGGCCTTCAATGCGTGAAAGCAAAGCATTTTTTGGCAACCGTGTTAAATAAGAGGCCGAAGGTAGCTCGTCTCCGCCATTAAGCAATTCTTGGAGTGACTACTGGGAATAGAGATTTGATTACTTTAGAAAAAATGATAAGGATTACAAAGAACTAATTGATTTTATTAGGGCGGCACGAGCTTCGAATGATCTCCCTCCCATCTAGTGTGCCGTTCATGAAAGGGCTAGTCTTAAACCGCTGCCAGCGCCGCCCTCGCAGGGCGATTGGCTCGCAAACGAAGGGAGCCATTCGCGTCAGGTTAAGCTCGCAATCAACTGATTGTCAGTGATTTAAATACTGAAAAATCGCGAATAAAATGTTGACAGGGTGAGCAAGCCGAAAAGGTGCCAGGCACGTTGCAGATGGAGACCCCGGAAACCTTCTGCTAACCTCTCCTTGTCCAAGCCCCTCTCCCAATGGAAAGCAGCAACTTGCCTCTCCTTGAGCCACTCGAGCGGAGCACCCTGCCGACCTCTCCGACGCCGGAGCGGATGGAGAGCCTCGGCCGCATGATGAAGCACCGGCGGCGGGGGCTGTGCCGGGTGATGGAGGCGTCGATGGATTCGTGGGAGGGAAGGCGGGGGCAAGGACGCCAGCGGAGGCTTACCGGTGCTGGTTGTTTTGGAACGGATGAGGGATGAGGTCGGGAGGGGACTGCTGGTGGAGCGGAGTGGGTTGGAAGTCTCGGGCCGACTAAAGTCGGCGCTCCCTTTGACGGACCTGCCGGTGGAGGACGCCTGCCAGGCTAAGTCACCGCCTGACGCTCGAACTCCGCCTTCGATGCCTTGCGGGCTTCGGCGACGAAGTGGTTGCAGGCCTCGCGGCAGCGGAGGGGGATGGCTTTGGAGCGGTCGATGTCGCCCACCACGCCGTCGAAGCGGCTGGCCTCGCTGTCTTCAAGCGGAGTCCCGGCGTCGAGGCCCCACAGGATCTTCTTCACACAGCAGTTCGCCGGCCCGCAGACTTCCTTGACCAGCGCCTGGGCGCCGGCGTCGCTGAGGTTCCGGGCGAAGCGGTACATGCCGGTCTGGCGGTTCAGCTTGTCGCGGAGTTGCTCGATTTCCAGGCGGCCGTCGATCGCGGCGAAGTGCATGCCGATGTTCGCGGGGTAAAACAGGTCGAGCGCCTGCCGCAGCTCATCCGCCGAGGAAAGCCGCAGCAGCCAGCCGCGCTTGAGCGTGAGTTCGCCCTTGGTGAAGCGGTAGTGGCCGTCGTCCGCCCAGGTGGAGATCACACGCGCCGCGGCGGGATCGTCGTGGGCGTCTAACAGGGAAAGATCCCCCGCTTCGTCGTCGATGTGACAAAGTGCGTAGGCGGCACCCGCGGTGTCGGGCAGGATGGCGATCTGGCCGATGCGGCGGATGCCGCCGGCGACGGCTTGGGCGAGGCGTTCAGCGAGGATCATGGTATTTCGCGTCGAAGTCGGAGACCTGGTCGAGGATCACGTCGGCGATGTGCCGTTCGGTCCCGATGGCGGAGGAGTAGTAAAGCGTCTTGCCGCGCAGGTGGTGGGGATTTTGGCGGAAGACCTCGCGCTGGCTGGCGGCCTCGCCGGGCTCGGCCTCGATCCCTAACAGCACCGGGATGTCCTGGTAGCTGTGAAGGCCGTCGGCGATGAAGAAAGGCACCACGACCACGTTCGGGGTGGTGGCGAGCTTGTCCCACTCGGCGATGAATGGCTGCTCTTCCATGTAGGCGTCGAGCACCTCGGCGTAGCCCGCGCCCGAGGCCTTGATCTGGTCGGCCTGGTCCTTGATCGCCTTGGTGGAGTTCTGGTTCAGCCCGGTGCCGTGGCCGACGATGAAGAGGGTGGTTTGCGCCGGGTCGGCATCGGGCGCGACTTCCCGGGCACGGCGCAGCAGCAGGCCGGTCATGGAGGAATGAACCCCGACCGGCAGCGTGTAGTGCCAGGTTTTTCCCGCGTGCTCCGTGGTGGGGCCGTCCAGATGGAGTTCTCGTGGGATGACGTCCTGGGTGAAGTAGCCCTCGCTGATGAAATCGGGCACCACGTAGACCTCGTCGGCGTCGATCATGTATTCCGCCTCGCGCATCGAAGGCTCCTCTTTCCAGAAGCAGCAATGGACCTCGCCGAACAACCCGCGCTTCCGGATCTCGTCGGCGTGGTCGAAGTAGGGGGTCGAGGAATCGGGGTTCTCGGTCGAACCGTGGCCGACGATCAGAAGGGCGGCGTTCGGTTTGGGCGTGAAAGGCATGCCCGAAATTGCGCGGCACCGCGAATCGCGCAAGCCTCCCTTTTGTTGGAACTTGGAACTTCTCCCTTGGAACTCCATCGTCCGCCCGTGCTTCCGCTGCTTCACCTCTGGATCGATCCCATCGCCCGCGACGGTCCGGAGAACATGGCGGTGGACGAGTGGCTGGCGGAGACCTGCACGGAGCCGGTGCTGCGGAGCTACCGGTGGCAGCCGGGCTGGGGGAGTTTCGGTTATTTCGTAAAGGCGGCGGAGCTTCCGGAGTGGGGGCTGCGCTGGGTGCGCCGCTGGACGGGTGGCGGGATCGTCGATCACCGGGCGGACTGGACCTACACGCTCTTCGTCCCAAACGGATTTGGCCTGGCGGAGGCGAAAGGCGGGGAAAGTTACCGAGTGATTCACACGGGGCTGGCTGCGGCGTTGCAGGCGGGCGGGATCGATGCTCGCTTGTCGAAAGCGATGCCTCCGGCAGCGGGCGGTGAATGCTTTCTCCAGCCGGTGGAATACGATGTACTGAGCGGCGAGGGCCGGAAGATCGCCGGTGCCGGCCAGCGGCGGACGACACGGGGCCTGCTTCATCAGGGATCGGTCGCGGCGGCCTGCCGGCTGCCGGAAGAACTGGCCGCGGCGATGACGGAAACCCTGCTGCGAAAGGATTTCGAGCCCGATCCGGGGTGGCTCGCGGAGAAGATCGGGGCGCGCTATTCCGGCGACGGCTGGACCTTCCGGCGTTGAGAGTTGGCCGAAAGCCACAATTCGACGGCTTTCCTCTTGCCAGCCCCCCTCCTGCGGCCAATGGTCCCGCCCGTCACGGGGCGTAGCTCAGCCTGGTAGAGCGCCTGCTTTGGGAGCAGGATGTCGTCAGTTCGAATCTGGCCGCCCCGACCACTTAACCTTTCAGGTGGTCCCACCCTTCCCGTATCGCCACTCGGCGACCTCCGCCCGGCCCCAAGCCAGGGGCGGCCAGATGAGAACCTTGCCGGAGGCCCTCAGTTCGAACGCGGCGGGAGTGGTCACGACCTCCACCGGATCACGAAGTGCAAACCGGCATGGCCATTGGCAATCTGGCCGCCCCGACCATCTCACCTTCCGACGATTTTCCGCATCTCGGCACGGAGGCGGGCAACGACTTCGTGCTGCTCGGAGAAGCGGTTGGTGGTTTCCGCCCGGTCTTCACCGAGGTGGTAAAGCTGGCCGACGGGGTCATCCGGGCCGGCTTTGATTTTCGAAGGCTTTGAAAATCCACCGGAGCCGAGGCCTTCGATCAGTTTCCACGGACCCGAGCGGATGCTCATCAGGCCGCTGCCGGATTCCATCACAATGGGAGGGCGGCGGATGGTGCCTCCTTTCAGCACGGGCAGGAAACTGAAGCTGTCGGGGCCGGCACCGGCGGGGAGTTCCTCGTTCAGGACGTCGGCGCAGGTGGCCAGCAGGTCGGTGAAACTGATGGTCTGATCACTCGCGGAGCCAGCCTTTGCGACGGCCGGCCAGCGGACGATGAAGGGCATGCGGTGCCCGCCCTCCCAGGCGTCGGCTTTCATCCCGCGCAGGCCGCCGGCGGAGTCGTGGCCGAGGCGCGCGACGTCTTCGGGATACCAGACCGGCCCGTTGTCGGAGGTGAAGACGAGCATGGAGTCGTCGAGCATGCTCGCGGTTTCCAATGCCGCGAGCACGCGGCCGATCTCGTGGTCGACCATCATCAGGAAATCGCCATACATTCCGGCACCGCTTTTGCCGCGGAACTCCGGTGCGGGCAGCCAGGGCGTGTGGGGCGCGGGATAGGCGAGGTAGAGCATCAGCGGCTTGGAGGCGTCGCGCGAACGGATCACCGAGATCGCCTCGTCGGTGAAGCGCGGCAGCACGTCGCTCAGGTTGAGATCGGGCGCGATCATTCCTTCGCGGCGGAAGGCTCCCTGGATCGGCGACCAGCCGTCGCTGCGGTCGGCGGCGATGGGGACGCTCGGCGGAGTCACCGCGCGGTCGCCGCGGATGTAGAAATAGGGCGGGATGTCGGTGGAGGCACGCATTCCGAAAAAGCTGCCGAAGCCGCGGTCGAGCGGGCCGCCGGGCAGGGGATTCCCGTAGCCGTTTTCCGCGAAGCCAAGATGCCACTTGCCGACCATCGCGGTGGCGTAGCCCGCCTTTTCTAACAGGGAGGGCAGGGTCACCTGGTCCTCGGCGATCAGCGGCCGGGTCGGCCATTTCGAGACATCGGTCCGGAATGGATAGCGGCCGGTCATCAGGCCGTAGCGCGAGACGTGGCAAAGTGGGCCGGGTGCGTGGGCGTCGGTGAAGCGCATGCCTTCCGCGGCGAGGCGGTCGATGTGGGGTGTCGGGATCTTCGACTTCGGGTTGTAGCAGCCGGGGTCGCCGTAGCCCATGTCATCGACGAGGATGACGATGACATGCGGATGTCCGGCGGGCGCCGCCGGCGCTGCCGGCGCGGCGGCGAGCGCGACGAGCAACGGGAGGAATAGTAGTTGGAGCCGGTGCATGAGGGTGAAGGGGAACGCGATGGAGTTTACCGCCGTGGCCGACGGCTTCTTGCTCCAGCTCGGCAGCCGGCTCAGGTGGCCGGCGCTTCCTTTTGCGAAACGGCCCGCCGCCGGTAGGCGATGACGGCCGCTCCCGCCGTGGCGAGCGCGAGGATCTGGTAGCCGGAAAGTCCGGCGAAGGGCTTCGGGGTGTCCCGCAGGAATTCGTGGCCGAAGCGGAAGAGGCCGTAGGCGATGAGGTAGAGATGGAAATGCTGGCCGCGTTGCCAATGGCGGGCGCGCATCACCAGCAGCGCGACCAAGGCCACGATCTGGAAGCCGATCTCCACCGGCACGGCGGGCCATTTGCCGAAAGAGCAGGCGATGCCCGGACAGCAACCGGCGCTGAGACAACCGATCCGGCCGAGGATCAGCGGGATCGGCAACAGCAGCGCGAAGCGGTCGCCAGTCACCGCGCGGTAACCCATGGCGCGTTTGACGATCTCCACTCCGGCCCAGCCGCCGGGCAGGGCCCCCATGATCGACTTTCCCGAAAGCCAGAGCTGCCAGCGCAGCGGGTGGTCGACATGCAGCCAGCCTTCCGCGAGGAGATAGGCCAGCTTCGCCCCGGTGAAGGCCCCGACCAGGCCGCCGAAGTAGATGAGAGGCAGTCGGCCGTCGGTCTTCGAAACGCGGAACCAGTAAACGGCACCGATCGCGATGCCCAGCAGGAGCATCAGCGAATAGACGGGGGAACCGGAGGGGACGGGCATCGGATCAATAGGCGAGGAAGAGGCACGCGGAGAAAAAAATGGCGAAGGACAAGGCCGGGATGATGAGGAGCTGCAACAGCACGAAGCGGATCACGCCGGCGTCGTTCTTGAGCGATACCGGGCGGTCGGGTCGGCTTCTCAGTTTTGCCTCGAAGATGGCGATGCCGACGGTTGCTAGCCATTCGCGTCAGGTTAAGCCACAACGCGCTGACTGACAGTGAATTAAAACGGAAAAAAGTCCGAATTATGTGTTGACAGGGTGAGCGAGCCGGCAA
>JBIPNO010000191.1:0-6841 GCA_044372775.1 Haloferula sp.
TCAAAGCCCCGGACATCGCCGCCCTCTTCGATTTCGATCCTTACCCGGACCACGTCATGCGGGACAAACGGCGACGTCAATCCCCTGTGGAATCAGGGATCCGGGCCTTAACCTGACGCGAATGGGCTGAACTTCGGCGATTTGCGGACGACCAGGCCGGTTTGGGTTGCGATAAGATCGAGGTCCGGCATGCTCGGCCTTGAGCGGCCGGCGGGTGAAGTCTTAGACATGCCGAGCTTGCCGGCTCGCTCACCCTGTCAACACATAATTCGGACTTTTTTCCGTTTTAATTCACTGTCAGTCAGCGCGTTGTGGCTTAACCTGACGCGAATGCCCTCGTTGGGAATGGCCGCGGCTTCTGTCGCCAGTTTTGCATTGATCTCTCTGGTTCTTGAAATCTGCTGTTCCTCCCGCCAGCCCAGAAGAGCGGCGACGATCAAAATAAGAGCACAAATGACAAGGGACTGTTTCATGCTTCAATCGAGCTTTTGCAACATTTCGTCCCGGAGGCTGACATCCGTGATCTTCGCTGCCAGCACTCGCGCTCTTTCTTTGGGAAAAGGAATACTCCCGTTCGCACTACCCTCAATCAATGGAAGCAGCACTTCGTCTCCCGCACCTGAACCATGGTAGTCCGTGGCGATCTTCTCGACGAAATCCTGCGCGCCGGTCGTCTTTGATTCCGCGAGGTAACTCTGGAGTGCGAATCCCGTCGCCCGGTCAGCGGAGGTCGGGTCGATTGCTTGAATCCGCGCGCGGTAGGCGTCGAACGTGTCACGAGATGGAATGCCGAACTTGTCTCTCATCGCACGAGAATTTGCAATCTCCGTGAAGTGCTGCGTCATAAGGGTGGAACGTTCTTCAGGGGTGATACCGAGACTCTCGAGATTCTTCCGGGCAATTTCGGGGTCGCTCTCGCTGTCAAACCTGAAGTTGTATTCAGTCAAACTGTTGTCTTTCAGTATGGCCATATACTCTTCCATCGGCATCGATTTTCGAAGCAGGTCAACGAAAGCCTTGCTGTTCTCTTTGGGAACGCTCCAAACGTACGTCCCCAAACTGGCACGGAGATCAGGTGGAATATTGCTCATGCGTTGCTCAGCAGCAGCCGGATTCGATGCGAGCAAGGACATGATGAATGCAGCTTCAAAAGGCACCATGTTGGGAGTTTTCCCATCAAGGGTCTTATCGAAGACCTGAGCGGCGATCTGGCTCTCATACCAGGTCGTGGCGGCGGAAGGATCTCTCGCGAGCCACTCATTGAAATCGCCCATCTTGATCGGGCCTGTATCTTCATTCTGGCACTTTGCAATGAGTTGGCTGAATGCGAACTCGGGATTCTTCTTTTTGAGTTGGTTCAGCATCAGCCATTCGAGGTAATTGCGAAACGGCGCATCCACCGGGAGTGAGCCCATTTGCGTGTAGGCTCTTACGAGTTCGTCGCCACTCATCTCGGAAGCCAGCGCTTCGAGCCTTCGACAGGCTTCTGTAAGATTGAATCTTACCCCTTCATTATTGTTGAGGAGGACGAGTTCGTTGAAATCACCGGCGGCGGGCTTGAATTCGGACAAGGGCTTGACCTCAACGTCCGCTGGCTTCGTCTCGCGCTTCGCCCTGGCGCTGTTCGCACTGGCTCTGTCGCTTCTCGCACCGGATCTGGCGCGCTCATCCCGAGAGCCCGGGGAACTGCGGGACTCCGCGATCTTCTCTTGAAGAGAGCGATTGTCCTGTTCCAAGGCGCGATTCGAGGCCCGCAAGCTGGTCAGCCATGCCGCAGCGATGATCAGCGCAACGAGGGGCGGGACGTAGTGAACGACTTTCATGTTCCGTAGATATTCCGAGGGGAGGATCGGCCTCTTTAAGTGGTTCGCTAAAGCCCTCGTCCCGGATTCAAAAAAGTCGTCAAAGCGAGGGGCAAGCGTGGCATGGTGTTCTCGGATCACTCTGAAAAGCCATGCTCTCGCGCGAAAGCGTCGACAGCACCCTTCTCGTAGTTCCTGTTCTCCCGCATCCCTCGATGGATCACCTGGAGCGCCTTGTTGCGGTCGGGACCCGGCGGTAGGGTCTCCAGCCACTGCATGGCGATCTCAGGTTCGTAGGGGTGCACTTTGGCAGCGAAGGCGCCAACGGCTGCGGACTTGCCGGGACTTTCGGGGGCACTGGCGAGCCATTTGCCGGCGGCCTGGTAGTCTTTCTCCGTCCACTCCGCGCTGAGGTTGTAGGCGCGATCCCTTACGACTTCTTCGGGCAAGCCGCTGGCGCCAAGCCATTCGAGCCATTGAGCCGTTTCTTCGGGCTTCACCCGGTGTTCCATGTTCTGCGTGGCGGATGCCAGCTCCTCGCCGGACAACTGCGCGGAGGCGAGCCAGGTGGACGTCTCCTCGAAGCCTCGCTTCTTGTTGAAGCCACCGAAAACGAGGTCGCTGATGCCATCGTTCAGAATCTGCGGGTTCTGCCTGGCAGCCGCAAATCGCCTCAGCGCCGCGAGCGTCATATCACGTTGTCCGGGGGTGGCCGCCGCTTCGATGATCCTGGAAACCGCCTCCGCGTGTTTCAATGGTTCCAGATCCGCAAGCAGCTGGAAGGCATGTTTGGGGTCAATCGCTGCCACTCCGGCAACGAGGAACCCCATGAGATCGTCGGTGATAAGATCGGGATGGGCTTCCTTGTTGGCGCGAATCCATTCGAGAGCGCTTTGAGGGTCATCCTTCGCCAGGTTCCCGAGCAGCTCCCCGATATGCTGCCTGGCAATCGAACCTTCGCCCAGCAGTTCGGGCGATTGGATGAAGAGTTCCAAACCGGCGCGCGGGTTTCTGGTGGAGAGCGCCAACACACAATCCATCAGCATGTATTTGCGGGCCAGCTCGTTGATTCCGGGTTCGGCCCGGAACTCGGCGAGAAAGCCCTCCAGTTGGGATGCGTCGAGCCTCATGATCCGGTCCATAAGCTGCACGCTCCTCTTCGTGGTTTCCGCATCGGGACCAACGCCGTCTTCGAGGAGCTTTCCCCCTTCGCGTGCAAAGGCGATGAATTCCGCGGCCAAGGCGTCTTCATCCTGACGCTCACGGAGCCGTGTGCTGCTTTCACCATTCCGCGATATGCCGTTCGCGGCGACTTCTTCGACGAGCCTGGCATTTCCCGCTCGCAAGCCGACGAGTTGATGGTGGTGATGCCAGCCGAAAGCGGCGGCAACCATCAGAGTGATGGCCGTGATGATGATGGAAGGCTTCATGAGCACAAGGTCACTTCAGTTGTTCAAGGAGTTCCTCACGCCGCTCTTGGTCTGCAATCCTCATGGCGACTTCCCGGGCCTTGGCTTTCGAAACGTGTTCATTGGCGACACTCTGCCCGATGAACGCCACGAGGATGTCATCCCCGGCACCTGCCGCATGGTAATCAGTGGCGATACCGGCCAGTTCATCGAAGGACGCGTTCTTCCCGGACGAAAGGGTGAGCGCAAGGGCGGTTCCGGTCACTTCAGCGGCGGAATCCGGGTCGATGGATCCGGCCCATTGTTGAAATCGATCGAAGTCCCCGCGAGTCACTTCACGCTCCCTGGGCATCAACGTGAAAAGAGTCATGGTGGCCACCTTCATGCAGGCGGCGCGTTCCTCTTTCGTTGCATCGATGCGTGACAGGTAGCTGCTCATTTTTGTCAGATCGTCCAGATTTCCATGAAGCTCGAGCTGGCTTGACAGAACCTTGCTGTGATCCTCCTTCGGCAAGCTGCTCCGAACCAGATCCGCAAAGACCTCTTGATCCTTCTCCGCCACGCTGTGGTGCGAGCCCAACAGCATGTCCGTGCGCTGGTCGGGTGGTATGTCACTCATCCTGCGCGTCGCGGCGGCGGGATCGGATGCGATCAGGGAATAGAGACTTGCCGCCTGCATTTGGAGGCGAATCGGGTCTTTCCCATCAAGAGACTTGCCGTCCAGGGTGCCGGCAGCGAGCTGTTGATCGAACCAGGCATTGGCTGCGGCGGGATCGCGCTTGAGCCATGCTTCGAAGGCTTGTTTGAGCGGCCAGGTGAGTGCAAATGGCTGCCCATCGGCTTTGTCGATGAAGCGTTGGCACGCGAGCTCGGGATTCTTTCTCGCAAGCGCATCAAGCAGCATCCGCTGAAGCTCTGCCCTCGATGCATCGGGGAGTTCAAGGCCATCCAGTTCCCCAAGGGCAGCGAGGATTCCGGGGGCGTCCATCTCAAGAACGAGTTGCTCGAGCCGCTTCATGTTTCGCACGTCGGGCAGCGCATCCCGACCTTCGGGATCTCCGAGTTGACCAACGATCTTCTTCCAGTCGCCGGATCGGGCCCTCCCATTCTCTCTGCCGGTCCGGTCATCCCCGGAAGCGGATGATGCTCGTGCCGCTGTGGCCTTTTCCAAGAGCCTGGTATTCTCCTTTTCCAGGGCCTTGATCGAGCTGCGCTGCGAACCGAGCCATGTGGCGCAGATGGCCAGGGCTAGGACGGGTGGGGCAAAATGGAGAAGTTTCATGGATGGTGATCCTACTATTAGGGGTCTCAATGCTCACTTTCCTGGTCCGAGTCCTCGGGTGATGGCATTGACTGATAATTCCAGCCTGGGCTGGCATCCAGGAGGTCTCCGGGACGGCGTTCCAGCAAGGCGTTCGGAGTATGGCTTGAATCGCACCGCTCCCCAATCGATTCTCCCCCGCGTAACATTGATTGCCTCGATGTTCCTGCAGAACGCTTTAGAGGCAGCGTCGTGAGCGTCCATTCGCACGCGGGGTCTGAATGGCACGGGGTAGGCGGGAACCGCCGATCTTATCAACGCTATCCCGGCCCCCTCGCGTTCGATGGCACCGGGCACTTGACCCCCCGGGCGGAAGTGCGATGTAGCCCCTGCACCCATGAGCGCCGATCCTTTGGAATCCCCCACCTCCGCCGGGTGGAATCTCGACCACTCCTATTCCCGGCTGCCCGGACTGTTCTTCAGGAAAGCCGCGCCCGCCCCGGCGAGGAGCTCCGGTCTGGCGGTCTTCAACGACGCGCTGGCGGTCTCGCTGGGGCTCGATCCGGAAAGCCTCCGGCAGCCGGACCAAGCCGCCCTTTTTACCGGCAACCTGCTCCCGCCCGGCGCGAACCCGATCGCCCAGGCCTACGCCGGCCACCAGTTCGGCCACTTCACCACCCTCGGCGATGGCCGCGCGATTCTGTTAGGCGAGCAGCTCACTCCCGCCGGCGAGCGCTTCGACATCCAGCTCAAGGGCTCCGGCCGCACCGCCTTCTCGCGCGGCGGCGACGGGCTCGCGGCGCTGGGCCCGATGCTCCGCGAATACCTGATCAGCGAGGCGATGCACGCCCTCGGCATTCCCACCACCCGCAGCCTCGCGGTGGCCACCACCGGTGCGACCGTCTACCGCAGCGACGAACTCCCCGGCGCCGTGCTCACCCGCGTGGCCGCCAGCCACATCCGCGTCGGCACCTTCCAATGGGCCGCCGCCCATGAGGACCACGACGCCCTTCGCGCCCTCGCCGACCACACCCGCCGCCGCCATTTCCCGGATCTCGCGGAAGCCTCCCACCTCGACTTCTTCCATGCCGCGATGGAGCGACAGGCCGCCCTCGTCGCGAAGTGGATGCAGGTCGGCTTCATCCACGGCGTGATGAATACCGACAACATGGCGCTGTCCGGCGAGACCATCGACTACGGCCCCTGCGCCTTCCTCGATGCCTACCACTCCGACACCGTCTTCAGCTCCATCGACCACGGCGGCCGCTACGCCTACGCCCAACAAGCGTCGATCGCCCGCTGGAACCTCGCCCGCCTGGCCGAGGCGATGATCCCCCTGCTCCACGACGACGGGAAACGGGCCGTCGAACTCGCCAACGAGGCCCTCCACCAGTTCCAGGGAATCTTCCAGAACCACTGGCTCGATGGCATGCGCGCGAAGCTCGGCATCCACAACTCCGAACCCGACGACCTCGCCTTCATCCAGCGACTGTTCGATTGGATGCAGGAGAACAAGCAGGACTTCACCGGCACCTTCAGCATCCTCTCCAGCGCGGCGGCCCTCGAAGCTCCCGCGTTCCCGGATCCAGTCTTCATCGACTGGCACGCCGCCTGGCAGTCCCGCCTGGCCCGCCAAGCCGAAAGCCCGGCGGAAGTCCTGCGGCGGATGAGATCCGCCAATCCCCGCGTCATCCCGCGCAATCACAAGGTCGAAGAAGTGCTCGACGCCGCCACCTTGCACGCCGACCTCGCACCTTTCCACAAGCTCCTCGCCGCGATCACCCGACCCTTCGATGAACCCGAGGACGACGAGTTCACCACGCCCCCGCCCCCCGGCTCGCCGCGCTACCAGACCTTTTGCGGAACCTGAATCCGGAGCTTTTGAGAAAGGCCATGGTTCAACCCGGGCAAAGAGGGGAGCGGGCGGCTCGCCCGCAATCGGATCGCCGGGGCTGGCTACGGGCGGGCCGCCCAAGCCCCTATTCAAACTTTCACAGGCGATCTCAAGCAACGAATCGCTTGGCCGTTACTCCGCGGCCTCGGCGTCTGATTCCCCCCCTGCAGCTCCTTCAGTCGTCCGCGCTCGGGCTAGTTCAGAGTATCTGTCGACAATGGCGGTTCGCCTTGAAAGATAATCTGGGTGCTCCTTGGTAAATCCTCGGCGAGCTTGTGCTTCTTGAAACTCCCGCATCAAAGCCATCAGCTCCGCCCGTGCAACCTCGGACAGGCCTTCGGTTCGGACTCATTCGCGTCAGGTTAAGCCACAACGCGCTGACTGACAGTGAATTAAAACGGAAAAAAGTCCGAATTATGTGTTGACAGGGTGAGCGAGCCGGCAAGCTCGGCATGTCTAAGACTTCACCCGCCGG
>JBIPNO010000173.1:0-6820 GCA_044372775.1 Haloferula sp.
GCTCGATCGGATTTGTGACTGTTAAGAGTTGGGGAGACGACTCAACCATCGTCAAGGTGTGGTCGCCGGTTCTGACCAAGGTGAAGCCAACAGCAAAGTTGTTTGAGTGGGTCGCCACATCGGGTCAAGAGCGATACTTTGCTCACCTGCGAGTCATTGAGGAAGACCGCAAAAACGTGATGATCATCCTTGAGCACGATCTGCTTGGCGATTACCTCGACCCAGATGAGTTGATGAGTACAGTCGCAAGCGTCTTGCTCGGCGCGGACGAATGGGATGACGAACTCCAGAAAATGTTCGGTGGTGAGAGAGCTGCCGACTAATGACAAGGTTCTCCGATTCACTAAAGGATGATTCGGTCGCCATTGCCAAACGCAACAGCGATGAGCAAGTTGAATGTCGTCACATCGTCGCTGCACTTTTAGGAAGAAGCGAAATCCGAAACTTCGTTGATTCGGAGTCTCTGCCAGAGATTTCCGCGGTGCTTGGTAGCCCTGGATCTGCAGCTATTTCGCCTACGATCTCAGAAGAGGCCACTGAATTCCTCTTGCGCTGCGGCACTGCAGATACAGCTCGAGAGGCGCTCGCCGATTTTCTTAAGGTCGAATTGGCAATAAGGGCTCAGTCAAGCTCGGACAGTGATCTCGAACGCGAAGACTCCTTGGATTCGAGGCCCGAGCGGACGTTGGATCAAGCTCTGGAGGACCTTCGCAAACTCACCGGGCTCGCTTCGGTCAAGCAGACTGTGGCGTCTCTCGTCGAAATCCATCGACTGAACGACGAGCGATCCAAGCGTGATCTTCCGGTCGTACCGGTAGGACTTCACCTCGCGTTCACCGGTAATCCAGGAACCGGCAAAACAACAGTGGCTCGAATCCTCGCTGACATCTATCGAGGCCTCGGGCTTTTGCCGCGTGGCCACCTTGTGGAGGTCCAACGAGCCGACCTTGTTGCCGGCTATGTCGGTCAGACCGCGATCCAAGTCCAGAGCGTCGTCCAAAACGCTCTAGGCGGCGTGCTATTCATTGACGAGGCATACGCTCTCACAAGCGGCCATGGAAATGACTTTGGGTCTGAAGCGGTCGCTACCCTGGTCAAGGAGATGGAAGATCATCGTGAGGAGTTGGCCGTTATCGTTGCCGGCTACACCGACGAGATGTCGAATTTCATTGCGATGAACTCAGGACTGCGATCAAGGTTCCAAAGATTTATTGAATTTCCTGACTATCCCGATGAGGACTTGATCGAAATCTTCAAGGGCCTAGCCAACCAGCACGGAATCGGAGTCTCCATCGAAGTGGAAGACGCTCTCCGATCGTTCATTTCTAATTCGCCAGCGAATATCCGCATCGGGAATGGTCGGTTCGTGCGAAATCTCTTTGAGGAGATGTACGCCCGGATGGCGGTTCGGGTTAGCGCCGATGGAGTCATTACCGATGACGAACTCGAAGAATTCCACGCAGACGATGTCCCGGTAGTGGAAGCGATGACTCAATACGCAGGATTCGGATTCGGTAGGTCAACACAGGCATGACGCAGTTAACTGAATCTTTGCTAAAGGCTCTGAGGTCTCTGACCTTCCGACGTATGTCAACGCAACCTGGATTAATTACCTCACGACTCCGAGGTCAGCGACTCTTATTGACTGAGCTCTGAAAAAACCGTCGGAGATGGAACATGGGCATCCAAAACACCCGACGTCACCAAGGCGCAGCCGTAACTGACAACTCAAACGACGTCTTCGAAGCGAGCGAGAAAGGCGTTGAGTTCCGCTCTCAGTCCCTCATCAAGGTCAAAGTTTTCCTTCACACGCTTGAGCGCGCGTATCGCAGACACAAGTTCTTCCATCTCGCCTGATCCAAGTCCGTCATAGGTTTTCTCAAGAAGAAAAGAGATCTTGCTCGCAGAGAGGAACCCAACGTAATCAAGAAAAATCGACAGTTTGCGCGACGCTTCACGTACCGCTTTGTCTCCGTCCCCAAATTCTCCAAATGACCCGACGTAGAGATCATTCCAGAGCGACGTAAATGCTTCGTTCTCGAAAAGATTCAAAACCGTTCCGAGTTTTTCTGGTTTCTTCGCCGAGTCAAAAGCAGACCGCACTTCATGCATGAGCGCATGAAAGTCATCGTCTCGAAGGCCATATCCAACAAACAGCATGTGTCTCGTCAGCAGCAACGCTTGAACCAACCCGAGTAACGCACCCTTTTCAAATCCCGCACCGATGTACTGCGACCGTGTGAGCACCAAGTCAGATCCGAGATCACCATGGATCTTCACCAGCCAGCGGCGGCCAGCTTCTACCGAATCTCTGGGTAGGACCCGAAGGGTTCGCCCACCAGTTTCCGCGGACTGCTCAAAAAGTGTGTCGAAATTCGTGGTCACAAATTCGTCGACCGGAAGCGACGAAATCAATCCGTGAAGCAAGGCATACGAATTTCCTTCAAGTGCCCTCGCTACTGCTTGATCGAACTTTTCGGGCCCCGAAGCGAATTTCGCGAGCACAGTTGCCTGATCGCGTTCATCGAGTTGGTGCAGTTCCTCGATATTGCCAGTCCATTCAAGATTTTTGGCGACTCCATCGAGAAGTGATTGCCAATTAGGCAATCCGGCTTGCGCACTGACTCCGGCGCCGATGAACACCACAAGGTTCCCATTCTTCGCCTCACTAGCTAATCGTTCTGCTTCGCTGAGGTGACGTTCCTCTAATTCGAAGAGGTCACTTGGGTGAGCAGACTCCATCAGATTTCGCCGAGCCTGTTGTGCGGCTGCGTAAGCAACTCGTCCCCATGCAACCAACACCACATCGCAATCGGTTGTCTCTAATGCCTCGTAAATTGCAGACAAGAGACCCTTCAACAACTTCCCGCGATGTTCGCTAAGTCCACCATCTCCAGATCCGATGATTGGAAGAGCAACGATCGGGCGAATGACGCCGCGAGTTGTCGCCTCGGCCGCTGCAAGTCGCACGAACTCTCCAGCGCGCCGGCCAAACCATTCCAACACTTCCCTGTTCACCACGGATTCAGCTGACTTTGCGTCGAAGGGCGCTACTCCTACGTCTGCAAGCCAAATTGCAGGCTCCCCGTCCGCTGCTTCTTTGCAGATTCCAATGGCCGAGCCATCCCACGTGAAGTTCTCGACCTTGAAATCTCCGTCGCTATAGGGGGTAACTCGGTCCTGGATCGCAGCAGCAAACGACGGAGTCACCGTCAGATATTCATCCGTAGGCAAGAGCCACGCATCACACGCCAGTTTCTGTACGTCGCCATTGATGATGAAGAGATGCCCGCCTGCTTTTGCCATGGTCAAACGCTAATCAACGGGCCATCGTCTTCGCCTCTGTTCCTGCGACCCCTGACTCAAGTGCCAAAGTCGGTTTGGCCGCCTATCGTGATCAGAGGAAATTGCTCTCGGCGGAGGCGGAACATGAACAATCCAGATAGCGATGAGTCGTTTGAGCGAGATCGCAAACCTTCAGGCTGGCGGCGAGGTCTCGCTAAGGCACTGCGGGCTACCGGACAAAAAATCTCTGGTGAAGCAGCGATCACCGGCGGCGGTGAAACCATCCTCGTCCCTGGATTTCCGAATCTCTTTGGTTGCGCATCTCACCGGCCGGCGTCGACTCACTTCTTACGATGGAACCAGCCACTCCATCCCGATTATGAGTTCAGGCGCACAATCGACCAAGGACGCGCCTGGTCACTTTCGCTCGACACGAGTTATGACGATGCCACCTACGTCATCATCGATCTTTCGTGGGCATCAAACACCCTGCGAGAATTAGGGGTCGCCATCAACGACGTTCCGCTTGTCGCTGTGCAGACATGGCTGGACCTGAAGGCTCTAGCCGCTACCGACGACTGCACAAGATGCCACGCTCGACTTGATCAGCTTGATGAGCTTGTCATCACTCACCTCACGGGCGATGAAAGGGATCTGAACGCCGATCTACCTCCTGCGCCGAAACTGCGCTGGTCTGATCCGCCTTCAGGTATCGCGCACGCTGTCCTCGCCGACCTCCACGCTCGTTCAATTCTCGGTGAGTCGATCACCGTTCTTGAAGGCACAGCCGAATGGGACTTGCTCTCAGGAGCTCCCACCTACTTGCAAATGCTGCTCACCAATGAAGGCTCACTCAAAATCGAAGCCCGCAAAGACTTCAGTTATTGGAAAAAGGAAATCGATCAACCGCGAGTCGATCGTCTTCTCGCCGCCGGGTTCTCTGAAGCGTCCGGATTTGGGAACTTTGAAATCCTTCACGGTCCGGATCGACTCGGACTCTTTCACCAAGACCTTCTCACTGAAGCAATCGCGGCCTTCGTTGGTGTCTACGAACCGAGGCCAACGAAGATCAAAATCGAGCGAATCGAAGGTGCGTCGCCGTTCGAATCGCAATTCGGTTCGTCGAACTACCCCTTCTTTCAACGTCTCATTGATCGGATGTCGCGCCCCGACCTTCTTGCCGCTTCTAACGAGCGCCTGAACGAGTTCGAATCGTCTGACGACACTTCGCTGCTCGAACTCGTCGAGACCATCTCGCCAGCCTTCGCTCGGATCATCGAGTTGGCCCACCTTGATGAGTTGGTGGACTGCCTCGATGATTTGCTAATCCTCGCCCCCGTTGGATTCGAAGAGTCGATGCGTGAGATGGCCGATGACCCGCTCGCCAGTCTCGAGGATCTCAGTGATTTTGTCCTTCGGCACATCATTCGAACGAGCGATATGCGCGAACGATTCGTCCAAGATGAAGACCGTCCAGCAAATGAATTTCTACTTGAGATCCAAAGTCTCGCTCATGAGCAACTCTTGCTCGGCACAGAAGATGATGTTCCGACATCAGTCAACGGGATCTCGCTTGACGGCGACGCTGCGCTGGAGGCAGACAACGGTGTTGTTGTCCCGTTCCCCGGCCGGATAGATCCGCCAGCGTTGCCTGGACTCGTAATTCCAGATTTGAGTTGATTTCTGACTTCTAGAAATCGAATTCCGGGGAGTCCAGATTCCAACCCCACCACTCATTCAGTGTGTCTGATACGAGGTTGTATCGAACACCATCCTCAATCGTCATCGAATCGACGACATCTCGCAGAGAGGCGAATTTTCCAATGACTTTTTTTCGGTTGAGATCTACAACGAGAACGCTCAATTCACCATTCAAGTCAGATGAGTAGACCGCAAGTTCGGCGATCTCACATTCGCCATATTCCCACCAACTCGTGAGATCGCAGAGCTTGAGCGCATCCTCCGGCAAATCAAACCACTCGTCGCGATCCAATTTGTTCAGGCCAATAAACCTTGCGAATTCAATTTCTCCGTCGTCAACCTCGTCGTAATCCTCGTCTTCTGGAAGGTCATACTCAATTTCATAAGTGACACCCTTTTCGGGACGCCTTTCAGTGACGATAAATATGTCTTTATAGGCGTAGTAATCCCTCGAGCCCGTCGTCCAATTCACCGACGCCGCTACCTCTAGATGGGCATCAATATCTCCGCCGTAAAAGTCCAGAAACTCACAAGGGATCCAATGAGAGTCGACCAGGGCGAACCCGCCTTGGACTGTGACTCCAAATTCCTCGAAACCATCGGAAGCGAGTAAATCAAGTGTTGCTTCTTGATCCGAAGGCCAAACTAGATGAGCTTCGGGTAACACTTGCTGACTCAGAGCACCATCAAATCGAGTTAGTGCTTCGACGAGCGAGTCGAAGCGTTCAATCTCCCCTACCCCTTGAACCGACCAGGTGTTGTTGTCCGCTTCCGCCACCACCAACTGGCCGTATTGCACGATGACTTTTGAATTCGCCATGCGTTGATCCGCCCCCTTATTCAACGACTATTCCTAATCCTGCCGGACTTCTAGTTTCGACATCAACTAAAAGCACCGTTTCATCTTCAGGAAATCCGCCAACAGCGGTTGGAAACTTTCTCAATGGCCCTCTCTGAAACTCGCTGTAGTCTGATTTGAGGCGATGGCGAAAGGTTTTGGCGGATGATCAAGGTCGCGACGTGGAATATGAAGCAAGCCGTGGCTCCCAAAAAACCCCGGGAAGATCTCTGGAAATGGGCCGAAGATTCGATCGGCGCTGACCTTATGGTTTTGACCGAGGCCAACGTGCCAAAGACTGGGATCCCGCCCGGATGGTCCGCTCAATGGACACCGGATGGAATCGGTCCTCGACGCCGTTGGGGAACTGTGCTCGCCGCCCGCGGCATTGAACTTCGGCCTCTCACCGAAGTATCGGTCAAACGCAAGACCCACTCACTGAACGCACCATGGGATGCGGTCCTCCAAATTGCCGACGTCATAATTGAAGGGCACCGATGGGCGACTCTCGTCGGAATGTATGGACTGACTGTTGACAGTTCCGGTGCATCCTGCGGACACGGAGACCACTCCGTCTCGGTGCTCATCCGAACAATCAGTCCTCTTCTTGACTCAGACCGCGGTGACCGAGTCATAGTCGCCGGCGACATAAACCTGTGGCCGAAACACGCTTCCTACAAGTTTGATCGACTCGGGTTGATTGATCTCATCGAATGGACTGGAGACGAACGAGCACCACTTGAACGATGCGCTAACTGCAACGGCAACCCTGGATGCGGCCATATGTGGACGCATAAGAACGGCAACAGCCCAAATGCTGCGGTTCAGCAGATCGACTTCATTTTTGCCACAGAGGAATTGGGCAAAGAGTTGATCCACATCAAAGGTGGCATCGCCGACTTTCCAGACTCATGGGAAGTAAGCGATCACGCACCAGTTGTCGCAACATTCTCCTGAGAATCTAAAACGCGAACGTCACAATTCACAGTGTTTTCG
>JBIPNO010000075.1:0-24186 GCA_044372775.1 Haloferula sp.
CCGGCGGGTGAAGTCTTAGACATGCCGAGCTTGCCGGCTCGCTCACCCTGTCAACACATAATTCGGACTTTTTTCCGTTTTAATTCACTGTCAGTCAGCGCGTTGTGGCTTAACCTGACGCGAATGACCGCCGGCCTTCTCGCGTCCTGCAAAAAGAACGACCCCATCAACCAGGCCGCCGCCGCGGACAAAGCGGCCGGCATCGCCGCACCGGGACTCGATGAAGTCAAAGCGATCGCCGAGGAAGGCTTCGTCTACGGCCTGCCGCTGGTGATGAACTACGCGGTGATGCACGACTTCTTCATCGATGCGTCGTCCCCCGAGTTCAAGGTGCCCTTCAACACCATCAAGAGCGAGGCGCGGGTCTTCACCTGGCAGGACACCACCGTCATCACGCCGAACAGCGACACACCCTACTCCACCATCGGCTTCGACCTCCGCGCGGAGCCGATCGTCATCTCCGTGCCCGCCGTCGAGGCCCCGCGCTACTACTCCGTCCAGCTCTGCGATTCGAACACCTTCATCTTCGGCTACATCGGCAGCCGCTCCACCGGCACCGCCGCCGGCGACTACCTGATCGCCGGCCCGGATTGGCAAGGCGAGGCGCCCGCCGGCATCAAGAAGGTCTTCCGCAGCTCCAGCCGCTTCGGCATGGCGATCTTCCGCACCCAGCTCTTCCAGCCGGATGACCTGCCGAACGTGGTGGCGATCCAGAAAGCCTACCAGGCCCGCCCGCTTTCCGCCTTCACCGGCCAGCCCGCGCCTGCCGCACCGCCGGCCATCGACTTCCCGAAGGTCGACAAGGAACTCGTGAAGACGAACTTCTTCGAATACCTCAACCTCGCGCTCGGCTTCGCGCCGCCCGGACCGGAGGAGGTGGAAATCCGTGCGAAACTCGCCCGCATCGGCATCGGAGCCGGCAAGAGCTTCGACTTCAAGGAGCTCTCGCCCAAGCACAAGGCCGCCGTCGTGCTCGGACTCAAGGCCGGCGAAAAGAAGGTCGCGGAGAAGGTCGCCAGCATCGGCAAGGAGATCAACGGCTGGCGCGTCGGTGCCTCCTTCGGTGACCGGGATTTCTACAAGGGCGACTGGCTGCTCCGCGCCGCCGCCGCCAAGGCCGGCATCTACGGCAACGCCGCCGAGGAGGCGATGTATCCGATGACTAAGACGACCGCCGACGGCACCCCGATCGACACCTCGAAGCACAACTACACCCTGACCTTCCCCGCCGGCCAGCTACCGCCGGTCAACGCCTTCTGGTCGGTCACGATGTATGACGGCAAGACGCAGCTGCTGATCAAGAACCCGCTCGACCGCTACCTGATCAACACCCCGATGCTGCCCGGCATGAAGAAGAACGCCGACGGTTCGCTGACGATCCACATCCGCAAGGACAGCCCCGGCCCCGAGCTGGAAAGCAACTGGCTGCCCGCTCCCAACGGCCCGGTCTTCCTCACAATGCGCCTCTACTGGCCGAAGACCCGCGAACCCTCGATCCTCCCGCCCGGCGAAGGCACGTGGAAACCGCCGGGCATCCAAAAGTCCGACTGATCGACTTCATTTCCTCCACCCCGGAAACATGAGCATCCAGGATAAACTAAAACACGAACTGAAGCTTTCGAATCGCGGCACGAGGAGGGTGGCTTCGGCCCCGCCCTCATGAAGGTCTTCCAACACCGCGACATGCCACACGTTTGGGCGAACACGATCTGTGTGACGGGTGCCTTGCTCTTCTACAATCTGCTCTCCGCCCTCAACCGTCATCTCGGAACCGGCGGGCTGGCACGGGTGTTCCTGTCACCGCCCGGGAACACCAGGAGCTCGTGAAGCCGGATGTTTCCGCTTCAATCGCGGATGCCTTCACCTCGCGGATCAGCCATGCTCTAGCAGATTTACCATGAATCCAACGACCGTCATCTGGTCTGCCGCCGCGGCGTCCTGCGTGACTCTCGCCATGGTTCATCTGCTCTCGTGGTGCTGGAACCGCGAATCGAAGGCCAGCCTGTGGTTCGCGGGCACGGCCCTGTCCGTGGCCCTGTTGGCATGCATCGAGTCCGCCATGATGCGCGCTCAGGAGCCGGCCGGGTTCCTTGCGCTGCACCGCTGGGGACATCTCGCCTTCTTTGTCATCATCCTCTGCATCGTCGGCTTCGTGCAGTCCTACTACCAGACCGGACGCTGGTGGCTGGTCTGGAGCTTGATCGGATTGCGGTTGTTGATCCTCGTGCTGGCGTTCGTCCCCGGCCCGACCTTCAACTTCCGGGAGATCACGGCCATGGAGCCGGTGGTGTTTTTGGGGGAAACCGTCATGACCCCAGGGGAATTCCGACACCCTGGGAGTTCCTTGGCAATGCAAGCGGCCTTCTGCTCCTTGCCTTTGTGATCGACGCGGCCGTTCGCCTGCAGCGCCGGGATGACAGCGGCGAAAAGCGGCGCCCTCCGGTGATGGCGGTCGGGGTGGTGCTCTTCATCCTGTCTTGCACGGTCAACGGGGTTCTCATCCACCAGGGCAAGGCGCAGGTTCCGTATTTCATCACCCTCTCGTTCCTCTTCGTGATCGCGGCGATGAAGTTCGAACTGAGCCGCGACATGCTTCACGCCGCCCGTCTCGCCGCCGAGGTCCGCGAAAACGCCGAGAGCATGCGCCTCGCCGCAGGTGCCGGTGAACTGGCTCTCTGGAGATGGGATATTCCCCGCGACACGATCTGGGTCAGTCCGGGCGGGCGCGAACTTTATGGAATCCCGCCAGCACAAGCGATCGGCATCCAAAGCGTTCTCGACACGCTCCACGAAGACGACCGGAAAACGGTCTCCGAGCGGATCACACGGGCGTTTGCCGGGAGCGGCGGGTTCCAAGCGGTATACCGGGTTAAAACCTCACACGAGGTGCCTCGCTGGATCAGCGCGCGCGGGAAAACCGAATTCGCGCCAAACGGTGAACCGGTCCGCATGCGCGGGGTTTCCGTCGATATCACGAGTCGCATCCTGGCCGAACAGGATGCGGCCCGGCATCGGGATGAGCTCGCCCACCTCTCGCGGGTTACCACCTTGAACGAACTCTCCGGCTCGCTGGCCCACGAAATCTATCAACCGCTGGCGATCATTCTCAGCAACGCGCAAGCCGCCCAGCGCCTGCTCGCCCGGACCCCTCCCGACCTCGATGAGGTGCGGGAGATCCTCGTGGATATCGTCGATGAGGACCTGCGTGCCGGGCAAGTGATCGAGCGCCTCCGTTCCCTGTTCAAGCGCGGCCGGACGAAGACGACGCCCGTCTCCCTGAATGAGATCGTCGATGAAGCCGTGGCCCTCGCTCAACACAATCTGGCCGCCCGCGGAGTCACCACGAAATTCTCCATGGCTTCCGGACTGCCGCAGGTGATGGGTGACCGCATTCAACTTCAACAAGTGCTGCTCAACCTGCTGCTCAACGCGGCCGACGCCATGTCCCTCCAGGCACCAGAAACACGCCACATCCATCTTTCCACGGCACGATCCGGCGACTCCGTCCGCCTGACCGTCAGGGATGAAGGCCCGGGACTACCGGAGGATGTCGAAAAGATCTTCCAGCCGTTCAACACCTCCAAACCCGACGGTCTTGGACTCGGCCTTGCCATCAGCCGTTCCATCGTCGCCGCGCATGGCGGCCGCATTTGGGCCGAAAACCCTCCCGCACAGGGCGCGGTATTTCACATAGAGATTCCGGCAACGAACCTTCACGCCGCATGAGCGCCGAACCTGACACCATCTACATCGTCGATGACGAACCCGGGATGCGCAAAGCCCTTTGCCGACTCCTGCGGGCGGAAGGCTTCGACGCCCGGCCGTTCGCATCCCCTCGCGAATTCCTTGCCGGATGCGATGCTGAAACTACCGCCTGCCTGCTTCTGGACGTCGCCATGCCCGAAATGGACGGCATGGAATTCCAGCAACTCCTCGCGCAACGCGGCCTGCGAATCCCCATCGTATTCCTCACGGCTCACGGTGACATTCCGATGAGCGTGCGGGCGGTCAAGGCTGGCGCCACCGATTTCCTCACCAAACCCGTGAACGACGCCGACCTGCTGCGGGCGGTCCGCACGGCATTGAAAACCGCAGCCAGACTCGCGGCGGAACAATCCGCACACAAGGCCCTGGCCACGCGCCACGCCACGCTTACCCCGCGGGAAAAGGAGGTCATGGCCCTCGTGGTCAAAGGCATGCTCAACAAGCAGATCGCCGCCCACTTCGGGACGGGAGAGCAGAACATCAAGATCCACCGCAGCCGCGTGATGGCAAAAATGGGCGTCCTCTCGCTCGCCGACCTGGTGCGGGCCGCGGAGAAACTGGACGGCGGGAACTCGGCAGGCGTTTAACCAAGGTCTAATGGCGGCGCGCGGCGATGCGTGATAAAGAAAGCGACTAAAAATGAGTCACTTACTCCACGTGCTCGCGGCATGCCGGCGGACCTCCCGGGCACTGCTGGCGATGGTCCTCGGGACGATGCCAGCTCCTGCGTTCGCACGGGAAGCGGACGCCGCCGGCACGAAAGCGATCGCGGAAGAGGCCTACATCTACGGGTTTCCGCTGATGATGAACTACAAAGTTTTCCACGACTCGTTCCTCGATCCGAAGGCGAAGGGCTACAAGGGCCCGATGAACGTGCTGCACAGCGACGCGCGTGTTTACACCTCGGATGATCGCGTCGTGCAGACACCGAACAGCGACACGCCCTACTCCATGCTGGGCGCCGATCTGCGCGTCGAACCGCTGGTAATCTGCACGCCCGAGGTGGAAAAGGGGCGCTACTTCAGCGTGCAGATGGTGGACATGTACACCCACAACTACGGCTACCTCGGCACGCGGACGACGGGCAATGAAGCGGGCTGCTTCCTGATCGCCGGCCCCGGCTGGAAAGGGGAAAAGCCCGCGGGGATCAAGCAGGTGTTCCGCTGCGAGTCGCCGTTCTCGCTGATCCTTTTCCGCACGCAACTCTTCAACGCAGGCGACATCGAGAACGTGAAGAAGGTGCAGGCGGGCTACCAGGTGCAGACGCTTTCGGCCTTTCTCAAACAGCCCGCGCCGCCAGCCGCGCCCGAGATCCAGTGGCCTCCCGCGCCGCAGGAGATTTTTTCGACCGGCTTCCCGGTAATGCTCGATTACCTGCTCGGCTACCTGCCGCCGGTCGGTCCGGCAGCGGGGGAGAAGGCGCTGCGCGAGCGCTTCGCCAGCATCGGCATCGGGCCGGAGAAGAAAATGAAGATGCAGGAGCTTTCGCCGGAACTCAAAGCCGCATTCGGCGATGGCGTGAAGGCGGCGCTCGGGAAGATCAACCAAGCGGTGGACAATCTCGGCACCGAGGTGAACGGCTGGCGCATTGGCGGCGCGGCGGGTTCGCGCGAATTCTTCAACGGCAATTTCCTGCTGCGCGCGGTCGGCTCGCGTGCCGGCATCTATGGCAATGATTCCGAAGAGGCGACCTATCCCTTTGCCAAACTGGATCAAAACGGACACCCGCTCGACGGCAGCAAGCATGCCTATCAGGTGACGTTCAAGGCGGGGGAATTGCCCCCTGCCAACGCGTTCTGGTCGATCACGATGTATGATGCGAACTCGCAGTTCCTCGTTGAGAACCCGATCAAGCGTTACCTCATCAATGCGCCGATGTTGCCGGAGCTGAAGAAGAATCCGGACGGCTCGCTGACGATCTATATCCAGTGGGATTCGCCGGGGAAAGAGAAGGAAGCCAATTGGCTTCCCGCGCCCAACGGACCGATCTTCATGGTGATGCGCCTTTACTGGCCGAAGACGGAGCAACCGTCTGTGCTGCCACCCGGCAAGGGCGAGTGGAAGCCGCCGGGCATCGTGCCGGTCGCAAATCTCGAATCCGCGCGGGCCAAGCGCATCGGCGACAAATCACTGGAGACCGTCATCCGCACCGACGACCGCTACGGCAGCGATCCGTTCTTCAACGGTCCGCGCGGCTATTCGTATTGGAACTACCTCGAATACCCGAAGCCGTTCCAGAACCCGAATCTCTGGCCGGACACGCAGTCCACCTACTTCCTTTCGCGGATGAATCTCCCGGCGGGTGCGACTCTAACATTCAAGGGCGAGTATCCCCGCGCGCGCTATTTCAAATACGCTCTCTACCGCTGGAACGGGCAGACTTTCCTATCCATCGGCGAGGACATTGTCGGGAAAGACATCGCACCGGACGAGGGTTCGACGAATCCGTATGTGATCGGAAACCCGCGCCTCGGCGACCAGCGCGATTACACCGTGCGCATCGTCGCCGCGGATGCTCCCGCCAAGCGCGAACCGAACACGCTTTACGCCGGCAAGGAGGGCGGCGAGTTGCAGTTGGTGATCCGCATTTACATGGCCGACCAGGGCCAGGACGGAGCGGGTTGGGGGCCGGCCGACCAGCCGTCGCGTGCTCGCGGGCTGCCCAACTACGAAGGCACTCTTGCCGATGGCACGAAGCTCGATGCGGCGGGCGTCATGAAACATTTCGCGCTGCCGATGAACGAAAACACCAAGCAGCCGCTCAACGACCAACAATGGATCGATATCGTCAACGCGAAGGACAACGATCCAACCCTCGACCCCGCGACAGCGCCCGCGCGCAAGACGCCGCGGTGGGAGAAATACTGGACGCTCCCGTATTCGATCCTCGGCGCCTTCAAGACGCCCGAAGCGCGCGCGAAGATCCCGTATGAAGGCGCGATGGACGGCGGTGGCGATCCCTCGACGCAATACATGATCACCTTCCTCTCCCGCAAGTTCGGCCCGGTCTATGTGATGCGCGGCAAAATGCCGACCTTCCCTAACACCTTCGCCGGTGCCGGTGGTCGCGGGCTGGAGATCATGCCCGACGCGCAGACGCAGTATTGGTCGTTGGTGAGTTGCGAGGCGGCGCCCACCGGCCACATCGCGGATGGTCTCACCGACCTGCAAATCCCGCTCGATGCGGAGCGCAATTACACCATCGTGTGCAGCCGCAAGGAAGACCGCCCGAAGAACGCGACACCCGAAAACGGCGTGGCATGGCTGGAGTGGCCCGAGCGCGGCGAGGGGCTGAATGACGCACGCAATCGCCAGGACTTCGCCATGCTCATGCTCCGCATCATGGCCAATAGCGCCGAATGGAAAGAGCGCCCCGATCTCATCACCCGGCCCGGTGACGAGGAGAAGGTGATGGGGCCGTATTATCCGCGCGGCGAATACACCACGAAGGCAGCCTTCGAATCCCGGAAGCCCGGAAATTAGTCACCCCATGAAAAAAGCCGCCGCCATCTCCCTCGCCGTCGGTGCCGTTATCGGCATCGTCGCCTACAAGCTCCTCTGGACCGTCGCCGCGCCGAAGATCGATCACCGCCTTTCGCAAATCGGCCTGACAGACAACGAGAAGTCCGCCAACGGCCCGCTGCCCGGCGACGTCGGGCTTTACCAAAAGGAGTTCGAGGCGTGCCAGAAACTCGCCACGCCCGGTTACTTTCCGACTCTCAACGGCGCGGAGATCGCCGACGCGCAACGCAGCGGAGTGTTCCCGGCGGCGACCTTCCTCGGCTCTTGGGACGGGCCTAACATGGTTCACGCCTGGCGCAGCGAGGACTCCTACGAATCCTGCACCTACATCGTGAACCGGAAGCCGGGCGAGATCTACATCGTCGGCGGCGACAACCCGCCCTTCGAGGGCACCGCGCCCGCAGGACCCTATATCGCCAAGGCCGATGGCGTGACGGGCAAACAGATTTGGCGCACCTATGTGGACAACCTGAACGCATCGGGAAACTGGATCGGCGCCGCCAACCTCAACATCCTGCCCAGCGGAAACATCGCGTTCTCCTGGGCCAACCGCATCGTGCTCATCGACGGCGACACCGGCTTGATCCTCAAGCAGAACAACCTGCCTTCGGGCGATGCACCCGCGGCCGATTCGAATTACAAGCACCTGACCATCGCCCCGGATGGCACCTTGATCTGCAAGAACCAGACGCGGCCGACCGGCAACAAACTGCAGGGCACGCTCGCCATCATCAAAGGAGTGGAAGCGGGTCTCAAGCAACCCAACAGCCATCTCGTCGCCGTGGATCCCAACACCTTGGAAATCCTCGCCGAGCTCGCGCTTCCCGAACCCGCCACCGTCCCGCACATCATCAAGCCCTACCAAGGCAAAATCGCCATCTACATCGGCATGGACAGCGGATGCCGTCGCGCGTTCTGGGATCCTGCCGCCAAAACGCTCACCATGGACGACAGCTGGCACCTGGGGGCCCTCACGAAAGGCCAGACCACCGCCTGCGCCCCCAGCATCATCGGCGACTGGGTCGTTCTTCAGTTCAACGGATTGGGAAGCAAGGTCACCGCTTCCAGCGTCGCCGTCGGCCATGTGGATGACGCCAAAAGACTGAAGATCCATTTCCCGTTTGGTGAATTGAAGAAGGGGGAATGGAGCTTCGTGCTTCCGAAAGCCTGCGCGGATGAGGAGAACAGCATGATCTACTCCGCGGACATGGGCATCAGCAAGGTGGCCGGCATCAAGATTGATCCGGCGACGGGTGATATGAAAACCGTGTTCACGCTCGACAACATGACGAACACGTTCCAGCCCACCTATGGCCCCAAGGACAAACGGGTGCTCGTGCTCACGAACATGAAAAAGAACGTTTCGAAGCAGCCCAACAATCTTGCGTTTTTCACGGCCAACTACACGGAGCAGGTCACGTTTCACAACGCCTCAACCGGCGAGAAACTGGCGGAGTCCTCGTTCTTCGAGCCGCTCACTCCCAACTCGCTCGTCGTGCCGGCCTTCGGTGGCCGGTGCTATTTTCCTACCAGAAAAGGGTTCATCACCCTGCAGGTGATGCCCGCAAATGCGGCGGCAGGGCAATAAACCGAACCACCCTGTCGTCGATTCATGGATACCGCCACCCCGTCACCACCGATCGCTCCTCGCGGAGCCGCCACGCCGCTTTCACGCCTCCTCAAACGGGTCGGCTGGGTGCTCGCCTGGATCGTCGCTCTGGGATGCGTCGCCTGGAGCTTCGGCGCGCTTCACTACGATTTCCCCGTTCTGAAAAGCGTGGTCGCCTGGGGGTTCCTGCTCGGAGTGATAGCGGCGCTGGTCTTCCTGCGCGGACCCGGGAGAAAACTCGGAGCAATGTTCGCGGCATTCATCCTCGTCCTCGCATGGTGGCTGACGATCAAGCCAAGCAACGAGGGAAAGTGGCAGCCCGATGTCGCCCAACTCGCCCGCGCCGAAATCAACGGAGACACCGTCACCCTGCACAACGTCCGCAACTGCGACTACCGGACCGTCTCCGATTTCACACCGCGCTGGGAAACACGGGTTGTTAGAATTTCGCAGATCACCGGCATCGACATCGCCATCAACTATTGGGGATCGCCCTGGATGGCGCATCCCATTGTCAGCTTTTAGTTTGCCGACGCTCCCCCGGTCTGTTTCTCCATCGAGACGCGCAAGCAGGTCGGCCAGTCCTATTCCGCCATCGGCGGCCTCTACCGGCAGTTTTCACTGACCTACATCGTCGCCGACGAGCGCGACGTCATCCGAGTCCGCACGAACTATCGCAAGGATGAGGACATCTACCTCTACCGCCTCACCCTCACGCCGGAGCAGGCCCGCGAGCGCTTCGTCGAATACCTCCATGCACTCAACACCCTGCATGACCATCCGCGCTGGTACAACGCCATCACCACCAACTGCACCACCAGCATCCGCACGCAGCATTCATCCGGCGAACGACCACGCTGGGACTGGCGCATGTTGCTCAATGGAAAAGGGGATGAGCTGATGTATGAGCGCGACATCATCGCCAAGGGCGGATTGCCCTTCGCGGACCTGAAAATGCTCTCGCTTATCAACAAGGTCGCGAAGGATGCGAACGATTCGCCCGAATTCTCCCGTCTGATCCGGGAGGGCCTACCAGGCATGAAAGAGCTCCCACCTTCAACCAGGTCCAACCTCGAGGAGCCATGAACCCCAGCGTCGCTCTCCATGCAGGCGGCTTTCCGCCCTCAACCGCCACATCCAAACCGGCGGACTACCCAACGTATTCCTCTCGCCACAGAAGCATGATTGAAACCAGACATCTTGGGCGATGGCCCGCCCGTGGACCGAAGCTTCTTGCGTGGTTCCTCCTCGTCCAGTCCTGCCTCGCGCAAGACATCGAACCACGCCGCTGGAGCCACCTGCCGCTCGGCGGCAACTTCGGCGGCGTGGCCTACGCCTACACCGAGGGGGACATCTTCTTCAATCCAGTGCTGCGGATCGAGGACGGCGAATTCGAGATGAACACGGCGGCTTTGAAATACATCCACGCGTTTGAACTCCTCGGGAAATCCGCCCGCATCGACCTTCTTCAAATGTATCAGAGCGGTTCGTGGAACGGACTGGTCAACGGTGCTCCCGCCGCCATCGAGCGGAAGGGTTGGGCCGACACCACCCTTCGGTTCGCAGTGAATCTTTACGGCGCGCCGCCGCTCGAAGGGGAAGATTTCATTGACTACCGTAAGGCGGCTCACTGCGAAACTATCGTCGGCGCGGGCTTGGTCGTGACTTTGCCCACCGGTGAGTATTTTGACGACAGGCTGATCAATCTCGGAGCGAACCGCTACACCTTCACGCCGCAATTCGGCGTCGTCCACACCCGCGGCAAGTGGACGATGGAACTTTCCTCCTCCGTGAACTTCTTCACCGACAACGACGAGTTTTTCAACGGCAAGAAACTTGAGGAAGACCCGCTGCTGATCGGCCAGGGTCATCTCATCTACAACTTCATGCCCGGCCTGTGGATCGGTGCCAGCGCCGGCTACGGCTACGGAGGTGAATCCACCATCGACCGGGTTTCCGCGAACGACCGCAAGGGCAACCTCGGCTTCGGATTGAGCGCCGGCATCCCGGTCAACCGCCATTTCGGCTTCAAGATCGCCTACATCGGCATCAGGACCCAGGAAGACGTTGGTTCCGACAACGACACTTTCACCATCGCCTGCTCGCTCCAATGGTGAACCCGCACCCCATCCCTTGCATCGACTTCAGCCCCGGTCGAATCATGAATTCCGCGCCCACCATCCTTGCTCCCTTTGCCTCTTCATCGTCAGCCGGCCCTTCAAGATCGGCGACCAGCCCGTGCAAGCCTTCTCCGGGGCGCGATACCACGCCGAAATGGCCGACCACGGTCCGGGTGGGGTATCCGCTTCAGCATCACCTTCCTGTTTCCGAAATAGCCCGTGCCCTGAACCCGACCCAGGCGCTGACTGCCGGCCGAATGACGGCCGCGCCGAAGCCCGCCCCTCCTCGACTGAATGGAAACCGCGCTGCATTTCGCAACAAGTTGCGATGGTGTCGGACCGCGGGATCCGATAGACAATCCCCAACTCGCTTTTGAAGCCATGAAACACCTGCTCCGCTTCCTCCCCGCCGCCGCGCTGCTCCTCTCGCCGCTCGTGCTGACCCAGTGCGCCACCGGCCCGACCGTCGCCAGCGCCGACTCCTCGCGGATCGCCGCCGACTCCCGCGCCGCGCTGAACGACCTCTACCTCCAGAACCCGAAGGCCCGCGCCCTCGGCCAGCGCGCGAAGGGCGTACTTGTCTTCCCGAACATCACCAAGGGCGGCTTCATGCTCGGCGGCATGGGCGGCAACGGCGCGCTGGTCCGCAACGACGGCAGCATCCGCGATTACTACCAGACCGGCGGCCTGTCCTACGGCCTCCAGGCCGGCGTCCAGAAATACGGCTATGCCCTCTTCCTCATGGACAACGAGGCCTTCGCGAACATCAACCGCGCCGACGGCTGGGAAGTCGGCAGCAGCCCCAGCCTGGTCATCGTCGATGAAGGCAAGGCCGCCTCGCTCTCCACCACCACCATCGACAGCGGCACCTACGCCTTCTTCTTCAACCAGCGCGGCCTGATGGGTGGCCTCGGTCTCCAGGGATCGAAGATCACCCGCATCCAGCCAGGCCGCTGACTCTCCGACAAACTCCCATCATGCGCCTCCATCTCCTCGCCACCCTCGCCCTCGCCGGCTGCGTCAGCCAACCGCTGCCGCCCGAAGAAGCCGAACACCGCGCCGCCGCCGTCCACCTGAAGGAGGCCGGCTCCAAGACCACGGCCGCCGAGCAACGCGCGGCCCTCTACCTCGCGTCCGCCGCGGAGTCCTACGACCTGCTCGATTCCCCGAAATCCCGCGAGGCCGCCCGCGAGCTTTACAACAAAGCCGCCACCGACCTCGTCCTGCTACTACGTTCCTCGGACAACGGCGCGATGTGGAACCGTCCGCTGACCCTCACCTCCGGCGGCACCACCTGGCGGCTCCGCTACGCCGCGGGAAACCGCAACGGCACCTGGGATCCCGGCCGCTTCACCTCGTTCACCGCCGCCAGCGAGGTCGGGCTCAAGACCATCGACGTTCACAACCGCCAGGACGGCATCGGCGGCGCGCTGGTCGGCGTGCGGAAGATGAATCCCAAGGAGCCCTTCGCCCCGCCGATCGCCGGCATCACCGCGCCGGTCACCGCCGTGCTCGATTTCAAGGGCCGCGACGCCACCCTGACGCTGGTCGATCCCTCGGAAGAGCCGAAAGCCCGCGTCAAAGGTTCTGAACGCACGCTCGATGCCGACTTCTCCGCGCCGCTCGCCTACTACCCGCAGCGCTCCGAATTCTGGACGGGCTTGATGGGCGCGCTCCGCGTGTCCCATCACATGGGCACCACCGGGCTCTACATGCTCCAGCCGTACGACCCCGACCGCATCCCGCTGATCTTCGTCCACGGCCTCATTTCCACCCCGCAGATGTGGCGCAACGTGATCAACGAGGTCGAGAAGGACCCCGAGCTCCGCGGCCGCTACCAGTGCTGGGTCTTCGGCTACCCCACCGGCAATCCCCCCGCCTACTCGGCGCTGCGCTTCCGCGAGGAACTTGCGAAGGTTCGCGAACTCTATCCGAACGCCAAGGACTACGTGCTGGTCGGCCACAGCATGGGCGGCCTGGTGTCGCGGATGCAGGCCACCACCATCGACCGTGAAGCGTGGAACGTCATCGGCGAGGACAAGGCCGCGAAGTTCTTCTCGAAGGTCAAGAAGGGCGACCTCATCGACCGCGCCACCACCTTCGAGGCCAACCCGAAAGTCGCCCGCCTGGTCTTCATCTGCACCCCGCACCGCGGCAGCGAGATGGCCCTCGGCAGCATCGGCGAACTCGGCCGGCGTCTCATCGCACTGCCGGTGGACCTCACCAGCGTGGTTTCCAACTCGGTCGGCGACTCGCTCGCCATCGCGACCGGCCAGCCCGGCCGCATGCCGAACAGCGTGACCGGACTCTCGCCGAGCAATCCCGCGCTCAAGGTGCTCGACTCTGAACCGATGACCGCGCCCTACCACACCATCCTCGGCGACCGCGGCAAGGGCGACGGCTCGCTCAGTTCCGACGGCGTGGTGAAATATTGGAGCTCCCACTTGAAAGCCGCCGAATCCGAGAAGGTCGTCCCCGGTCCCCACGGCGCCTGCGAGTTGCCGGAGACCTTGGAAGAGCTCCGCCGCATCCTGCGCCTTCACCTCAAGGAGAGCGGCAACTGAGGGGAACTATGATCGCCCGCCACCTCCCGCTCTTCCTCGCCGCCGCCTCCCCGCTGCACGCCGCGGAGTCCGCCGGTCAGTGGTTCGACCACGCGGCTGAGCGGTCGTGGATCGAAAACTACGACCCCACCCTGATCACCCGCCGCGTCCTCACCGAACTGAGCTTCGAAGACCGCGGCAGCGACGACGGGATCTGGAAGATCGAAAACTCCTTCCGCTGGGGCGTCCCGCTGCGCGCAGACCTCGCCGTCGGCATCCAGGCGATGGTTCCCGTGAAGTGGCAGGAAAGCGGTGGCGACGACCTCTCCGGCATCGGCGATCTCGAACTCCGGACCGGCTTCGTCGGAAGGATCTCGCCGACGCTCCGCTGGGGCTTCGGGCTGAACGCCGCCTTCGACACCGCCGCCGAGCCGGGCCTCGGCGCGGACGCCTTCATCCTCCGCCCCATCGCCGCGATCCGCTGGGACTTCAACGAGCGGCTCAACCTCGGCTTCAATCTCGAATACAACGTGACCCCCGCCGATGAAGGCACCAACGATGTCAGCCAGCTCGAGTTGAAATTCCCGCTCGTCCTCAAGCTCTCCGACCGCTGGTCCGGCGCCCTCACCTACAAGCCGCGCTGGGACTTCCTCGACGAAAGCGATCGCCACCGCTTGGAACTCGGCGCGACCCGCACCCTCGGCGCCGATCATCAGTACGCCCTCTCTTTCGCCGTCGAGCTTCCGCTGGCTTCGGAAAGCTTCGACTCCAAGCTCACCGCCGGCCTCTCCTGGCACTTCTGAGCCGAACGATGAAGCATCTCATTGCACAACTCGCGGCCTCGCTGCTTTTTCTAACAGCCGGGGCCCTCCGCGGCCAGGATTCGCTCTCCGGCGACTTCTCCAAGCCCGCGGAAATCACCAAGCGCCTCGAAGAGGCCCGCGCCGACCTCGCCAGGCTGCCCGCCGACGCCGATCCCGATTTGCGTGAGCGACTCGAACAATTGGCCGCGGTCTGTCAATTCCACCTCGCCAGTCTCGACGTCCTCGCCAAAGCCCGCGCCGAACGCGACAAAGCGACCGAGGCGAATCGTTCGTGGACCGGCCTGAGCGAGCCGCCGCCGCATTCCATCCTGCGGCTCGACGAAGCTCGCGAAACGCTCGCCACCCTCGACAACTCGCGCCGCGCCGGCGAAGCCCAGCTCCGCATCTTCACTTCGTCCGCGGAACGGGTCCGCGACCGGCTGGATGCCCACCAGCAGGCCGAACGCCGCGCGCTCGAAGAAGCCGAAAGCGCCGCCACCCCCGAAGACCGCGCCGCCGCCGAACGCGCGGTCGAAACGGAACGCGTCGCATCCCGCATCGCCGCCGAGGAAATCGGCCGCCATAAAATCCGGGTCGATGCCCAGCAGGCGGAGCTCGAGCTGATCGCGTCCCGCACCGACCTCGTCCGGCTGCGCCTCGGCGCTCTCCAGGGCAAGACCACTTTCACCCGCCAGGACCTCGATGTCATCCTGGCGCGGATCGCCCGCGAGCGGGCCGACGCCATCGCCGCGCTGACCGCCGCCGGCAAGACCCGCCAGGTACCCGATCCACTGCTCGCCTGGCGCAGCGAGTTCCTCGACCTCGAGCGGGAGTTCTGGGAAACCCGCTTCGCCGCCACCACCGACGGGGCGGACCGCAAGGACGCGATCGCCAGCCTTCGGCAGTTCCAATCCCGCGTCGACGATTGGTCGGAGATCGCCCGGCTCCGCCTTGAAAGCGGTGGGTCCGGCGCGGCGGAGATCGACACCACCCGGCTCCGTGACGCGACCGCCCAGGTCGGCGTCATGCAGCGCCGCATCGGCTTCGCCCTCGCCGATCTCGAAGCCGGCCATTTCCAGCTCCCGCTGCTCGATACCATCGCCGGTCGACTCCGCGCGCTGTGGGACGCGGAACTCTACCTCGCCGAGGAGACCGAGGTGATCGACGGCAAGAAGCTCACCACCTACCGCGCGATCACCCTCGGCAAGCTCGTCCGCCTCGCCGTCATCCTCACCGTCGGCTGGCTGCTGCTGCGCTTCCTTTCGCGCCGGCTCAAGGCGCTGCTCGCCCGCAAGCCGCGGATCGGGCCCGACACCGCCGAACTCGCCGGCAAGTGGATCTTCGGCATCGGCCTCGCCCTGCTCGTCATCTACGGCCTCAACACCGTCCGCATCCCCTTCACCATCTTCGCCTTCCTCGGCGGCGCGCTGGCCATCGGCCTCGGCTTCGGCACCCAGACGATGCTGAAAAATTTCATCAGCGGCGTGATCCTGATCTTCGAGCGGCCCTTCAAGGTCGGCGACCAGGTCGAAGTCGACGGCGTCACCGGCAAGATCCGCAGCATCGGCCTGCGCGCCTCGGTCATCGACCACGGCAACGGCATCGACACCCTCATCCCGAACAGCAACCTGCTCGAAAACGAGGTCACCAACTGGACCTTCACCAACTCGCTGCTCCGCCACTCCGTCGTCATCGCCGTTGACCACGGCTCGCCGACCCGCGAGGTCGCGCACTGCCTGCTCGCCGTCGCCGAGGAACACGGTCTGGTGCTCGATTCCCCGCAGCCGGAAGTCCGCTTCGAGGAAATGAGCGACAAGGCGCTCGTCTTCCGCCTCATCTACTGGTTCGACCTCAAGCGCGTCTCCCGCGACGCGCTCTCCAGCGACCTGCGCTTCATGATTTCGAAATCCCTCGCCGAAGCCGGCATCACCCTCGCCGGCGTCAACCCGCTCCGCGTCGAACTTTCCCCTGCCGCCCCCTCCGGAAATCCATCACCTGCCAACCCAGACAACACCAACCCGCACATCCCATGAAACCGCATATCCTTGCCACCGCCCTGCTCGCCACGACACCGCTTTGCCACGCCGGCGACAGCGTCGTGGAGTCCGCCCCCATCACGCCCGCTCCGGAGTCCTCGGAGTGGCAGTTCCTCCTCGCGACCTACGCCCCGTTGATGGGCATCGAAGGCACCGTGGGAGTCGGCGGACTTACTTCCGACATCGACGTCCCTTTTGACGACATCCTCGAAGACCTCGACGGCGGCTTCATGACCGCCTTCGAAGCCCGCAAGAACCGCTGGTCGATCACCGGCGACTTCATCTGGCTCAAGCTCTCCGGCGACGCGCAACCGACCCCGAACTCCTACGCCGGCTTCAAGCAGGAGCAGATCATGGCGTCCCTCGCGCTCGGCTATGAGCTCTACGGCAGTGAAAGCACCACCTTCGACCTGCTCGGCGGTGCCGCCCTGACCAGCCTCGACGCGGACCTGGAACTCGCCACGCCACGCCTTCCCGTCACCACCCGCGCGGCCTCCGGCTCCGACACCTGGATCGATCCCTTCGTCGGCCTCCGCGTCCGCCACCGCCTGTCCGACCGCTGGGCCATCTTCGCCACCGGCACCTACGGCGGCTTTGGCGTCTCGTCCGACGAATACTGGCAAGCCATCGCCGGCGTCAGCTACAGCCTGACCGAGAACGCCTCGATCGCGCTCGCCTACCGGATCATCTCCACCGACTACAGCAAGGGCGCCTTCGTTTACGACGTCGAGACCAGCGGGCCGAACCTCGGGTTGATCTTCAAGTTCTGAGCCGGCTTCCTCGCCTCTTGGGAAAGAGGGGTGCGGGCGGCTCGCCCGCATGCCGTGCCGGCGCCTCGGTCCGCACCCCGTAATTCCCATCGCCAATCCTCCCCGGCTTGCGAATGGCACGCCTTCCGGTCCCCTGTTGCCGCGCTGGCCAGAGCGCCGCCGCCGTGTCATGAATCCCGCCGCGTGACGATTTCGAAAGCCATCACTCATTCCCGCATCGCGCTGCTCGGCATGATGCTGGGCTGCCTGCCGTGGTCGGCGCAGGCCCAGATTCCCGGCTTGAAAGCCGCCTCCGGAAAGACCGAACCGGCCGCGGCGGCAACCCCGGAATCCCCGGAGGATGCCCGCAAGCGGCTGAAGGGCTGGATCACCGATTGGAAGGCGCAGGCGGATGCCCTTGCCAACCCCACGGCGCTTCCCGCCGGCATCACCGAAAAGGAGATCGCCGCCCGCCGCTCCGACGCCTTGCTCGGCGTCTTCAGCGCGGAGAATTCCCTGCGCGCCATCGACACCAAGGCCAGCCTTGAGCAAACGCTCGCCCAGTCGAAATCGCAGGCCGCGGCCTGGGAGGGCTTCAAGGAGCCGGGGCCTTATTCCTTCGTCCTCCACGATGAACTGCGGCGCCAGCAGGAAGCCGTCACCACCCGCATCGCCGCCTACGAGTCGGCCGCGTCGATGCTCGACCGCGAAATCTCCTCCCGCCAGGACGACATCAAGAAAGCCGAGGAAGCGCTCCGCCGTGCCGCCGACGATGCCGACCGCGCCACGCCGGAAACTCTCGACGCCGCGGCCTGGCGGCTGGATGCCGCCCGGCTCCGAGTGAAGATCCTCGGCTCTTCCGCCGCGATGTACCAGCTCGCCCGCGAGAACATGCGGGTCCGGACCGCGGCGACCAGCCACGAGGCCGAACTGCTGAACCGGAAAGTCGCGGCACTCGGGCTGACGATCGCCTTTCCCGAAGCCGACGTCGAACAGCTCAAGAAATCGACCACCGAACGCGCCAAGCAGATCGCCAAGGAACTGTCGCAGCTCGAAAAAGCGCAGCACCTCGCCATCGTCGCACGGCAGAAGCTGATTTCCGAAGTGGAGTCTCTGAAGGCGGTGGAGCCTGCGACCGAAGAGTCGGCCGCGAAGCTCGCCGATGAGGAAACCCGCCTGCGCTTCGCCGAAACCGAAACACAGAGTCTTGCCGACCGCTTCGAGATCCTCGGCGGCCGGCAGCGCTTCCTCAACGAATACGTCAACGCCCAGAAGGCGCGCATGATCTTGCTCACCTCCGCGTCCGCCAGCGAGCGGGCGGAGGCCTATGACAACCTCGCGGCCGAGCTTTCCCGCGCCACCGCCTTCAACTCGCTGGTCGACGTCCGCCGCAATGCCGCGCTGTCCGAAATGCAGGAGCACGAGGCGAAGCTGGCCGTCATGGACGAGGGGTCGCCGCTTCGAAGGGCGGGCGACCGGGCGCTGGAGGCCCAGCGCGACGAACTCGATTCGATCGAGCGCTTCGGCCAGGAAGTCTCGTCGGTCCGCCTCGACATCGCCCGCTGGCTTGGCGATTCAAGGGAGCAGGCAAAGTCGATGTCCTGGGGCGAGCGCTTCCGCAGCTACGGATCGCGGATCGCGGGCTGGGCGAAGAGCGTCTGGAATTTCGAGGTCTATCGCTACGAGGACACCACCGAGGTCGAAGGCGAGGTCATCACCGTGAAGCGCGGCCTCGTGCTCGGCTGGCTGCTCGGCGCGCTGTTGTTCTTCTACTTCGCCTACCGCGCCGGCTCCTCCCTGCTGAAGCGCGCCTTCCGGCGGCTCGTCGCCAAGGGGCGCGTGGAGGAAGGTCAGGCCCAGACCTTGCGCCGCTGGACCCGCATCGCGATGGGCATCGTGCTCGCATTGGTCACCCTCCACTTTCTGAAGATCCCCCTCACTGCTTTCGCTTTCCTCGGCGGTGCGCTCGCCATCGGTGTCGGCTTCGGCACCCAGACGCTGTTCAAGAATTTCATCAGCGGCATCCTCGTCCTCTTCGAACGAAAGGTCCGCGTCGGCGACATCCTCGACGTCGACGGCGTGGCCGGCACGGTCACCTCCATCGACACCCGCTCGTCGATGATCCGCACCTTCGACGGCGTGGAGATCATCCTGCCGAACTCGCTGCTGTTGGAGAACAAGGTCACCAACTGGACCCACGACACCCCGGTCGTCCGCCGTGTCGTGCGGGTCGGCGTGTCCTACGGCTCCCCGCTGCGCCAGGTCTCCACCCTGCTTTCCGAATGCGCAGCTGACCACGGCGTCGTCGTGAAAACCCCGGAACCCCAGGTCATCCTCGAGGACTTCGGCCCCGACTCGCTGGTCTTCGCGCTTTACTACTGGATCGACCTCCGTGGCAAGACCGGCGCGATGGTCGTCGGCAGCGACCTCCGCTTCATGATCGAGAAGCGCCTGACCGAAGCCGGCATCTCGATCGCCTTCCCGCAGCGCGAGATCCACCTCAGCGCTGACAAGCCGCTGCGGGTCGAGGTGGCGCCGCCGCCGGAGATGTGATGCTTGCCGAACCCCCTCACAAAAACTGTCTTATGACTGAACGCCATGCATTCAGTCGTAGACAAGCCGCTCCGGATTTGCTTTCCTCCCTCCTGACTGAACGCCATGCATTCAGTCGTAGACAAGCCGCTCCGGATTTGCTTTCCTCCCTCCCGTCACCACTTCTCTTCCAATGAAGACCAACGACTTGAAGGAACTTTCGCCCCTTGAGAAAGCCACCCTGCCGACCGCCGCGATGCCGGGGCGGATGAATAGCCTCGGACGGTCGATGAAGAGGCCGCCGCGGCGGATTCTCGGACAGTTCGGCGGGGAGAATGCGGGAGGGCAAGCCTACCATGTGATGAGCCGGACTGCCGGTGGGGAGAAGCTGTTCGGGGAGGTGGAAAAAGAAGCATTCCGCCGGTTGATGTGGCGGATGGCGAGGTTTTCGGGCGTGGAGATCCTGACCTATGCGCTGATGAACAACCACTTCCACATCCTGGTGAAGGTGCCGGAGCGGGCGAAGTTCCTGAAGCGCTTCGAGGGGGAAGGCGGGGAAGCGAAGCTGTTGGAGCACCTTTCCCTGCTCTATTCGAAAGCCTTCATCGCCGGGGTGAAGGCGGAACTGGCCCGGGTTCGCGAGGCAGGGCGCGGGGAGGAAGCGGAGGCGATCCTGGAGACCTTCCGCAAGCGCTTCTGCGACCTGTCGTGTTTCGTGAAGGAGCTGAAAGAGCGATTCAGCCGCTGGTTCAACAAGCATCGCGAGCGGCGTGGGACCTTGTGGATGAGCCGATTCAAGAGCGTGCTGGTGGAGGACGGCGAGGCGTTGCGGACGATGGCGCTTTACATTGACTTGAATCCGGTGCGGGCGGGCCTCGTGGAAGACCCGAAGGACTACCGGTGGACGGGTTACGGCGAAGCGACGGGCGGCAGCAAGCGGGCGCGGCGGGGGCTGTGCCGGGTGATGGAGGCGCCGATGGATTCGTGGGAGGAAAGGCGGGGACAACTCACACCGGGGGAGGCTTACCGTTGCTGGTTGTTTGGGGAGGGATTGGAGGTGGGCACGGAGAAGCGGTCGGGATCTGCAGCGGCCGAGAGCGGCCAGCGGGCCGAGTTGGAAGTCTCGGGCCGACTAAAGCCGGCACTCCCTAAGAAGGCGCTCCCTTCGAAGAAGAAGGGCTTTTCGAAGGAGCGGGTGGAGGCGGTGTTGAAGAGCGGCGGGAAACTGTCGCGGGCGGACCTGCTGCTTTGCCGGGTGCGGTGGTTCAGCGACGGGGTGGCGATCGGGAGCAAGGGCTTCGTGGAAGGGGTGTTCAAGGGCTGCCGGAGCCACTTCGGGGAAAAGCGCAAGGACGGGGCGCGGAAGATCCGGGAGGATGCGGAAGGAAGTTTGCATGCGTTACGCGAGTTGAGGGTGAAGCCGGTGGGGTAGGCCGAAGGCGACTCTCTCGGAAACGCGTCAGCCTCTTGTGCCTCCGATGCGAGGCCCAGGACCCACCCAAGACAGGGAGCTTCCGGGAACTCCGCTCAAGATTCCCCGGCCCCAAGCGATCGCATGATAGAGCCCCCTAGAACCCGATCACCAGCTCCGATCCCTTCGCGGCCACCTTGCCTTCCGCGGGATACCAGATCGCGCTGTACATCTGGTAAAGTCGCTTGCTCTGTGTGAAGAGGATCTTGCCGCCGTCCTTCTGCGCCGCCGCCATCCGGATCGGTTTGCCGCCGTAGCGCTTGGTTTCGATGGAGAACTCGGTGGCTCCTTCGGCGAGCAGCTTCTCGTCGCTGAGGATCACCTCCTCGTGGAGTTTGAACTTGAAGGATTTGCCGTCGACCCGGACTGCCTTGATCCCGTCGCCCTTCATCATCTTCTCGATCTCGTCCTCGGTGGGCATCTTCTTGAACTCCTCCACCTTGTAGAGGGCGGGCATCATGATGAGGATCCCTACCCGGGTGGGATGGTCGGTGGCCTTGCGCTCGAGGGCGGTCGAAAGGACAACGCCCTTACGCTCAAAGCGGTGGCGGATCCGCGCCTTCGAACCGTTGTCGTAAGTGGCGACGAACTCGCAGGCCTCAACATCCGAGCTGGCGGGCTGGCTGGTCTCGAAGCCGTCCTCCTGGAGCCCGATCCGCGTCCAGGTTCCGCCCTTCTCTTCTTCGAGGATGAAGAAGATCTGGAACTTGTCGTGCACGCTGACATGGGCCCATCCCTCCTTCTTGCGGACTTTCGGGAAGAACTGGCCCTTGCCGTCCTTGGCGGTGACGGAGTAGTCGAATTCGTTCTCCCCGTAAGCGATCCAGCTTCCCATCCATTCTTTGTCCGAAAGCTCGGGCAGGGTGGCGGCTTGGAGGTGGACGGGGCCTAGAAGGGTCGCGATGAGCAGGGCGCGGATCATGGGTGGGTGGAGGTCGAAGGTTTCAGGAGGGGTGACGGGAAAGCGTGCGCTCGAAAATTCCGAGGGCGTCTTGGATATCTACGGAGTCGACGGCGAGGCTGGTCACCGCGCGGATCGTGTCGGGACCCATGGCGAACAAACGGAGTCCGGCTTCGTCGAGGTCCCGCGCGAGTCGGTCCGCGGGTAGCGTCGTCACCCGCACGACGACGATGTTCGTTTCGACCGAAGCCGGATCAAGCCTGATTCCCGGCAACGCGCTCAAGCCCTCAGCCAGCGACCGGGCGTTGGCATGATCTTCCGCCAGCCGACTCCGATGATGCTCCAGCGCGTGCAGTGCCCCGGCGGCGAGGATTCCTGCCTGCCGCATGCCGCCACCGAACATCTTGCGGAATCGTCGCGCGCGCTGGATGAATTCCCGTGAACCGCACAATGCGGAGCCGACGGGCGCGCCGAGACCTTTCGAAAAGCACACCGCGACCGAATCGAACTCCGCCGCCAACTCGCGCTCGGAAACCCCGCTCGCGACCGCCGCGTTCCACAGCCGTGCCCCGTCGAGATGCAGTCGGATCCCGCGCTCCCGCGTGAGCGTCCCGATCTCCCTGACGAGCTCCTGCGGCCAGATCTTTCCGCCGCCGCGGTTGTGCGTGTTCTCGAGGCAGACCAGCTTGGTCGGCGGGAAATGCTGGTCGGCAGGGCGAAGAACGGCTGCCAAATCCGCCGCGCTGAAAATCCCGCGCACGCCGGGCAGGCAGCGGCACATCACGCCTGCCAGCGCGGCCGGTGCGCCGCCTTCGTAGTAGTAGATGTGCGCGTTGCCATCGAGGATCACCTCGTCGCCCGGCTCGGTGTGCGCCCGCAGCGCGAGTTGGTTCACCATCGTGCCGGAAGGCGCGAACATCGCCGCCTCCTTGCCAAGCAGCTCCGCCACCCGGGCTTCCAGCTTCGCGACGGTGGGATCCTCGCCGAACATGTCGTCGCCGACTTCGGCCGCCGCCATCGCCTCGCGCATCGCGGGGGTCGGCAGGGTGATGGTATCGCTTCGCAGGTCGATGGGCATGGTGGGGGAGTTGCGGCGTCCCAAGGAGTTTTACGGGCGTTGCTCCGATGACAAGCCTTGAGCCCGCCCGATCAAGTTCCCGCACTCTGACCTGCATCGCCGGATGCTTGCACGGCCCGCACGTATCTGAGATCCCTTCGTCCGCCGATGCTCCGCACCCGATTCCATGCCAGCCCGTTCCGCGTCCGATCAATGGCCGTGCTCGGCACATGCTCCCTGGCTCTGATCGTGACCGGTCTTGCCGGCACCTTGTCTTCCGACACCGATGGCGACGGGATCCCGAATGCCAGCGACGCGGACATCGATAACGACAAGATCCCCAAGGGCAGCGACCGCAACGTCGATGGCGGTATCGCGCGCTCCGGTCCGTTTGCCGGAACTTACGTCGGTGATCGCTTCCGCAACGCCGACCCCCGTGAATCGGACATCGATGGCGACGGCTTCGACAACGAGTGGGACGCCGATGCGGATGGCGACGGTATCGAGGATGCGGAAGAACAATTGGCCACCGGCTTCTGGGAGGAATTCGACGACGCCTCCCGCTGGCCGGACGGCGCCACGATCGATCACAGCGTGAGCGCTCCCTTGATTGGAATTCCCTGGCGCATATCCATCGCGGGCGGTCCCAAGCCGACCGTCGTTCACGCTCATTCGGGCCTGACACCGCAGAATGGCAACACCCTGTTCTATCTCGGCGGGAGCGCGAACAGCGCCGGGGGAAAGATGACGCTGGCCTTCGAAGCCACGGCCATCCCCACCGACGCCCTCCCCGGCGCCAACCAGGACCTCGGGTGCAATGTGTCCTTCCTCAACTTCTCCGGGATCATTTCCGACAACGGCGGCATCGACCCGACCGGGGTGGTGCACACCTCGTTCAACGGCTTCGGGACCACCGGCCCGTCCATTTATGGTGGCGAATCCTTCACCTGTCTGGGCCGCGCAAATTTTTTTCTGTAAAAGTGTCTGATTGAGAACTGGGAAGCTGAAGGCTGCTGGTTGGTTCAGTGGCTTGGTGTTTTGGTTTCTGGCTGGAGGTAGACTTTACCGGTTTCCCACT
>JBIPNO010000076.1:0-24028 GCA_044372775.1 Haloferula sp.
TTGGACGCGGAAATTGCGGAGATATCACTTCAATCTGAGCGATCCGGTCCGCATCGTCGTGGGCGGAGTTCCACGGCTCAACGTCACGTGGGACTCCGGGATCCGGCGTTTTTCAACGGGCTGCTAATCTCCCAAACTCCTAATCTCCTAATTTCCTTTCCTTCCTCCCCTCCACCCGACTCGCGATGGCGTGGGCGGAGACCGGGGCGGTGAGGAAGACGAAGGTGATGGTGAGGATGGCGATGACGATGACCCAGGGGTCGCGGAACTCGACGACCAGCGCGAGCAGGGCGAAAGCGGAGCCGAGGCTGGCGGCCTTGGTCGAGGCATGCAGGCGGCTGAGCGGGTCGCGTAGCCGCAGCATGCCGATGCCGGTGCCGAGGACGAAGAGGGCGGCGAGCAGGAAGAGCAGGGCGGCAATCATGGGCGGCGGATGAGGCGGGACAGAGTGACGGTGGCGACGAAGCCGACGAGGGCGATGACCATCATCGGCGCGAGCAACTCGACCCGCCGCTGGAGCAGGGCGAGGCCGGCGAAGAGGACCACGGCTTGCAAGGTGATGGCATCGAGCGCCAGCACGCGGTCGGCGAGGTCGGGGCCGCGCAGCAGGCGGATGAAGCCGCCGGTCATGCCCGCGGCGCAGAGGAAAAGCCCGGCTTGGAGGACGATCTCGGTCATGGCTTTGAGAGGAAGGGCAAGGATTGAACGGCGGGCAGGAATTGGTCGCGGATCGCGGCCTTCATCGCGTCGCTGTCCGTGTCGGCGTAAAGCAGGTGGACGCGGAGGAGGCGGTCGTCGTCGTAATAATCCACCGACAGGCTGCCGGGCGTCATCGAGACGAGATTCGCGAGCAGCAGCCGGCGGAACGGGTCGAGCGGCGGGACTTCGAAATCGACGAGGCGTGGGCTGGTGGGCAGGCCGGGCGTGTAAAGGTCCCACGCGATGCGGAAGCCGCCGCGGACGACTTCCCAGGCGTAGAGGATGAGGAAGCGGAGGGTGGAGAAGAGGGCTTTCATGGCGCGGTCGGTTCGCCGAGCACGGCGCGGATGTAGGCGGCGGGATCGGTCAGTTGGGCGGCGGCGGTTTGGGCGCGGTCGAAGAGCGGCTGCGCCCACAGGCCGAGGACGACGGTCACCGCGGCCATCGCCACGATGGGCGCGATGGACGAGGCGTGGAAACGGAACACCGGCGGGTTCTCCGGGACGTCCTTCCAGAACGCGCCGGCCCAGATCTTGGCCATCGAAAAGATCGTCAGCATGCCGGTGGCGAGGGCGATCACGGCGAGGGTCACCGCGCCGGCATCGAGGCTGGCGCGGATCAGCGCGAACTTCGCCCAGAAGCCCGACAGCGGCGGGATGCCGGCGAGCGAGAGGGCGGGGATGAGGAAGAGGATGGCGAGCCAGGGGGCGCGCTTGGCGATGCCGCCGAGGCGGTCGAGCTCGTCGCTGCCGCCGAGTCCTTCGACCTGGCCGGCGATCAGGAACAGGTTCGTTTTCACCACGATGTGATGGACCACGTAGAAGATCGCCGCGGCGAGGGCGGCCTGGCCGAGCAGGGCGACGCCGACGATCATGTAGCCGATCTGGCTGATGATGTGGAACGACAGGATCTCCCGGATACGGCCGCGGGAGGCGGCGCCGAGCACTCCGCAGAGCATCGTCAGCCCGGCGAACACCGCGATCCAAGGCAGCAGGCCGGTGTCGGCGGCGGGGAAGACCATGCCGAAGCAGCGCAGCAGGGCGTAAACGCCGACCTTGGTCAGCAGCGCGGCGAAGAGGGCGGAGATCGCGATCGGCGGCCGCGGGTAGGAGGCGGGGAGCCAGATCGAGAAGGGGAAGACGGCGGCCTTGATCGCGAAGGCGCCGAACAGCAGCACGGCGGAGGTGGCGATCTGCGGGCCGTCGGGCGAGACGCGCAGGCGGAGGGCGAGGTCGGCCAGGTTCAGGGTGCCGGTTTTCGCGTAGATCAGGCCGGCGGCGGTGAGGAAGAGCAGCGAGGCGATGAGGTTGAGGACCACGTAGCGCAGCGTCGCGGCACGGCCTTCCGAGCCGGGGACCAGGCCCATCAGCGCGAACGACGAGAGAAGTAGTACTTCGAACCAGACGTAGAGATTGAAGAGATCGCCGGCGAGGAAGGCGCCGTTCACGCCGAACAGCATGAAGGCGATGAAGGTGTGGGCGCGGCCGATCCGGTAGCGGGCGGGGAGGCCGCGCCAGCCGTAGATGGAGGTGCAGAGGGCGACGAAATTGCAGACCGAGAGCATCAGCGCGGCGAGGGTGTCGGCCACCAGCACGATGCCCGGTCCGCCCGGCCAGGCACCGGCGAAGAGCACGTGGATCTCGCCTTTTCCGGTCGCGGCGAGGAGGGAAAGCGAGGCGGCCAGGCAGAGCGCGGCGGCACCTGTTAGAACGGCATCGGCGGAGCGAGGACGGCGGCGCAGGAAGACCGCGGCCAGGCCCGCGGCGAGCGGGACGAGCAGGAGGGCGACGATGGAGAAGTCGGGTGGCATGAAATCAGGAGGGGCGCTTGGTTTTCGCGCGGGCTTCGCGGACCAGCAGGGCGAGCAGGTAGGCGGTGACGCCGAGGCCGATGACGATGGCGGTCAGCACCAGGGCCTGCGGCAGGGGATCGGCCACCTTTTCCGGCAGCGGCGCGCCGGGATCGAGGATGGCCGGCTTGCCTTCGACCAGTCCGCCGGCGGTGAAGACGGCCAGATTGACCGCCTGGCTGAGCAGCACGAGGCCGACCACCAGGTGCAGGCGGGTGCCGCGCCGCAGGGCGGCGATGCCGGCGGCGAAGATGGCGCCGATGACGAGGGCGATGATCCATTCCATGGGAGTTCAGGCGTTGGAGTTGCGGGGATCGGGGATGCCGGAGAAGGAGCGCAGGCAGATCGAGGCGAAGCCCATCACGGCGACCAGCACGCCGATGTCGAAGAGCAGCGGGGTGCCGAGCAGGACCTTGCCGATGAGCGGGGCTTCGTAGGCGGGCAGCCACAGTCCGGTGAACCAGGGGCGGCCGGCGAGCGGGGCGACCAGGCTGGAGATCGCGGCGATGGCGAGCCCCAGCACGACGAGGCGCGGGCCGAGCTGCTTGTCGAGGGTGGCGCGCTTGCCGCCGAGGATGGCGAGGCCGCCGGTGAGACTGAGGATGAGCGCGCCGATGAAGCCGCCGCCGGGCTCGTTGTGACCGCGCCAGAGGAGGATGACGGCGAGGGTGACCAGGATCGGCGCGAGCAGGCGGCGGAGCGGATCGATCAGCGAGGCGGTGGCGGCCGGCGTGTTGGCCTTGCGGCGGCGCAGCAGTTCCATCACGCCGAGCGCGGCGATGCCGAGCACGGTGATCTCGCCGAAGGTGTCGAGGGCGCGGAAGTCGACGAGGATCACGTTGACCACGTTGCCGCCCTTGGCCGCGGGCAGGCTGTGTTCGAGATGGTAGCGGGAAACCGGCTCGCCGATCGAGGGCAGCACGGAGGCTTTCAGGACCAGCAGCATGGCCAGCGCGCCGGCCGCGGTGGCGAAAAGGGCGGTGCCTGGCGGGGGCTTCGGCGCGTCTTTCAGGCCGTCGCTGATCCATGGCAGCGCGAAAACCAGCAGGATGACCACCAGCGTCTCGACCAGGATCTGGGTCAGCGCCAGATCGGGCGCGCTGAACCAGACGAAGAAGATGCTGATGCCCAGCCCGACCATGCCGAGCGTGACGATGACCACCGCCGGGCGCGAGGAAAGCGCGGCGACGAGTGCGGCGGCGGCGACCAGTCCGCCGATGACCAGCACCGGTAGCAGGTCGGGCCGCGGGGTGAAGCCGGGCAGGGTGAGGCCGGTGTCTAACAGGCGGAGCGCGAGGATCAAAAACAGCGTCGCCAGCACCAGCGTGATGTGGGCGGCGGGCGGTCGGTCCTGGACGAAGCGGGTGAGCGAACGGGCGAAGGCCATCACGCCTTCCAGCGCGCCATGGTAGATCCGGTCGGAAGGAGAAATCCGGTCCGCCTCGCGGGGCAGCTTCGCTTTGAGGAAGAGCGCCAGGCCGGCGACGAGGATGACGATGGACGATAAGATCGCGACGTTCCAGCCGGTCCAGAATGAGACGTCGGGCACCTTCCCGGGCAAGCCGAGCGAGGCGGCGGTGGCATCGACCAGCGAGCCGCGGACCAGGAAGGCCGGGGCGAGCAAGCCGCCGAGCGCGAGCAGTGCGGGCGGCAGCAGCAGGCCGGGGCCGCAGGGGTGGATGTCGCCGTGGCGGACCTGTCCGCGGAAGGGCAGCCACGCGACGCGCAGGCCGAGGACGAGGACGACCGCGAGCGCCGGCAGGATGATGGCGAGCGTCGCCGGATGCAGTTCGGCCAGCGCCTTGAGATAGTATTCCTTGCCGAGGAAGCCCGCGGCCGGGGGCAGGCCGGCGAAGGACAGCAGCGAGACGCCGGCAATGGCGAAGAGCAGCGGTTGCGCGGCACCGAGGCCGCCGAGCTTGGACAGGTCCTTGGTGCCGGTGGCGTGCTCGATGGCCCCGGCCGTCATGAACAGCGGCGCCTTATAAAGCGCGTGGGCCACGAACAGCAGCACGAAGGCCGAGGCCGCGGTGGCGGTCGCCGCGCCGACCAATGTGGTCAGCATTCCCAGCACCGCCAGGGTCGAGGCGGCGAGCACCGTCTTCAGGTCGCGGCCGCGCAGTCCGCGCAGTGCGGCGATGGCCAGCGTCGCCAAGCCGGCGGTGACCAGCGCGATGCGCCAGCCGGGCATGGTGTGGAAGACCGGCGAGAACTTCGCGGCGAGGAAAATGCCGGCCTTCACCATCGTCGCCGAATGGAGGTAGGCGCTGACCGGGGTGGGGCCGGCCATCGCGTTCGGTAGCCAGAAGTGGAAGGGGAACTGGGCGGATTTGGTGAAGACCGCCAGCAGCAGCAGGCCGGCGATCCAGCCGGCCTGCGGGCTTTCTAACAGAAGCGCGGGGCTTGCGGTTAGATCGGAGATCCGAGTGGTGCCGGCTTCGAGTCCGCAGAGGATGGCGGCGGTCAGCAGGCCGAGCCCGCCGAGTCCGGTGACCAGCAGGGCCTGGGTGGCTTTCTTGCGGTTCTCCGCGGACTCGTGGTTCAGCCCGATCAGCAGGAAGGAGGCGATGCTGGTCAGTTCCCAGAACAGGAAAAGCAGGACCAGATCGTCGGCGAGCGCGATGCCGCACATCGCGCCGGCGAAGAGCAGCACCAGCGGGAAGAAGGCGGAGGTTTTCTGCCCGGGGCCGAGGTAGCTGCCGCCGTAGGCCACCACCGCGGCGCCGATGCCGAGCACCATGGTCGCCAGCATCCACGACAGCGGATCGGCACGCAGCGCGAAGTCGACGCCCAGCGCCGGGACCCACTCACGGGCGAAGGCGAGGCTGCCGCCGGCCAGCCATTCACGGCCTGCGATGAACGCGGCCGCGGCCATGGGCAGGGCGAGCACAGCCCCGGCCACCGCCGGGTGGCGGCGGGTCCACGGCGCGGCGAGCGCCGCCAGCAGGGCCAGCAAGAGGGGCGCGGCAAGCACCGCGATGAGGGTCACGTCAGGCATCGGATTCCGGGGAGGAAGGGAGGGGGGTCAAACCGGCTCGCCGGCGCGGGCGAGGCCTAACAACTCGCGCAGCAGCCCGGTGCCCGCGCCCTTGCGCTTCACCACCAGGCAGGCGGTGGTGCTGTGGACGACGACCTCGGTCGCGGTGCTGCCGAGGATGGCCTCGCTGAGCGCGTTCTTGCCACGGCTGGAGACCACGGTGAGGTCCGCTTGGAGTTCGGCGGCGGTGTCGAGGATGGCAAAGTAGGGCAGGGCGCTCTTGCGGACGTGGATCTGCCAGGGAAGGCCTTCGCGGTCGTGCTTTGCCGCCAGCTCCTCCATCTGCTCGCGGGCCGTCTCCCAGATCTGCGCCTCCAGCACGTCGTCGGGCAGCTTCCAACCGTAGCCGGCGGGCTGGTTCCAACTGTGGACGAGGTCGAGTTCGTCGAGCCGGTTGGTCCGGGCGAAGCTGGCGGCGATGTCGATGCCATCGTGCGAGGATTCGCTGAAGTCCACCGCCACCACGATCTTGTGGATTTCCGTGCTCGCCGTGGCGGGCAGCAGCAGGACGGGGCAGGGGGCCTTGCGGCAAAGAAAGGTCGCCCGTGCCCGCGTGCCGGGTTCACCGGTCGGCGCGATCACGAGGTCGTAACCGCCGCGCTCGAGCTCGCCGAGCAGCGAGCGGTGGTCGTTCGGATCGACCTCGACTTCGCGCAGCTTGAGTCCCGGCAAATCCCGCAAAGAGGCGACCAAGGGGCTCGCCGGCCGCGGTGTCCGTTCCGCCTCACCGAGGGCGCGGGTCAGCAGGGAGTCCGGCTTTTCCTCGAGCGACAGCAGGCAAATCTCGCGGCTCTCGGCATTGCGCGCGATCATGGAGGCCCAACAGGTCAGCAGGTTTTCGAAACCAGGCTGCACGACGACGAGGATGTTTTGGAATCGCTTCATGGCTTTGGGGAATTCCCGTCACCCATGCGCCGGAAGTCCGCTCCGTCATCCAGAATCGGTTAGGCCGCGTCCGATTCTTCGCGAGTCATTGAAAAAGAAAGGCGTGAGCCGTCATCCCCCCCGGAACTTCGACCCACGCCTTTTCTGGTTTTTCGCGGTCCGGTCCGGCCGTCTCCTCGTCTGAAATCCCCCCGGAGTTCAGTGGCGATGAAATGACGGCCTTTCGATCCGCTACCTTGTCAGGCTGATTTGATTCAGCTGAAAGATTCCTGAAGATGGTCCGGGATCAGGTTTAGGCTAGGAATAAGTGGGCGGAAGCGCAGAAACTTGTTCCCAATCATTCACAATTCGCCGCCAACGACCGCTTGAAGCGTTGATTTATTGGTCTTTTTTCCCGATCAGGTCCTCGATGCTGTCCTGGAGCCGGTGCAAAAGGGCGTCGTCGGCCACCTTTTTACCGTCCTGGGTGGTGATGTAGATCGTGTCCATCGCCGCACCCTTCTCGGTGGAAATCCGCGCGTTGGCGGTGTTGAGGCCGTAGGTGTTGATGGCGTGGAAGAGATCGTGGAGCAGTCCGATGCGGTCGACCGCCTGGATTTCGATGGCGGTGCAGGACGGGTGGAGATCATTCGACACGTAGGCACGGACCGGGAAGGCCATGCCGTGGTCGTTCTTCGGGCGCAGCAGGTTGGGGCGGCGGCGGAAATAGCGGGCGTGTTCGTATTTCTCCAGCAGCCCGACCTCGCGCAGGGTGGTGGAGAGGCGCTTGCGCAGGGAGAGGTCGGAGACCGGCTCGAAGTTGGTGGTGCAGACGCGGAAGATATCGAGCACCACGCCGTCGCTGCGGGTGAAGAAGTCGGCGGAAAGGATGTTCAGTTCCTCCGACGCGAGCGCGCAGCAGATCTTCTCTAACAGCAGCGGCCGGTCGTGGGTGGCGATGACCAGTTCGGTGTAGCCTTTCTCCGCGCTGTCGAGCCACTGGAGGGAGCAGTCGAAGGTCTCGGGATCGGCCTTCGGGTCGAGCTTGAGCACGGCTTTCACGTGGCTGGCCACGGCGGCGGCGTCGCGGAAGCGGAAGTAGGATTCCGGCATCCGCTTGAAGTGCTCGTCGATGCCGGCGTGGTCGTCTTCTTCTTTGAACAGCGTCTTGACCTGCTCTTTGAGCGTCTTCTTTTCGGTGCGGATCGAGGCGGCGTAGCGCTCCTTGCCTTCGGCGAGGAAGACGCGGGTGTTGGCGTGGAGCTGGAGCATCAGGGTCTCCTTCCAGCTCGACCAGGTTTCGGTGTTGGTGCCGTTGGAGTCGGCGAAGCTGAAGAGCAGCAGGACATCGAGCCGCGCCTTGGTCTTCACGATGCGGGCGAACTCGGCGACGACGTCGGGGTCCTCGATATTCCGGGTGGTGGCGAAGCGCCAGAAGGTCAGGTGGTGGTCCACCAGATACATGATCAGCGCGCGGCGCGGGCCGTGGACCTGGAGGCGGTTGCAGAGCTTGGAGGCCAGCATCGCGGAGCCGTCGGTGTGCTCGCGGACGTTTTCCGCGCGGCCGGTGTCGTGGAGGATGAGGGCGAGGTAGAGCGCGTAGGGGTCCTCGGCCTCGCGGAACAGGCGGCGGTAGATTTCCCTTTTCGGTTCGTCGCCGCCGACCAGGGCGTCGAGTTCCTCGATGCAGCGCAGCGTGTGTTCGTCGGCGGTGTAGCGGTGGAAGAACTCGTGCTGGACGAGGCAATCGAGCGCGCCGAATTCCGGCAGGTAGCGGCCGAGGAAGCCGACGCGGTGCATCTGGCGGAGGGAGCGGGCGACGTCGCCCTTGCGCTCGAGGATGGCCTGGAAGGTCTCGCGGTTGGCCTTCGAGTAACGGAAGGGCCGGTCGATGTTCTCGCGGTGGGCCTTGATCAGCTTGCGCATCGGCGGGCTGAGTTTCAGGCCGCGAAGCTGGCAGTGCTGGAAGAGCCGCATCAGGCGCTGCGGGTCTTCGGTGAAGATGTCGTTGTTGAGCGGGTAGATGCGGCCTTCGCGGGCGACGAAGCCGTCGAACTCCTCGCGCTTTTTCGGCCGGACCATCAGGAAGGACTTCAGGCCGGTGACGGGCATCTCGGCCTGCTCGATCTCGAAGCTCTCCATCAGCGAGCCGGTGTGCTGGTAGAGGCTGCGGGTGTGGCGGTAGTAGTCCCGCATGAAGGCCTCGGTCTTGCGCAGGATGCCGCGTTCCGGATAGCGGAAGTTGGTGGCGACGACACCTTGCAGGCGAAGCGTGAGCTGGTCGTTCTCGCGGCCGGCCTCGTAGTGGAGCTCGTTGCGGACGCGGTTGAGGAAATCGTAGGCGGCCTCGATTTTCCGGAGCGCGGTGGCGGTGAGCAGGCGGTCGTCGACCAGCTTGCGGAGGTCGGAGCTGCCGCGTTTCACCCGGGCGACCCAGCGGATGTTATGGTAGTCGCGCATGCCGCCGCAGCCTTCCTTCACGTTCGGCTCCTGGAGGAAGACGGTCTTGGAGTACTTCTGGTGGCGGCTGCGCAGGTCCTGGCGGCGGAGGTCGAAGAAGGCCGCCTGGCCCTTGGCGAAGCAGTCCTTGTCGAGTCGCTCCTGGAATTCGGCGAAGAGCTTCTTGTCGCCGGCCAGCATCCGGGCGTCGATCAGCGCGGTCTTGTTCTCCTGATCGGCCTTCGCCTGCTCCAGGCATTCGGCGACCGAGCGGCAGGCGTGCCCGACCTTGAAGCCGACGTCCCAGAGGAGGTAGAGGATTTCCTGGATGAGCGAGGTGAGGTCTTCCGGCAGCTTGTTGGAGGCGCGCGGAAGGAGGAACAGCAGGTCGATGTCGGAGCCGGGATTGAGCGTCCCTCGGCCATAGCCGCCGACGGCGACCAGCGCGAGCACCGGCGCTTCCTTGCGCTTCGACAGGGCGAGGTCGAACAGCGAGCGGAGGACGACATCGAGCAGCTCGGCGCGGGCGTTCGCGATTTCGAGTCCGCCGGCCCCGGCGCGGTGGCGGAGCTTGATCCGGTGCTCCTCGATCTTGAGGAAGCGCTTGTAGAGGGCGATCCGTTCGGCGGGCGAGAGCTGGCCTTGGACGGCGGGCTTGAGGGCCGTCTTCGCGTGGGCCTGCAGGGTTTTGAGATTGGCGGACATCCGTTGGGCGGAGCGTGCGCGGAAATTCCGGCGGGTCAAGGCGCGGGGCTTCGGGCTTGCCGGGAGGGCAGGGTCGTGGCGGGGTGGAGGCATGAGCCAGCCCGTTCGACCAACCGTTCTTGCCCACGAGCACGTGGCGGCGGTGCTGCGGCCTGGCGATGTGGCGATCGATGCGACGGCGGGCAACGGGCACGACACGCTGCTTCTCGCGGAGCGGGTGGGGGAGAAGGGAAAGGTGCTGGCTTTCGATGTCCAGGCGGAGGCGATCGCCGCGGCGCGGGCTCGGGTGGAGGCGGCGGGTCTAACAGGGCAGGTGGAGTTTGTTCATGGATCCCATGCGACGATCCCCGGACATGCCGCGCCGGGCAGCGTGGCGGCGCTGATGTTCAATCTCGGCTATTTCCCCGGCGGCGATCATGCGGTGATCACCCGGACCGGCGAGACATTGGCGGCCTTGGAGGCGGCTCTGGTGGTGTTGAAGGCCGGCGGCATCCTGACGGTCGTTTGCTATCCCGGCCATGCGGGCGGCGAGGAGGAAAGCGCGGCGGTGGTGGCGTGGAGCGGGGGATTGGAGGCGGGAGGATTCGAGGTGGGGATCGTGCGCCGGACCGATACCCTGCGGCCTTCGCCATTCCTGGTGTGGGTGCGGCGGAAATGAGTGCCGCGGGGGATGAGAGCTGATTCCAAAAGTTCCTTGGCACCTCGCCGGGGCCGCCTAGCCTCGCCGGTGATCCTTCCGCCCGGTTGACGGGAATCCCTGAATCTGCGCCGCCCCGAATGAAACTGCTCTTTGTCGCCGACCTTCACTACGCGCTGAAGCAGTTCGACTGGCTGCATGCGAACGCGGCGGGCTGCGACGCGGTGATCATCGGGGGTGACTTGCTCGACCTGGCCGGCAGCCTGGATCTGGACGTGCAGGCGGTGGTGGTGGAGCAGTATCTGAACCGCCTGCGCCAGTTGACCCGGGTGATCGTGAGTTCCGGCAACCACGACGGCGACGGGCGGGACGCGGCCGGCGAATCGCGGGCGCGGTGGCTCGGTTATCTAAGAGCGGATCGTCTGCACGTGGACGGCGACTCGGTCGACCTCGACGGCACGCGGATCACGGTGTGCCCGTGGTGGGACGGCCCGGTGAGCCGGGCGGAAGTCGAGCAGCAGTTGCTGGCCGCGGTGCCGCCGGAAGGCATGCCGTGGATCTGGGTCTATCACGCGCCGCCCGAAGGGCCGCTGGGATGGACCGGCAAGGTGTCGGCGGGCGACGGCTTCCTCAACGAGTGGATCGAACGCTTCCAACCCGACCTGGTGCTGTGCGGGCACATCCACAACGCGCCCTTTCACTCCGCCGGGGCCTGGGTGCAGCGCCTCGGGAAAAGCTGGGCTTTCAATCCGGGCCGCGAACTCGGCGAGCGGCCGACGAGCTTGTGGCTGAATTTGGAAACAAAGTCGGCGCGCTGGGTGTCGAGCGCCGGGGTGGAGGAGCAGGAGTTGGGTTAATTGGGTTAATTGGGATTTATCTACCATCTACCATCTACCATCTACCATCTACCATCTACCATCTACCATCTACCTCCCGCAGTCAGATGTCAGCCGGAGGTGCCTTGCGTTCGACGGCCGGGCCGACCTGGCGGTGGACCAGCACGCCGAGGACGGTGTCGACCATGCCGAGGTGGTCGTGGCCTTCGTACTGGCGCTTCACGTCGACGAGATAGCGGTTGAGGGCATCGATGCGGCGGGCGAGCAGGCGCGCGATGTGCAGGCTGGCGGCGGGGGAGGCGGCGAAGAAATCCATCGGGTGATCGATGACCGCGAAGCGCGCCGGCGTCAGGCAGCGGACGGACGCGGTGCAGATTCCTCCTAACAGCATCGCCATTTCGCCGAAGACCGCGCCGGGTTCCGAGGCCCGGGCAACCCGCTGTTCGTCGCGCAGGACCTCGACTTCTCCTTCAAGCAGCACGAGCACCTGTTGGGAGGGTTCGTCCTGTTGCAGGGCGATCTCCCCGGCGGCAAAGGTGCGGACGGGCTGGCCGGACACGAGTTCGAGGAACGATTTCATGCGGGACGAAGCTGCGCCCGCGGGTCCGGCAGGTAAACGCGAAAACCGCGGCCCGGGGCGGTGGAGCGTGAAATCGAGGCATGCCGGAGACCCGGGCCGATGCGGTGGATGCGGGGAAGAAGTCGTTCCGGGACATTGACCACGGCCGGCTTTTCGGGTCTCTGGCGCTCTCCGTCATGATGCACCGCCTTTGCACGCGCTTCGCCGCCGCCTTTCCGCTGTGGATCGTCCTCGGCTGCGCCTGGGCCTGGTGGCGGCCGGCGGACTGGACCTGGTTCCGGCCGTGGATCGAGCCGGGGCTGGGGCTGATCATGCTGGGAATGGGCCTGACCTTGCGGGTGGCGGATTTCCTCGAAGTCGGCAAGCGGCCCGGCGCGGTGGCGGCGGGCGTGGTGGCGCAGTTCGTGATCATGCCGGCGAGCGGATGGGCGATCGCCCGGGGCTTCAATCTGGAGCCCGGGCTGGCGCTCGGACTGATCCTCGTTTCCTGCTGTCCGGGCGGCACGGCTTCGAACGTGATCTGCTATCTGGCGAAGGCGAACGTCGCGCTGAGCGTGCTGATGACGATGTGTTCGACCTTCATCGCGATCGGTCTGACGCCGCTGCTGACGAAGTGGCTGGCGGGGAAATACCTGCCGATCGACGCGCTGGCGCTTTTCAAGTCGATGCTGCTGGTGGTACTGCTGCCGCTGGTGATCGGCATCGCGGTGAACTCGGCGGTGGGTCGGCTGAAGCGGCCGGAGAAAGTCCGGCAGGCGGTGGATCTGTTAGGCCCGGTGCTGAGCGTGGCGGTGATCGTGCTGATCGTCGGCTGCATCTTCGCATTGAAGAAGGCGGAGATCGCGGCGGCGGCGGGAACGCTGTTTCTTTCGGTGTTCGTGCTGCATGCCTCGGGTTTCTTTTTCGGCTACGCCTTGATGTGGCTGGCAGGGAAGGACGAGCCGATGCGGCGGACGGTGTCGATCGAAGTCGGCATGCAGAACAGCGGGCTGGGTAGCGCGCTGGCGACGAAGCATTTCGCGGAATACGCGCTGGCACCGGTGCCGTCGGCGATCTCGGCGGTCTATCATTGCATCATCGGCAGCCTGCTGGCGGCGTGGTGGCGGCGAAGTTCCAAGTGATCCCCCTACGCCAAGGCTTCGGGGGACAAGGAAGTGCCAAGTGCCAAAGGCGAAGTTCCAAGGGAAGAGAAGTTCCAAGTGCCAAAGGCAAAGGCAGAAGCAGAGGCGAGGACGACGATGAAGACGCGGGCATGAAAAAGCCCGGCTCCTTGGGGGAGGCCGGGCTTGGGAAATGGAACTGTTGGAGGGCTTGCGACAGGTCCCACTTCGCTGAAGCCATGAGGGACGGGGATGCCGCAGCCACGGTCAGATGACCTCGCCGTCCTTGAAGAAGCGCTTGATTTCGTCGGCGGCGGCTTCCGGGCTGTCGGAGGCGTGGCAGACGTTGCGCATCTTGGCATCGCCTTCCTTGTCGCCGAAGTCGCCGCGGATGGTTCCGGCGGCGGCGGCCTTGGAGTCGGTGGGGCCCAGCAGGTCGCGGACGCGGGCGATCACGTCTTCGCCTTCGAGGGCGAGGGCGACCACCGGGGTCTCTTGCATGAAGTCACGGACGGACGGGAAGAAGGGCTTGTCGGCGATGTGCGAGTAGTGGTCGGCCAGCAGCTCATCGGTGAGATAGAGCAACTTCATGCCGCGGATCTTGAAGCCTTCGTTCTCGAAGCGGGAAAGCACGGTGCCGACGAGGCGCTTGGCGACGGCGTCGGGCTTGAACAGGATGAGGGTGGTCTCGAGAGCCATGCGCGGGGAGTAGGCGGCGGGCGCAGGGCTGGCAAGCCTTTTGCAGCGGCGGCGGATCGCCCCGGCGAAGCGGCGCCGCGGGGGATGCGGCCGGGGCGCCGGGAATTTCTGGAAAAGATCTCCAAGGAACCGCGGTCTCATCCGACTTGCTTGTTGGAGCTTTCGCTGGCATCGGATTTCCCGTTGGAGATCCGGCTGCGGAAGTTCCCATCAACGACAACCTGTTCCTTCCGATGAAATCCCTGACCATTCCCTTGTTCGTGCTGCTCGGGCTCGGCTCCGCTGCGGCCCAGACCGTGGCCAAGCCCGGCACCGTTTCGCCGGTGCTGTTCGAATCCACCATCACCACCCAGAATGCCCCGGCCGTGGTCAATCTGCCCAACGGCGGCGGCACCCGCTCCACGCTGACCACCAGCGCGGTGCGCTACATCAACCGCGACATCCTGGAAGCCATGCGGATCGCCAGCCTGCTCGACGGCACGCTGACCGGCTGGACCTTGAGCCGCCTGGCGAATCCGGCAGGCGTCGGCAATCTCTACGCGACCAAGGCCGGCAAGGCCGCCGTGGCGGTGCCGGCGAACCTGCTGACCCAGCCGGTGGTGGAAGGTTCCGCCGCCACCGGCAGCATCGTGACGCCGACCACCGGCACGCCGAAGCCCAACCTCTCGCGCCGGGTTTACGTCACCCTGAACATCCGCAACGGTGCCAGCTCCGGCTTCGGGATCCAGACGCTGAAATGGTCGACCTTCCGCAGCGGCAGCACTTCCACCGTCGTGACCACGCAGACCGACAACTTCAGCCTGAGCGGCAAGAGCGGCACCGGCACCGGGATCATCTCGGGATCGTTCCGCACGGTGAGCCCGAAGCCGTCCGACCTCTCGACGCTGCTTCCGGGCGCGGCGGTTCCCTGAAACCGGCTCCGGCCCCGCCGCTTTTAGAGGCGGGGCCACTTCCGCCCGACCATTGATGAAGCACGGTTACACCGCCGCCGCTCTCGCCGTCCTGGCATTGGCCGGGGCGGCGGTTTTTTGGCCGGACCGCGGGGATCCGGGGGCGAAGGAAGAAACCGCGGTGGTGCGGGCATCGGCCGCGGCGACGGATTCCGGCAAGACCCCGACGCCGCGGGAGAAGCGTCCGCCCCCGGCCGATTCGGCCCGTCTCGAGGAAGCCGCGGCGGCCATCCACGATGCGGTGCTGACCTACGATCCCGCCGGGGTGGCGGTGATCCGGCTTTTCCTGCTCGATCCCGATCCGGCGGTCCGCCGCGAGGCCCGCGACGGGATGGTCCAGCTCGGCGAGGCGGATGCCGTGCCCTGGCTGCGCGACGCGGCTTCCAAGCTGGAGGATCCTGCGGAAATCGCGGCCCTGCGGGAGGCTGCGGACTTGCTCGCGTTGCCGGCCTGGTCGGACTCCGAGGAAGCCCGCGAGGCGGTCGAGGAGATCCGGCGGAACCGTTAGATCGAGCGTGCCTCGACGGTTTCCGGGCATCGGCGGAGGGCTTCCGTCATCACGTAATGGGCGAAAGGTAAAGAATCCCGAATAGTGTCGGTGTCCAAACGATCCACACCCCACACGCCTTCACCCGATGACTGCTCAGGAAAAAATCAACCAGTTGGCCACCGCTGCTCTCCGTTCCGCCCCGCCAGCTCCCGCTGCCCCGAAGCCGGCCACCTACATGGCTCCCTTCGACAAGCCGAAGACCGTCGCCCTTGTCGAGGTCCCGGTTTCCGCAGCGCCGGCCGCATCCGCCGAGCCTGCCGCGGTTCAGGCATCGGCTCCCGCCACCCCTTTCAAGGACGAGGCGGATCCGGCACTCCGCGCCCAGATCGAGGAGCGCGAGGCCTTTCTTCAGAAGCGCCAGCAGCGCAAGAGCCTGGCCGTGACCTTCGGCCTGCTCGCCCTCTTCGCCGCCGGCGGCACCTGGTGCTACACCTCGCCGAAGGCCCGTGCGGAAATCGGAGCGCTGGTGCCGGCACTTCGACAGAGCGTCGAGGACGTCAAGATGGTCGGCTCGATCACCAAGAAATACGACGAGCAGCTCGAGAAGATCTCCGTCCGCGGCGATCAGATCGCCGATGCGACCCGTGCGATGGGCGTCGATCCCGACTCGGTCTCGCCCGGGTCCAATGCCGAACTGGATGCCGAGATGGCCAAGATGATGGGCGAAGACGGCCCGAGCACCGGCCAGCGCGACAAGGCTTTGCAGGAGAAATTCGGATTTGTCGGCAAGCTTGCCGGCGACAAGGCCAAGCCGGCTGCCGCCGAAACCACCGCGCCCTGATCCGATCCGCGGCCAACGCCACCCGCGATGACGGAATGGCGGGCCGCGGGGATTTCGGGAATGATCGATGCAACTTCAGATCCACCCGTTCATGAGCATTCAGGAAAAGATCGACCAACTGGCCCTCGCCGCCCTTCGCTCGGCTCCCGTGATGAGCCAGCGCCCGCAGCCGGCCACCTTCATGCTTCCCTTTGAAAAGCCCAAGCGGGTGGCGATCGTCGATTGCTTCGGCGAGCTCGATGACGCCCGCTACGGTTCTTCGTCCCGCTTGCACCGCGAGTCCGCCCTGGCCTCCGCGAGCGCGCCGTGGCCTTTCACGGCCCGTGAAGTCCGGCTTTGATCGGCCTTTTCAGGACTGGAGATCGACCTTGCGCCGGGCCTCGTCCAGCAGGGCCGGATGGGTTTCCAACAGATCGGCGATCGCGCGGATGACCGCCAGCGTCGGCCGCGAGACGTGGTGCTCCATGCCCTCGACATCGCGGTAGATCGTTTCCTCCTCGAGGCCGAAGAGACGGAGGAAGCGGGTGAGCGTTTCGTGCCGTTCGATGATCGCGCGGGCGATCCGGTGGCCTTCCTCGGTCAGCACCGTGCCGCGGTATTTCTCGTGCTTGACCAGCCCTTCGCTGTCCAGCTTGCGCAGCATGTTCGTCACGCTGGCCTGCGAGATGCCGAGGTTCTTCGAGATGTCCACCGCGCGGGCATAGCCCTTGGCCTCGATCAGATGGAGGATCTGCTCGAGGTAATCGTCCATCGCGACGGAGCCGCTGGTGCGCTGGGATCGGGCGGGCACGGAGGGAGTCAAGACGGCGGGCGGAAAGACTCAAGGAGGAAGAGGTTTCCGGTCCCGCTCAATCCCGGATCCCGCGGTAGCGCCAGGGCTGGTAGCCGCGTTCGAGGAGATAGTCGCGCGGGATTTGGGCGGCGTTTACGCGCCAAACGGGGTAGGGGCCGGCTTCGTAGACGTTGACGGCGGAGCCGGGGATGCCCCAGTTCGCGAAGAGGAGGACGTGGCGGTCGTTGAGCAGGATGTCGCCGGGTTTGAGCTCGTCCCAGCTTGCGAGGCGGTCGCAGATGCCAGGGAGTTCCTTGGTCGAGTAGGGGCGGGGCAGGCGCCAGCAGCGGGAGACGAAGCCGGAGCAGTCGATGCCGCAGGCTTGCTGGCTGGTGCCGGCGTCGCCGAGGCGGCGCTTTTCGGCGGTGGAGATGTCGCCGGCCACTTCGCCGCGTTCGAGGGAAGCGAGGAACTGCTTCGGGGTATCGAAGCCGCCCCATTGATAGGCCATGCCGCGGGCGGTTTTGCCGGCTTGCCACCAGCCGTTGGAGAAGCCGTGGCTGGAGAGGGTGGCGTCGGGGGTGTGGACGGTGATGCCGCCGGCGTCCTTGCCGTGGAGGACGTGGCGGGCTTGCGGCGTCCATTCGAGGCGGCTGTAGGTGTAGGCGATGGAGATCGCTTCGGGGCGCCGCACGGTTTTGGCGGGGCCGGCGATGGCGAGGTCGGGGGAGGCGTCGGGGGCGCAGTGGCTGAGCAGGAGCACGGCGGGGAGGATAAAAGCGAAGCGTGGGAACACGCGGAGGAGATAGAGGGATGGGAAGGGGATTGAGAATCTTGAAATGGCCTTTGTGACGCGGGAGGCTCCGCGTGGTGAGCGCCGGAGGCTTTCGGACTGCTGCGATGATTCGCAGCTTTTTGGAATGCAGGGTTGGGATTGCTGCCGGGGTGGTCTGAAGCGACCTTTGGGGATCGCTGCTGTCCGCGGGAAATGCCGGCTCCACCTTTCACTCGGAGAGCTGCGAATCTTCGCAGCAGTCCGAGAGCGGCTGCGCCGCGGTGATTGGGGGGCATTTCCGGGTAGATATGAGCGCTTCGGGATGGAGATCCTTGGCAAGCGGCCGCGCTTTCTCCGACACTCCCGGCCATGGAGATCCGGCCGGTGGGCATCGTGCGTTCGTGTTTCGGCGGGAAGTTCGCGGTGCCGCGGCAGCCGGGTCTGTGTCCTTCGGCGTGGGGCGAGCTGGTGTTCGAGCCGGAATTCCGCCAGTCGGAGGCGCTGCGGGGGATCGAGGGCTTCTCGCACTTGTGGCTGATCTTCGGCTTTCATCTGACGGCCGACGCGGGCTGGCATCCGACGGTGCGGCCGCCGCGGCTGGGCGGGAACGAGCGGGTCGGGGTGTTCGCGAGCCGCTCGACTTTCCGGCCGAACGGGCTGGGGCTTTCGCTGGTGCGGTTGGAGGGGATCGAGGCGCGGGAGAAAGTGGGGACGGTGCTGCTGTTAGGCGGGATCGATCTGGTGGACGGGACGCCGGTCTATGATGTGAAGCCGTATCTGCCCTATGCGGAGGCACCGGAGGGTGCGGTGGGCGGGTTCGCGGCGGAAGAGCCGGGGCGCTTGGAGGTTTCGACGGCGGGGGCGGCGGGTTGGGAGAAGCTGCCGGAGCGGTCGCGGCGGGTGATCGTGGAGGCTTTGTCGCTGGATCCGCGGCCGCCGGCGGGACGGGAGGAGGCGGGGCGGATTCATGGGGCGGGTTTGTGCGGGATGGAAGTGAAGTTCCGGATGGTGGAGGGGGGATGTGAGGTGGTTTCGGTGGAGGCGGCGGTTGGGTCGGGGTTGGGAGAATGAACGAACCGCGGAGGCGCGGAGGTCGCGGAGGTGAACGCGGAGATTTTTGCGAATCGTTCTTCGTCCACTTAGCGACTTCTCCGCGACCTCCGCGCCTCGGCGGTTCGTTCCCTCTTCCCCTGCTTCGGAGTTGAATGGTTAAGGAAAGCGAACTAGCTTCCGGGCCATGAACGGGAAGCCCATCGCGTTGTTGCTCGCAGCTTGTGTCCTGGCCGGCTGCAAGGACCGCCAGGAGTCGGCACAGCAGGAACTCAAGGACAGCGGCTACGACCTGACGCCGGAGGCTTTTTTCCGCGCGGCTGAGAGCGATGACGTGGCGGCGCTGGAGAAGCTGGTGAAGGGCGGGATCGCGGTGGACACGAAGAACGCGGCCGGCGACACGGCGCTGCATGCCGCGGCGGTGGCGGGGATGAGGAAGTCGGCGGACTTTTTGTTGGATCGCAAGCTGCCGGTGGATGTCGTGGGAGCCGAGGGCCGGACGCCCTTGATGAGTGCGGTGCTTTCGGGGTCGCCGGAGATGGTGCGCTACCTCCTTTCGCAGAAGGCGGATCCGCTGAAGAAGGATGCGGAGGGTATCAAGCCGCTGATGCTTGCGGTCCGCGCCGGGCGGGCGGAGATGGTGGCGGAACTGGCGCCGTATGACCGGGAGAAGCTCGATGATGCCTTGCTGGTCGCCGCGTTGGAAGGGAAGGCGTCGGTGATCGATGAGCTGACGAACTACGGCGCGTCGGTTTACGCGCGGATGGACGATGGGCGCACGCCGCTGATGCTGGCGGCGGAGAACGGGCACGTGGAGGCGGTGGAGATGCTGATCGAGATCGGGGCGAACCGTTTTTCGATGGACGACGAGGGCCGGATCGCCGCGGACATGGCGAGTGAGGCGGGGCATGAGCAGCTCGCGATGCGGCTGGCGGAGGCACCGGGGCGGGAGGAATTCGGGATCGAGGAGCCGGCGGATCTCGGGGCCGAGATGCTGGCGAAGGTGACGGAGGCGGAAAACGATGCTCCTGCGGAAGCGGGATCGGCGGCAGGATCGGCGACGGTTCAGGGCGGCGGGGCGGCCGGGACGGCTGCGGGCGGGCCGGCGCCGCTGGACGGGATGGTTTTGGAATCGGAGTCGGAGGGAGCCATGCCGGCGAAGCAGCCGCTGGTGATGCGGGCTTACCGGCAAAAGGAACTGCCGCTGCGGGTGGAGTCGGTGGAGGGCGAGGTCGCGACGCTGCGGATGTCGAGCGGCGGGGTGAAGCAGGTGGCGCAGGGGGAGACGATTCCCGGGACGCCGCTGAAGGTCGTGCGGATGGAGCGGCGGATCCGGGATCTGAAGGACCAGGGCGGACAGACCGAGGTGTCGGTGGTCGAGGTGGAGGACGAGGGCAGCGGGCGCCGGCGCGAGCTGGTGTCGGGCTTGGAATCCACGGCGCACGATCCGGTGGCGCTGGTCGAAGATGCCGGCGGCAAGCGTTACGTCGCCCGGGCCGGGCAGAAATTCCGCGGGGCGGACGGGGCGGAGTATGTCGTGATCGACGTGCGGCCGAATCAAATGGTGATTGAGAACAAGACCCAAGGTGAGGTAATAACGGTTCCGCTCCGCGGGCCGCGGGGTTGATTCCTCATCCGAACATGGCTGCCAAAACCCTCGAGCCGGGCAATCCGGTGAAGCAATTTTCCGTGCTGCTGCCGAACCGTGCCGGGGCGCTGGCCTCGCTGGTGAAGCTGCTGAGGTCGTCGGCGATCGAGGTGGTGGGGATCAGCGTCCAGGATTCGCGGGACGCGACCATCGCGCGGCTGGTGGTGACCGATCCCGAGATGGCGGAGCAGATTTTCGTCGAGAAGGGCATCCCGCACACGACCTGCGAGCTGGTGGTGATTTCGCTGCGCGAGTCCGGGCCGGAGCTGCTGCCGGTGCTGGACACGCTGATGGTGGCGGAGACCAACATCGACTTCGCTTACGCGTTGATGCCGTCGCCGAAGGGCCACACGCTGCTGGCGCTGCATGTGGAGGATTATGACTTCGCGACGAGTGTGCTGAACCAGGCGGGGTTCAAGCTGGTGTATCAGGAGGGGTTGAGTCGGTAGATTCATGCGCCAAAGGTGTTACGGACAAGCGGTCCCTTTAGAGTCGCGCAACCACCCAGTCCGCAACCTCTTCGAGGTAGGGTCTAGCGACGATCGACCCAGGGTAGCTCGTTCCTCGCAACCCTGGGCTTTGGAATGGAGTCCCGTTGGGACGTGGGGCAGTCGGCGGACGCTCCGGCGCTCCCAGCGGTCATCCCGGAGGGGTTACGGCCTCGACATGGACTTCAGGTAAGCGGGGAAGTCGGGGGCGGGAACGGACTTCTTCTGCCGCTCTAACAGGCCGGTCCAGATGGCCTGGAGGTCGGGGTGCTCCTTGCCGCCGAAGCCGAGGGCTTTCAGGCGGTCGGGGAGCTTGGCGATTTTTGCCGAATCCGAGGTCGCGGCGACGAGGATCAGCGCTTCGCCTTCGCCGTGGACGGTGATCTCGCCGTCGCCGGGGGTGACTTCGGATTCCATCGGATAGACCCAGGCGCGGGCTTGCGGCAGGATCAGGATACGGCGGTCTTCGATGGCGGGCTTGGCGTCGCCGTCCGTCAGGCGGACGCGGAAGCTGAGGAAGCCGGGCTTGTCGGTGCGGAGGTGGAGGACGAGCAGGTCGTCGGGGCGGGAGACGAAGGTGGTGGCGGTGAAGCCGGCGGTGTTGCGGTTGAAGGTGGTGGTGGCGATGCCGGTGGCGAGGTCGAGCTCGCGGCGGTAGTGCGTGACCGCGCCGGCGGCATCGAGCCACTCGAAGCGGAACTCGCCGAGCGGCTTGCCGGTGAAGGCGGCGCCGGGTTTGGCGGGGTCGGCGGCGGGGGCTGCCGGGGACTCGAGGAGCGGCAGGATCTCGGCAGCGGTGCTGCCGGAGGCGAGGGTACCGAGCCGGCCGTTGGAAAGAGGGAAGGCGAGGTCGGGGGTGGCGGCGGGGGCGGGGAAGGCGAGGGGTTCCGTTGCGGCGGGCTGGTCCGCCCGGGCGGGCAGGGCCAGGACGACGGCGAGGAGGATGAAGCGGGTCACGGCAGGGATACCGGAGGCGGCGGGGCGATCTCTCGACGCCGGGGATGCGGCGCCGCTGTCCGAATGATTGGTTTGCTTCGCGGGGAAAGGGTGTTAGGACCGCGGAAACCCATGAGCGAAACCCCACTTCCCGATGAGGATGCCAAGCGCCGGTATTGGCGCAAGAACCTCAAAACCCTGGCGGCACTGCTCGGAGCCTGGTTCGTGGTGTCCTATGGCTGCGGCATCCTGTTCGTCGAGGAGCTCGACAAGATCCGGATCCCGGGGACGGGATTCAAGCTGGGCTTCTGGTTCGCGCAGCAGGGGAGCATCTACTTTTTTGTCGTGCTCATCGCGATCTACGTGCGGGTGATGAACAAGCTCGATGCCGAGCTGCTTGGCCGGGCGGACTGAACTTTCGATCACCATGGACGTCAAATTCTGGACCTATCTTTTCGTCGGCACCTCGTTCGCCCTCTACATCGGCATTGCGATCTGGGCACGGGCTGGCTCCACCAAGGAGTTCTACGTCGCCGGCGGCGGCGTGCCGACGATCGCAAACGGCATGGCCACCGCGGCCGACTGGATGAGCGCGGCCTCGTTCCTTTCGATGGCCGGCCTGATTTCCTTCATGGGACGGGACGGCTCGGTGTATCTGATGGGTTGGACCGGCGGCTACGTGCTGCTGGCGCTACTACTGGCCCCATACTTGCGGCGCTTCGGGAAATTCACCGTGCCGGATTTCATCGGCGACCGCTACTACTCGCAGACCGCGCGGGTGGTCGCCGTGGTCTGCGCGATCTTCATTTCCTTCACCTACGTCGCCGGACAAATGCGCGGGGTGGGCATCGTGTTCTCGCGATTCCTGGACGTGGACATCAACACCGGGGTGATCGCCGGGATGGTCATCGTGCTGTTCTACGCGGTGCTCGGCGGGATGAAGGGAATCACCTACACCCAGGTCGCGCAGTACTGCGTGCTGATTTTCGCCTTCATGGTGCCGGCGATTTTCATCTCGATCATGCTGACCAACCACCCGGTGCCGCAGACCGGGCTCGGCGCGACGGTGGAAGGCGGCGGCTACCTGCTCGACAAGCTCGACGGGCTGAACCGCGAGCTGGGCTTCGATCCCTACACGGCCGGGAAAAAATCGACGCTCGACGTGTTCGCGATCGCGATGGCGCTGATGGTCGGCACGGCGGGCCTGCCGCACGTGATCGTGCGCTTTTACACGGTGAAGAAGGTGAGCGCCGCTCGGCTGTCGGCCTTTTGGGCGCTGCTGTTCATTGCGATCCTTTACACGACCGCTCCCGCGGTGGCGGTGTTCGCGCGGACCAACCTGCTGGAGAGTGTTCCCGGAAAGACTTACGCGGAGGTGCCGCAGTGGTTCAAGAAGTGGGAAACCGCCGGCTTGATCGCCTGGCAGGACAAGAACGGCGACGGCAAGATCCAGTATGACGGCAGCGGCGCGCCCTTCGACGCCCCGGCCGGCGCCCCGAAGCTGATCCCGGTCTTCGGCACCAAGGACCAGACCGGTCCTTCCGGCGAGCGGCTGGTGACCAACGCCTCCACGCCGGTGAGCAACGAACTCTACATCGACGCCGACATCATGGTGCTGGCCAATCCGGAGATCGCGCGCCTGCCGAACTGGGTGGTCGGCCTGGTGGCGGCCGGCGGACTGGCGGCGGCGCTTTCCACTGCAGCGGGCCTGCTGCTGGTGATCTCGACCTCGGTGGCGCACGACCTGGTGAAGAAGACCTTGCGTCCGTCGGTGACCGAAAAGGGCGAATTGATGCTCGCCCGCATCGCGGCGGCGGTGGCGGTGGTGGTGGCCGGCTATTTCGGTATCAAGCCGCCGGGCTTCGTCGCGGAAGTCGTGGCCTTCGCCTTCGGGCTGGCGGCCTCGTCGTTCTTCCCGGCGATCATTCTCGGCATCTTCTGGAAGCGGGCGACCCGCGAGGGGGCGGTGGCCGGGATGGTCATCGGCCTGCTCTTCACCTCGCTCTACATCTGCTACTTCAAGTTCGGCCTGCCCGGGCTGGGCAAGGGCGCGGCCGACGGCCACTGGTACGGCATTTCGCCTGAGGGCATCGGCACGGTCGGCATGCTGATCAATTTCATCGTCGCGATCGTGGTCTCGCTCGGCACCAAGCCGCCGCCGGCGGAGATCGTCGATCTGGTCGAGCGGGTCCGCTTGCCGCGCGCGGCCTTCGGCGAGAGCGACAGCGGGCCGACGCATCATTGAGCGGGCGGGATCGGGGTTCGGATGATGTTGCGCGGCGTGGTTTGATGCTTCATGGCGGTCCGGCGTGGTGAGCCGCCCACCCGCGCAACTTGCAAAGTTGCGCTACTTCGCGGCTTTCGCCGCGCGTTGTTGGAGGCACTGCGGTTTGTGGTGGGTGGGGCGGGGCGTGGTTTGATGCTTCATGGCGTGTTGGCGTGGTGAGCCGCCCAGCCGCGCAACTTGCAAAGTCGCGCTACTTCGCGGCTTTCGCCGCGCGTTGTTGGAGGCACTGCGGTTTGTGGTGGGTGGGGCGGGGCGTGGTTTGATGCTTCATGGCGTGTTGGTGTGGTGAGCCGCCCAGCCGCGCAACTTGCAAAGTCGCGCTACTTCGCGGCTTACGCCGCGCGTC
>JBIPNO010000023.1:0-77051 GCA_044372775.1 Haloferula sp.
GAGTGGGAAACCGGTAAAGTCTACCTCCAGCCAGAAACCAAAACACCAAGCCACTGAACCAACCAGCAGCCTTCAGCTTCCCAGTTCTCAATCAGACACTTTTACAGAAAAAAATTTGCGCGGCCTCAAGTCCCGTCTGGCGTGGTGGCTTGCCACCCTGATGGCGGGTATTTCCACCTACCACCTGGGGTTCAATCTCAATATCGAAGTGAATCGGATTGGTCTCGGCGGCTTGTGCTTGGTGGCCGCGCCCGCCCTGAACTTTGCCGGATTGCTCTCGCTGCGGTTTGTAAAGCCGTCGAACTGACAATTTTATTAGCATAGAGAAAGAGGCGATTCTCTTTTCCTCCGGCGCCGTCCTTGCACCCCCGGGGCGTCCCGCTAGCCTCCCCCGCGTGCCCGACTCCCCGACTCCCCGCACCCTGCCGATGGTCAAGGGCGGGCTGTTCGGGGTGTTCTTCCTGCTGGGCATGTCGCCCGGCTACTACATCCCGGCGCTTTCCAACATCCTCGCTTCGAAGGGACTCGGCAGCGAGTGGCTGGCGCTCGCGTTCCTCGCCGGACCGGTCGCCTCGCTGATCTCGCCGCTGATCGTCGGCGCGCTGGCCGACAACCACTACGCCGCGCAAAAGGTGCTCGGCTGGATCGCCCTGATCAGCGGGGTGCTGCTCGGCAGCGCGTTCTGGATGCTTGAGCAGGGGGCCTCGCCGTGGTGGTTCATCGGGCTGCTGGCGGCGAGTTCTACCGTGGCGGCGCCGATGTGGAGCATGTTGGCGAGCATCTCGATGGTGCACCTGCAATCCGGCGAGAAGGAATTCCCGCTGGTCCGGCTCGGCGGCACGCTGGGCTGGATGGCGGCGGGATACCTCACGAGCTTCGTTCTTTTCGCCGATCACTCGGCCGTCGCGGGCTATGCCGGGGCACTCACCCGCATCCTCTGCGGCCTGCTGGCGTTCCTGTGGATCCCGAACACCCCGCCGGTCGGCACCGCGCGGTCGCTGCGCAGCCTGCTGGGGCTGGATGCCTTCGCGCTGCTGAAAGAGCGGGACCACCTGGTGTTCTTTTCGGTGACCACCTTGCTCAGCATCCCGCTGGCCGCGTTTTTCATGCACACGCCGCTGCACCTCATCGCGCTGGGCAACCGGACGCCGGCCGCGACGATGACCCTCGGCCAGATCAGCGAGATCGTGGCGATGCTGGTGATGCCGCTGGTGATGATCCGCTTCCGGGTGAAGACGGTGCTGATGGTCGCGCTGATCCTTTCCACGCTGCGCTACGTTTTCTACGCGGTGAGCGGCAGCACCGGCGGCATCGAATGGCTGATCGCCGGGATCGCGCTGCACGGGATGTGCTACACGCTCTACTTCATCACCGGTCAGCTTTTCCTCGACCGCCGGGTGGAGCCGGGGATGCGCGGCCAGGCGCAAGGCCTGCTATCGCTGGCGAGCAACGGCATCGGCTCGCTGGTCGGCACGCTGCTCGCGCGGCAGCTTCACGACTACTTCGTCATGGGCCACCACGGCGGCTGGTCCGCCTATTGGTGGATCCAGGCGGCCTGCACCGCGGTGTGCGTGCCGGTGCTGTGGATTTTCTATCAGGGCGTGGCGGCGGGGAAGTCGGTGAATCGGTGAATCGGTGAATCGGTGAATCGGTGAATCGGTGAGTCGGTGAGTCGGTGAGTCGGTGAGTCGGTGAATCGGTGAGTCGGTGAATCGGTGAAGTCAGCGGTGTCAGCGAGGTGGGATGGCCTTTCGATCCCGATCGGGATCCCAGCAGCGGTAGCCGGAGGTCGAGCGCAGCGACTCCCCCCGGAACCAGGCGTTCCCGTAATCCCAGCTCCCCGGAGGGGTGCCAGCCGCGTTCGCCGTAAGATGGAGTTCACCCCGGCTACCTGCGCTTTGATCCCTCCCGGGATCATGATGCCCGACTCCACGGAACAGAAATGCAGGAGGGAGCGATCGCGATCTGCCGACCGCCCGACCTATGATCGTCGGGGGGACAAGAGTCTCCCCCCTCCGATCCTCACGGCAACTTCCACGCCGCCTTCTTCGCCTGATACTCCGCCTCCGGCAGCAGCACATACACCGGCTGCTTGCCGGGATCGATCCACGCGATGAGCTCACGCAATTTCTTCTCCTCCATGGTCGTGCAGCCGGCGGTCGGCTTGGTCCCGCCGCCGCGCCAGATGTGGAAGAAGATCGCGCTGCCCGCGCCGGCGGTGATCTTCGGCGCGGCGTTGTGGGCGATGAACATTTTCAGCGAATGCGGGTAGTCGTTCTGCTTCATCTGCGCCTTCTTCTCCCAGGTCGTGGCGGGCTCGTGATCGAGGATGAGATGCTTGTTGTAGTGCGGCGACGCGGGGTCCTCGACCCACAGGTCGCGGGTCGTCACCTGGCGGTAGAACAGCTTCGGGTGCTTCTGGATCTGGGGGTGGGCGCCCCAGGCCCCGCCGATCCGGAAGACTCCGGCGGGCGCCCTCATGTCGCCTTCCTTTTTCACCTTTGCGCCGGCCGGCAGCGGATGCAGGCCGAGCCCCCAGATCAGCCCGTTCTTGCCAAGCCGGCCCTGCCACGGGCCGCTGGTCTTCACCCAGGTGCCGCCGCGCTTTTCGTAGGCGTTCAGCGTGACGGTCGAGCTGTTCCAGTCCTTCGCGGTGCCAGTGACGCACTGCGAGGAATTCGCGGGCAGCTCGAACGCGGCGAGCGGCAGGGCGAGGGCCAGTAGGGAAAAGATCGTGCGGAGCATGGCGGAGAAGATGACGCGTCAGCGAAGTAGCGCAACTTTGCAAGTTGCGTGCTTCTCACGTGCCGCCACTCCCGACGGAGCGAACCCATCCCATGCGGGTCCTCTCCGGCTACCCGGGTTCGGGAAAGTCGTGCCGCGGGGGAATGCTTCGGGACCTGGCGAACGGACCGCCGCCCCAAGCGCGCAACTTGCAAAGTCGCGCTACTTCACCTGCTGCTCCAGCACCCGGAAGGCCCCGCCTGCGCCGTGCTCGTCCATCACGGCGGCGTCGTCCGGGCCGGCGAAAGGCCGTAGGAAATCGCGCTGGGAGACAAGCCGCACGGTCTTCGCCCACGGGGCCGACCAGCGTTCGAGGTCGCTGAAATTCACGTCCGCCGTGAGATCCTGACGGCCGGGGTTCTCGTAGATGCCGGGACCCTCGATCCGCTGCTGCATCAAGTAAGCACGCAGGCTGCCACGCGGCCGGCGATGGTAGAGCAGTTCCGCCTCCGACCCGTAATCGATCGTCAGCATCCGGCCGGACTTCCACTGCGGCAGCCAGCCTTGAAGCCAGTCGTGATAGGATTCCGCCACCTCGACGAGCTGGCCGACTGCGAAGGGGATCGCGAAAAGAGAAGAGTCCGGCAGTTCGTCGCAAGGCCGCCACTCCTCCGCCGGGCAGACGAAGAGCTCGCTCCAGCCGTCCCTCTCCCGTCGAAAGCGCCGGACCGGAAAAGCATCGGCGAACTCGTTCGAGTAGAGACAGGCCTTCCCGCCGCAGGTCGCCATCGCGGACTCGACCGAGTCATGCCAAACCACGCGCTTCCCGAGCAGCGCCGCCTGCTTCTCCCGCAATGGCAGGGAGCGCTCCACCAGATGCAGCCGGGTCCTCGTCCGCCGCCACCACGGCAAATGCCTCATCACCGCCGCCGCCAGCACGCCTTCGCCCGGGCCCAGCTCGATCAAATCCCGGCAGCCGGTCGCTTTCAGCGCCCCGTCCGCCCACGCCGCCACCGCCCTGCCGAGCGCCGGGGTCAGCATCGGCGTGGTGGTGAAGTCCCCGCCGCGGCCGACCGCGCGAATACGCCGGGCATAGTAGCCGCGCTCCGGATCGTGCAGCGCCAGCTCCATGAAGCGGTCGAACCTCAGGTTCTCCTGAGTATTCCAAGGCCAGTTAGAGGAAATCATCGGGCGCGGCTTGACGGGTTGCGTTCTCCCTTTCATCTCTTCAGCGCATGAAAGGGATGTGGATGGCGGTGATGGTGGCGGGCTTGCTGGCTTCTTGCGAGCGCAAGGAGGAGCAGACCGGCACGACGACGCCGTCACCGGGGCCGGAAAAGCAGGGAATCGCCGCGGTCGGACCGTCCGGGGAAGGCGAGGATCCCGCCAAGGTTCCATCGGGGAAAACCTCCGAACGCCCGGTCCTGGTGAAGAAAAAGCCGCCGGTCGCGGAGCCCGTCGCCGACAAGCCCGGCTTCGTGAAAAGCCCCTTCAGCGGAAAAATCATCGACGTCCGCGGGATCCCGGCCGGCACGCTGGTGGCGGACCCGATGTATCCCACCGAGGAAAAGAAGCATTTCCGCGTGCCCGAGCTTTCGCCCGAAGCCCAGGAGCAGTTGGCGCGGGAATCCGCCCCCATCGGTAGACCGGTCCCCGGCAAGCCCGGATTCATCTTCAGCCCCTACGACAACAAGGTCATCGACGTGACCGGCTTGAAGCCCGGCGAAATCGTCGCCGACCCCAACACTCCGGCCGGAGAGGTCCGCTACATCAAGATTCCCGGCGACGCGCCGGCCATCCTCGATCCGACCAAGCTGATCGACCCGCCGCCTCCGCCACCTAGCGAGGAGCCTTGAGTCGGAAACTCATCTTCCGGCCATCAGTTCCGCGGTGATCCCTTTCAAATACTCCGTCTCCGGCAAGGCCAGCAGCACCGGATGGTCACCGCGCTGGCCGTGGTTCATGACCAGGCGCAGCGATTTCTTCGCATCGACCGCCGCGTCGACCAGGTTCGCCTGGAACAGCTCGCGGCTGGCGTGGTGGGAGCAGCAGAAGGTCGAAAGCAGGCCGCCCTTGTCGAGGAGCTTCAGCGAGCGCAGGTGGATCTCCTTGTAGCCGCGCATGGCGTCCATGAGCGTCTTCTTGTTCCGGGTGAAGCTCGGCGGATCGAGGATGATGAAGTCGTAGTCCGGCGTCCCGTGCTTGAGGAAATCGAAGACGTTGTGCGCGATGACATCGAGCTCCAGCCCGTTCAGCTCCGCGTTGCGGCGTGCGGCGGCGCAGGCGCTTTCCGAGATGTCGACCGCCGTCACCTTGGCCGCGCCGGCCTTGGCGCAGGCGAGGGCGAAGCCGCCCTGGTTCGTGAAGCAATCCAGCACCCGCTTGCCTTCCGCCATCTTGGCGACCTCGGCGTGCGACTGGAGCTGGTCGAGGTAAAGGCCGGTCTTCTGGCCGTCGAGCAGGTCGATCTCGAATTGCAGCCCGTTCGCCTCGACGATGAACGCGCCGGGATTCGTGCCGTGGAGCACGGTGATTTCCTGCTCGATCCCTTCCGCCTTCAAGACCGGCGAATCGTTGCGCAAAATGATGGTCTCCGGAGAGATCAGCTCTTTCAACGCCGCAACAATCAGCTCAACCCGCTGCCGCATCGCCAACGTCAGCGTCTGCACCACGACGTGCGCGCCGTAGCGATCAATGATCAGGCCGGGCATGCCGTCGGACTCGCTCCACACCAGCCGGGCCAGCGTTTCATCCAGGCCGAGGCGCTGGCGGTGTTCGATCGACTGGCCGATCCGCCGGACGAAGAACTCCGCGTCGAGGTCCTGCTTGCGGCGCGAAAAGCGGCGGGCGACGATCTGCGACATCGGATTGTAGATCGCGGTGCCCAGCGAACGGTCCTGGAAATCCTTGAGCGTGATCACGTCGCCCGGCTGGGGATCGCCGAAGGTTTTTTTCACCTCCGTGGCATAGACCCATTCGTGGCCATGGAAAATGCGGGCGCGTGGAGCAATGATGAGACCGGCCATAAGTGGCGGAAAGCCATGAGCCGCGCGGCGGGCCGGGGCAAGCCCGGATCACGGACCGCCTCGCGGATTGCCCGCGGCAGCCGCCCAGCCCATGATCCCGCCATGCTCCACCCGGACCTCGCCGCCCTGCTCCGCCGTCGCAAGGAAACCATCGCCGACCACGCCTTCCGCGACCGCGATCCCTCCGCGCACCTGGAGGCACTGAAGGCCGTGTCGGAGGAAATCACCGCCTGGCACCAGGCCCGCCGCGGCACCCTGCCCCCGCGGCTCGAGCATTTCCTCGGCGGCTGCTCCTTCGACAAAGCCCTTCAGTTCCTCGAATCCGACGGCACCTGGACCGGCCACTGACCGTCCCGGTAGGGGCGGACTGCCAGGCCGACCCACTTGTCCCCAGCGGGGTGAAACGAGACTGCATCGCCCGAGCCGCCCCACCTTGGCCACGCGAAGAAGCCCGTCCAATCGGCGGCAAGCTCCCCGCTCCCGGAGGAAATTTCACACCGCTCTTGCCGCGCCCCGGAGCGACCCCGTAGCTTCGCCGCCGAGCAGGTTTTTATGGGTTCCAGCGCACCAACCATCATCGGCATTCTCCCGGCGCGCTGGGGGTCCACCCGCTTCCCCGGGAAGCCGCTCCACCTCATCGCCGGCAAACCCTTGATCCAGCTCGTCTGGGAGCAGTGCTCGAAATGCGGCCGGCTCGACGAACTGGTCATCGCCACCGATGACGAGCGCATCCTCGCCGCCGCGGAAGGCTTCGGCGCGAAGGCCGTGATGACCTCACCCGAGCACCCGACCGGCACCGACCGCCTGGCCGAGGCCGTCCGCTCGCTGCCGCACGCGGAAATCATCGTCAACATCCAGGGCGACGAGCCGCTGATCGACCCCGGCCTGATCGACGAACTCGCCGCCGCGATGGCCGCCGACCCCTCGCTCGACATGGCCACCGCCGCCAACCCGCTCGATCCCACCGACCCCGCCGTGCAGGACCCGAACGTGGTGAAAGTCGTCACCACCCTCGACGGCCGCGCGCTCTACTTCTCCCGCTCTCCCCTGCCCTTCTTCCGCAACGCCGTCGACGGCCTGCCCGTCCTGCGCCACAAGGGCATCTACGCCTACCGTCGTACTTTCCTCGAACGCTTCGTCACCTGGCCGCCCTCGCCGCTGGAGAAAGCCGAATCGCTCGAACAACTCCGCGCCCTCGAAAACGGCGCCAGCATCAAGGTCCTGATCACCACCGACACCTCGCCCGGTGTCGACACCCCGGAGCAGGCCGACGCTGTTGAGAAGCTCCTGATCGCCGCCGCCTGAATCGCTCAATCACCCAATCTCCCAATCTCTTTTTCACCTTCATGAAATACATTTTCGTCACCGGCGGCGTCGTCTCCTCCCTCGGCAAAGGCCTGGCCGCCGCGTCCATCGGCGCGCTGCTCGAACACCGGGGCCTTAAGACCCTGATGCAGAAGTTCGACCCCTACCTCAACGTCGACCCCGGCACCATGTCGCCCTTCCAGCACGGCGAGGTGTATGTCCTCGACGACGGCGCGGAGACCGACCTCGACCTCGGCCACTACGAGCGCTTCACCTCCGGCGTGATGTCGCGGCTGAACAACCTGACCTCCGGCCAGGTCTTCGACGCCGTCATCAAGAAGGAACGCCGCGGCGACTACCTCGGCAAGACCGTCCAGTTCATCCCGCACGTCACCGACGAGATCAAGGCGCGCCTCCACATGGTGACCGACACCAACCCCGACGTCGACGTCCTGATCACCGAGATCGGCGGCACGGTCGGCGACATGGAAGGCCTGCTCTTCATCGAGGCCCTCCGCCAGTTCGCTCTGGAAGTCGGCAAGGACAACGTCTGCTTCATCCACGTCACCCTGCTGCCCTACATCAAGGCCGCCGGCGAGGTGAAGACCAAGCCGACCCAGCAGTCGGTCGCCAAGCTGCGCGAGCTCGGCATTCAGCCGGACATCATCATCTGCCGCACCGAGGCCGACCTCGACGAGGACAACCGCAAGAAGATCGCGATGTTCTGCAACGTCGAGAAAAAGAACGTCGTCGCCTTCCGCGACGTCGCCCACACCATCTACGAGTGCCCGCTCGACCTGCGGCGGGACAAGATCGACCGCCTGGTGGTCGACAAGATCGGCCTCGGCCACACGCCGGCACCCGCGCTTGATGACTGGGAGCATTTCGTCCGCCGCGTCATCCATCCGAAGCACAAGGTGACCATCGCCGTCGCCGGCAAGTACGTCGAACTGCAGGACGCCTACAAGTCGATCTACGAATCGCTGATCCACGCCGGCGCGCATCACGACACCAAGGTGAACATCATCCGGGTCGAGGCCGAGGCGGTCGAGGACCACGGAGCGAAGGCGGTGATCGGCGACGTCGACGGCATCCTCGTCCCCGGCGGCTTCGGCGACCGCGGCATCGAGGGCAAGATCCTCGCCGCGCAGTATGCCCGCGAGAACAAGATCCCCTACTTCGGCATCTGCCTCGGCATGCAGATCGCGACCATCGAGTTCGCGCGGAATGTCTGCAAGCTGCGCGGCGCGAACTCGACCGAGTTCGACAAGAACTCGCCGTTCCCGGTCATCTGCCTTCAGGAAGAGCAAAAGGGCGTCGAGGACATGGGGGCCACCATGCGACTCGGCTCCTGCGTCAGCATCCTCTTCGCCGGCACCCGTGCCTCCGACCTTTACGGCGGCGCGGCAAGTATCCACGAGCGCCACCGCCACCGCTACGAGTTCAACTCCGACTTCCAGGACAAGCTCCAGGAATGCGGTCTCGTCATCTCGTCGGTCTCCGAGAAGGAAGGCCTAGTTGAAATCGTCGAACTCCCCGACCACCCCTTCTACCTCGGCGCGCAGTTCCACCCCGAATTCCAGTCGAAGCCCAACCACCCGCATCCGCTCTTCGCCGGCTTCGTCAAGGCCGCCCTCGAACGCGCGCAAGCGCAGTAACCCACTGGGAGCGCGGAACCGGAGCGCAGCGGAGACGGCACGACCGCCTCGACCATACTCGTGCAATTCATTCCGCACGACCCATTCCGCACGACCGCGACTGCATCGCCGCCCTATCACGCCGCCACCTTCCGCTGATCCAACAGGCGCGCCACCCTTGGCTGAAGTTGAGTATCATCCACTGAGCGTCGTGTTCGCCCATGGGAGAGGCGGACTCCCACCCCTGCCGCAAGACTTCACCTCCGCACCGGCCATACAGGCTTGCGGCAGGGATGCCGCGGCCACTTTCCCGCTCAGCTTTCGCCCTGTTCCGGCAGAGGTTTCTCCACCTCCAGCAGCTTCGCCCCGTGCAGCAGCCGGCAGAATTCCTTCTTCGTCAGCACGTGGTGCTCCCCCTCCTTCGTCTCCAGGTCCGCCATCGTCTTGTAGGCCACCTCGAAGCGCTCGAGCCGCGTGATCCGGATGAACTCCGCGCCCTTCTTCCACACTTGGTTTTGCTGCAACTTCATGCTGAATCCTGAGCAGCACCGCAGCCGATGACCAGCCTCTTGAACCTCGCCGCCCCATGAACCTCGCCGTCATCGGCGGCGGACCGGCCGGGCTGCGGGCGGCGGAGGTGGCGGCGACCGCGGGCGCGGACGTCACGCTGTTCGACGCGAAGCCTTCGGTCGGCCGCAAGCTGCTGGTCGCCGGGCGCGGCGGGCTGAACCTGACCCATGGCGAGGATTTCTCCCGCTTCATCACCCGCTACTCCGGACCGGGACAGCCTGACGGCTTCTGGGAAAACCTGCTCGCCTCTTTCACCCCCGCCGACCTCCGCGAATGGGCGGCCGGGCTGGAGATCGAGACCTTCGAGCAGCGCACCGGCCGGGTCTATCCGAAGGAAATGAAGGCCGCGCCCCTGCTCCGCCGCTGGGTCGAGCGGCTGCGCGGACTCGGCGTGACCTTCGAGATGAAGCACCGCTGGACCGGCCTCAAGCCCGGCCCGCCGTACGAGCTGGAGTTCGCCATCGACGAGGAACGTCGTACTTTCACCGCCGATGCCGTGATCCTTGCCCTCGGCGGAGCGTCGTGGCCGGTCACCGGATCGGATGGCACATGGACTAGCCTGTTAGACTCGCTCGGCATCGGCGTGAACCCGCTGGTCCCGGCGAACTGCGGCTGGGAAACGCCGTGGCCCGCGGAAGTGCTGGCGATTGCGGAAGGACAACCTTTGAAGAACCTGGTGATCCGCGCCGGGGATCACGAGGCCGCGGGCGAGCTGATGGTCACCGCCTATGGTCTCGAAGGCGGCGCGCTCTATCAGCTCGGGGCTGCCCTGCGAGCGATGCCGGAGCCGCTGATCCACATCGATTTCAAGCCGACCTTTACGGTGGAGGAACTTGCGCGGAAAGGTGCGTGGAAGCTATCCCCCGCCGCCGAGGCGATCCTGCGTTGCGGAGTGCCTTCCAACATCTCGCCGCGAGACCTCGCCGCCCGCGCCAAGGCCTGCCCGGTCGCTTTCACCGGGCCACGGCCGATCGCCGAAGCGATCTCGTCGGCGGGCGGAGTGCGCTGGAACGAGCTCGATGCCAACCTGATGCTGAAGAAGCTGCCAGGGGTCTTCGTCGCCGGGGAAATGATCGATTGGGAGGCACCGACCGGCGGGTATTTGATGCAAGGGTGCTTCGCGACGGGGACGCTGGTGGGCCGCGCCGCCTGCCAATAAGGAGGGGCGACACTCCTGTCGCCCCTCCCCGGATTCATGGCGGACAAGAGTGTCCGCCCTCCTTGTGGATCACGCCGCTTTCGATGGCTCGATCTCCTCCACCACCGGCGCTTTCCTGTGAATGAGGCGACCTTCCAGGCCCGCTTCAGCATTGATGAAGACGCTGCTCTCGCCGGTGGCTTTTTTACAGTCACCGGCGGTTGCAGACCTCCGCTGCATTTCTTGAAGTGCGGCTGATGCCCGCTGGAAGTTCCGAAGGCCCGGAGCGTAGATTCAACGATGACCTTACGAATCTTCACACTGCTGATCGGCAGTACCGCCGCCCTGCTGGCGGGCGAGCCCGCACCCTTGGCGAAAGGCGCGGTGGTGGAGGAATGGCCGCACTTTCTGGGTCCGCATTTCAACGCGACAACCCGTGAAGCGCCGCTGCTCGACAAGTGGCCGGCGGGCGGGCCAGCGATCGTTTGGGAAGCGGAGCGCGGCGATGGCTACTCGTGCCCGATCCTCGCCGGCGGCCGGCTCTTTCACTTCCATCGCGTCAACGGCAAGGAAACCCTCGAATGCCGCGAACCGGAGACCGGCAAGATCGTCTGGAGCTTTTCCTCCGTGGTCGAATACCAGGACCGCTACGGCTACAGCAGCGGTCCGCGTTCGAGCCCGGTGGTCGACGACGGGCGGGTTTACATCGCCGGCGTAGCGGCCCGCTTGCATTGCCTGAGCGCTGACAAGGGCGAGGTGATCTGGCAACGCGACCTGGCGAAGGACTACTCGGTGCCGCAGAACTTCTTCGGCTACGGGCCGACCCCGGTGGTGCACGGGGACCGGATCATCGTCAACGTCGGAGGCGAGGAGAAAGACAAGGCCGGGGTCTGCGTCGCGGCCTTCGACAAGAAGACCGGCAAGATGCTGTGGGAGGCCCGCGATGTCTGGGGTGCCAGTTATGCCTCGCCGGTGGTGGCGACGATCCGCGGGAAGGCCTGCGCGCTGGTGCTGGCAGGCGGCGAGAGCAAGCCGGCGCACGGCGGACTGCTGACGATCGATGCCGCCACCGGCGAGGTTTACGACCGCTTCCCGTGGCGCGCCCGTGCCTATGAATCGGTCCTCGCTTCGTCGCCGCTGGCGATCGATGACCAGCGCGTCTTCATTTCCGAATGCTATCAGCTCGGCGGCGTGCTGTTAGAGTTTGATGAAGCGCGGAAATCGAAGCCGCTTTGGAAGCAGCGCGAGTTCGGGATGCACTTCATGATGCCGCTGGTGAAGGACGGGCATCTCTTCGGTTTCGCAGGCCGCAACCCGCCGGACACCGAGTTCAAATGCGTGAACCTCGCGAGCGGCGAGCTGGTGTGGACGAAGGACTATCGCTGGCAGGTCGACGGCCAGGTCGAGGGGCTGTTCCGTGGCAGCCTCCTGCAAGCCGGGAAACGTGTCTTCGCCTTGGGTGAAGACGGCATTCTCGCGGAGATCGAAATCACGCCCGAGGGGACGAAGGAAATCCAGCGGGCGAGACTGTTCACGGCACGCGAGGCATGGACTTTGCCGAGCTTGCACCGCGGCTTGCTCTACGTGGTGCAGAACGGAACGGACCTGGGGACGGGAAAAAAGGCGCGGGTGATTTGCTATGACTTGCGTGGGAAGTGAGGCAACAAGGCCGGCCACGGCCGCCACCGGGTGCGCGAACCGAGCAGCGCGAGATAGTCCGACTGGTTACCGATTATTTCTTCGGACAACGCTCTGGCCCGCAGAGCGGTCCCCCAAAGCTCGCAGTCCCATTAGATCCAAATCGTCAAAGCGTGGCCGTCCCCGTGGCTTCTGCGGGCCGGAGGCTCCGCGCACCCGGTGAAGCCTCCGCGTCCCCACGAAAAAGCCCGCCACCCTTGCGGATGGCGGGCCTTGGTGAATCGATCGGAAGAAACTTACTTCTTCTTCGCCTCTTCGCGCTCCTTGGCGGCCTTGATGACCTCGTCGGAGATGTTCTTCGGGCACGCGGCGTAGTGGCTGAACTCCATGGAGAACTGGCCGCGGCCGGAGGTCATGGTGCGGAGGTCGCCGATGTAGCCGAACATCGCGGACAGCGGGGCCTCGGCCTTGACGCGGACACCACCCGGGGTCGGCTCCTGGCCCTGGATCATGCCGCGGCGGCGGTTGAGGTCACCGATCACGTCGCCGACCTTTTCCTCGGGCGCGAAGACATCGAGCTTCATCATCGGCTCGAGGATCTGCGGCGCGCACTTCGGCATGGTCTGGCGATAGGCGGCCTTGGCGGCGATTTCGAAGGCGATGTTGCTGGAGTCCACCGCGTGGAAACCCCCTTCGTTGAGCGTGACCTTGAAGTCCAGGCAGGGGTAGCCGGCCAGCGGTCCCTTATCGACGGAGGTCTTGAAGCCCTTGTCGACCGCGGGGATGAACTCCTTCGGGATGCTGCCGCCGACGACCTTCGATTCGAAGATGAAGCCGGAGCCGGGTTCGCCGGGCTCGATGGTGTAATCGATCTTCGCGTACTGACCCGAACCACCGGACTGCTTCTTGTGGGTGTAGCTGTCGGTGACGGGCTTGGTGATGGTTTCGCGGTAGGCGACCTGAGGGGCGCCGACGGTGACCTCCACCTTGTGGGTCCGCTTGAGGATGTCGATCTTGATGTCGAGGTGAAGCTCGCCCATGCCCTTGAGGATCATCTCGTTGGTTTCCTCGTCGGTCTCGACGCGGAACGAGGGGTCTTCCTGGATCATCTTGCCGATCGCGTTGGCCAGCTTTTCGGCGTTGGCCTTGTCCTTCGGCGCGACGGCGATCGAGATGACGGGATCCGGGAACACCATCGGCTCGAGGGTGGCCGGGTTCTTCTCGTCGCAGAGGGTGTGGCCGGTCTGCACGTTCTTGAGGCCCACGATGGCGACGATGTCACCCGCTTGGGCGGAGTCGATCTCCTTGCGGTCGTCGGCGTGCATTTCGACCATGCGGCTGATGCGCTCGGTCTTGCCGGTGAAGGAGTTCAGAACGGTGTCGCCCTTCTTGATGGTGCCCGAGTAGATGCGGGTGAAGGTCAGCGCGCCGAACTTGTCGTCCATGATCTTGAACGCGAGTCCGCGGAACGGCGCGTTCGGATCGATGATGGCGAACTTGCCGGTCTCGTTGCCTTCCTCGTCCACTTCGGGAAGCGGCTTCACGTCGGTCGGCGCGGGGAGGTAGTCCACCACGGCGTCGAGCACGAGCTGGAGTCCCTTGTTCTTGAAGGAGGAACCGCAGTAGGTCGGGAAGAACGCAAGATCGATGGTGCCCTTGCGGATGCACTTCTTGATGGTGTCGACATCGGGCTCCACGCCTTCGAGGTACTTCTCCATCACCTCGTCGTCCTGCTCGACGGCGGTTTCGATGAGGGCGGCGCGGTATTCCTTGGCCTTCTCCACCATGTCGGCGGGGATTTCCTCGATCTTGAAATTCTCCGGCTGTCCGGATTCGTCCCAGACGTGGGCCTTCATGGTGAGGAGGTCGACCACACCGATGAAGTCACTTTCCGTGCCGATCGGCAGGACCATGACCAGCGGCGTTGCGCCGAGGATCTTCTTCACCTGGGCGACCACGCGGTAGAAGTCGGCGCCGATGCGGTCGAGCTTGTTGACGTAGATGACGCGGGCGACTTCCGAGTCGTTGGCGTAGCGCCAGTTGGTTTCGGACTGGGGCTCCACGCCGCCGGATCCGCAGAACACGCCGACGCCGCCGTCGAGGACCTTGAGGGAACGATACACCTCGATGGTGAAGTCAACGTGGCCGGGGGTGTCGATGACGTTGAACTGGTGGCCCTTCCAGAAGCAGGTGGTGGCGGCCGACTGGATGGTGATGCCGCGCTCGGCTTCCTGTTCCATGAAGTCCATGGTGGAGGCGCCATCGTGCACTTCGCCGATCTTGTGGATCTTGCCGGTGAGCTTGAGAATGCGTTCGGTGGTCGTCGTCTTCCCCGCATCCACGTGAGCGAAAATGCCAATGTTGCGGTATTTGGTGAGGTCCTTCATGCCTTTGAGTGTGATGCGGTTCGGGCCGACGGGACGCGCCGGGGGCGACTTCCTTAGTCGGCCGGCGACAAATGGCAACCCCGAAGCGGGGGATTTTCCGACCCGGTCCGGGGGAATCTCCCGGCTGGACGGAATCGAATTCCTCCCGAATCTCCACGGCGTGGCCGAGGTGATCCTGGAAATCGACAAGGTGGTGAAGCGCTTCGACGGCTTCACGGCGGTCGATGGCGTCTCGCTGCAAGTTCGCGCCGGGGAAACGGTCGGCCTGCTGGGCGTCAACGGCGCCGGTAAGACCACCCTGATGAACATGATCCTCGGCCTGACCACGCCGACTTCCGGGACGATCCGGGCTTTCGGCATGGACTTGCAGAAGCACCGGCTGGAAATCCTCCAGCGCGCGAATTTCTGCACCACCTACGCGACCCTGCCGGGGAACCTCAAGGTCCGCCACAACCTCGAAATCTTCGCCCGCCTCTATTCCGTCCCGAAGCCGAAGCAGAAGGTCGCCGAACTGCTGGAACTGCTCGAGATCTCAAAGCTCGCCGAAAAGACCACCGGCCAGCTCAGCGCCGGCGAGTCGACCCGCGTGAACCTCGCCAAGGCCCTGCTCAACGACCCCGACCTGCTGCTGCTCGACGAGCCGACCGCGTCACTGGACCCCGACATCGCCGACAAGGTCCGCAAGCTGGTCCTCCGCGTCCAAAAGGAACGCCATCCCGCCATCCTCTACACCTCGCACAACATGCGGGACATCGAGGAAGTCTGCGACCGCGTGCTCTTCCTCCACGGCGGCAAGATCCTCGCCGCCGGCACCCCGGACGAAATCACGAAGCACTTCCAGGAGGACGACCTCGAAGATGTCTTCATCAAGATTGCCCGCGGCGGGTGACGGATGGGTCCCGCGCGGATTTCCCGGAGGAACTCCCGCCTGTTGGAAAACCACATCCTGGCCCGGCTCCGCGCGGCAGGTATCGGAAGTTCGGGGCGTAATACTTCACCCGAGATCGGCATTTTACCGGAACAAGCGGTGGAGCACCCCAAGGAATTCGTATATACGATGACCATACACCCATCGTGCAGGACCTGATTCCAAACCCATGAAGAACCCGAAATCCTGCCAACACCCTCGTCGAGGCCGTGGCTTTGCGCTGGTGATCTCCCTGTCGCTGATGGTTCTGCTGACCATCCTCGCGGTCGGATTGCTGGGACTTTCGACCATTTCCCTGCGGAGCGTCTCCCGCGACCTGCTGATGCAGGAGGCCCGCCAGAACGCCCGGATGGCGCTCGTGCTGGCGATCGGCGAACTCCAATCCGCGGCCGGCCCGGACCAGCGGATCACCGCCACCGCGGGTGCCCTCGACGCGAAGAGCCCCCAGCCGCACCTCACCGGCGCCTGGGAAGGCTGGAAATGGGACGGCAACGGCCCGGGGGCCGACTTCGAGGAGGAGAAGTCGCAGCGCTTCCTGCGCTGGCTGACCTCGTCGCAGGAGAACGGCGGAGAGCGGTCGCCCGAGTTCGCCCAAAAGGCCCCCGACGCCGATTCCGTCTTCCTGGTCACTGACGACATGGCCTCTCAGAACCAGGTCCGCGCCAGCAAGGTGGCGATCGGCGACGGTCGGAACTCCGGCAGCGATGGCTTCGCGTGGGCGGTCTTCGACGAGTCGATGAAATTGCCGATCGCCCTGCCGGAACCCGAAGGGGACGCGATCGGAAGCCTGCATTCCAGGATGCTCGCCGCCCCGCTCCCCGGCTACCCGGCGACGACGGAACGCGAATGGGGCACGCTCGCCGGAATGAAAGACGAGCGGCTCAAGTTGGTGACAGCAGGCCAGTCGGCCCTCGCGGAACTCGCAGCCACGGACCGGGGGTTCCACGACGTGACCAGCGGCAGCGCCGGGATCGCCGTCGATGTCAGCCGCGGCGGACTGGCGGCGGACCTTTCGCGGGCCTTCGACATTCCGGCGAAGCTGCCCGACGAGTATGCGGCGCGCTTCCTCTATTCCGGAACGAACGCCCCGCTGGTCCCGGCGCCCGCCCGCTTCCAAGGAGCGAACCCTTTTCCGTCGCCCGACCCGTCGTGGCGGCTCCTCCACTCCCATTACCGGATGTTTGACAGCCTGACGGGCGGCAACGATCCCTCGCTCGCCAACTCGCGCACGGCCCGGCCGCCCGCAGGCACCACCGGCGGTGCCGCGCAGAACCACCCCTTCTTCCACAGCCAGCAGATCCTGCCGGTCATCGCCAAGGCCCAGTTCGTGTTCAGCATGAGCTTCGGCTGGCACAGCACCCTCGACACCTCGGCCGCCACCAACAACAGCTCCCTGCCGGAGGGCCAGAAGGACCATTACATCACCGGGCTGGTCATCGATCCGGTGATCACCCTGTGGAATCCCTACAACGTCAGCATGCGTTTCAGCGGCGGCCGGATCGACCTCTACCGCGTGCCGCTCGCCTTCCGCCTCTACAAGAACGGCCAGTTGATCAATTCCGAGTTCACCCACCTGGCGAACACCTTCGTCAGCGCCGACATGGGGAACCGGAACGACACCTACTACCGCCTGAACCTGCTGCCGGACTACGGCAAGTCCGAGATCGTCCTCGCCCCCGGCGAACACGTCGTGCTGACCGCCAGCAATCACGTGAAGCATTTCGGCCACGAGTACCAGAGGGTCGGTCTCGATCTGCGCCCCGGCTTCAGCCCGCCGGCCGGCAATGCGAGCAAGGCCACCGTCGGCGGCACCTCCACCCTGAACGTCTGCGTCTCCTCCACCGGCACGCCGTCGGGCCGGGACTACGGCCGGGCCGTCCGCACCGTCGCGGTCAAGGCCAACGACCAGATCCAGATCGAGGTCAAGCCGCTCCGCGCCAAAGTGGACAAGCCTGCCGAAACCGGCGGCAAGGAGATTTCCGGCCTGATGAAGTACTACGTCGGCCCGCCCAACGCCCCGCAGTTGGTCGGCGGCATCGAGTTCGATTACGGCGATCAGGAGGGAGCCCATCTGGAGCAGTTCGAAAAGGAAGACCTCCCCACTTTCGTCGTGAGCCCCGACATCCCGCGCAACGTCAAGGCGGACGACTACCAGGGCTCGAAACCGCCGGTGGTGGTCCGCTTCAAGGAGCCCTTCCTGATCTCCACCTTCCAGCTCAAGAGCGAGCGGGATTCCAAGTTCGCCAGCCGCGGCTGGATCCACAACTCCCCGGTCAACTCCTACGCCTCCACCGGCCTCGACCAGACCGAGCCCTGGGCGCACCACCAGTCCGAACTGAAGTGGGAGGTGATGACCGACTGGCCGCCGTCCAGCCCGACCATCGAGATCAGCAACGCCGGCAACCGCGGCTACGGCGGTCCCGGGGTCTATGCCCAGTCCGGCCTGGAATTCGCCACCCACAGCTCGCTGCCGCTGGCCCCCGCGCTCTCCCTCCCGCAACTGCGCCACGCACCGCTCAACACCGGCGGCCAGTTGCCGCTGGTCTCCCAGATCGTCGCCAACTCCTTCCCGCCGCCGATGATGAATCCCGACGTCGTCCGCAGCCAGGCCGGCGACCGCTCCTTCCTCGACCACTCGTGGTTCGCGAATTCCGCCCTCTTCGACGGCCATTTCTTCTCGGGCATCGCCAACCCCGGCGGTCCGATGGCCGACGGCAATCAGGACGCCAACTCACGCCTCGCCGCGTTCCTCGATCAGGGCACGCCGCTGCCGAACTCCCGCTTCATCCCCTATCCGGCCGGCAGCACCACCGCGGAAATCGTCGATCGCCTGACCGCCCCGGACGGCCACCGCAAGTCCGCCGCCCACCTGCTGATCGACTCCCCCTTCAACGTCAACTGCGGCCGCGTCGATGTCTGGGAAGCCCTGCTCGCCAGCACCTTCGGCACCGATGTCCCGGTCCGCGAGGCCGGCAACATCCGGGCCGTCCAAGGCGAAGGCGTGCCGGTGCTGCGGCATCTGCCGGCCCTCGGACAGGACTTCGAATCGCAGGTCGATCCGGTCTCCCGCGATACCGCCAAGTGGAGCGGCTACCGGCGGCTCGAGGCGGACCAGGTCCGCGAACTGGCGGAAGAAGTCGTCCGCGAAGTGCGCGAGCGCGGCCCCTTCCTCTCCCTCGCGGAATTCATCAACCGCCGGCCCGTCAGCGGCGACCTCGGCCGCTCCGGTGCCCTCCAGGCGGCGCTGGAAAAGGCCGGCATCAATGACGCGCTGCTCGATCCCGCCTTCAACATCCCGACCGGCGGCAACACGGCCGATGGCGCGCCCGGCGTGCTGACCCAGGCCGATCTGCTCACCCCGCTGGCCCCCATCCTCACCGCGCGCGGCGATACCTTCCGCATCCGCGCCTACGGCGAGGCGGGCGGCCCGGACGGCACCACGGTCCGCGCCTGGTGCGAGGCCGTCGTCCAGCGCGTCCCGGATTACCTCGACCCGGCTGAGAAGGCCTGGGAAACTCCCGCGCTGCCGGTCAACCAGCGCTTCGGCCGCCGCTTCGTCGAACTGGGCTTCCGCTGGCTTTCCCCTTCCGAAATCTGAACCGGCTCCTCCACCCGCCATGCTTCGTTCCATCGCCCTCCTCTTCCTGCTCCTGCTCGCCGGCCGAGCGCCCGGCCAGGACGCCCCGCCCAAGATCTCGGCATCGTTCTACGCCTTCGCCTACGTTCCGGGGCACGAGTCGGTCCAGGTCCCCACCGGCGGCGGCGCGTTCCAAACCGTCCGGCTCTCCACCGCGAACATCATCGGCCCGGTCGCTTGCCCGGTGGTCGATGGCAAGCTCACGCTCCACTCCGCAAAGGCGCCGGCGGAACCCGCCAACGCGGCTCCGGCGGTGCTCACCACCGCAAGCGTCCCCGCCGGCATCAAGCGGGCGATCGTGATCCTGTTCCCGCCCGCCGCCGGGAAAGCCGACGAATACCGCAGCCTCGTCATCAACCACGACGCCACCGACTTTCCGCTCGGCATCTACCGCCTCGTCAATCTCGCCAACAAGCCGATCCGCGGCGCGGTCGGCCGGGAAATCGTCCAGGCCAAGCCCGGCGGCATCGCCGACCTGAAGCTCACCGGCACACCCGGCACCGTCGTCCCCGTGCGCTTCGAGTTCTTCGAGGAGAAGCGCTGGAATCTCCTGACCGAAACCCGCGCCGCGATCCGCGATGACCGGCGCTGGCTGATGTTCGTCTACGAAGACCCCGCCACCGGCAGGATGAACATCCGCAGCATCCCCGACCGCACCCGCCCCGCGACCCCGCCCGCCGCGCCGCCCGCACCCTGACCCTTCCAACCCCGCGCCACCGATGAACGCCCGATCCGCCCCCGGCTTCCCGCAAGGCTCCCGAACCTGTCTGGCGATCCTCGGCTTCGCGCTCGCCGCCCTTTCCTCCGCCAGATCCGATGACGCCGGAGAAGCCGCGGCCAAAGTCCCGCTCTGCGTCTTCTGCTTCGACTACGCCCCCGGTCTCAAGTCGGTGCAGGTGAAGCGCGGGCCGTCGGAAATGGTCGAGGTCAAACTGTCCACCGCGAACATTGTCGACGCCGGCGAGGTCGCGACCGAGGACGGTAAGATCCGGCTTTTCGGCTTCCCCGAAGCCTCGACCGCGGCCCCCGCCGTCGCCAGCGCCAAGCGGGACGGCCAGCGGGAAGCCCTCATGGTGCTGGTCCCCGCCGGGGAGGGCGCCGAATTCCCCTACCGCAGCCACCTCGTCGAGCGCGATCCCGCGAAATTCCCGCTGGGCTCCTGCATCTTCGTCAACCTGACCCCTCACCCGGTGCGGGTCACCCTCGGCGAGGAAAAGCGGGAGATCGCCCCCGGCATCGACCTCCTCATCCAGCCGTCCGTGCCGGCCGGCGAGGTCATGTCGGTCACCGTCGAATGCCAGATCGACGGACATTGGCAGGCCGTGTCCAGTTCCCGCTGGGCCCACCGCATCGACCGCCGCTCCCTGGTCACCCTGCACCTCAGCCCGCGCACCGGCCGGGTGCAGATGAAAAGCATTCCGTTGCGGGAGACCGCCGATCGCCCGTAGGCGCGGTTCACCGCAAGGATCCCCGCCCCGGGGAGCGAGGTTCGCGGCGGGTAACCGCTTGACTGCATGCACTTTCCAATCTAGAGTGCATGCATGACTCAAGTGACCGTTCGAGGCGTCGAGCACTCATGGGTGACAACGGCGAAATCCGAAGCTACCAAGCGGGGCGTATCGATGAACCAGGTGCTGCTGGAAGCCTTGGCGCGCGGACTCAACGTGGGTGGAGTGCGTGTTCCCAAGTCCAATCTCGACCGCTTCGCCGGTGACTCGGATTTCGGACCCGGCTGGGAGGAGTTCCTCAACAAGGATCTCAACCGAATCGATCCGGAGCTATGGACCTGATCGTCGTGCTCGATACCAACGCCTACAGTGACTGGCGCCGTTCCGGCCGCTGGCACGCCAACATCGCCATCGCCGACCGGGTGGTGATTCCCTCCATCGTCCTCGGCGAGCTTCTCCATGGCTTCGAAAAGGGCGGATGGGCCGAAGAAAACATCGCAAAGCTCGATGATTTCTTGAGCCAGCCCCAGGTCGAACTGGCTACCCTCACCCGCCGCACCGCGGAACTCTACGGCCGGTTCCTCGCCCACCTTCAGGTCCAGGGCACGCCGATCCCCACCAACGACATCTGGATCAGCGCGGTCGCGTACGAGCTGAATGGCGAACTCGCCACCCGCGATGCTCATTTCGAGCACCTGCCACAAGTCAGGCTCGCCCGCGAGATCCCATGAGCGGATCGTCGCCCCCTTTTCCAACTCTCAGCATTTCGGCTTTTCAGCGTTTCAGCGTTTCAGCGTTTCAAAATGTTCCGCCCCTCCGTCATCCGCGCCCTGCTGACCCGCTACGTGCTGCTTTACGCGAAGAATCCCATGCGGGCCTTCGAGCTCTTCTTCTGGCCGCTGGTCCAGCTTCTCGTCTGGGGTTTCGTCACGATGTATCTCCAGAAGGCCGGCGGCGGCGGGGAGTTTCCGCAATTCATCACCTTCCTGATCGGCGGCATCATCCTGTGGGACGCGCTGTTCCGGGCGCAGCAGGGTGTTTCGATCTCCTTCCTCGAAGACGTCTGGACCCGCAACCTGCTCAACATCTTCGCCGCGCCCGTCCGCATGACCGACTACATCGCCGCGACCTTCGGCGTCGGACTGCTGCGCGTCGCCATCACCGCCGGGATGCTGGCCCTCGTCGCCGCGGCCGCCTACTCCTTCAACCTCTTCCAATTCCAGTGGGCGCTCATCGCCTACTACGCGAATCTGATGCTCTTCGGCTGGGCGCTCGGCATCCTTTCCATCTCGCTGATCCTGCGCTGGGGCCACGGCGCCGAGTCGTTGGCCTGGGCGCTGCCCTTCATGATCCAGCCTTTCGCCTGCGTTTTCTATCCGATGGAAATCCTGCCCGTCTGGATGCGCGGCATCGCCCTCGCCCTGCCACCCGCCCACGTCTTCGAAGGCATGCGCGGCGCGATCCGCGACGGCGGCTTCGACGTCCCGCAGTTCGCCATCGCCCTCGGCCTGAACGTCGTCTACCTCGCCCTCGCCGGCTGGCTCTTCGCCTCGGTGCTGCGGACCGCGCGGGAGAAGGGGCTGCTGGTGAAGACGAGCTCGACGTGAGATTTCACTTCCGCCACGCCCCACTCATCACCCCCAGCCCGCCGACGACGAAGAGCAGCGGGAACCACAGCGAGTAGCCCGGTGCCTTCGACTCGGGCTCCAGCACGGCGATGGATGGGTCGGCGGGGTTGACCCGGCACTCCTGGCGGGAGCCTTCCGGGTAGCGCTCGAGATAGGCACCCGCCCCTTGTGGCTTGCTCGACCACATGCTGCCGCGGAGTCTCAGCAGCTCGCTTTCCAGCGGCTGGCCCTGCCATTCGTAGCCGAAAAGCACCGCGAACCGCCGCTCGACCGCGCCGTTGGGGTCGATCTGCCGCTCCTCGACGTCGGAGCGCAGGATGATGCACGGCACCACCGGCCAACTGTCGACGACCCGCGCCCGCTGGAAGCTCCGCCACATCAGCGCGGCGAAGATTCCGCCGATTACCGCCAGCGCGAAGCCGACAAGGGTCAGGTAGACTCGGGAGCCAGTATTGCGCGGCGGCATGCCGCCCCATAGCCCCGCTGGTCCCGCCGCGCCAAGGATGAATGTGTTTCGGCTTTCCCGCCGGGCCTCAGCGGGCTAGGTCTGGCGGCGATGAGTGACCTCGCCGCCCGCATTCCCGAAGACATGAAGACCGCCATGAAGGCGAAGGACGCCGCCACCTTGAACGTGCTGCGCGCGCTCAAGACGGCGATGACCAACGCCTCGATCGAGAAGGGCCACCTCGGCGCCGCCCTCGACGACAGCGAGGTCAGCGCGATCATCCGCAAGCAGATCAAACAGCGGCAGGATTCCTTCGAGCAATTCACCAAGGCCGGTCGCGCCGAACTGGCCGCGACCGAGGAGGCCGAGATGGCGGTCCTCGCGAAATACCTGCCCGCCGCCCTGACGCCGGAAGAAATCACCGCTCTGGTCGAGGCCGCGGTGGCCGAAACCGGCGCTTCGTCGAAAGCCGACATGGGCAAAGTCATGAAGCTCGCCCAGGAACGCGCCGCCGGCCGGGCCGACGGGAAATTGCTCTCCCAGGAAGTCGCCAAACGCCTCGCGTAAATGGGCTGCGCCGCCATCATCGTCGCCTCCGGCAGCAGCCGGCGGATGGGCTTCGACAAGCTGGCCGCGGTCATCGACGGCAAGCCGGTGCTGGCCCATACCGTCCGGGCTTTCATGGCCGCGGAAGGCATCACCCGGGTCATCGTCGTCTGCCCGGAAGACCGCTTCCGCCTGCTGGACGGCGATGAATTCTCCAAACCGATCGACCGTGTCGATGGCGGCGACCAGCGCCAGGACTCGGTCGCCAACGGCATGGCGGCGCTGGGCCCGGACGACCTGATCATCGCGGTGCACGATGGCGCCCGCCCGCTGGTCCGCCCGGAAAGTATCGACGAATGCATCGCCGCCGCCCGCCAGTACGGTGCCGCCGCGCTGGCCCGGGTGGTGACGGACACGATCAAGAAGGCCGACACCGAAGGCTTCGCCCGCTACAGCGTGGACCGCACCGGGCTGTGGGCGATGGAGACGCCGCAGGTCTTCCACAGTTCCGTGCTGCGACGCGCCTATGCCACGGTCGTGGAACGGCAGCTCGCCGTCACCGACGAGGTCTCCGCAGTCGAGGCGATGGGCATTTCCACCAAACTGATCACCTCGCCCTTCCCCAATCCGAAGATCACCGTGCCGGCCGACATCCACCTCGCTTCGGCACTGATGGCATCATGAGCCGCGCCCGCTACGAGACGGTGACCCTCCCGGGCGGCTTCCGGCTGGCGGTCGCGACCCTGCCGGACTCGGAGTGCGCCGCGCTGTCGATTCATCTCGGCGCGGGCAGCCGCGACGACCCCGCCGGGCAATCCGGGCTCGCCCATTTCGTCGAGCACATGGTCTTCAAAGGCACCGCCCGCCGCGATGCACGGGCGATCAGCATGGAAACGGAAGACGCCGGGGCTTCCCTGAACGCCTGCACGTCCGAGGATAACATCACCTACGAGGCCCGCGGCGACGCGGAGACCCTGCCGCTCTTGGCCGACGTGCTGGCCGACCTGGTCTGGCACGCGGTCTTTCCCGAGGCGGAGATCCCCCTCGAACGCGATGTCATCGGCGAGGAGATCGTGATGTACCGCGAGAGCCCGTCGGATCACATCGGCGATCTCATCTCCTCGGCCCTCTGGTCGCCCCATCCGGTCGGCGACTCGATCGCCGGGACGGAGCAAAGCATCGCCCGCATCGACCGCACCGCGCTGGCCGGCTTCCGCGATGTGCAGCATTTCCGCAAGGACACGGTGATCGCCGTCGCCGGCCCTTTCACCCTCGACCAGGCCGCCGCGATCCTGCTGCCGCATCTCCCCGGCTGCCGTGAAATCCCCGCCTCCTTCGCGCTGAATCCCGCCGCGCTCGCCGCGCCGCTTCACCTGACCGACCGCCGGGACACCGAGCAACTCCAACTCGCGCTCGGCTTCCGCACTCCCGGCCGCCGCGATCCCCGCCGCCACGCGCTGCGGCTGCTTGCCATGATCCTCGGCGAAAGCGCCAGCTCGCGGCTCTTTCAGGAACTCCGCGAAAAGCGCGGGCTGTGCTACCAGATTTCCTGCGACGTGAACCTTTTCGCCGAAGCCGGCTCGCTCGAAATCCACGCCGGCCTCGACCCCGACTCCCGGGAGGAATCGCTCGACTGCATCCGCCGCGAACTCGACGACCTCCGCCGCCACGGCCCGCGTGCCGACGAACTCGCCCGCGCCAAGCGCCTCGCCGTCAGCCAGACCAAGATGGCCATGGAAAGCACCGCCGCCCACGCCTCCTGGGCGGGCGATTGCCTGCTCCAGTACGACCTGCTCGTCCCCCCGGAGCAAATCCGCATCGAGTGGGAAAAGGTCACCGCCGACGAGATCCAAGCCATCGCCTGCGAGGTGCTCGACGAGCCCCGCCTCGCGCTCGCCGAGATCCTGCCGGATTGAAAGACAGCGAAGAAGTTTCGCTCGAAAGCAAACCTGCGATTTGACCTATTTCGGCGAAAATCCCCAATTTTCGACCAACCCAACCGGACGCTGACCGCAATTTAACAATAAAATTGCCAATTTTCGCATTGCCGTCGCCGCGTTTTAGGCTTACTTCAGCCTTCGCAACCCATTTTGGCATGAGCAAGGACAAACTCGACGGCGCACAGGCCCTCATCAAAACCCTCGATGACCTCGGCATCGAGTACATCTTCGGCTACTCCGGCGGAGCGGCGATTCCGATCTTCGACGCCCTCGAAACGGTCAAGACCAAGATGAAGTTCATCCTGGTCCGCCACGAGCAGGGTGCCGTTCACATGGCGGATGGCTACGCCCGCGCCACCGGCAAGCCCGCCGCGGTGCTGGTCACCTCCGGCCCCGGCGCCGGCAATACCGTCACCGGCCTGATGACCGCGATGATGGACTCCGTGCCGATGATCGTCCTTTGCGGCCAGACCGTCACCTGGATGCTCGGCAAGGATGCCTTCCAGGAGGCCGACATCTTCGGCATCACCATCCCGGTGGTGAAGCACAACTACCTCTGCAAGGACACCAACGCCCTGCCGCGGATCGCCCGCGAGGCCTACCACATCGCCACCACCGGCCGCCCCGGCCCGGTGCTGATCGACATCCCGAAGGACATCTCCCAGGGACCGTTCACGGGGGACATGAATCCGCCCTTCGATCTCCCCGGCTACGACCCGACCAGCGATTTCAACATCGACGCTGCCGCCGTGAAGGAGGCCGCCGCGCTGATCGCCAAGGCCAAGCGCCCGGTGATCCTCGCCGGCCAGGGCGCGATGATCGCCCGCGCCGACAAGGAGCTGATGCACCTTGCGAAAACCCTCGGTGCCCCGGTGACCACCACCCTGCTCGGCAAGGGCGTCTTCCCGGAGACCCACCCGCTTTCGCTCGGCATGCTCGGCATGCACGGCACCGCCTACGCCAACAAGGCGATGATCGAGTGCGACCTGCTGATCAACATCGGCTCGCGTTTCGACGACCGGATCATCGGCCAGCCCGCCAAGTTCTGCAAGGACGCCAAGATCATCCACATCGACATCGACCCCGCCGAAGCCGGCAAGATGATCGTGCCCGACGTGATGATCGTCGGCGACGCCAAGGCCGCGCTGTCCGAGATCAACGAGAAGATCGGCCCGCTCGAAACCACCGATTGGCTGGCCAAACTCGACGGCTACAAGAAGAAGTTCCCGCTCTCTTACAAGAAGCAGGGCGGTCTCCGCATGCAGCAGGTGATCGACGAGCTCTACGAACTGACCGAAGGCAAGGCGATCGTCTCCACCGACGTCGGCCAGCACCAGATGTGGGCCGCGCAGTTCTACAAGAACCACGAGTCCTTCCATTGGCTGTCCTCCGGCGGTGCCGGCACCATGGGCTTCGGCTTCCCGGCCGCGATCGGTGCGCAGCTCGCCCACCCGAAGAAGACCGTCATTTCCATCTCCGGCGACGGCGGCTTCCAGATGACCCTGTTCGAACTGGCCACCGCCGCCATCCACAAGCTGCCCATCAAGATCGTGGTGCTCAACAACCACTACCTCGGCATGGTCCGCCAGTGGCAGGAGCTCTTCTATGAAGACCGTACTTCCGGCGTGGACCTCGTCGGCAATCCCGACTTCTGCAAGCTGGCCGCCGCCTACGGCATCCCCAGCGTTTACATCAAGCGCCCGGCCGACGTGACCAAGCAGCTCGAAAAGGCCCTGGCCTACAACGACGGCCCGATCCTGATCCACGCCGAGTGCGTCAAGACCGACAACGTCTTCCCGATGATCCCCGCCGGCGCCGCCCTCGAGGACATGATCACCGAAGCGCCCAAGACCAAGATGGCCAAGCCCGTCGGGTCCACGTGAAGAGAGATGGCGGATGGTAGATGGCAGATGGTGGATGCTCCGCGCCACCGCCCGTCTTTCCATCCGCGATTTCCGCAGCCACCATCCAGGATCTACCATCTACCATCTTCTCCCAATGCCCAAGACCATCGTCACCACCGACACCCCCGCCAGCGCCCTTCCGGCCCGCCGGGGCGCGACCCACACGCTCTCCATCCTCGTCAACAACGAGCCCGGCGTGCTGATGCGGATCTGCCAGGTGTTCTCCCGCCGCGGTTTCAACATCGACTCGCTGGTCGTCTCCGAAGGCCGCAACGCGAACTTCTCGCGGATGACCATCGGCATCAGCGGCGACCCGCAGGGCCTCGACCAGATCATCAAGCAGGTCAACAAGCTGATCGACGTCATCCACTGCTTCGAGCACACCTCGGACGACTCGGTGACCAAGGAGATGATCCTGATCAAGATCAAGTGCTCCCCGGAGGACCGCTCCCAGGCGCTCCAGATCACCGAACACTTCGGCGGCAAGACCGTCGACCTCACCCCCGTCTCGATGATCGTCCTGATCGCCGGCGACAGCCTGAAGGTGGACGCCGCGGTCGCGATGTTCTCCCAATTCGAGATCATCGAAACCGTCCGCACCGGCAAGGTTGTGATGGCGCGAGGCGAGCAGGCGACTTGAGTTCGGGTTTCCGAAATCATCCGCCTTTCCCGAAGCCTCCCTCACGAAAGGGAGGCTTTTTTGCCTTTCCGGTGAGGCAATTTCGTCACGAGTGCCAGGTTTTCTTACGTCGTGGCACCTGTGCTGCTTCTGTTGTCGTTAATCCTAGGGACGCCTCCCACCGCCCATTTCTCACCACTCGATCCAACTTCCCATGAAACTCCGACTTCCCGCCGCTGCCCTCGCAGTCGCCATCGCCTCCTCACTCTCCATCGCCGGTGCTTCCACCATCCTCTACACGACCGATTTCAATGCTCCGACCTACTCCAACGGCGGGTTGATCGGTCAGGACGGGTGGGTCATTACCGGCACGTCGGTGGTGAACCCGATCGCGGTCGCAAACACCGGAACAGACGGCACGGTCACCCTTACCACCACCGGTCAGGACATCCGGAGGGCGTTCACCCCGAACCACACGTCGGGGAGCATCTACCTCAATGTCGAATTCACCGTCGCTTCCGCCCAAGCGACCGGTGATTACTTCGTCCATCTTGGTGACAATGGAGCCTCGAATTTCTATGCCCGCACTTTCATCCGCTCAAGCGGTGGCGGATTCGTGATGGCGCTGGGAACCAGTTCGGGAACCGCGACCTACGGGACCACCGTCTTGGACTTCAATACCGCCTACACGCTTCTGGTGCGCTACGATATCGTCGCGGGAACTTCGAACGACACCGGCGCCCTGTTCATCAATCCGGCCAATCAACTCGGTATCGGCGACACGGCCTACGTTTCAGCAACGACCATCGGCACCGACGCCACCTTGATCAATTCCGTGAGCCTCCGTCAGGGCGCCGGCACTTCCGCCCCCGGCGTCACCATTGACAGCATCACGGTGCTGGTCCCCGAGCCCTCCTCCACTCTCCTCGGTGCCCTCGGCATCCTCGGTCTCCTGCGTCGCCGCCGCTGATGAAAGACACTCAATCCCCCCCGAAAGGCCCGGTCCGCGAAAGCGTGCGGGATTTTTTTCCTCAGACCCAGCCCCTGGCCTGCGCCTCCCCCATCGGCACCGGCTTCGCTTCGCAGACTTCCCGCCAGCCTTCGAAGTTCCACTTGTTCGGGAAGCCCGCGCACTGGCCCGGCTTCACCGGGTGGATGCGGCAGCCGCCGTTCTCCAGCATGATGCACTCGTGGTTGTCCTTCTCGATCAGCGAAAGGCCGTTGCGGTTGGTCCGCAGGCGGGTATAGCGCGCGATGAACTCATCCTCGGCCAGCCCGAGGTAGGCGGAAATCGGAGCGATCTCCTCTTCCTCGATCCGCACGTCGCCGGGCCACTTGCAGCAGGCGGTGCAGCGCTGGCAGACGTAGAACACATCGGGGTCCAGCAGCACGTCGCGGTTGGCCGGACTGCCATGCGAGGGCTCGCGGGTCGGACCGTTCATCACCGGGAAACCACGGTCTGCTGGTAAGCCCGCTTGTAATGGTAATCCACGCGGCCGAGGAACCAGCGCCACTTGGTCCCGGGCCGGCCGTTATCCAGGAGGAAATGCGGGCAGTCCTTGTTCGCCGGCTTCTTCCCCCGCCGCGGCCAGTGGTAATGCGGCACCACCCGGCTCAGCGGAATCCCCCGCTCGTGCATCAGCTTGGCGGTGAGCTTGGCCGTCCGGTCGATCGTCGCGTCGCGGTTGTTCCCCCGGTGCTCGCACATCTCGATGCCGATCGAGAGCCGGTTCCCCGGCCCGTCGAAATCCGCGTGCTCGCCCTGCTCGGTGACGGGCATGTGCTGGATCGCGACGGAGTCGTCCACGGTGTAGTGCCAGATCAGGTAGCCGATTCGGTTGCCGGTCTTGCTCTTCGGCGAGCGCAGGGCGCCGCGCTTGAGCGCCAGCGAATGCCGGTCGGCCCCGGCGGTCCAGTTCTGGGTCGAATGAATCGTGATGTAGCGAGGGTTCATCGGCCGCACCACCTTCCGGCCGTGGGTTCCCTTGGGGACCATGTCGACCTTCAGGTTGATCTCCCGCATCAAGCCGGAAGCGGACGTTGAAACCCCGGTTGAAACGGTCCGTGGTGCCGAGCCGGGCGCCGGCACCCCAAAGGAGCCAACCGTCTGGTCCTTGAGTCCAGGCAGAGGCTCGACCTGGGCACAGTGGAAACACACGGCCGACAGCGCCAGCATGGCAGCCACGAAGGGCAATTTCATGAAAGTCGATTATCACGGCTGGCAATCCACGGGAAGCCCGAAGAATCAGGAGATTCAAAACACCCGCGTCCGGATTCGCCTCCTCCGTCCAGACGATGCCGCAGAGGCTGGCCAGGCACCGGATTCCAGCTCCACCGGGAGATTCTCCGGCTGGAAGGCGAGCGGAAGCCACGCGACATCATTTCACCTATTTTAAAAACTTAACTTGGTTAATTTTGAATTTTAGATTTATTAATGATTTAGAATTGGTTATTTTAAATAATTAAGTCGAGTCGGATAGCGATATTTGCTAGACCCGACTGGCCGTTCGTTCATTCTTTTGGCAGTTCACCCAAACTCATGAAGCCAAAGTATTTTCGACCCGCGAAGGATCGTCACTTCCCCTTCAGGTTCCTGATCATATCAGCGATTCTCTCCGGATTTTCAGGGTTTTCATGTTGCGCCAATCCCGTGACGCAAAGTCATGATAGTGATATCTTAATTTCTCATAGCCAGATCACAACGGACGCTGGAACCCGCTACATGGTCTTCCCCCCCCGGCAAGCAAGCCGTGCGTTTGTATCTCATCCACTCGGGCATATCCCATAAGTCGACTTGGTTCGCGAGGAACCCGAACTTGGTATTCGAGCCTTCCTACAACCCGGTGGTGTCGACTTCATCCCTTCACGGAACCCGGATGCTTGATATCATCGCCGGGCCGGAGAGCGGTGCGGTGGCCGGCACGCCGGTCCGGGTGGTGAGCATGAACATCTACGCCAGCGACCTGTTGTCCACCACGAGCGGTCTCATGGCAGACGCCGTCTTTGAGGCGATCGACCGCGAACAAGAGGCCGCGGATGCCATTCCCGCCGTGATCTGCCTCGCCAGCGGCTCGCCGGCCGGGTCGTCGAGTTCCATTCTGGAGACCGCGATCCAGCAGGCGGTGGACGCCGGGATCCCCGTGGTTGTCTCCGCCGGCAATTCGGGAGACGACGCTTCCAAGTTCATTCCCTCCAGCTACGGGACGAAGGACGGCGTGATCTGCGTCGGCGCCCACTCCAAGAACCTCCAGCCGCTCCCCATGTCGAACTGGGGTGCTCCAGTCGACCTCAAGGCTCCGGGGGAGTCCGTGCGGACCCTGTCCCTGCCGCTTCCGGTATCGGGCCTTTATCAGGGAATGACGGGCACCAGTCCGGCGGCGGCCCTGACCACCGCCGCGGTGATCCACCAGCTGTCGCTGAACCCGACCCTCAGCCCGGCCGAGGTGGAGGCGGCGCTGGGTAGCTCGCTCGCCACTCCCGCTCCTTCCCGGCTGGAATACGCGATCACCGAGAAGGACGACGAGCGCTTCCTTGATGTCTCTTTCGTCTCCTGCCAATTGCTCACCGGCACGGCCGCGGGGGGACTGACCCGGCCCGACGGTTGTGCGTTCAGCCTGGAATGGAGCGGCGACTTGAAGTCGTGGCACGTCGACCGATTCACCGATGTCGGCGCGCCGGTGGAAGTTCCCGGCGGCTGGCGCTACACCGCCCGCTCGAAGGTTCCGGTCCTGAGCCGCACCCGCTTCGCCGACCTGACGGTGACCGAGTCCTCGCCGCGGCTGATCACTACGGTCACGATCAACGACAGGCTGCTGGCCTTGCCGCGGGCTCCCTACCAGCTTCCGGACCAAGCGCTGCTCTTGCAGGAAGACCTGCTGGCCGCGGGGCTTGCGCAGGCCGTCGTGCAAGCCGAAGGAGCCAAGGGCTACCGGATCCACGTCCCGGACGTGCTTTACACCACGCCGAGACCGGGCTCCTGGATCACCTGGCCGCCCTTCGTCTCCGGCATCGACCCCCTGAGCGGCCAACCGATGATCTCCGGCGGCGTGAGCTTCCGTGCGACCTACCACCTCGCCGACGGCACGCCGGTGGACCCGCCGGTGCAGATGGCCAGGCTGCGGACGGTCGAAGCCCCCTGATGCGGGAGTTGGAGCGAACTTGATCCCACCCCTTGCGGGGCGCGACGACGACACCCGGCCGGATTTCCAACAAAACGCTCTGACCTGAGGGTCACATCTCCAGCATCAGGCGCGTCGGATTCTCGATGCAGTCCTTGATGCGGATCAGGAAGGTGACGGCTTCCTTGCCGTCGACCAGGCGGTGGTCGTAGCTGAGCGCCAGATACATCATCGGGCGGATGACGACCTGGTTGTTCACCGCGACCGGGCGCTGCTGGATGGTGTGCATGCCGAGGATGCCGCTCTGGGGCGGGTTGAGGATCGGCGTGCTGAGCAGCGAACCGTAGGTGCCGCCGTTGGAGATGGTGAAAACGCCGCCCTGCAGGTCCTCGATGGCGATCTTGCCGTCCTTCGACTTCTTGGCGTAGTCGAGGATGTCCTGCTCGATTTGCGCGAAGCTTTTCTGGTCGGCATCGCGGATGACCGGGACGATGAGGCCCTTCTCGGTGCCGATGGCGACGCCGATGTCGTAGAAGTGGTTCTGGACGATGTCCTGGCCGTCGATCATCCCGTTGACCTGCGGCACGTCCTTGAGCGCCTGGACGACGGCCTTCACGAAGAAGGACATGAAGCCGAGCTTCACGCCGTGCTTCTTCATGAAGTCCTCCTGGACCGCCTTGCGCAGGTCCATCACGGCGGACATGTCCGCCTCGTTGAAGGTGGTGAGGATGGCGGCGGTCTGCTGGGCGTTGACCAGGTGCGTCGCGATCTTGCGGCGCATCATGCTCATCTTCTTGCGGGTCGTGCGGCCGTCCGTAATTGAAGATTGAGGATTGACGATTGACGATTGGGGAGCCGGAGCGGGCAGATCGAAAGTGCGGGGCTTGGGGGCTTCCACGGGGGCTGCAGCGGCAGGGGCCGGGGCGGCGACGGGCGCCTTCGGAACGGCGGCGGTCGCGGGGGCCGGGGTAGGGCTGCCGGTCTGAGGAGCGGCGGTCCCGGGGGCACCGGCGGTGATGCGGGCGATCAGGGTGCCGATGCCGACTTCGTTGCCTTCGGAGACGAGGATCTTGAGGGTGCCGCCGACCTCGGCTTCAAGCTCGCTGGAGACCTTGTCGGTCTCGAGCGTCACCAGAACTTCGCCCTTGGTGACGGTGGACCCGTCGCCCTTGTGCCAGCGGGCGACGTTGGCGGAGGTGATCGACTCGCCGGCGGCGGGGACTTTCACATCGAAGACCTGGCCGGAAGCCGGGGCGGTGACGGGTGCCGCAGGAGTGGGTGCCGGAGCGGCGGCGGCCGGGGCAGGAGCCGGGCTACCGGCCGGGGCGGAAGCGCTTTCCTCGAGCTTGGCGATCACGGTGCCGATGGCCACTTCCTCGCCCTCGGCGACCACGATGTGCAGGACTCCGTCGGCGGGCGACTCCAGTTCGGAGGACACCTTGTCGGTTTCCAAGGTCACGAGCACGTCGCCCTTGCGGACGCTTTCGCCTTCCGCCTTGTGCCAGCGGGCGACATTGGCGGAGGTGATGGATTCACCGGCGGCGGGGACTTTGACTTCGAGGGACATGAGAAGGGACGTTGTGGAGAAGACTGGGCTCGGAGAAATCAGGAAGCGGAAATGGCTTCATCTGCCATCCACCATCTTCCATCGGCTGTTGTTTCAGGCGACGGTGAACGCGGCGTCGATGAGTGCTTTCTGTTCGCGGTAGTGCATCGCCTTCGATCCGGCGGCGGGGCTGGAAGCGCGGTCGCGGCCGGCGTAGCGGACGCGGCGGTCGAGCACCTTTTCGAGGCGCGGGGCGATGTAGGACCAGGCACCCATGTTGAGCGGTTCTTCCTGGCACCAGACGAATTTGGAGGCCGCCGGATACTGGCTGACCAAGGCTTCGACGAGTTCCTTGTGGAAGGGATAGAGCTGCTCGATGCGCAGGATGGCGGTGTTGGTGATGCCCTTTTCCTGACGGTAGGCGGCGAGGTCGTAGTAGATCTTGCCGGTGCAGAAAACGACGCGGTTGACCTGCATCGGATCCTCGAAGTGGTGCGGATCCGGCAGGACTTCCTGGAAACAGGAGCCTTCGAGGAAATCGGCCTCGCTGGAGACCGCTTCCGGCCGGGTGAGCAGGCTCTTGGGCGTCATCAGGACCAGCGGCTTGCGGAATCCGCGGAGCTTCTGGCGGCGCAGGGCGTGGAAATACTGGGCCGGCGTGGTGAAGTTGCCGACGACCATGTTTTTCTCCGCGCAAAGCTGGAGGAAGCGCTCCAGGCGGGCGCTCGAGTGCTCCGGGCCCATGCCTTCATAGCCGTGCGGCAGCAGCAGCACGAGGTCGGACGGCGTCTGCCACTTCGATTCGGCGGAGGAAATGAACTGATCGATGATGACCTGCGCGCCGTTCGAGAAGTCGCCGAACTGGGCTTCCCACATGGTCAGCATGTTCGGCGCACCGATCGAGTAGCCATAGTCGAAGCCGAGCACCGCGAACTCCGAGAGGAACGAGTTATAAACGCAGAACTTGGCCTGCGTGGGGCTGACGTGCTCCAGCGGGATGTAGCGGGCGCGCGACTCGGAATCGTAGAACACCGCGTGGCGGTGGGAGAAGGTGCCGCGGCGGCAATCCTGACCGGACAGGCGGACCTGGTGGCCTTCCGTGAGGAGCGCGCCCCAGGCGAGGGATTCGGCGAAGGCCCAATCGATCGGGCCGCCGTTCTGCAGGGCTTCCTCACGGCGCGGGATGAAGCGCTTGGCGAGGGTCGGGTGGAGATTGAAGCCTTCCGGCACGGTGGTCAGCACCTTGCCGACGTGCTGGATGAGTTCGCGCGAGATGCCGGTCGGCACCGGGGCGTGATTGTATTCCGACTGCTCGATGGCGGTCGATCCGCTGAAAACACTGCGATCGCCGGCGGCTTCCAGCTCGATCATCTTGGTGTGACCTGCTTCAAAGCGGTCCCAGATTTCCTTCTCGATCCCGTCGGCCTGCTCCTGGCTGAGCACGCCCTGCCCGACGAGCTGCTTCTTGTAAATCTGGCCGATCGTTTCGCGGTTCTGGATCAGGCGGTAGATGTGCGGCTGGGTGAACGCCGCCTGGTCGGTCTCGTTGTGGCCCTGGCGGCGGTAGCAGTACATGTCGATCACCACGTCGCGGCCGAACTGCTGGCGGAACTCGAGGGCGAACTGGGCGGCCCAGAAGAGCTCCATCGGCTCCTCGCCGTTCACGTGGAGGATCGGCGCCTCGACCATCTTGGCGACGTCGGTCGCGTAGGCCGACGAGCGGGCGTCGGCCGGCATCGTGGTGAAGCCGATCTGGTTGTTGATGATCAGGTGGATGGTCCCGCCGGTGCGGTAGCCGGGGAGCTGGGAAAGGTTGAGGCACTCGGCGACCGAGCCCTGGCCGGCGAAGGCGGCGTCGCCGTGGAGCAGGATCGGCAGGACGCGCTTGCGGTCGGTGGCCACGCCGTCGTCGCCAAGCAGGCGCTGGCGGGCGCGGGCCTTGCCCTGGACGACCGAATTGACGGCCTCGAGGTGGCTCGGGTTGGCCGCAAGGCTGACGCGGACCTTGCCGTCGGGCAGCTCGCGGGTGCTTTCGTAACCGAGGTGATACTTCACGTCGCCATCGCCGGCGACGAGGTCGGGCTCGTAGTTCGGCGTGAACTCGTAGAGAATGGTGGTCAACGACTTGCGGACGAAATTCGCCAGCACGTTGAGGCGACCGCGGTGGGACATTCCCATTTCGATCTCGAGCACCCCGGCGGACGGGCATTTCTCGAGGATGGCATTGAGCACGACCATCGCGCCTTCGCCGCCTTCCAGCGAGAAGCGCTTCTCGCCGAGGAACTTCTTGCCGAGGAAATTCTCGAAGCTGTCCGCCTCGATCAGCCAGCCCAGCGCGCGGGCCTTGCGGTCGCCCGGGTCGGCCTCGCGCAGGGCGTGGTCCTCGATCTTCCGGCGGACCCAGTTGCGGACCGTGGTGTTGTGGATGTGGGTGAATTCGAAGCCGATGTGGCCGGAATAAGTGGCCTCCAGGGCGGCGATCATGTCGCGCAGCTTCATCTTCGCACCGTCGCGGAACAGCGGGTTGGAAGCCTCCCGGTCGAGGTCGGCTTCGGTGAAACCGTATTGCGCGATTTCAAGCCGCGGGTTGCGCTCGGGGCGCTCCGCCAGCGGGTTGATGTGGGCCTGGGTGTGGCCCAGCGAGCGGAAATTGTACACCAGGCTGACGACCTTGCCGTAGAAGGCCTCGACATCGGAGCCCGGGCTCGCCGCGGCGGGTGCCGGGGCGGCCGCGGCTTCCCCCGAACGGGGCTTGAGCTGGGCCACGCCCAGTTCGAAGCCTTCGAAGAAAGCGGACCAGGTGGGATCGACCGAGCGGGAATCCGCGCACCACAGCGCGTATTGTTCCTCGAGCAAGTCCGCATTGAAGCGGGCAGAAACCGACGATTTCATGAGCGGTAGGTTCGGGTGGCGGCGGGAGATTTCGGGAAATTCCCGCTTGGCCCCTTGCGCGCAGCGCTTAGGTATGAGGCCGCCCCGCACCCGTCAACGCACAAGGCCGGTTTTTCGGGGGAAATCCGGCGTCCACCCCTTTTCCATGATCGAAGTCCGCGAACTCACCAAAAGCTTCGCCCGCCACACGGCGGTGCGCGGCATCGATTTCAACGTCGCCCGCGGCGAGATCGTCGGCTTCCTCGGGCCGAACGGCGCCGGCAAGACCACCACCCTGCGGATGCTCACCGGCTACCTGCCGCCGACCTCCGGCAGCGCCCGGGTCGCAGGCTTTGATATCTTCCGCGAGTCGCTCGAAGCCCGCCGCTGCATCGGCTACATGCCGGAAAACGTCCCGCTTTACGACGACATGCGGGTCCGCGAGTACCTGAAATACCGTGCCTCCCTCAAAGGCCTCTCGAACCGCGACGGCCGCCGCCGGGTCAACGAGGTGATCGACATCTGCGGCCTCGACTGGGCCCGCCGGAAGATGATCAAGGTGCTCTCCAAGGGCTACCGCCAGCGCGTCGGCCTGGCCGACGCCCTGGTCCACGAACCCCAGCTCCTGATCCTCGACGAACCCACCAACGGACTGGACCCCAACCAGATCCGCCAGATCCGCGACCTGATCAAACGGCTCTCGGAGAAGCACACGATCCTCCTTTCCACCCACATCCTGCACGAGGTCGAAATGACCTGCGGCCGGGTGATCATCATCGATGGCGGGGTCATCAAGGCCCAGGACACCCCGAAAAACCTGGTCGCCGGGATGCGCGCCGCCGGCCGGATCCATGCCGAGATTTCCGGCGATCCGGAAGTGATCGCGCCCGCGCTCCAGCGGCTCGACCACGTCAAACGCGTCACCCCGCAACCCCAGGCCGACGGCTGGGTCCATTACGAGATCCTGGTGGATTCCGGCGTGGATGCCCGCGAGCGGATCCACGAGCTGATTTCCCAATACGGCTGGCCGCTGCGCAGCCTCCACCGCAAGGACGCGACGCTGGAGGACGTGTTCGTCGAGCTGACGAGGCGGGATTGAGTTCACCGCGCGGATTGACAATCCGGCCGGGCTCGCATGCGTAGTGGACACGCCGATGAGAGCTGTCCGACAAATCTGCACGTCCCTTTTTCTCGCCGCGACCCTGGCCGCCGCCCCGGAGAGCCACCCTTGCCAAAACGGCCTGGTCCGCTCGCTGGTCGCCCGCGAACCGATGTTCCGCAATCCGGTCGCCGTGGCCGTCGATGTCGACGGCTCGATCTACGTCACCGAGACCACCCGCCGCAAGCAGGCCGACCTCGACATCCGCGAGGTGATGCAATGGGTGGTCGACGACCTCTCCCACACTTCCATCGACGACAAGCGCCGCTTCTTCCGCGAGAGCATCACGACCGAGCGCTTCAAAAAGCACCCCTCGCTCAAGGACCACGACAAGAACGGCCGCATCGACTGGCAGGACCTCACTGTTCATAGCGAAAAGATCCACCGCCTGGTCGACACCGACGGCGATGGCATGGCGGACCGCTCCACCGTTTTCGCCGAAGGCTTCAACACCGAGGTCACCGGCATCGCCGCCGGCGTGATGGCCTACCGCGGCGATGTCTATGCCACCATCGCGCCGGACCTTTGGAAACTCCGCGACAGCGATGGCGATGGCGTGGCGGACGAACGCAAGTCGCTGGTCACCGGCTTCGGCGTCCACATCAACTACGCCGGCCACGACATGCACGGCCTGACCTTCGGGCCGGACGGCAAGGTGTATTGGACCATCGGCGACAAGGGCACCAACGTCACCGCCAACGGCGTCCAGTGGCTCTACCCCCACGAAGGCGCGCTGCTCCGCTGCAATCCCGACGGCAGCGAGTTCGAGGTCTTCGCCCGCGGCCTGCGCAATGTCCAACAGATCGCCTTCGACGACTACGGCAACATCTTCGGCGTCGACAACGATGCCGACATGAAGGGCGAAAAGGAGCGCCTGATCTTCATCCCCGAAGGCTCCGACCACGGCTGGCGCGCCTACTATCAATATCGCGGTGCGAAGTACAACCCGTGGATGGCCGAGCGCATCGCCTTCCCCGACGGCGAGGATCGGCCGGCCTCCATCCTCCCGCCGCTCGCCCTCTACCACGACGGCCCCAGCGGCTTCGCCTACAATCCCGGCACCGCCCTCAACGACTTCTACCGCGGCCACTTCTTCCTCACGCAGTTCCCGGCGGGAAAGATCAACGCCTTCAAGCTCGAGCCTGACGGTGCCGGCTTCAAGATGACCGGCGACCACCTGATGGCCGGCGGCACGCCCTTCGTCGGCTGCAACTTCGGCCCGGACGGCGCGCTCTACGTCGCCGACTGGCAGGGCGGGTATCCGCTGAAGGAAAAGGGTGCCGTGTGGAAGATCGACGACCCGAAGGAAAAAGGCAGCGCGGTGAGAAAAGAGGTCGCCGCGATGCTGAAGGAAGGCACGGCGAAAGTCGACAACGGGGAACTCATCCAGCGCCTCTCCCACCCCGACCAGCGCGTCCGGCTCGATGCCCAATGGACCCTTGCGACCCGCTCCAAACTCTGGTCCTCAACCCCGTCGGGATACCTCGCCCGGGTTTTCAAAGCCGACTCTCTCATCGCGAAGGTCCATGCCCTCTGGCTTCTCTCGCAGATCAAGTCTTTCGGCGGGGCGCTCTTTGCGGAGCTGGCCAAGGACCCGAACCCCGAACTCCGCGCCCAAGCCGCGAAGTGGGCGGGCGAATGCGGTCCACCGGTGCCCGATCTCGCGCCCTTGCTCGCCGATCCTTCCGCGCGCGTCCGCTACCATGCCGCGATGGCGGTCGGTCGGCTTCGCGCGAACGTCCTTCTGCCCGCCGTGGTCCGGATGATCGAGGACAATGCCGGCCGCGATCCGATGCTCCGCCACGCCGGCCAATATGCGCTCCGCCGCGCCGGAGCGGGTCACCCGGATGAACTCCGCGCGATTGCCGGATCGGAATCGGCGGCCGTCCGCCTCGCCGCCGCCGTGGCGCTCCGCGACATCGTCCAGGATCATCTCCGGCAGGTCCCCACCGGCGGGACTGGCGCGGAGCGTCGCTTCCCCGCGCGGCATGCGGCCTTGCTGGAGAAGCTGCTCCTCGACCCAGAGCCCTCCGTGGTCTCGGAAGCCGCTCGCGCCGTTTGCGAAGAACCCGGAATCGCAAGCGCCTATCCGGCCCTTGCCTCTTTGTTAGATACGAAACCGGACGCCCGCGAATCCGCGCTCCGCCGCTCGATCGCGACCAACCGACGCCTCGGCGACGAGGCCTCTCTCAGCCGCCTCGCGGTCTTCGCCTCCGACACCGCCCGCCCGCAGGCGCTCCGGATCGCCGCGCTCGAAGCCCTCGGCAGCGTGAAATCCAGCGAGCTGCTCGATGCCGTCGACGGCCACTATCACCCGCTGACACCGTTGGAAATCTCCCCCGCGTTCGCCACCCGGCTCGCCCTGCTCCTCGTCCCCGCTTCAACCGACAAATCCCTCGCCCGCCAAGCCGCCGCCGCCCTCGACGCCCTCGGTGTGAAGCAGGATGCCGCCGCTCTTACCAAACAGGCCCGCGACCCGAAGTTCGACCCCCAACGCCGCCTCGCCGCCCTCCGCCAGTTGAAGGAAAGTCGCAACTCCAAGTGGGCCGACACCGCCGTCGTCCTGCTAAAGGAAGACCTCCCCGCCCTGCGCCCGGAAGTCGCCGCCTTGCTCGCCGGGGCGAAGCCTGAAGTGGTGGTCGATTACCTCAAGAACACCGGCCTGACATCCAAAGACCTCCCCGAGCGCCAGGCCTCCTTCCGCCTGCTCGCCACCCTCAAGTCCCCCGCCGCGCGGCAGTTGTTAGAGCCCCATCTCGCATCGCTCCAAGACCCGGCCTGCCTGCTCGAAATCCTCGACGCCGCCCGCGTCCTCGCGCCGGAACGCGTCCCCGGCATCGAGTCCGCCCTCGCCGCGAAAGGCCCGCTCGGCAAGTGGTCCTACGCCCTCGAAGGAGGCGACGCCGCCGCCGGAAAGAAGATCTTCGCCGAAAACCTCGCCGCCAACTGCACCGCCTGCCACCGCATCGACGGGGAAGGTTCGAACGTCGGCCCGGCCCTGGCCGGAATCGGCGCGAAAGGCCGCGAGCACCTGCTCGAATCCCTGGTCCTCCCGCAGGCCACGGTCGCCGCCGGCTTCGGCCTGATGACCGCCACCCGCAACGACGGGACCGTCGCCGCCGGGGCTTTCCTCGAAGAAAAGGACGGCAAGCTGGTCCTTTCCCAGCCGGACGGCTCCAAGCTCGGGATCCCGCTCGCCGACATCGCCTCGCGCACCGCCCCCGTCAGCACCATGTTTTCCATGGATCCCATCCTCAAGCCCGCCGAACTCCGCGACCTCGTCGAGTTCCTCGCTTCCCTGAAGTAGCGCCCCTTTCACCGAAGCCCTTGGCCAGCGGCGCGTTTCGTGCTAACAAGTGGGCGTTCTTGCGTCCCCACCCATGCCCTCCCCGTCCATCGCACCCCTGCTCCGCCCCGCCGCCGCCTTTTCCTGCCTGGCCCTGGCATCCTGTGCCACGACCCCGCCCGGCCCGCCGCCAAAGGCCGAACACGTCCTCTACGAATGGTACGATGACTACGGTCCCGGCGAGGTGAAGGTGAAGATCGCCCTCGGCGAGCAGCGCGCGACCTACACCCGCGGCGGCCGGGAAATCGGCTGGTCCTACGTGGCCACCGGCAAAGAAGGCCACGGCACGCCGGCGGGCACCTACCGGATCACCGAAAAGATCGAGGACAAGTATTCCAACCGCTACGGCTGGATCGAGGATGAATGGGGCAACGTCACCAACGGCGACGCCAAGCACACCACCAAGGTCCCCCCGGGCGAACGCTACATGCCGGCGCCGATGCCCTTCTGGATGCGCCTGACTTCCTACGGTATCGGCATGCACGCCGGCGTGATCCCCAAGCCCGGCGAAGCCGCCTCCCACGGCTGCATCCGCCTGCCCAAGGACCTCGCCCCGCGGGTGTTCGATGTGGTGAAAGTCGGCACACCGGTGACGATCACCCGCTGACCTGCCCGCCTCAGGGCTGAGGCGGCTCCACGCCCTTGAGCAGCCGGAACAGGTCGCTGTTGGTGGTGAAGATCACCGTGGTGTCCTTCGACAGCGATTTCTGGTAGGTCTCCAGCGTCTTGACGAACTGATAGAAGTCCGCCGCGGACGGGCTCGAGTTGTAGGCGGCGGCGTAGATCCCGGTCGCCTCGGCGTCGGCCTTGCCCTTGATCTCCTGCTCCTTGCGGTAGGCCTCGGATTCGATCGAAAGCAGCTCGCGCTCCTTGCGGCCGAGGATTTTCGCCGCCTCGCCCGCCCCTTCGGAGCGGAAGCGCTCGGCGATCTGCTGGCGCTCCGATCCCATCCGGGCGTAGATCTTTTCGACCACGTCGCGGTTGTAGTTGATCCGCTTGAAGCGGATGTCGATGAGTTCGATGCCCCAGTCCTTCACCTTCGGCCGCGCCGCCTTGAGGATCTGCTGGTCGAGCACGCTGCGCCCGTCGCGGATCGGCGGCAGCAGGCCGAGGTTGGAGTCGGCGGCGGTCAGCGCCTCGTCGCGCACCGGCTTGCGCTCCTTGTCGGTCCGGATCACCTCGATCAGGTCGTGGGATGCGATCACCGCGCGGGTCTCGCTGCCGATGATGTCGTTCAGCCGGGACTGCGCGCTGCGCTCGTCACGCAGCTTCTCATAGTAGGCCTTGGGGTCGATGATCCGCCAGCGGGCGAAGTTGTCGACCGTGATGTAGAGCTTGTCGCGGGTCGGCATCTCGGTGGCCGGCCCGTCCCACTCCATCACCCGCTTCTCGATGCGGTTGACCTGCTGGATGAAGGGCATCTTGAAGTGAAGGCCGGCTTCGTTTTTCGCCGGGTCGGCATTGATAGGGTTGCCGACCGGCTTGCCGAACTCCGTGATGAAGACCTGCTCGGTCTGGCTCACGGTGTAGGCGCTGCTCGACAGGACAATCAGCGCGAGAAAGAGGGCCGCGAGGCCGAGGACTAGGGAAAGTCGTTTCATGACGGTATCAGCGTGAAGTTGGAGTGGCGGAGGCGGGGGCGGGGGCGGCAGGGCGCGTCCCGATGCCTTGATTGAGGTTCATCAGCGGCAGGAACTGTTTGGCGTCCTCGTCGAGGATGATCTTGCCGCCGAGCTTCGGCAGCACTTCGTTCATCGTCTCGAGATAAAGCCGCTGCTTTGTGACGGCGGGGGCCTTGTCGTATTGGACGAGCAGTTGCTCGAAGCGCGTCACGTCCCCCCTCGCCTCGTTGACCCGCTGCACGGCGAAGCCCTCCGCCCCGGAGACCCGCTGGTCGGCCAGACCCTTGGCCCGCGGGATGACCCGGTTGTATTCGCCGTTCGCCTCGTTGATTAGCTGCTCCTTCTCCTGTTGCGCGCGGTTCACCTCGCTGAACGAGCGCTGGACCGGGGCGGGCGGGTTGACGTTGTTGAGCTGCACCTGCTCGACCCGCATGCCCATGTTGATCCTCTCGACCAGCGTCTGCAAGCGGACCAGCGCGTCGTTCTCGATCTCGGTGCGGCCGAAGGTCAGCACCTCGTCGACCGTGCGGTCGCCGACCACCTCGCGCATCACGCTTTCCGAAAGGTCGCGGAGGGTCGGGCCGGGGCTCTTGACGTTGAAGAGGTAGTCCTGTGGGGAGGAAATGCCGTACTGGACGACCCACTCGACCTGGGCGGCATTGAGATCGCCGGTGACCATGTCGCTTTCGAGGTCAGGCCGGCTGCTGGCCTGGTCCTCGTTGGTGGCTCCGGGCGTCGCGAAGCCGAACTCGAGCTTCAACTGCCGGCGGATCGGCACGATGGTCGCGGTGTCGACGCCGAAGGGAATCTTGAAGTGGAGGCCCGGCGGTTGGACACTGGTGAACTTCCCGAAACGCTGGACCACCGCCACCGCTTCCGGGCTGACCGTGTAGAACGACGAGAAGATTCCGGTGAAGAGCAGGATCACCAGCGGAATGGCGAGCAGGATGCGGAAGACGAAGCCGACACCCTTGGCGGGCATGCGGAATTGAGGCAGTTGGGGCGGGCTGGGCATGGTGTTGGGATGCGGTTAGGCGTGCCATATGGACCACCCACGACGCAAAGATCGACTGTAATCTCAGCGGCAGATTCCTCCCGGTGTCCCGGAGGTGGCTTGTCGCGGGATTCATGTTACTCCTTGGAAGTTCCCCCGCTCCTCGCCCGCCATGCCCTCGCCGACCTTCAGCTTGAAGAACCTCGCGGAACTGCTACTTTCCGGCCATGCCTCCGAAGAACCAGCGCCGGGTGACCGCCGAGGAAGCTCTCGAACAAACCCGCCGCAACCGCCTCCGCTCGGCGATGCTGGAATCACGCAGTGGGCCCGTGACGCCGGAGGATGCCTTGAAGCCGGTCAGTTCGCCGAAAGTCTCGATGGTGCCCAGGTCGAAAGCGAGCTGAGCGAAATCTTCCGCGAGACGCCGGAGTTCGCGTTCGATTTCATCGTCGCCCGCGAACGGTGAGCCAAGCACTCAAACCGGCACCGGCACTGCCGCCAGGATGTCCGCGACGACCTGCCGGCCGGTCACTCCGGAGAGCTTGGCTTCCGGCACGATGACCATGCGGTGCGCGATGACATCGGCTGCAACCGCTTGGATCGTCTCCGGGATCACGAAGTCGCGCCCTTCGAACAGCGACAGCGCCTGGGCCATCTTCATCAGGGCGATCGACGCGCGCGGACTGGCAGCGAGCTGGACGTCGTCGCGGCCGCGGGTGGCGGACACGATGTCGACGATGTAGCCGCGGAGTTCGTCGCTGATCCGCACGCTGCGGGTGGCGGCAAGCAGGTTGACGAGATCGTCGCGGTGGACCACCGGCTCGAGGTGATCGACCGGATGGCGGTCGATCTGGTCGGAGAGGATCGCCCGCTCCTCCTCCGGCGTGACATAGCCGAGGCGGCTCTGGATCATGAAGCGGTCCATCTGCGCTTCCGGCAGCGGGTAGGTGCCGCGGAACTCGACCGGATTCTGGGTGGCGATGACGAAGAACAGGCCGTCGAGGTCGTGGCGTTCGCCGTCGATGGTCGCCTGGCGCTCGGCCATCGCCTCCAACAGCGCCGACTGGGTCCGCGGCGAGGCGCGGTTGATTTCGTCCGCCAGCAGGATATCGGTGAAGACCGGGCCCGGCCGGAAGCGGAACTCCTGGGTCCGCGGATCGAAAATCGACACGCCGAGGATGTCGCCCGGCAGCAGGTCGGGCGTGAACTGGACGCGCTTGAAGACCGCGCCGGAGACCGCGCGGGCGATCGCCTTGGCCAGGGTGGTCTTGCCGGTGCCGGGCACATCCTCGACCAGCGCGTGGCCGCCGGCGGCGAGGCAGGCGAGGATGTTGCGCAGCGCGGATTCCTGGCCGCGCACCACGGTGCCGACGGCATTTTCCAAGAGGCGGGCGGTCTGGCGGGCGGAGGTGAGGTCGCTCATTCGGCGGTTTTGGGACGTGCTTCGCGGTCGGCGGCGGAAATGGTACGATGTTTCTCGTAGATGGACTCCAGCTCGCCGCTTGCCCCGTCCGGCAGTCGCGCGGCGAGTCGCTCCCAGACCTTGCGGTTGAGAAATTCGCGGCCACGGGTTAGCGGGTCGAAGAGATCGAGCTCCGGCAGCACGCGGGGGCCGCCGGGGGTCGCGGCGATCACGTAGAGCGGATAGGCATCGGCCGAATCGTCACCCGGGGCGGCCGGCACCCGCAGCGACACCGCGGCCCAGCGGCCGGCGCGGTGCACGCCGAGGATATCGCCCTTCTGGCGGCCCAGCATTTCATAGCCGGAATTCCGCAGCAGGCGGGAAAGCCCGGCGTCATCGTCGAAGCACGCGGACTGCTCGAACATCGAGGCCGCGTCGCGCTTCAGGATCGCCTCGCGCCAGGCCTCGACCACCCGGCGCGCCTCGTCTTCGGCCGGCGCGGAATCCGCCGCGATCCCGCCGAGCCGCATGGTCAGCCCCGCCGACCAATCCTTCTCGCGGGCCGGCCGCTGCTGACCGGCCCACTCCTTGAACTCCTTGCCCTCTTTCACCGCACCGAGCGCGGAATCGCCGGAAAACCCGGGATTCACCAGCCAGCCGGAGTCGTCGCGCTGGAAATAGACCTCCTCCAGTTCCGCTTTCTCCGGCGTCGATGCGGAGAAAACCTGGACCAGCGCGCAGGCATCGTCCCCCGACTCGTGGATCTCCAGCAGCACCGGCCCGGCGATCTGTTCGGGACGATGAAGCCGTTGCCAAAGCCGCGCGGCACGGGTCAGGCCGTCGAGCGCGAGCGCCGGATCGGCATCGAGCGCGATCCGCGGCACCAGATCCTGCAAGGTCGCTCCGCGCAGCGCCTCGAAGAGCGCCTTCACCGCGGCATGAGGGCTGGCTTCCGGGGCCGCGGCCGCGGTTTCGCGGAGCTTGGCCGGGAAGGCGGCGATGATTTCGGCATCCAGGTTCTGCTCCTCTTCATCCGCCTCATCCTGCTGCTCCTGCGCCGCCGCGGCGGTCATCAGCAACTCCTGCGGCAGGCGGATCCGCCACATGCCGGCCTTGGAGCGGACGAATGGCAGATGGATCGCCCGCGCTTCCGGCCGCTGAAACAGGTTGGCGGAAGGATCCAGCGCGACGATGCTGACCATGCCATCTTCCCCGTCCTGCTCGGTGAGCACGACCGCCCGGGCGGCTTCCGGCGCGGCCAGCAGGCGCCAGCCGGGGTGCTTGATCACGGGCGAGCGCATCAGGCGCGCCAGCACCTGGAAGGTATCCTCCCACTCCGACGGCCGCCGGGCTTCCAGCCCGCCCAGCAGCGCGAGCGCCCCCGGCAAGCTGCGGGCCCGCAGCGCGGCGAGGAAATCCGCGGCCAGCTTTTCCGGAGCGGCTTCGTGCAGTTCGTCCGGGCTGCGGAGCTTGCGCATCTCCTCGAACAACAGCGAGAACGAGTCGTCCTTCAAGCGCACCAGTTGCTCGCTGCGGGAGCGCAGCATCCAGTTTTCAAGATCCTTCACCCGCGGCAGGAAACCGGGCCGCAGGCTGAGGCCGGTGCTGTCGAACGATGACGGGAGCGGCGCCGGCAGCCACTTGTCACCGCCTTTCACCAGCCCCACCGCGTGGACCTGCACGCTGCTGGAGTCGAAATCGGTGATCTGCGAGACCAGCACTCCCGCGAGGTCGCCGTCGAGCTTCTGGTCGAGCAGCCGCAGGTCGCCCGGCCGGATCTGCCGGCCCAGGCGGCTCAGCCGCTGCGCGATGTCCGCCCGCCGGGCCTCCGGAATATCGGGCGAGACGGCGGTCCCCTCGACCGCGAACACCCCGTTCTCCTCGGTCAGGCCGCGCAGGAACTCCAGCGCCGCCTCGCCCGGCCCGTCGTCGGCGGAAAGGCGGGTGCTTGCGGCGAGCGCGACCAGCAGGACGAGGGCGTTCTTCATAGCGTTTGGTGGAAATCGTCCGCGCCATCCAGCGACATCACGAAGCCGGCGAGAAGCTCGATGGTCCGCTCGATGTCATCCAGATGCGCGGTTTCCACCACCGAGTGCATGCAGCGCAGCGGCAGCGAAACCAGCGCGCTGGGAACCCCCTCGCGCATGTGGAAAATCTTGTCGGTGTCGGTGCCGGTAAAGCGGCTGCTCGCCTCGTGTTGCACCGGGATCTTGCCCTTCGCCGCCACGTCCATCAGCCGCTGGACCATCAGCGGGTGGTTCGCGGTGCCGTGAGAAAGCGTGGGGCCGCCGCCGAGCTTCACCGCGCCGTGCTTGTTCGGATCGATCCCCGGGGTGTCGGTTGCGTGGGTGACGTCAAGGCAGACGCAGGCCGCGGGGAAATGGCGGTAGGTCGCCATCATCGCGCCGTTCCCGCCGATCTCCTCCTGCACCGCATTCAGGCAAAGCAGCGTGAAGGCCGGCTTTTTGCGGCCCTTGGCGATCCGTTTCAGCACCTGGGCGATGATGTAGCCGCCGATCCGGTTATCGAGCGCCCGGCCGATCAGCCGTTTGTGCGCCAGCTCCGCCGGGCCGTCCTCATACACCGCCGGATGGCCGACCCGCAGGCCGAGCGCGGCAACTTCCTTGGCGTTCGAAGCACCGACATCGACCCACAGCTCGTGGACCTGCGGGGCTTTCTCGTCGCCCGCGCTGTCGCGGCGCAGGTGGATCGCGGTGTTGCCGATGATTCCCATCACCGGGCCCTTGTCCCCGGCGAAGACCAGCCGCCGGCCGCGCGCCGTCGCCACATCGCTGCCGCCGACCCGGTCGATGCGGAGGAAACCGTCCGCCTGCACCGTCTTGATCATGAAGCCGATCTCGTCCGCATGGGCCGCCAGCATCACGGTCCGCGGGGATTTCCCCTCATGCCGCGCCCAGGTCGAGCCGTAGGCATCGCAGGCCACTTCGGAGGCGATCGGCCGGAGGTAATCCGCCCACACCCGCTGGCCGGGCATTTCAAAGCCGGTGGGGCTGGGGGTCTGCAGCAGGGTGAACAGGAATTCCCGGTCGTCTTTCGTCATCCCCGCCATTCAAGCACGCCCGCGGCGGAGGGCAATCGGGATGTCAGTCCAGCGAGGAGCAGAATTCCCGGAAGGCCCGGACCTCCTCCTCCCCCGCCACCCCCGCGACGATGTGGCCGGCGAGGCTGCGGGCCAAGGCAGCCCTCCCCGGCTCAAGCTCCAGTCCATCAACCAATGCCCGGATGATCGCCGCAAACGTGTTGCCGTTGTAGTTGGTAAAAGGCGCGAGGCGGTGGCAACGCCGGAGATGCTCGGCGGGATCCTCAAGCCCCATCGACTCAAAACGACGGCTCTCCCACAATTCGCGCGTCACCTCATGACCATCCGAAGTCGGCCCGTGATGAGCATGCTTCGCTTCGCAAAGGCGCTCGTTTTGCCACACCACCAGCTCCCACGACACCTCGGAAAGCCATGCCCGCGGGTTCATGAGCGTTTCTTTCCGGCTTCCTTCTTGGCTTCTTCGATCTCGCGGACGCCCACACTTCTCAAATAGCCTTTGCCGGTCCGCGCATAGACCGGCTCCGCCTTGAAACGGTCCTGAATCCCGAGCCCTTCCCGCAGGATCGCCTGGGCGAGCGGGTTGTTCGAAAAGTCAGGCTTCTTCTCCTCAGGCATCCCGTAGGCTACTCCGCCCAACAGTGCTTGGCAAGTCGGCGGGACGAGAAGGCGGAGGCCGGTTCTTTGCGGGTCGCCGCCTTCCCATGCCCATCGAAGCAGAGGTTCAGGATGACGGAGGTGTCGGCAACGACGATCACTTGGAGCCAAGCATGCGGAGCGTTTCCAAGTCCTGTTCCAACATCTCTTCCGTGAACGTGGGGATGCGGCGGCGGTACAGTGCCTGGTCGAATTCATAGCGGCTCACTCCGGCCACATCCGCCGCACCCTGCCGGGAAAGATGACCCGCGGCATATGCCCCGCAGGTGAGATCGATGCGGACCTCCGCCTCACCCATGGCGGCAAGCCAAGCCCGTGAAAACCGAATGGCTGGAGAATCTTTTCTCCCGCTGCGGGGAAAAGCGCGGGTGAAGGTTGAACTCCGGTGACACAAACGTCGCCCCGCAAGCCTCCCGCCCGACGCCGCGTATCGGCACTTTCCCCGTCCACGTCCCATGCACACATTTTTCACCATGCTCACCCTCGCCGCCGGCAGCCTCCAGGCCGCCGAACCTTTCCTGGTCGCCCACCGCGGCGCTTCGCACGATGCCCCGGAGAACACCCTGCCGGCCTTCGAGCTGGCGTGGAAACAAGGCGCCGACGCGATCGAGGGTGACTTCCATCTGACCGCCGACGGCAAGATCGTCTGCGTCCACGACTTCGACACCAAGCGGGTGTCCGGCCTCAAGAAGACGGTGAAGGACAGCACCCTCGCCGAACTCCAGGCGCTCGATGCCGGGGCCTGGTTCAAGCCGGAGTTCAAGGGCACCACGATGCCGACCTTGCGTGACGTGATCGCCACCATCCCGGCGGGAAAGAAGTTCTACCTCGAGGTGAAGTGCGGCCCGGAGATCGTCCCCGCGATGCTGGAAGACCTCGCTTCCTCCGGGTTGAAGACGGAACAACTTGTCGTCATCTCTTTCAACGCGCCGGTCATCGAGGAGTTGAAGAAACGCAAGCCGGAGTACAAGGCCTGCTGGCTGTCGTCGTTCGAGAGGCGATCGCCGCTCGATCCCGGCACCGCCGAGGTCCTCGCCACGGTCGGCCGGATCAAGGCGGACGGTTTCAGCTCGAAGGCGGACGCGCGGATCGATGCGACTTTCGTCAAAACGATCCGCGACGCCGGCTTCGAGTATCACTGCTGGACGGTGGACGATGTCGCGACGGCGAAGCGCTTCCTTGGGCTCGGCGCGATGTCGATCACGACGAATCGTCCGGGCTTTCTCCGGAAGGCGCTGGCGGAGCGGTGATGGGCACCGGAAGGCTTTGACCGGGGATGCTGATGAGCCGGCATCCGTCCGTCGGTTAACCCGACCGTCCAAGCCGACTGAAGTCAGCGCTCCCGCCGAGGCGATCAGTCACCGGGCTCAGTCTCGTGGATCCAATAGGCCCGAAACGTTTCCCACTCGTTCCTCCACGCCGGCTCGTCGCCCCGGACGCGAGCGATCCATGCGCGGTGGAAGGCCGATCCGGCGAGGGGCAGCTGGCGGCTGGCGGGGCTGCGCAGCGAAAGCAAGGGGTCCTCGTCGGGCGGAGTGCGGCTTTGCAATTGATCCACCAGACCGGCAAAGCGGGATTCGAGGAACTGCGGCCGGTCGTCGCCTTGGGGTTGGTGCAGGGAGCGCGGGGTGCCGAACTCGATGACGGGCCGGTCGTCGGTGTTGAGCGGGTATTTCTCGAACAGATCGGCGGCGCGGGTGAGGTTGCCGCCATAAAAAAGCGGGATGGTCTGCTCGTTGACGGGCAGCATCAGGTCCTGCATGTCGAGGTGGGTCGCGCCCTCCACGGCGAGCCGCTTTTCAGGTTCGGCATCGAACGTGGACGCGGGCAGCGGGCTGAGATCGGCGTGACCGACCAGCGCCGCGATTTCCGCCCCGGGTTGGAAATTCCCACGCCACAGGCTGACCTGCGGGAAGGCGGAAAGCATGGTCCGCGCGATGATGCCGAACTCGCGCGCCGAGATCTGATAGAGTGGCAGCCACTGGACGAAGACGCCGCCCGGCTTGAGGCGCTCGCGGACGGTTTGGAAATGCTCGCGGCTGTAGAGGTTCCCCGTGCCGCGGCGGTAGGGCAGGAAGAGGTCGGCGTTGATCATCGCGTATCGCTCGCGGTCGGCCAGCAGGTGGTTGCGACCGTCGCCGATGAGAACTTCGGCGCGCGGATCCTGATAGAGGCCGTGGGTTAGATCGACGCCGTCCGTACGGCCGGTGAAGTATCTCTTCGAGGCGGCGACGACGTTCGGCGAGAGTTCGCAGGCCACGACCTTGCGGACCTGCGGGAAGTCCGTGCGGTTCAGCGCCTCGCCGGCGGTGATGCCGGTCCCCATACCGAGGAAGAACACGCTGTCGCTGGCCGGCCAGGCGAGCAGCGGGATCCGGGCCTGGAAGATCTGCGGGCTGTAGGCCTCCGTGGAGCCGAGGCTGTAGTTGGAGTTGATCCGGATGGCGAGGCCCTGCCCGGGCTCCGCGACCACGGTGACGGTGCCGTCGCTGCCTTCCCAGGTCTCCACCACCTTGCGGGCAGGATCCGCGCCGGCAGGATCGGGCAAACGCGACGGGTTCAGCGCGGTGAGCAGGAGCACGAACATCAGCCCCGATGCGGTTCTTGCCGCACGCGAACCGCGGCTCCCTGCGGCGGGCAGGAACATCCCGGCGATCAGATAGATCGCGGCGATCCATTGCAGGCTGTGCCAGACCCCCAGCCACTCCAGGAGCAGGAATCCCGCGGCCAACGAGCCGAGGATGGCACCGATCGTGTTGATCGCGGAGAGCGTGCCGATGCTTCTCCCGGCATGGGTGATGAAGCCTTCCTCGCCCTTCATCAGGAAGGGAAACACCGCGCCGAGCGGCAGACAGGCCGGCCCGATGGTCGCGAAGCCGCTGCCGAAGAGCTGCAGCACGTAGCTTGCGAACGGGCGGTCGGTTTCGAGCATCTTCATGCCCCCGGTGAGGCCGGCCGACAGGAGCGGAGTCAGGGCCAGCGCGGCACCGCCAAGGGCGAAGAGCCAGAGCAGCACCTGCGGCGCGGGCATGCCGCCGCGGGCCAGCCGCGACGCGAGCCAGGCACCCAGCGAAAGGCAGGCCAGCACGACGATCAGCACGGTGGCAAAACTATAGACCGAGTTCTCATGCACCTGCGCCAGCATCCGGGTCCAGACCACTTCCAGCGCCAGCAGGTTGAAGCCGGAGACGAAGGCGAGGACCGCGATCAAGGGCCGGGGAAAGGCGGGCTCGTCCGATGCCCGCACTTCCGCACGCCGGGCTTTCTCCCCGCGCGGCGGCTCCGTCGCATCATCGTCCACCGTCGGGTCTTGGAATCGCGGCTGCTTCGACAAGCGGAACGCCAGAAGTGCCGCCGCGACCGAGGCCGCCATCGCCGTCGCGCAGGTCAGGCGGATTCCTAACAGCCAGATCAGCACGAAGGCCGTGGCGAAGGCACCGCAGGCGGCACCGAGCGTGTTCACCGCATACATCCGCGCCGTCAGGGCTCCGAACGATTCCCGGCTGCGGACCGCCGCCTGCCCCAGCATCGGCAGCGTGCCCCCCATCAGGAACGAGGCGGGAAACACCATCAGCAAGGTGGCGAACCCTTTGAACGCCGTGAGAGCCCCACCGCCGCCATCCAACTGATGGAGCATCGGATAGACGCGGGGAACCGCGAAAGGAGCGATCAGGATCACGCTCCCGGCCGCGGCGATCCCGAGCTCCAGCCACCCGCAAGTGCGCAGCGGACTCGCGCTCCTCCCGCAGCGTTTGCCCCAGTACCAGCCGCCCGTCGACAGTCCGCCGAAAAACACCGCGAGCGTGAGGGCGGTGGCCTGCGAGGTGCTGCCGAACAGCAGGCCGGCCTGGCGCATCCAGAGGATCTGATAGATCAGGCAGGCGAAGCCGGAGAGCCCGGCCATCAGCCAGAACGAAACGCCCGGAGGTGCCGGCGGGTCAGGCCTTTCGCATGAAGGCACATCCTTCGGGCCGGCCGGACTCGCCGCATGCTTCCGTCGCGTCATTTCTGCCGGACATAGACGTGGTAGCCGCAGTGCCAGTCCGCCGGCACTCCGGCGGTCGCCTCCTCTTCGGTCTTGGGCACGGCGTTGAAGCCGCCGCGCTCGACGATGAGGAAATCAACCCCGTCCACCGTCCGGACTTCCATCTTGAGCGCCTGGCCGTCGTTCACACCGACGAGCATGTCGCCGGACCAGAAATAGCCGCCGTAGAACTTCGATCTCCCGACCTTGCCATCGTTCGTGAGCTGGAGCAGGTCCTTCGGTTTGTCGACCACGGTCGGATCCTTGCCCTTCATGCCCTTGAGGTAGTTGCCGATGCAGGTGTCGATTTCGGACGGCTTGTTGGGCGCCGGCCAGACGGCCCATGCCCAGTTGCCGGTGAGGGCGGGATTCGGAGAAAAGGTGCCGCTGTAAACATAGGCGTCGGAATCCTTTCCGCTGATGTGCGAGGCCAGGGTGGTCTTGGGGATGCGCTGCACGAAATCCTCGCCGCCCGGAACCAGCCGAAGGATGTCACCGATGCGGGAACGCACGACCCTCGCGCCGCCACCAAGCACCGCACCGGTGTTCGGCTCGGCGAGCACCTTCGGCATGGTGCCGTAGGTCTTCTTGAGCAAGTTGGACGCGAAGTCCTTCACCTCGGGATTCGCCGCCTTCACCGCGTCGGCGATGGCCCGCGAGCTGCGGCTGGAGGCCGAGTCCACCCGGAAGGAGGCCGACTTGTCGACGATCACCGGCAGCACGGTCTTGTAGTGGGCGGGATCGGTCGAGATCCTCGCAAGCGCGCACACCGCGGCGGTCTGCAGCCAGGTGCAATCGTAGTCGAGGAACTGCAAGAGGCGCTCGCGGTGCTTCGAGATCAAGTCCGGCGAGCCGCGGCCGATGGCCTCGATGGCGTGCAGCGCGACCCACCACGATTCGGCCGGATTCTCGATCATCCGGCCCGCGAGATCGTACATCTCCGGCGTCACCTTGTCGGCCGGCAGCGGGCCGCCCTTGAACATGCCTGTTAGAGCGAGCAAGCCGGCCTGCCGCAGCCGCGGGTCTTCGGACTTCAGGAGCGGGATCACCAGCTCCACCTTGCCACGTCGGACCACCTGATCCATCGCGATGCTGCGCAGGTCGTATTCCGGGTGCTGGAGGTAGCGGAGCAAGGTTTCATTGGTCAGGTTCGGATCGCCGAGCTTCGTGATGACCGCCAGCGAGGCATCCGTTTCGACCTTTTCATTTTTCAGATCCTCCACGGTGAGCGGCCCGCCGGGGATGGGCTCGATGGAGTGGAAGACATCGTCGGCCGCATTGCCCCACGGGCGCTCCAGCGGCATCGACTTCGCCCACTTGCTTCGGGGTGCTCCGAAGAGTTGCAAATGTTTGCGGGGATAGGTGTAAGTCAGGGCGAAGAAGGTGCCCCAGTCCATGTTGTCCTCGGTGGCGGAGCGGTCGTAGCGGTCATCCATGCCCGCGATGCCGATGCTGCCGTCGAAGCGTCGGGAAAGGTCCATGACCCAGCGCCGGGTGTCGAGGTAGGAGCGGTAGGGCGTCGGCCGCTTCTCGCGCATCTGGCTGATGGCGGAGTGGTGCCAGATCTCTCCCATGCCGCCGCCGGTGTGGGCGGCGTGGAACCAGTTGGTGGCGTAAAAGGCCTTCATCGCGGAGTTGTCGCGGGCTTTCGCGAAGACCGACTCCTCGCCCTCCGGCGCGATCATCGCCGCGGCCCCCAGGCCGAGGGCCAGGCCGCTGGTCTTGCCGTTGTCGCGGAAGCCGCCCTCCGGCAGCCCGTTGCCGTAGGCCACGTTGCCGTGCCCGGCGAAGCGGTAGAACTGCGAGAAGGCCTCCTTGAACATGTAGTCGTCCACCTCCACGCCGCACAGCTTGGCCATCAGGATGAAAGTCATGCAGTTCACGCCGGAGGCATGGACCTGCCCCGTGCCGGTGGAATAGGTGAAGGCCGCCGGCGCCCCGCGGCCGCTCCAGCCGCCGCTGAACATGTGGACCCGCAGCTCCTCGGTCATCTGCTGGATCACCGGCAGCACGCTTTGGTCGCCGGTGCGGAGGTAATACTCGCAGAGGCCCGGGCCCTTGTAGCCCTTCTCCCAATTCATCGCGCCGATGGTCTTGAGGTCCTTCATCCAGCGCTTCACCACCTCGAGGTCCTTCTCCTCGCCGGTGGAGAGGAGGAAAATGACGGAGCCCCATTTCGGCTGATCCTGCTTCGAGATCAGGTCGGCGAGGTTCCTCACGATCTTGTCGGACTTCGGGCAGTTCACCGGCCAGGTCGGGCTGTAGGCGCCCATCACCGGGATGTTCACCGTCACCTCACCCGCGCCCTGGATCTTGAGGACGACCTTGCCGTCCTTCGCTTCCGCCTCGGTGACGATGTCGCCGAGGATGATGCGCGGATCCACCTCCTTGAGCACCTTGCCGTTGATGCTTTCAATGATCTGCCCCTTCTGCAGCTTCCCGGTCGCCTCGGCGGGGGAACCTTTCTCGACATTGTGGATCTGCATCGTCATCCCCGGGCGGGTGAGTTGGATGCCGATGCCGACCGGTCCCAGATTTCTAACAAGCCACGGTCCGCGGTCGGTGACATTGGGAAAGGGATTGAAGATCGGCGTGGTGGCCGGGGTATAGTAAGCTGCTTCGCCCCCTGCCGCGGCCTTCTTCTGCTGCGCCATGGTGATGGTCGCGACCGTCAGCGCGATGGCGGCGGCGGCTGCTAGCTTCGGGAAGGATGGGGTCCCTGTTTTCATGTCGAGGTTCGTTCGGGTTGGCGGCTGCCTGACCGGAAATCATCCGGCGCAAAGAAGCGCGGCGGTGTCGTTTTCCCACGCTTCATCGGCGGACGCTAGCCATCTGCGCCGGGAAGGGAAGAAAAAGGCAACACGGCCAATCACCAGGGCCGGACTGGCACCGGCGCACTGGATGCGCGATCCGCCAACGCTCCCGTTTGCCAACCAGCTCCCCGGCTTTCCCTAACAGGCTCGGGCGGGTGCTCAACGGTCCTCGGACAAGGGCAGCACCTGGATCGGCGTCCGCGCGTCGGCACGATCGGCCCGATAGACGAACCACTGGCGGCGCTTCGCCGGGTCGGCCTCCGCGGTGGTGCTCAGGCAAGGGCGCAGCTCGCCGTTCTTGTCGGTGTGGAGGATCTCCAGCGGCACGCCCTTGGAACCCTCGGGGTAGCGCAGGATCACACTCTTGCCGGGCAGCAGGCGGTAGCGCTGCTTGCCCCAGATCATCTTCACTTCCACCGGAGCCACGTTCACCACCCGGGCGGCTCCGGCAGGGACGGCTTCCGGCGAATCATCGAGCGCCAGGCTGCGGTTCTCGTCCCACGTCTTGCCGGAGCGCCAGACCACGAGCAGTGTGGACTTCGACGCGGCGAGGCCCTGCTTGAGCCAGAGACCGCCCTTCTCCTGATCCTTCAAGGCGATCGCCGCCGGATCCGGGCGCGGCATGCGGACCGCTCCCGACACCTCGCCGAGCCGCAGGCGCACCGGCTTCTCCTCCGGCTTGGTCTTGGCATCGTCCGGCACGACGGCGCCCACCGCGACCTCGCGCGGCGGCAGGCTGCCTTCCGGCGGGTCCACTTCGTGCCGTGCCCCGTCGCGGATCACCTGGGTGAAAGGCGCGCGGTTCCCGAGCGGCAGCACGCGCAGCGAGACTTCCTCCACCGCGGTTTCCTGTGCGCAGGCAAGACCGACCCACCCGATCGAGAGAGCGGCGGCGCAAACCGACATCCTTCGTTTCAACATCATCATCCCTCAAGCCAGCCATGGCGGAGGACTTTTCATGAAGCCTGCGGAAGCGTCGGTTTCGTGACATGGAACCGGTGAAAAGCCGCCGCGGTGACACGACATCGTAACAGGCGACTTTTTGTCGAACGCCACGGAATCCGTATGATGAGGCGCTTTGAAAACTTCACCTTATTCCCGACCGGCGGCGGCGAACGGTTTCAGCCTGTTGGTCTCCTTGCTCCTGATGGTCCTGATCTCGGTGATCGCGATCGGACTGATGGGCATGACCGCCATCGAGCTCCGCTCGTCCTCCCGCAGCGTCGCCGCCCAGCAGGCCCGGGCCAATGCACGGCTCGCACTGGTCTTTGCCATCGGCAGCCTGCAGAAGCACGCGGGCCCCGACCAAAGGGTCACCGGCCCGGCGGCTTTGCTGGCGGGCCCGGCCGGATCGAACACCCCGCTGGCGAACCCGAACTGGACCGCCGTTTGGAAATCCGTGATGCCCGACGGCGAGCCGGTGATCCAGCGCCAGGGGAACCGCGGGGGCCTGCGCGACCGGCGCTTCAGCGAAGGATGGGATGCGGAGAGCGACCTGCTCGTCCAGTTGGTCAGCGGCAATGAGGACCGGCCGCGATTCACCGCCGACGGCTCCACCGATGACCCGTCGAAGTTCGAACTGCTTGTGGGCGAAGGCAGCCTGGGCACCAGCGATGACGCGTCGCTGGTGCGCGCTCCGAGGGTGATGGTCAACGACCCCGGCCAGCAGCCGGGCGAATACGCCTGGTGGGTGGGCGACCTCGGCACCCGTGCCAATGTTGCGACCCGCGACCGCTTCGCCGGAAAGAGCGGCCGGTCCGCGGAGACCCGCCAGCTCCAGATCGCCCAGGACTTCTCGACCGTCGCCACCGCCGGCGGAGACACGTCGGACGAGGTCCGGACGAAACTGCTCACACCGGGAGAGTTCGACCTCCATGCCGGCGAAAGCTCCGGCGGCACGCGGTTCCACGCCTTCACCACCGATTCGGAAAGCGTGCTTGCCGACGTCAGGGAAGGCGGCCTCAAGAAGGACCTCACGCCCTACCTGTTAGGCAGCGGATCGATCGACAGTCTCGAAGGCTCCGAAGGCCCGGCATCACTCGGGCTTTCCGATGACGACAACCTGATCGGTCCCGCCAACAAGCAGGCGGCCGCGCTTTACCCCGACGGCGAAGAAGCCGAGCGGATGGCGGACGTCTCTCCTTCCTTCGCCCTTCTGCGCGACTGGGCGCAACGGGCGGAATCGACGTCCTTCACCGCCACGGTGGCCAACGCGGAGCACCCGGTGACCCGGCCGATGGACGACAACAAGATGAACGGCTATGGCGGCCACAACCCGTTGCCGGTCCGCTTCGAGAACCGCGAACAGTCCGACGTCGCCCCGGTGCTGGTCGAGTCCTCGATCTACTACAACCTTAGTTTCTACGAGACCGCCGACGTGGATCCCCGGCACAAGATCGGCCTGCGGTTGCACCTCTACCCGCGGGTGGCCATCTGGAACCCCTACAACATCTCGCTGAAGCTCGGCGCCTCGATGGTGGCGATGCAGATCAACGGCGCGAAGTCGGTCGAAGTGACCCTCAAGGACAACCGCAAGCAGACCTTCCGCATGAGCTGGGGCCGCATCTCCAACGCGAGCGGCTCCTACTCCGGGCCACGCCGGGGCACCCACTACTTCCAACTCGCCCCCGCGACGATCGAGCCCGGCGAGACGATCGTCTTCTCGCCGGACGGCAACCGCGGTTACGACAACACGTTCCTCTCCAACAACCTGCTCACCCCGGACGCCGCGCCGGACCCCTCGCGCAGCTTCTACATGGACAAGCGGCCTGACAACGATCCGTCGCCCGGCAGCGGCAACCGGGACGCGCTGTTCCAGGTCGGCCAGACCTTTCCCCCGAACCCCGCGGTGAAGAACGACCGCCTGCTGGCCGAGCCGGTCGAGTGGCGGGAAGTCGTGCCCAACAAGCCGAGCGGCAACGTCCAGGCGACAGGATATACCCAGGCCGACGACTACTTCATGTACTGGAAACCGATCCCGCCGGGGTCCAAGGCGAACGACCTCGCCGCGTTCAACCGCCTGCCCCACGGCCGTTTCGTCTCCTGCGCCTTCCAGTATGGCGATGAGGACGAGCTGCCGGTGCAGTGGAGCTACCGCGATCCGGTGCCTTTCCAGCGGACCGACGGCAATGCCGTCACCAACCAGATCCCCGACCGCCGCACCCGCGACGGCTTCCGCCTGCGCTGGTTCCGCGAACATCCGTCGAACCAACTGGGCTCCGGCAGCCTTCAGGGAACGCCTCATCTGGAAGACGCGCCGATCGCCAACTGGAACCTCCGCGCGTCCTACTCCCTGCGCTCGCCCCTTGAGAACGTCAGCGATGTGGCCCCGCACTACTTCGGCATCTACACGCGTGACCTCTTCGACGATGCGGTCGCGTGGACCAGCTTGACGCCCCGCTCCGGTGCCGGTGGCCAACTCGGCGATCCCTTCGACCAGCCGCAGGCCGGCATGCGGCGGATCCTCTTCGACGTGCCGCGCAGCGGGGCCGAAGTCGTCTCGCTCGGTGCCTTCCAACACCTGAAATTCTCCGAGTTCATCTGGAATCCCAGCTACGCGTTCGGCAATTCGCTGGCCGACCCGCGGGTCGATCTGACGATGACCCAGCCCGACCGCAGCCTCGACGTCAACTCGCGCGACGGCGGCTGGAACCGCGACTCGATCGGCTACGCCACCGACGGGCGCTCGAAGAACGACGATGGCGGCGCCAGCGACGCCGACAACTGGGCTTACAGCGCGCGCGGCCTGCTGGAGCAATTCATGAAAGACCAGAACGTCGCCTTCGATCTCAGCTACGAGCTCAACCACTCGCTGTGGGACCGCTACTTCCTTTCAACCGGCACCGCGCAGGACAAGCGCTCCTTCCTCGAGGACCCGGACAAGAACCCGCTGCCGAACGGCCGGCTGCTGCCACGACGCGGGTCCCCTACCCTCGATGACGATGTCACCGACTTCCACCGTGCCGCCGCCGCCATGACCCTGGATGGTGGATTCAACGTCAACTCCACCCAGGTCGATGCCTGGGAAGCGCTGCTGCTTTCCTCCGTCGGCATCCGCGGCGATGAGGATCAGGTGAGCTTCCCCCGGATCTACAACCTGTCCGGCACTGCGACCGGCTCCAGAGCCTCGGGCCGCGAAGCGTGGACCGGCCAGCGGATGCTCGACCGCGGCGAGGTCCGCAAGCTGGCCGAGGCGATCGTCGACGAGGTCCGCCTGCGCGGTCCCTTCCTGTCGCTCTCCGACTTCGTCAACCGCCGGCTGAAGGACGACGAGACCGGTCGCATGGGTGCCTTGGAAGCGGCGCTGAAGAAGAGCGGGATCAACGCGGGCTTCACTTCAAACTTCCCGCTGAACAACCGCGAGAAGCTGCCCGACTACCGCCATGTCGATAATATCAAGGATCCGACGCGGCTGGAGCAAACCTCCAAGCCCGACTCCTCCGCCTGGGGCGCGCTCGGCTTCGTCACGCAAGCCGACCTCCTGCAGTCGCTCGGCCCGGTGCTGGCCGCGAGGTCGGACACTTTCGTCGTCCGCTCCTACGGCAACGCGCTCGACAAGGATGGCAAGGTGATCGCCGAAGCCTGGTGCGAGGCCGTGGTGCAGCGCACGCCGGAGCCACTCTCGCCGGATCAAAGCGGAATCAATCCCGACACCAGCCTGCCCATCGACTTCGGCCGGCGCTTCGAGGCGAAGCGCTTCCGCTGGCTCCACCGCGACGAGGTTTGAACCTTCTCCCACGAATCCAACCATGACTCCATTCCGTCCGATCTTCCCACTCGATTCCCCGCGCCTCGACCGCCGCTCTTTCCTCGGTGCCTCCGGCTCCATGCTGGTTGCCTTGAGCGCCGGGCGGGCCTGGGGAAACGAACCCGCGGTGAAGGCGAAGCCCTCTTTTACCGCCTATCCGTTCCAGCTCGGCGTCGCCTCGGGCGATCCTTCGGCGGACGGCTTCGTCCTCTGGACCCGGCTCGCGCCGCAGCCGCTGGCCGGCGGCGGGATGCCTCGTGAAGCCGTGTGGGTCCACTGGCAGGTCGCGGAGGATGAGGCGATGAAGAAGATCGTCGCCCGCGGCAAGGAGATCGCCAACCCGGACTGGGGACACTCGGTCCACGTCGAAGTCACCGGCTTGAAGCCCGACCGCTGGTATTGGTATCAATTCAAGGCCGGTGCCGAAACCAGCCCGCGCGGCCGGACGCGCACGCTCGAACACCCGGACCGCCCGGCCGCGGAGACCTCGCCGCTCAAGATGGCCTTCGCCTCCTGCCAGCACTTCGAGGCCGGCTTCTACACCGCCTACCGGCACATGCTGGCGGAATCTCCCGACCTGGTGCTCCATCTCGGCGACTACATCTACGAGGGTCCTAGTAAGCAGGGCCAGATCCGGCTCCACAACAGCGCGGAGATCGAATCGCTGGACGAATATAGGAACCGCCACGCCCAGTACAAGACGGACCCCGCCCTCCAGGCGATGCACGCCGCGGCGCCGTGGGTGGTCACCTGGGACGACCACGAATTCGACAACAACTGCGCCGGCGACATCCCGGAGGAAAAAGGCCCGATGAAAAAAGCGGACTTCCTCAAGCGCCGGGCCGCCGCCTACCAGGCCTACTACGAGCACATGCCACTCCGCGCCGCCTGCATTCCGAAAGGTCCCGGCATGAAGCTCTACCGCAGCGTCCGCCACGGCAGCCTGGTGGATTTCCACGTCCTCGACACCCGCCAGCACCGCAGCGACCAGCCGAACCAGGACCGCCCGGGGCCGGCGTCGATGAAAAAGGACGCCACGATGCTCGGCGGCGTCCAGCGCGATTGGCTGATCGGCGAATTGAAGACCTCGCGCGCGACCTGGAACGTCCTCGCCCAGCAGGTCATGATGGCCCGCGTCAACCGCTTCCGCGGTCCGACCGAGCTGTGCAGCATGGACCAGTGGCCGGGCTACGAGGTCGAGCGGCAGGCCCTGCTCCGCGCCTTCCAGGACCTGAAGGTTTCCAATCCCGTGGTGCTCACCGGCGACATCCACACCCACTGGGCGAACGAGCTTCCGATCCTCCACGGCCGCCCGGACTCTCCCGTCGCCGGGACCGAGTTCGTCTGCACTTCCATCTCTTCGAAGGGCGACGGGACCGACCAGCCGGCGGGACTTGAAGCGCTGCTTTCGGACAATCCCTTTGTGAAATATCACGGCGACCATCGCGGCTACGTCAGTTGTAGTATCAACGGCAAGTCCTGGCGCAGCGACTTCCGAACCATCGACCGGGTGACCGTGGCAGACTCGCCCCTGAAGACGCCGGCGTCGTTCGTGGTGGAGAGCGGGCGGAGCGGATTGCAGAAGGTGTGAAGAACGGTTGGGACGAGGCGTCCCTTCCTCCGCGAAGGCTGCGGAGGGCAGGCTCGCTCGTCCTCGAAGCACCGGGAGGGGTACTTCCATTGTGGGTTGAATGGGCCGATGGGGACCGTTCCGGTCGGCCGAGGGCGTCCGACCCCACCTTTGAGATGACCCTCACGACAAAGGCCGCCCCCCTTGCGGGAGGCGGCCTTTTCCATTCGAACGTTCGTCGGATCAGGGGTTGTAGTCCACCGTAAGCCGGCCGAAGAGCTTGCCACCGTTGTTCGGCAGTTGCGCCGAGATCTGGGCGGCACTGTTGGTGACGCCTGCCGCAGGCTCCCAGTCGATGAGGTTCTCGCTGGTCTCGATCCCGTAAACCACGGCCGGATCGGCGGCGGCCTCGACGCCCTTGGTGAAGCTCAGCGAGAGATCCGGCGCCAGGGTCGGCAGCACGTTCTTCACCAGCGGGTTCATGCCGAGCGCGTATTCGATCAGGGCGGGAATGCCATCCTTGTCCTTGTCCTCATCGAAGTTCGAGCCGGGGATGCCGTTGGCGGACGCCCAGGTGTCGAAGAGGCTCGGACTGTAGATCGCGGTCTGGATCCGCAGGACCGGCGCGGCACCGGCCAATTGCGAGTTGTTCGCCACGCCCGGGAAGAAGGGCTGCCAGCCGTCGGTGGTCTCCGGCTTCACATTGAAGCCGAAGTTCCCAGCGCCCGCGCGCCAGTTGCCGACGATGCCGGTGACATCGACGTAGCTCGTGGCTCCCTGGCCCATGCCCTCGAAACGGATGGCCGCCGGCGCGATGTGCGTTCCGACCACCGGCCCGAGGTTGCCATAACTCGTGCCAGGCAGCGGATCGACCGACCAGTCGGTGAGCATCTGGTGGATCGCATACTTCCCGCCGGTCTGGGCATTCGTGCTGCCGAGGAACAAGGGTGAGTTGGTCACCATGATCAGCTCGGCCTTGACGACCTCTTCACCGATCGGGATCGCACCGGCACCGGCACCGCCGAATTGGACTCCGAAGCGCATCAGGGCCTCGGTCGTGCCGGTGGTGGGATCATTCAAGTCCATGAACAGCGTCTCGACGGTCGAACCATCCTGGGTCGCGGCCTGGCTGTTGAGGATCGCGGAGCGGTCGGCCGCATAGAAGTAATCCTTCACCGGCAATGTCGTGTAGGTCACTTCAAGCTTCGGACGGAGCAGCGAATTGTTGTTGCCGCTCGTATTGATGGCCCAGCCGTTCGTGGTCGGCGAAGCGAAGATCGAGAAGCCGTGGTTCGCCTCCCCATCCGCCCAGGCTTTGACGATCTCGGTGACGTCGGCCGTGGTGACTTCCCCCTGATCGAGCCCGACGTAGCCTGCGAGAGGACGACCGAAGGAAGCGCCGCGCGCCCCTTCGAAGCCATCGAAAGTCGCCGGATTCGGATCACCGCCCAGACTCGCATACGTGGTGTTGGCGTCGAACGGAAGCATCAGCCGGTCGATCAGCCACGGACCAGGGGACTGCGCATCGTTGACCGTGGACGTGGTGACCGTCAGGCGGGCGTCCGTCACTTCCGCACCCGGCGGGATCTGTCCGGGTCCGGTTCCGAAGATCTGGTCGAAGCGGATCAGGCCATTCGTATCTTCGCTGGCATCCGCCGCACCGGGCATGCCGTCCAGGAAGTACTGCTGGACGGCGGACCCGTTCTGCGCGGTGCCGTTCTCCCCGACCCGGCGGTCGACCTGACCGGTGTATCCGTTTGCTCCCTGCTGGAAGGACACGGTCACCCGGGGGATCTCGACCACGAAGTTCTTGATCGTTCCCACCGCGGCATTGAAGACGCCGGGCGTGTAGCCGGCACCGGGGTTGAGCGTGAGCGTCACCGTTTCATCCGGCTCAAGGGCGGCGTCAATCAGTGCCGCGACCTCGACCGTGGCCGTGGACTGGCCGATTCCGAACATCACGCTGCCGGGAAGCGCCGCGTAGTCGGTGCCGGCCGTGGCCGTGCCACCGACCGTGTAGCCCACCGTCAGCGGGGCCGCGGTGCTGCCGCTGCGGGTGAAGGTGAAGGCGATGTCATCCGTGCTGTTCTCGGTCGCCACGTTGTCGGTCGCGAAGACCACCACCTCGTCACCGGTGATCGTCACCGGATCGCGCGGGGCCACCAGGAAGCGGAAGCCGCCGGTCTGGAACTGGCCGTTGAGGCCGGGCAGGTCCTGCGAGAAGACCACGAAGGCGTTCCCGATGGCGGTGTAGGACATGATGTTGTCACCGGCCGCGCCGACGCTGGTGTCGGCGTTGATGAACAGCACCGAGTTGGACGGATTGATGATCGTGCCGTCACCGATGATGATCTCGTAACCCTGCGTCCCGCGGTTGACCGCTCCGCCGACGAAGGCGAGTTCATCGTTGAGCGCGAACAGGTCGCCCGCCTCGTTGACCTGTCCGCTGAAGACCTGACGGGCGGTCGATGGGATGTAAACGAAGCCGAAGGGCGCGTTCTCCAGCGTCTGGATGTTGTCGCGGACGGTGACGATCCAGTTCGATCCGCTGGCCGCGACCGAGGTCACGTTGTCCGAATCATCGCCGCCGGCGATCGTCAGCAGGTTGCCGGACACCGGCAGGCCGCTGATCTGATAGAGACCCGTCGCGGTGTTGGTGATGGTCACGCCCGGGGGAAGGTTCGAGCTGCTCGCGAGCACCGCACCGACGGCATCGACATTGGCTCCGACCCAGCCGTCGGCATAGGGGAAGTAGCCGAGCGAGAAGCGCGACGATTCCTCGAAGGCCAGCGGGTCGGCCGCGCCGGGGTCCTCGTTGTCGATGCTGCTGAGGAAATACTCACCGTTCGTTCCGCGGTAGGACGCAAGGCTCTGATCGGTCGAGGCGAGGTTGCCGAGGACATTGAAGTTGCTGGCCATCAGGACGCCCGAATCAAAGGCGACCGGGCTGCCGGCGAGGTTTACCGCGAGGTCACCGAGGTCGGTGCCGGGGAGGTCGAAATTCCGCGGTGCCACGGTCGCGGACTCGATCAACCAGTTGGCCGGATCCATCGGCGGGGTGCCGTCGTCGATGTCGGAGTCGCCGCCATTGATGACGCCCGCACTGTAGCCCGGCAGGACCGGGGCGGCGAGGGTGACATCGACCGTGACGCTTTCCGCGAGGGAAGCCGCGCCGAGGGCATCGGTGGCGACCGCCGTGAGTTCGTGGAAGCCGCCGAGCGGGGCGTTGGTGTAGTTGAGTTCGAAAGGCGCCGCATTGTCCACGCCGAGCGAGATGCCGTTGTCGAAGAACTCGACCTGTTGGATCGAGCCGTCGGGATCGTTCGCGGAGGCCTGGATCAGGATCGGGGCGCCGAGCAGGTAGCGGGTACCCGCGGCGGGCGAGGTGATCGCGACGTCCGGCTTCACGTTGTTCGTGAAGGTTTGCCCGGCGGACCAGAACGGGGCGTTGACGAGGTTTCCCGCAAGCAGGGTGCCGGCGCTGCTGGTGATCGTGCCGCCGCTTCCTTCGGTCATGCCCCAGCGGGCGACCAGTCCGGTGTCGGAGGCGATCTCGAAGTTCAGCGAGGCGCGGACCTGCGACTGGCTGCGCGCGCCGTTCCAGATGCGGACTTCATCGAGGTAGCCGTTGAAGTAGCCGGCCGGGACGCCCGTCGAGTTCATCGCGGTGGCGATCGCCGCGTGCTGGATGCTGTCGGCACGTGGGATCAGGCCGCCGGCGTCGCGGGTGGCCTCGAGGTTGCCGTCGAGGTAGAGCTTCCACGTCGTGCCGTCGAAGGTGGCGGCGACATGGTGCCACTCGTCGAGCGGGACCGCCGTCCTGCCGATGACGGGGACGTTGATGCCGAGGTTGGAGTCCTCGAAGTCGGCGACCAGCACTCCGTCGGCACGGATGCCGAGGAAGTAGTTCAGGTCGAGGTTCGACTGGTCGGCCTGCTCGCGGCCTTTGGTGATCAGCGGGACGGCGGTCACGCCGCCGACTCCGGTGGTTGCGGTCACGCCGTCGCCCACGCGGCGGAACCACGTCTCGAGGGTGAAGGTGGAGAGTTTGAGCGAAGCGGCATCGCCCAGCGCGGCATACTCGTTGGTGCCGTTGAAATACAGGCCGCCGGATCCTGCCGGCGGGGTCACCGTGTAAACCACGCGCGGGGCGTAGGTGCGGGCGCCGTCGTTGTCCACGGCCACCGCGTCGATCGTCGCCCCGGTGGGCAGGTTGTAAACCGGCGTGGTGAATTCATAGGGGGCGGCGGTGTCGGTCGCCACCAGGCTGCCGTTGAGGTAGAACTCCACCGCTTGCACCGTCCCCGGGGCCGTGTCGGCGGCATCCGCGGTGATGGTCACGCTGTTGCCGGTCGCGATCTCCGCGCCATTGACCGGCGAGGTGATCGACACCGTGGGCTGCGGATTTGCCGGTGCCGTGGTGAAGAAGGCGAAGTTGAACATGTCCTCGTCAGCCGTCGCACCGTCTTCCAGCACCTCCGGGTTCGGCAGGTCGCGGCTTTCAATCACCCAGCCGCCGGAAGCACCGAGCGTGGCGTTCCATTCGTAGGAGATGATGTTGTCGATGTTGTTCACCCCGCCGGTGCAGGGCGTCACGATCAACGTGCCGGTGGTCGCGGACTGGCCGGGGATTTCCAGCAGCCAGCGGCCCTGGGTCGGCGGCGTGGTGAAGGTCAGCGGCACCGCGGCGGCGGTGGCGGTGGCGGCCTTGTCGAGGGTGATGGTGGTGCCGGTGACCAGCACGACCTTGGTATCGGCCGGGATCCCGTCGCCGGTGACGACCTGGCCGACCGCGATGCCCGCGGCATCGGTCACGATGACATCGAAGCCGAGCTCGGTGGTATCCGCCGCAGCGTTCACCGGAGGGACGATGTCCACCAGTTTGGTGACGGTGAAAGTGCCGCCCGAGATCTCCGAAGTGCCGTCGCTCTGGATGCGGCCGACGGCGGTGACCAGGTCCGATCCTGCGACGGAGACCGGCACGTAGGCGAAGGCGATCGGATCGCGCTCGGTGGCCGCACCGTTTGCGGCGTTGTTTTTCAAGGTGACCGTGAAGGAGCCGTTCGCGTTGTCGCCGGACATCGCGTAGTTGTCCTCGTTCTTGTGGCCGGTGACGAGGAGCACGCCGTTCTGAGCGGTGGCCGCGACGCCGTGGGAAGTGAGGCTGCTCAAGTTGACCGTGAACACTCCGCCGCCGTTGTCGACGACGTGGGTGCCGAGGGTGATGCCGGATGTTGCCGTGAGAACATCCTGCACGCCACCGTTGGCTCCGGTGGTGTTCCGGGTGTGACCGCCGAGCCAGCCTTCGTTGAACGGAAAGTAGGCCGCGGCCGTGTTGATGTTGAACTCGTAGCTGTCAGGCGCGGACTCGAGCGGGATGAAGAAGCGGCCGAGATTGGCGCCGCCGCCCGCCTCCGACAGTGGCGTGACATACTTTTTCCCGGCCTGGGGAGGAAGATCGCCACCCGCGGTATTGTCGCGACCGTTCTCGCGGACCGCCGTGATCATCACGCCGCCCGCCACGTCGTTCGCCGTGCCGAAGGTCACGTCGATGTCGCCGCGGTTGGCACCGGTGAAATTGAATCCGGCCGAACTTCCCGGCGCGACCGTGACGGAGACCGACGGGCTCGGGTCGAGCAAACCGGCGTTGGTGTTGTTCAGCTGGATGACGTCGAGGTTGCCGTACTCGATGGCCGGCAGGCCTCCCGTTAGACAAAGCGCCGCGGATGAAGCGGCAATAAAGTTTCTTCTCATGACACCGGCATGTAGAAGACCCGCCGCGACTTCCCGCGACGCTTGTCGTGAAACAGTTTGGTAACTTGCTGTAAATCAATAAGTCAAAACTGTAACACGATTTCAGATCACTGGTGACACCATTGCCACCCTGACCTTTGAAGCTCGCAGGGTCCGAATTGCGACACCGATAGTACCGCCGGAGCGTACCGACCGGGCGCCGGAACCCAACATACCGCGAGGCGGCATCAAAACGCGGCCAATCCGCGGTTAGAACCCGAGGAAGTTCTCGAGGATCCGCTTCCCATCCTGCGTCAGGATCGACTCCGGATGGAACTGCACGCCGTGGACCGGGTGCTCCTTGTGCTTGAGACCCATGATGACGCCGTCGGCGGTCCAGGCGGTGATTTCCAGGCAGTCGGGCAGGGTCTCGCGCTTGACGATGAGCGAATGGTAGCGGGTCGCCTCGAAAGGACTCGGCAGGCCGGCGAAGACGCTCCTGCCCTCGTGCAGGATCGGCGAGGTCTTCCCATGCATCAACTGCGCGGCGCGGACCACCTCGCCGCCGTATACCTGGCCGATCGACTGGTGACCGAGGCAAACTCCTAGGATCGGCGTACTTGCGCCAAGCTTTTCGATCAGCTCGCAGGAAATCCCGGCCTCGTTGGGCGTGCAGGGACCGGGCGAAATGCAGATCCGCTCCGGCTTGAGCGCCTTCACCTCGTCCACGCTCAGCGCGTCGTTGCGCACGATCTTCATCTCCGCCCCGAGTTCGCCGAAATACTGGACGAGGTTGTAGGTGAAGGAATCGTAGTTATCGATGATGAGAAGCATGGGCGGAGCGATGTTTCGTGACGAACGACGGGCGATGGCGGGCGAGGTCGAACGGCCAGCCTCCATCGGAAGACGGGAGCGCTCGAGCGGATCCGGGTGGCTGGCCGGTCCTTGAACCGACCCCGGGAGGGTGTTCACGCCGCCGTGGCGAGGTCAAGGCGGTCCTTGGGCACCGGAAGGCCCGTGCAGGCAGGGTGGGAGTGCCTCGGTTCCCAGCTGTGGCCGATTCGGCCGCTTCGCCGTGTTGGCACCGCGGATCCTTCCAGCGGGCAGGAAATTGCAGGGACCTCGGGCCCTCAAGCCGCCGGGCCGGCCAACGACTCCTTGATGCGGACTTCGAGGAACTCGGTCACCGAGGCCAGCGAGCGGGTGCCGGCGAGCGGCGATTCGAAGATCGAGCCGTTCTCCGACTGGGATTTGTCCTCGGGCCCGGGTTCCACCAGCATCACGAAGCGTGGGAAGCGGCTGGGCAGCCAGACGATCTCGGTGGCCTTGGCGAAGGACTTCACCAGCGCTTCGATCTGAGGGCGACGCGGTTCGGGGATGGAAGTGGTATTGAGCGTGATTTTCACGGGATGCAGGGTCGGACCTCCCGGAGCGGCGAGGTCCGACCGCGCGCTGTAGTCGCGGAGGGCGGGCGAAGCGAGAGAATAAGTTTGTGCGGGTCTCTCAGGCCGCCGGAGCGCCGGGATCCTCCGCCGGCTCCGGCGGCTCCCAATCGCCCTCGCCGAGCAGGGGGACCAGGCATTCGCCCAGCGAGATTCCGAGCACCTCGAGCGCCGCGCTTTGTCCGGCATCGTCGTATTTCGCCCGGAGAAAGAACTCGTCCAGCACGCCGCGCGGCGTGGCACCTCCGTCGTGAAGCCCGTGCAGGATGAAGCGGGCGAGGTGGTAGCTGAGTTCCTGGCCCTCATCGGCGAAGCCGAAACTCGCGCCGCTCCAGAAAGCCCGGATCCGCGGGGCGTCCCAGTAGTCCTGATGCCGGCCGATCATTTCCCGATCCAGCATGTAGGGCAGCAGCCCGGTGATGGAGTGTTCGACCCCTTGGGTGATCGCCTCGTCCAGCCACAGGGGCAGCACGAGGTGGTGGAGGAACGCGTGGCAGAGCTCGTGGCTCATCACCGAGACATAGCGTTCGAGGTCGCCGTTCGGCATCGCGAAGTGGCCGTAGCCGCGGTTCAAATAGACGCCTCCCATGCCGCCGAAGTCGCCGTCCTCGGGGATATACTGGGAGACGTAGCGGTAGAAATCCTGCTCGTCGCCGAAGGCGATCACCGGGCACTTGCCGTAAAGTTCTTCCGGCAGCAGGGCGGGGATCGTCTGCTGGATCCTCGCGTCGATCCGTTCGAGGAATCTCAGTACCTCGCCCGCCTTTTCCTCCGTCACTGTGGAAAGCAGGATGAAATTCCGCGACTCCCGGATCGCATATCTTCCTCCGAGCACCTCGCGGACCCGTTCCATCCAAGCGGCCCCCAGATCGCCATAGACGCGGTGCCAGTCTTCCGCCGGGATCTCCGCCTCCACCCGGTCGGCGATCGCGTTCCAATCGGGAAGCGGAAAGCCTTCCGGTCCTGGCGGGAAAACATCCTCTGCTCCACGAAAGGTCATTGCACGACGTTCCTCCAAATCCGGCCCGAGCGGCAAGTCCGGAGATTGACCGGCGCGGCATCCGGCTTGGCAGCTGCGAGCCGAGCAAGCAGCTTGAGTTCTATGAAAGCCCTCTTCATTCACGCGCACTACGACGACTACGAGCTCACCGCCGCGGGGACCTTCGAACTCTGGCGGCGCAGGATGGGGGAGGACTTCCGCGGCCGGGTGGTGGTGTGCTGCGACGGCCGGGCCGGCCACCATTTCCGGACCCGTGACGAGACCGCCCGGATCCGCCTCGCCGAGCAGGAGGAGTCAGCCCGGCTTGGCGGCTATGAATTCGTGCCGCTGCTTCTCCCCGATGGCACCATGCCGCGGGAGGCCTGCCTTCAGGTGTCGCCGGAGCTGCTCGCCGCGCTTTGGAAAACGATCCGCGATTTCGAGCCCGACTATCTGTTCTGCCCGCCGCTCGGCAGTGATCCCCTGGCGGGCATCCACAACGACCATGAAACCGTGGCTGAAGCAGTACGACGGGTAGCCTACATGATCAACGTTCCGCACGCCTTCACCCCGGAGTATCCGGCGGACGAAACGAAGTCCGCTCCGTGCAAGGTGCCCGTCATCCTCAACGTCCACGATTCCTACATGCACGGCGCGAACGCCTGCGACCTCGCGGTGGACGTCGAGGAAGTGTTCGACGTCATCGCGGGACTCGCCTGGTGCCATCAGTCGCAGATCCGCGAATGGCTGCCGTGGGTCGGCCGTCACCAGATGGCGGTGCCGGACACGCTGGCGGAGTGGACGGCCACGATGCGCGCGCGTTCCGATCGCAAGAACCGCGAACTCGGTCTCGCGACGGATCGCGCCGTGGAAGTCTTCCGCGTCACCGCCTGGGGCGCGGTGCCAATGCTGGCGGATTTACAGCGGGATTTCCCGCCCTTGCTCCCGTCTGCCGGGGATTTGGCACCGCTGGCGCAGCGGCTAGCGCGGTGGAGAGGGGAGCCGTGAAGACTTCCGGGACCTGGCGATTCAATCTCTTCGTCGGATTTGCCCCCGATGGGTTCTGCCGTCGCCGGTGGACTGCCAGTAGTCAAAGTCCGTCAATTCGAGGCACGTCAACAATCCTCCTTTCGAGATTCCCGTATCGATGCAGATCGTGTGACTCAAATCCGCAATCTGCCCTGATGCTAGGGCCGAGTGCCCGCAGACCACGGTTCGACCGCTATCATGCGGAAGGGCCATCGAGAGCGTGAGCCATTGCAAATGGTCGGCATCCTCTTGGGCGGGAGCCAGACTTGGCCTGATGCCTCCATGGACGAAAATGAACCGGGCGCTCTCGTAATGATCGAGGCATCGGTTCCGGAGAAATTGTAAATGAACTTCAGGAAAGCTGCCGAGCAGCTCCTCCGTCGACCCAGCCCCGTAGCTGGCCAACGGGTCGGGACCAGCAAGGCATTCCCATATACCGATCTTCGACGAGTCCAAGCAGGCGTCCACCAGCATCTGATCGTGGTTCCCTCTCAAGAACACCGTGTTGGGGCGACCAGAGAAGGCGCACAAAAAATCCAGCACGCCGCGGACATCCGGCCCCTTGTCCACGTAATCGCCGAGAAAAACGAGAAGGTCTCCCGTAGAGAAAGGGACCACCTCAAGAAGCGCCTCAAGCGCGACCAGGTGCCCGTGGATGTCGCCAATAGCGAAGATCTTCATGATGTCAGACTATCCTCGACGGGTTGCCGCCGGCGCTTCCTCATGAATCAGCCCGCGCAGCGCGGCGTAGTCCGACGACAGCGAGGGATCCTCCGCGATCACCCGGTCCGCCAAGGCCCGCGCCTCCCGCAGCAGGACGGTATCCGCGAGGAAATCCGCGAACTTCAAATCGCCGAGGCCGCTTTGCATGGTGCCGAGCACGTCGCCGGGACCGCGCAGGCGGAGGTCCTCCTCGGCGATGAGGAAGCCGTCGGCGGTCTTCTCCATCACGGCCAGCTTCTCCATCGCTTCGGCGCTTTTCCCGTCTGTTAGAAGGATGCAGTAACTCTTGTGCTCGCCACGCCCGATCCGCCCGCGGAGCTGGTGAAGTTGCGCGAGGCCGAAGCGCTCGGCGTGATGGATGATCATCAGGTTGGCATTCGGCACGTCGACGCCGACCTCGATCACCGAGGTCGCCACCAGCGCGTGGATCTCGCCGTCGCGGAAGCGCCGCATGACCGATTCCTTCTCCTCCGGATCGAGCTTGCCGTGGACCATCCCGACCTCATGGCCGGGAAGCCGCTTCCGCCACTTCTCGTAGGCCTCGGTCGCGGACTCGGCCTTCAGCGTGTCGCTTTCCTCGACCAGCGGATAGACGAGGTAAGCCTGGCGGCCGGCCTTGAGCTGTTCCTTCACGAATTTCGTGATGTCGGTCTGCTTGGCGGCGGTGCGCAGGGCGGTGATCATCTTGCCGCGGCCGGCCGGGCGCTCGTCGAGGATCGAGACGTCGAGGTCACCGTAGATCGTCATCGTCAAGGTCCGCGGGATCGGCGTGGCGGTCATCACGAGTACGTCAGGCATCGTACCTTGCTCGATCAGCCGCCCGCGCTGGGCGACGCCGAACTTGTGCTGCTCGTCGATGACGATCAGCCCGAGGTCGGTGAAGGCGACCTTGTCGTAAAGCAGCGCGTGGGTGCCGATCAGCACCTGCGGCTCGCCTTCCAGCGGGAGATGCGAACGTTCCTCCTTCGCCGCGGTGCGCAGCATCACGCGGACGCCGAGGGGTTCGAGCCACTTCTTGAAAGTGAGGTAGTGCTGCTCGGCGAGGATCTGCGTGGGAGCCATCAGCGCGGCCTGGCAGCCGGAGTCGACCGCCAGCAGCATCGACGCCATCGCGACGAAGGTCTTGCCGCTGCCGACGTCCCCCTGCAGCAGCCGGTTCATCGGCCGCGCGGCTCGGAGGTCTTCCACGATCTCCTTGATCGAGCGCTTCTGCGCGCCGGTCAGGTCGAAGGGCAGGCTTTCGTAAAAGCGCTTGAGCAAGGTGGTCCTGCGGCCGAGCACCCGACCGTGGTGGTCGAGGATCCGCGCGCGGCGCCAGACGACGTTGAGCTGGAGCGTGAAGAATTCCTCCAAAGCAAAACGGCGGCGCGCGGCGTCGGCCTGCTCGACCGCCTCGGGGAAATGGACTTCCTTCAGCGCCTCGTGCCGCGGGTAGGTCGGATCGACGTCGTACGGTGCGGCGAACGATGGCGCATCGATTTCCAACAGCATGCGGTGCTGGATCTCGCGCAGCCTCCGCTGGGCGATGCCGGAGACATTGCGATAGACCGGGACGATGCGCTCGAGGTGGATCGAGGGTCCGCCGTCGTCGCGGACGATCTCGAATTCCGGGTGGTCGATCACCAGCTTGCCGTTCGAGTCCTTCGGCTTGCCGTGCAGGATGATCTCGTGTCCGGCGAGGACCATCCGGTGGATATATGGCATGTTGAACCAGCGGCAGGAAACCTTCGACGAGCCGAAGACGCCGCCGGTGCCGTCGAGCACGACGATTTCATAAAAGCCGCGATTGCCGCCGAAGTGGCGCTTGGAGGCATCGATCACCGTCCCGCGCAGGCACACCGCCGGGCCGCCGGGCTGGGCGGGGAAGGCGTCGAACCGACGACGGTCCTCGTACCTCCGCGGCAGCCACATCAGCAGGTCGCCGGTATTGCGGAGGCCGGCGGTGGCGAGAGCCATGACCTCCTTGGCATCGAGGAAATCGAGCGCCGCGAGGTCGGTGTCCGGTCCTGCTTTCAAACGTGGCGCCGGTTCAGGAATCGCCGACCTTGATCTGGTCGCGGCCCTTGATGTCGATGGTGATGCGGCCGCTGGGATCGGCGACCACCTCGCCCTGGATGGTCACCTGCTTGCCGACCAGCTTCATCAGCTCGTCCTTCGACATGTCGGCGTCGCCGTCCTTGGTCATGTAGCGGACGCAGACCGCGTTCGGTTCGCGCGAGGTGCCGAATTCGATGTAGCGGGTCTTGCCGCTGTCGCTGTCGCGCACCCCGAAGAGCGGGCCCTTGAAAGTCACCTTGCTGCCGATCTGGTTGCGCAGCTTGGTGCCGATTTCGACCAACTGCGCATCGATCCCGGCGGTGTCGCCGATGCCGGGTGCGGAGGGAATGACGGGGAACTCCTTGATCTCCTTCGCCAGTTCGGCGGCGCGGGCGGAGATCCTGGCGGCGGCATCCATTTCCGGATCGGTCTCCGGGGCGGCCGGGGAAGCGACCGGGACCGGGCCCTTTTTCTCGGCCGGGGCCTGCGGGGTCGCGGCGGCCACCACGGCGGGTTTGCCGGCAACCGCGGGCGTGGAGAAGGTCTTCCAGACGACCAGTCCCGTCGCGCCCATGACCAGAATGGAGGCGAACACCCACGGCAGATACGAGGTTTCCTGCTTCAGCACCGGCTGGCGGACCACCGGAGGCGGCAGGGAGACGGTCGGCACGCTCGGGGACGAGGCACGGCCGAGGGTCGATGGAGGATCACCGACCAGCATTTTCGCGGCGTGAAGGGTGACGCGCGCCTCCTCCAGCGTCCAGCGGCCGGGATCGGCCTTGATCGCCTTGAACCAGGCGCCGAGTCCGTCGCCCGCCTGGTCCGAAATCACCCGCCCGTGCCATTGCATCGCGGCCTCGCCCAGCGCCACCAGCGGCAAGAGCCCCTGGCGTTCCTCGGCATGGCCGAGCCAGCGCATTGGAGAAATCCAGAAGGTCACGCTGCGGCCTTCCTGCCCCTGAGAAAGGATCACCGCCTCGGGTGCCGTTTCCACCCACACCGCCTCCTCACCCAGCACCCCGGCCAGCACCTGGGAAACTTCCAGCGCATGGTCGAGCAAGGCCTTCGTCGAAGCCGGGCTGAGCGGCTTCTCTTTCAGATGCTCCGCCAGCCGCGGCCCCTCGACGCACTCGGTGACCAGGAAAGGCATGCCATCGACCGGGTCGCAGCCACCGTCGAGAATGGTCCGCAGCGCCGGATGGGTGACGCCTTTCAGCCGCTCCACCGCGGCCGTGTAGGCCGTCCGTTCCTCACCCTCCAGCCCGCCGCCGCCCGGCCCGAACGGGAAAAAGCGCCGGAGCACCACGTCCGCCCCGGATTCACGGTCCACCGCCAGGAAAACCACTCCCTGGGCGTCCTGCGACAGCATCTCCTGGATCTCGTAGCGGCGGGTCACTCGCCAACCGCTAGCGAAATCCCGCCGCCCCTGCAATCCCGGTCGTTCCAAACCGGGCATCTATTCCGGGAACTCGCTCCGCGGAATTCGCCGGCACCCGGCCAGCAGCCCGGAGACCTGCTATCTTTTTCCGTGCTTTCGGCGACTTTCCGTGGTTTCCATCCGCCCCGTCCGCCCGCTTTCCCGACCGCCATGTCCACCGCCCTGACCCGCAATTTCTCGATCATCGCCCACATCGACCACGGGAAGACCACGCTTTCCGACCGCCTGATGGCCGCCACCAACACCGTGGCCGAGCGCGACCAACAGGCGCAGCTTCTCGATGCGATGGACCTCGAACGCGAAAAGGGCATCACCATCAAGTCCCACCCGGTGGCGATGGAATACACCGCGAAGGATGGCGTGACCTACAAGCTCAACCTGCTCGACACCCCCGGTCACGTCGATTTCTCCTACGAGGTCGCCCGCTCACTGGCCGCCTGCGAAGGCGCCATCCTCATGATCGACGCCGCCCAGGGCGTGGAGGCGCAGACCGTGGCCAACCTCCACCTGGCCCTGCAGCAGAACCTGGTCATCATCCCGGTCCTTAACAAGATCGACCTCCCCGCCGCCGACGTCGAGAAGTGCAAAAAGCAGCTCGAGGAGATCCTGGCGATCCCGGCCGAGGACGCGATCCCCGCCTCCGCCAAGCAGGGCATCGGCATCTCGGAAATCCTCGAAGCCATCGTCAAACGCGTGCCGGCCCCGGTGGAGAACCCCGACAAACTGCTGCGGGCCACCGTTTTCGACTCGATCTACGACACCTACCGCGGCGTCGTTTCCTACGTCCGCGTCTTCTCCGGCACCGTGAAAAAGGGCCAGCGGGTGAAGTTGTTCGCCACCAACAAGACCTACGAGGTCAAGGAAGTCGGCGTCTTCACCCCGAAGATGAACGCCCGCGAGAAACTCGTCGCCGGCGACGTCGGCTACGTCATCGCCAACATGAAGTCCGCCGACGAGGCGAAGATCGGCGACACGCTCACCGACAACACCCACCCCTGCCCCGAGGCGCTGCCCGGCTACAAGGAGATCCAGCCGATGGTCTTCTCCGGCATCTACCCGATCGACGCCTCGGACTACGAGGCGCTGAAAACGGCGATGGGCAAGCTGCAGATCAACGACGCGGCCTTCACCTACATGTCGGAAAGCTCGATCGCGCTCGGCTTCGGCTTCCGCTGCGGCTTCCTCGGCCTGCTCCACATGGAGATCATCCAGGAGCGCCTGCGCCGCGAGTTCAACATGGACGTGATCTCGACCTACCCGTCGGTCATCTATCAGGTCACCAAGACCAACGGCGAGGAACTCATCGTCGACAACCCGTCCTTCTTCCCCGAGCAGCAGACCATCGCCGAAGTCCGCGAGCCGCTGGTGAAGGTCTTCATCATGATCCCCGGCGACTACATCGGCGACATCATGTCGCTGGTCATGGAAAAGCGCGGCGAGGTGACGAACACGGAGACCATCGACGACACCCGCGTGATGCTGACCTGCCTGCTGCCGCTGGCCGAGATCCTGGTCGATTTCAACGACCGGCTGAAGTCCTGCACCCGCGGCTACGGCTCGATGGACTACGAGCACGCCGGCTATCGCGCCGCCAACATGGTGAAAATGGAGATGATGATCGCCGGCGACCCGATCGAGGCCTTCGCGACCATCGTCCACCGCGACAAGGCCGAAGGCTACGGCCGTTCGCTTGCCGCGCGCTTGAAGGAGGTCATCCCGAACCAGCTCTTCGTCGTCGCCATCCAGGCCTGCATCGGCGGCAAGATCATCGCCCGCGAAAGCATCTCCGCGATGCGCAAGGACGTGACCGCCAAGTGCTACGGCGGCGACATTTCCCGCAAGCGCAAGCTGCTGGAGAAGCAGAAGGAGGGTAAGAAGAAGATGAAGGCCATCGGCAAGGTGAACATCCCGCAGGACGCCTTCATCAAGGTGCTGAAGAGCGGGGATTGAGGTGGAATCAAGGGGCCTCGCCGGCTTCTTCCAGCATCCGTCGCTCCAATTGCGGGCTGATCCAGAATCGGGCCCGAATCTTGAGGTCCTTGAGAACGGGAGCCAGCAAACGCAGGCGGCCTGATCGTTTGGCCAGCGCCAGGATTCCTAGTGTCCTGCGCGCTAAATCCGTTTAATTTCGATTTGCATCGCTACTAGATATCTAGTAGAAAAGCGGCATGCCGAGACCGACTTCCTCCATCCGTTTGTCCGATTCCGAACGCGAGAAGCTCG
>JBIPNO010000123.1:0-6714 GCA_044372775.1 Haloferula sp.
TTTTGGATCCTGGTGATGTAGGTCTCGCGGGCTTTGGGGCTGGTGACGATCTGCTTCGGCTTGGATCCGCCGAGTTGACCCCAGCGGTGGAGCTTCGGATCCAGGCGGCCGACGGTGAGGTCCTTCCAGCCGGAACTCGTCTGGCGCAGGTTGTTCTCCGCCCGTGAAAAGCGCCGTTTCTGGATGTTGGCCCAGAACTTATCGGCCGCCCCGGGATCGGACTTGCGAATCTCCCTGAAGGCATCCGATGGCAACGCGAACACGCCGCCGATGTCCTTGGCGACGGATTTCTCACCGCGTTGCTTCGCCGCCTCGGAAAACCCGAACGGCTTGGTGTTGCGGGCGAGTTCGACCGATAATCCTCGTGCCTCCTGCTTCACCAGGGACAGCAGTGTTCGGCCGACCTTGTCCGGGTAGCGGCGCAGCAGGCGGGCGACGGTGAACGCTCCCTTCAGTTTCGCGGTGAAGCGGATCGCGCCGTCACTCATCGGCCGAGGACAAGGTGAGGGTGAGGAGCGGCGAGCGCGGATGGTTTGAGACCCGGCTGATCCGGTATTCGGTTCCGTCCACATCGATGCGCTCGCCGAACTTCGGCAAGGCGTCCGGGAATGCCAGTTGCGGGACGCGCAGGCTGAGATCCGGTGATTCGACGAATCCGCCGATGTCGATCTGCTGTTCGTTGCGCGTCCGGCTGACGAGCACGAGCAGGTCGAGCGTCTTCCACCGGGCCGTCACGCCATGCTCGGTGAGGAGTTGGTGGAGGTCGGCGAGGATTTCCGATTCGAGGCTCATGCCCATGCCTTTCTGTCAAAATGGAACACCCCCTCCAGTTTCCCGGAGAGGGTGATGGTTGGGGGACGGAGACCCTGTCGCCAGGATCTGGTCAGGGTTTGACGATGCGCTTGAGGCCGTCGGTCTTGGCCGCGCTGAACCCGTAGAGGCATTCGAGGGTGACGAAGACCTTGTTGGCGCGGGTGTCGGTGAAGCGCAGGTAGCCGAAAGTCATCCCGGTGGAGGGATCGGTGACGGCACCCGACTGCTCGTAGTCGGCTACGGGCTGGAGGTAGCGCATGGCCACCGCCACGGCACTCGAATGGGCGGCGAAACCGACGAGCTTCTCCGGGTGGTCCGACGGGATGAGCGTCGTCTCGTGCAGGTTGAAGCCCGCGATCCGCTTGACCATGCCCTCGGTGATGGCCGGGGCGTTGAGGTTCAGGTTGAAGCTCTTGGCCACCACGTCGTCGGCGAGCATGTTGGTGTAGTAGCCGGAGTCGAGGACCAGCGAACGCGGGTTGGGCGGCATCTTGGCATTGCCGCAGGCTTCGCGCAGATTGAGCACCTTCTTGTAGTCGAAGGCGGTCGCGGCGAGCGCCGGGATGCCGGGCGTGCCGAAGCTGGCGGCGGTGATGCAGCCGAAGATGTCGACCAGCACGTCCTGGGCGAGCTGCTGGGCGGCGGCTTCCACCAGGGTTTCCAGCACGCCGAGGGAGGTTTCGGCCGACTCGCGGGCGGTGACGTGGACGGTCTTGTATTTGTGGCGGTTGAGGGTGACAGGCACCACGGTGACGGTGGAGTCGGCATTCGCGGAGTAGTCACCGGCGAAGTCGCTCGAAGTGGTGGGTGCACCGACCAGGGGGACGCGCACGGTGTCCAGCTTGTCGGCGGGCAGCGGGCTGAAGTCGGTGGAAAACGCCGTGACCGGCAGGAGGTTCGACATGAAGGGCATGAGTGCCCGTTGGGCGACCTTGATGTCTTTGACGTTGGTGAGGGTGTTGGGCATGGCGGGTGGTCAGGCTTGGTGGTTGAGGATGAGGGCTTGCTGTTCGGGCGTGAGCTTCCGCCAGAAGGCGGTCTGGGCGGCCGGGTCGGTGATGGCGGCGAACTGCGCGTGAAGCTCGGCCGCTTGCGGGGCGTCGCCGGCAGGGGTGACGCGGGCCGGCATCGCGGTGCCGGTGGAGGCGACCACGCGGGCGACTTCGAGTTGGACGCGGCGGTCGAAGTCGGCCTGCGACGCCTGGAGTTCGGCGACGCGGGTGCGCAGCGTGGTGGCTTCCGCAGCGGCGGTGTCGCGCTCGGTGACCAAACCGGCACTCGCGGTCGTGGCGTCGTCGCGTTCCGCCCGCAGCGATTCGATTTCGGCGGCGAGCAGTTCCACTTCGCCGCGCAGTGAGGTCGTGGCGGTGGTTTCCTCGGTGAGGAGTTCGGCCTGGGCCTGGTGGTCGCGCTGGAGTGCGAGGAGGTCGGCGCGGGCTTTGGCGAGTTCGTCTTCGATGGCGGTGTTCATCGCCCGTGATCCGGTGTCAACCGATGCGGAGTGGTAGACCCGCAGGCGGCGCATGGCTTCGGCGCGGTCGGCGACAATGCCCGCGAGGTTCTGGCGCTGGGCCTGCCTGCCGCTGAAGGTCTGGCCTTCCATCGCCTCGGCCGGGATGGCGCGGCCTTTCGCGAGCACCGCCGTGTGGAACTCACTGGCGATTTCGGCGAGGTTGGAGGAAATCAATTCGCGCTGCTCGTCGGTGAGCGGCGTGCCGGGAGCCCCCATCGCTTTGTATTTCCCGACGGAGAAGACCTCCACTTTGATGCCGGCTTTTTCGATGGCAGCGGAGTGGTCGACGACCGCCTGCACCACACCGATCGAGCCGACCTGGGCGGAGGGCGTGGCGTAAATGGCCCGGGCCTGGCTGGCGACCCAATAGGCGGCCGAGCACATCAGGCCGGACGAGAACGCGTAGACCGGCTTGCGGGCGTTGAGCGAAGCGACGGCCGCGGCCAGTTCCGGGGTTCCGGCCACGGTCCCGCCGGGCGAATCGATCTCGAGGAAGACCGCCTTGATGTCGGGGCGCTCGCCGGCCTCGCGGAGGGCGTCGCCGATGTCCTCGGAACTGGTGGCCCCCATGAAGACCCGGGCGAAGAGGTCGGGCTTGCGGAGGATCGGCCCTTCGATGCTCACCACGCCGATGCCGTCCTCGATGCTGAGGAGAGGGTGGGGCGGGTCTGCCTGTGGCTGCGCCGTGAAGGGAGCCGCGATTCCCCGGAGGGAGGCGGCTATGGAATGCAGGGCGTCAGGCTGGATGAGCCACTCGCGATGAAGGAGGACCGGGTTCACGCCCGGTCGGCGGTGTCAACGACGCCCGCGGCCACGGGTGTTGGGGTTACACTGCCAGGATAGGTCCAAGCAGGAGATCGTCGGAAATGCACCCCGGGGGGCGCGCGAGATCATCAGGCGATCACCAAATCACCGAGGTCCGAATGACTGGATTCGAACTCTGCCAATGCCGCGATCGCATCAGCGAGCTCGATGTCGAGACGTGCGCCAAAAGCGATCAGCAAGGTCTTATCATTCGCTGTCAGCTTCACGGAAGTCGGCTCGAAATCCGAGATTCTCCTGCAAAGTTCCTCGAGCCTCCTTAGTCCGACAGCTGCAGATCCACCTTTCAGCTTGTGCGCCGCAGCTTGGATACGGTCAGGATCTCCCGAAGCGATCGCATCGTGGACGGCGGCCACCTGGATGGGGGCATCCTTGCGGAATATGGCCAGCAGTTCCAAGGAGAACCTCCGCTCTACACCTAAGTTGCAGTCATAGGATTCAAGGAGCGAAGAAATCAGAACCGGTTGTTCTGGTCCTGACGAGAGAAGCGGCGGGGAGGAGCAGACGGGTCCGGAGGTGGTGGCATCTGTTCGGAATCGATCGAGTTCATGAAACAAATGAATGCGGGTGTAAGGCTTGCTGATCACCGAACGCATCCCTGCAGCCTTGCACAGTGCAGCTGTCTTTTCGGAGGCATTAGCGGTGCATCCAATGATTGCGGGATAGCGGCTCCTGGCGCGACCGAGGATTGCCCTTGACGCGTCAAATCCATCCATCTCGGGCATCAAGCAATCCATCAAAACGATGTCAAAGTGCTCTGTCTCGCAGGCGCGAACCGCTTCGCGCCCGTTCTCAGCGGTTCGGACCAAGCAGCCAAGCTGCTCCAGATGCTCGATCGCAACAATCCGATTGATTTCGTTGTCCTCGGCAACCAATACGTGCATCCCTTTCAGGCACTCTGCTACGTCTCCTCCGTTGCCGGCAAAGGCCTCGGACAAAGCCTTGCGCGGGGCTGCCACGAGCGGTAGGTCCACGAACACGGCTGTTCCAGAGCCAAGAACGCTCTGGATGTCGATTTTCCCTCCCATGAGATTGACGATCTCTGCAACGATCGCCAGCCCGAGCCCGCTGCCGCCTCTTTTGTGATCGCTTTCCGTGAGTTGGACGAAAGGCTTGAAAATGTCCTGGATCTTGTCGGGCCTGATCCCGATCCCGGTGTCGGTCACCTCGAGCCGCACCAGATGACGGGCAGCGCCGACCTCCACCTTCTCGCGCTGGGGGAAGTTGAATAGTTTCACCGAGATCGAGCCCGAGTCGGTGTAGGCGATGGCATTCTTCAGCAGATTGCCGACGATCTGCCGGAACCTCAACTCATCCGTCAGGAGAATTGAGGGAAGGAGCGGATCAACGGAACAGGAGAATTCCAACGACTTTTTGGCGGCTTCCGCGGCAAAGGTGGCGGCGACGCCCTCCAACACCGAATTCAAGTTCACCGGCTTTTCCTCCAATTGAATCAATCCCCGCTCGCCCTTGGCGACGTCAAGGATGTCGTCAAGCAATCGCAACAGAGCAAGGGCTGACGATCGTGCGTCCGATGCGCGAGCCAACAGTTGTTCCTCCGGCAATTTACGTGCGAGTATCAGTTCGAGCATTTCGATCACGCCATGCATCGGCGTCCGTAATTCGTGGCTGAGATTTGAGAGATATAAACTTTTGGCGTCATTGGCCGCTTCCGCCTTGATCTTTGAGGAAATGAGATGCTCCTCCAAGACGCGTTGATCGCTCACATCCATGATGGTGCCGATGGTGCCCTTTACCTCGCCGGATGCGGCAGTCAGAGGAAGTCGCCTGAGTGACAGCCAGCGGTCGCGGTTTGCCGAAAGTTGGATGACGTATTTTGTTACCGGTTCGCCGGAAAGCAGGGCGGTCAGCTTCTTCTCCTCTGCACTCCGGTCGCAGTCATTTAGCAAGTCGGAGATCCGCCGGCCCAGCGATTGGTCGTCCGCGATACCCGTTACGGATCGCCATGCATGGTTCACATAAGTAATGACGCCACTCTCATCGGTCATGAAAACCGCTTCATCAAGGGTGCTGAGGATGGTCCGGTGAAGGTGCTCGCTAGCCCTCAGCGCGGATTCCGCCCGGGTGCGTGCCAAGGCACCGGCGATCACTTCGGCAAAACCGCGGATCATCACCACATCTTCCGTCGGCCACGCATGGGTGATTTTGGTGCACTCCAGCACAATAACCCCCTCGAGACGTCCGCCCGCCAGAAGCGGCACGCCTATAGATGACGGAGCAGAAGAGCAATTCGGCAGCGACGGCCCCGTCCGCGATGGGTTCGCCCGGAGGAGATCGGGAGAAGAGACTACTCCGCCTTCCTCGAGCATATGGACCGCTTCCGGACCGAGTGCCAGCGGAGCGGGCTCGCTGCCGCTGACGGACGCCTTGGACCACTCATGGCTGAACTCGAATCGCCCCGAACTCTTGTTCACAATGTAAAGCGTGACACGACATGCGCTGCAAAACGTCCCCACCTCCCGCAGCGCGGCGTGGACTGCGGGCGCGAAGCTTTCCACGTCGACGAACCTGGACGATACCAGCAGAAGCTTGCTGTTCATTTCCAATCGCCTCCGTGCCTTCTCGTTCTCTGCCAGCGTCTCCGTCACATCGACGATACTGCCGGATATCCGGACCAGTCGGCCTTCAGGGTCTCGCTCGGAAAGGCCCTGCGCCAGAACGGGGATCCATCTCGAGTCGCGGTGGCGGACTCGGAAATTGATCTGAACCGCCTTGTCTGAAGATTCGGAATGAGACCCGGCTTCCTCCCAAACCCGATCAAGATCTTCAGGGTGAATTCTTGCTTGGAATTCCGCCAGAGGAATCCGGAGCTTGTCCGGCTGCTCGCCAAATAGCCCTGACCAACCGGAGTGAAAATCCAGCCATTCATTCGTAGCGTCTAGCTCCCAGATCGCTGCCTTGCTTGCTTCGATAGCTCGCCGCAACAGGCGCTCTGACAACTCGGCACTGCTCCTGGCGGTCTCTACCTCCTCGACCCTTCGCTTTCCGACTTCCGCATTGGTGAAAATTTCGGCCAGCATCCGCAGCATGGCGAGCTCCACCGTCGACCACTCCTTGCGGTGCGTCACCGCGTCGAATCCGACGAAGCCCAGACACTGGGAATCATAAATCATTGGAACCGCCACCATGGTTTTGATTCCCTGGGGCTCGAGGACGTTTCTTAAAGCACTTCCAACTGGAAGGTCCTCCACCCATGGAACATGGACGGTTTCGCCCCTGAGGTGAGGGGTGGTAAAATCTTCCAAGCCCTTCAGCGGGGTCTCCTGAAGATGCTCAATCATTGGCTCAATTCCTTCCCGACACCATTCATGGGTGTTGGAGCAAGTATGCCGGTCAAAGTCGTAGATGAAGGTGTAGCTCCGGTCGACGTCCGTGTATTCGCCCGTGATGCGGAGCGCTCTTTGGATCTCGCGCTCCAGCTCTTTCGGCGGGATATTGACGAAATCGATGGCGAGGTTCATCAGAATCGCCCCGAGTTGCCCGGAGACGACCGGTGTACTGGCTGTTTTCAGAACCATTTTGAGTTTAGTTGCGGGGCTCTTCCG
>JBIPNO010000124.1:0-6704 GCA_044372775.1 Haloferula sp.
AAGCAAACGCTACGCGTCCAAGATTAAAGTCACATTAGTTTGAAGAACTGGTATTAGCTGCACGACCCGCCTTTCTGCCCCAGCGGCAGGGAGGCGGGTCGACTGCTTTGGCGCGGCGGGGGGCACCGACAAGGTCAAGGCACGGCCTCGCAGGTGATCGTGACCTTGCCGGGAATCGCCGGCAGATCGATCACCTGTGGCACTCCGGGCAGGCCCGCGATATAGATCGGGGTTTCACTGCGGGCGAAGTTCGGGAGATCGACGCGATTGTCGCTGAGCACGGTGTTTCTCCGTCCATCGACGATCGGCGAGATCGCCTCGCCGGGGGCGCGCGAGAAGCCGGCGAACTTGTCGTGGGTCAGCAGTCCGCGGATGATCACGAAGGCACCGCGTGGCTCGACCGTGAAGGTGCTGGTGTAGCCGAGCTGGCGCGTGGCGAATTTCGTCGGTGTGGTCGGAGCAAGTGGATGGATCGTCCCCGCCGTGGCGGCGTTCATTTTCACCTTTGGCACCTCGGCCGGCGAGAAATCGATCGGATAGATGAAGTCGCGCAGCATCTCCACCTTCGCCTGCTTGCCGGGCCGCGCGACGATGGACGGGGCGCTTACCGTTTCGTCCTTGGTGCTGAAGGTCATCGTCAGGCGGTAGCTTGCGGCTGGCCGCGTGCGTTCCCCGGACAACTCGGAATAGCGGGACGCGGCGATGGAAGGGTTGGCGCTCGTATCGTGGCTGCATTGGCTGAGGACCAGGACGAGGGAAGCCGGAAACAACGCTTTGATCATGATTCACGCTAGGTCGTCACCGCCGCCGCTGTCAATCCGCCGGCGGTAGCTCTCGACCGCCTGGGTCCAGACGGGATGGATGCCTTCCTGCGGGCGCAGCCAGACGGCGCGGTGGAGCATGAGCATCCCGGGGGCGAGGTAGAGCAACTCGATCATCTCGTCTTTCGAAAGCGCGCCGGGGCCTTCGATGAGGCAGCGCTCGACAAGAGCTTCGTTCTCCGGGGAAAGCTCGGCCGGCTCTAACAGGGACACGTGGACGCCGTTCACGTAGGGATCGACCACCGCGGCGACGACTCCGTGGCGGCCGGGGGCGGCGGCGTCGAGCGCGGGGTCGAGCGATGCCTTGGCGAGGTCCGCCAGCTTCATGACGGCGGGCGGATCGAGTTCCTCCGGCGTGGACAGGATGCGGTGGCGGGCGAGGGCCTTGCCGTAGCGGGCGCGGCTGGTCCAGACGGAGACGGGGATGCAGAGGATGAGTCCGAGCAGGATGGGGGACATCCAGGCGGCGAAGCCGGGACTGATGTTCCAGGCGAGGACCGCCCAGCCGATGCCGAGCACGGTGGGAATCAGGTGGACGGCCGTCGCCTCGCCCCAGCCGGTGCCGTCCGCCTCGCGGTTCTGGCTGCCCCATCCGACGGCGCGGCCGAGGACGATGCTCAGGACCATGAAGGTGTGGGCGGCCATCACGCAGGGGGCGAGCAGCATGGAGACGAGGGTTTCCAGGAAGGAGCCGGCGATCAGCGGGAAGGCCCCGCCGAAGGAGCGGCGGACCCGCGGGACGAGGATGGCCCCGGTGACGGCGAGGATTTTCGGCAGGAAGAGCAGCAGGAAGATGAAGCCGGTGAGGATGAGGCTTTGCTCGATCCCGCCGATCTCCAGCCAGCGGCCGACGAAGGTCTCGTCGAAGGGCACGTTGCTCAAGTCGCTGCCGGCGCGGTCCCACGCGACCCAGGTGCCGAAGAGGAGGAAGAGGAACCACAGCGGGCTGCCGAGGTAGGCCATGATGCCCATGAAGAGATGGGCGCGGACGGTCAGCGGCAGCTTGCGGGCGAAGATCAGCCAGAGATGCTGCAAGTTGCCCTGGCACCAGCGGCGGTCGCGCTTGAGGTGGTCGATCAGGGTCGGCGGGGCTTCCTCGTAGGTGCCCTCGATGTCCCAGGCCAGCCAGACTTCCCAGCCTTCGGAGACCATCAGCGCGGCTTCGACGAAGTCGTGGCTGAGGATTTTCCCGCCGAAGGGTTCGCGGCCCGGCAGGTCGGGCAGTTCGCAGAAATCCGAGAAGGGCTTCACGCGGATCAGCGCGTTGTGGCCCCAGTAGCTGCCGCCGCCGAGCTGCCACCAGTTCAGGCCGCGGATGAAGAGCGGGCCGTAGAGCCGCATCGCGAACTGCTGGAGGCGGGTGAAGACCGAGGAGCCGCGGATCAGCTTGGGCGGGGTCTGGAGGATGCCGAGGTTCGGGTAGGCCTCCATGACGCGGGTCATCTTGAGGATGTCGCCGCCGTCCATCAGGCTGTCGGCGTCCAGCACCACCATGCCTTCGTACCCGCCGCCCCAGGTGCGGACGAAGTCGCCGATGTTGCCCGCCTTGCGGTTCTCGTTCTTTCGACGACGCCTGTAGTAGATGCGCCCGAAGCCGCCGAGCTTGCGGCAGAGGTTGGTCCAGGCGGTTTCCTCGAGCACCCAGAGGTCGAGGTCGCGGGTGTCGCTGAGGATGAAGAAATCGAAGGACTCCAGGTGGCCGGTGGCTTCGATCGAGCGGTAGATGGCCTCGATCCGCGCGCAGAAGCGGCTGCTGTCCTCGTTGTAAACCGGCATCACCACCGCGTACCGGCGGGAAAGCGGACCGTCGCCGGCTTCCTTGGCGAGCTTGGTGATCCGCACGGCGCGCTTCCTGCCCCACAGCATGTCCCAGGCCCCGAAGATGGCGTGGAAGGAGCCGAGGACGAGCAGGCCGTTGAGGACGAAAAAGACCACCAGCAGCAGCACGTGGGCGCGGTGGGTTCCCATCCGGGTGAACAGGTCGTAGAGCCAGAAGGTGGCGGCGATGTTCACCAGCACCACGCTGCCGAAGAACAGCAGGCGTCGAACCGAGGCCCGCAGCGGGTTGAAGAAGGTGCGGACCTGCTTGGGAGAGTCTGGAGAAGTTTCGTCCATCACTTCAGGAAGAAGAACCAGAGACCGGCCCCGATGAGACCCAGGAGGAACAAGGCGAACATTTTCCGGACGATCGGGCGGCGGTCCATGGTTTCCCACCACTGGGCGGCCCCTTCACCGATGACGTTCAGCTCGAGAGGCTTCGGCACCATGGTCAGGTTGGCGAAGCGCGGGCCGGCGGCGAGGTACGACTTGCGCATCGCCTCGGTGAAGGCGGGCGGCCACGGCTTAGGAGTAAGGAAGACCCCCTGCCATTTGCCCGGCATGTCGGCCAGCAGCAGCGCGAGACGGCCGCGGGCGGCGAGGCGGCGGTTTTCCAGCGGCTCGTCGAGGACGTCCTGGGTCCAGCTCGCGATCTCGCTGAGGGTTTCCTCCATGGCCAGCACGCGGGCGGGCACGCCGGGCTCGGTGGCACCGCGGGCGGAGGCTCGCCAGAGGATGGCGCGGACCAGCTCCGCGACCAGCAGGCGGTTGCGGATGCGCAGCGCTTGCAGGTAGGCCTCCACCGCCGCGTAGGCCTCCTCCCACTCGGACAGCTCGGTCTCGCTGAGAGGGCGCAGGGTTTCTAGGGGGTGATACGGTAAGCCCATGTCTCGGTCAGGAAATCCTCTCCTTTTTTCAAGCAACAGCGCAACTCCTGGGGGCCGACATCCGCCAGCTTTCCGCCCTCCGCCGCCGGGGCGACCTGGAAAGCGACGCGCCAGCGGCCTTCCGGGAGTGCCTGGACGGTCACGCCCTGGATCTTGATCCGGGCGGCGTGCTCGCCGACCGCGGTGACCACCGCCTCGGGAGGCGCGCCCTCCCATTTCTCCAAGGCCCCGCCGGCGAACTCGACGGCGATCGTGCGCTGTTCCGGCTGCCAGTCGTGCAAGCCGGTACGGGTGGCCACCACATGGCCGCCGGTTCCGGCCGGATCCTCGTCCATGGTCCAATGCTGCTTGTAGGAAAACTCGATGCGGTCGCCCGGCTGCGGGGCGCGGTCCGGCTGCCACAGGGCGACCACGTTGTCGTCCGTTTCGTTGTGGGCGGGGATCTCCATCAGCATGACCTTGCCGGATCCCCAGTCGCTGGTCGGCTCGATCCACAGCGACGGCCGCTGGTGGTAAACGGCCTCGCCGTCCTCGTAAGCGGCGAAGCGGCGGTCGCGCTGCAGCAGGCCGAAGCCGGCGCACTTGTCCATGGCGAAGAAGCTGAACTCGAGCTTGCCGCTGTCGTTGGCCAGCGGGCGCCAGATCCTTTCGCCGCTGCCCATCTGGATCGCCAGGCCGTCGGAGTCGTGGACTTCGGGGCGGAAGTCATCGAAGCGGCGGCGGGAATTCTCGCCGAACCAGAACATGCTCGACATCGGGGCGAGCCCGAGGCGTTTCACCGCCCGTCGCGGGTAAAGGACGGCGCGGACGGTGACCACCGTGTCGTCGCCCGGCTGGATGATGAAACCGTAGGCTCCGGTGAAGGACGGGCCGTCGAGGAGGGCGAAGAGCAGGGTGGCCTTGTCTTCCGGGGCCGGCTTGCGCAGCCAGAACTCGCGGAAGGCGGGGAATTCCTCGGGGCTGCCTTCCGCGCCGGTATCGATGGCGATCCCGCGTGCCGAGATCCCGTAGCGCTGGTTCTTGCCGAGCGCCCGCCAGTAGCTGGCTCCCTGGAAGACGGCCAGCTCGTCATGATAGTCGGGCCGGTTCAGCGGGGCGTGGAGCCGCACGCCGTCGAAGCCCGCGTCCGGCGGGAGTTCGCCGCGCTGACCGACCAGCGGGCCATAGTGGAAGAAGGCCTCGGAAACCCGGATCCGCTGGAGGTGGGTGGCGGTGAATTCGTTCACCATCACCGGCGGTCGGTCGCGATAGCCCGGGTGGAAAAGCATGGCGCGGAACGGCAGGTTCTCCGCTCCCCACAAGGCGCGCTCCGGGATGAAGCGGATGTCGCGGTACTGGTCGTAGCTGAGGTTCTTCATCCAGTCCGGCAGCGACTCCTTGTCCGGAGCGGCATAGGGCCGGGAGGCGAGGTCCTTGGCCTGCGCGTCGATCTTTTCGAAGCTCACGTCCTCGCGTTCCCAGGTCTGGGCGGAAGCGAGTCCGACCAGCGCGAGAAAGGCCATGATGGGGGATATACGGTGAACCACAAGCCATCGCATATCCGGTGCCGCGATCCTGTCAATCCGCAGGATGCGATCCCGCCTGCAAGAACCCGGGAAATCTGCCGTAGGGGCGGGTTGCTTTCGAGGCACTTTGCAAAGTACCGGGGCTGATTGATCGGTCCGGGGCCGCCGGGCCGCTGAAATTGGCACTTGGCACTTCTTCGTTGGAACTTACCACTCGCCGCATGGCGAAGGTGCTGGTGGGACTTTCCGGCGGGGTGGACAGCTCCGCCGCCGCGGCCCTGTTGATCGAGCAGGGGCACGAGGTCACCGGCGGATTCATGAAGAACTGGATCAACGCCGAAGGCCTGCCCGGCGACTGCCCGTGGGAGAGCGATCTGGAGGACGCCCTGGCGGTGGCGCGGGCGCTGGGGATCGAGTTCCGCGTGGTGGACCTGATCGATCAATACAAGGCGCGGATCGTCGACTACCTGGTCGAAGGCTACCGCAGCGGGATCACGCCGAACCCCGATGTCTGGTGCAACCGCGAGATGAAGTTCGGGGTCTTCCTCGACTACGCCTTGGAGCAGGGCTTCGAAGCGGTGGCGACCGGCCACTACGCGCGGCGGCGCACGCTTTCCGACGGCCGGCCGGCGATCCTGCGCGGGGCGGATCCGAACAAGGACCAGAGCTACTTCCTGTCGATGATGACCGAGTTCCAGGCGGCGCACGCGATGTTCCCGGCTGGCGAGCTTTTGAAACCCGAGGTCCGCGAAGTGGCGCGCCGCCACGGACTCCCGACGGCGGAGAAGAAGGACAGCCAGGGGATCTGCTTCATCGGCGAGATCAAGATGAGCGACTTCATCCGCCACTACATCCCGGACCAACCCGGCGAGATCGTGGACACGGCGGGCAAGGTGCTGGGCGAGCACCGCGGGCTTCACCTTTACACCCTGGGCCAGCGCAAGGGCCACGGCATCGCCTCGCCGCGCGAGGGGATGGCCTACGTGGTCGTGGCGAAGGATCTGGAGCGGAACCGGCTGGTGGTCGGCTGGGATGAAAGCGGCACGCCGGGGCTGTATGCCCGCGAATGCGTCATCGGCAGCGTTTCGACCATCGGCTTCGAGTTCGACAAGCCGTGCCGGATCGAGGCCCAGCCGCGCTACCGGGCGAAGGCGGAGCGGGCGGAGGTGGTGCCGCGGGACGACGGCAAGCTGGCGTTGCGCTTTCAATCGCCGCAGCGGGCGATCGCCCCGGGGCAGATCTGCGGTTTCTACGACGGCGGCCGCTTGCTCGGCGGCGGGGTGTTCGAGGAAGTGCGGGAGTGAGCGGTGGTAGATGTTAGATGGTGGGTGGTAGATAGTGGGTGGTAGGCGCGGCTCAAGAACCCCAACGGGGTGAGATACCTAAGCCCACGGCAACGCCCTGGGTCCCCACCCGGCAAATGACCCGCGCTTGCACGTCGCGGAGCTCTCCCAAGCTCCTTCCGCGGATTCGGGAACCAGCCCAAGCCAAAGCCCTGCTCCTCTTCTACGGCCCCCAAACGCTCCACCAACCGTCCGTGCCGACTGAAGATCGGCGCTCCCAGGGCTACCTCATTCTGGTACTGATCCGGGCTTGTACTAAACACCCGTTTGGATTATGCGGACCGGATGGCTAGCAAGAAGAAGACCCGCAGTGAAGAATATGCCGGTGGT
>JBIPNO010000184.1:0-23447 GCA_044372775.1 Haloferula sp.
CTCCAGCCAGGTCATGACCCGGGATGGGACGAAGCGGACGAGTCCGCCGATCCGGATCGAAGGCATGCCCTCGTCACGGAGGCGGGGAATCTGGCGCTCGGAACATCTGAGGAATTTCGCCAGGTCTTTGGTCGTCCACAGCGGGGCGACGGAGGTGCGGTCGGGGTGTCGGGTTGCGATCATCGTCCTTCGGTCGGTGTCAACCGAAGGGCGGGAAGGGGGGCTTCCCGTTCGGGAAGCCGGGGTTTCCCGGGTCAGGGTCCCAAGTCCGGGGGCGGATCGAAGTGAATGTGCGGTGGTGGTCATCTCCCTTGCTCTGTTGTCAAAACAAGGGGCGGGAAGAGGGGCTTCCCGTTCGGGAAGGGGTGGCTTCCCGTTTTGGGCCAGGGGGCTTCCCGTCGGGCGCTGAGGTGCTTCCCGTCAGGGGGTTAGGCGCTTCCCGTCGCGGGAAGAGGGGCTTCCCGTTTGAGGGTTGGGAGCTTCCCGTCGGAGGGTGAAGCGCTTCCCGTTTAAGCGTGGGTGGCTTCCCGTCTTGCGGTGAGGCGCTTCCCGTCACGGGCTTTGGCGCTTCCCGTCATGGGAAGAGACGCTTCCCGCCGGAGGGTGGGTGGCTTCCCGTCGCGGGAAGAGGCGCTTCCCGCCGGAGGGTGGAGAGCTTCCCGTCGTGAGAATAGGGGCTTCCCGTTTTACGGTAGGTGGCTTCCCGTTTCGAGAAGAGGGGGGCTTCCCGACCGGAATCCAGTACCTTGGCAGCCTGGTGCCCTACGCCGGCTGCGTCTTTCTCAAAGGCCCCACTCCTGGGGGGGGCGGAAGAAGATGACGCCGCCCTTGCCAAGCGAGTGGTCCAAATCCTCGCCGATGGCAGCGTCCTGATCCCGGACCTTCGCGATCACCACATCGAGAGCCTTCCTCACCCGCTGCCGGGCCTTTCCTCGATCTCCCTCGGCAATCTGACGGCTTCCGCCGGACTTGTTGAGCAGCTTGCCGGACTGCTCCCTGAGATCGGCGACTTCTTCGCGCAACCGATCCACCTCGGCTGGCAGCGAGGAGACATCCTCTTCCGCCTCGGCGAGTTCCGCCTGTTTCGATTTCAGCAGCTGCTTGAACTCATGCAGGCCTTGCGCGTCGAGCACGTCGTCGGTCCACACGGGGCGACCGATCATTTCCTGCCGTTTTGGATCGATCGCCAGTTCGAGTTCCCAGCAGCTCAAGGTCTGCCCCGGATGATCGAAAAGATAGGCCAGGTATCGGCAGCCGTTGGTCGGCAGCCCCTCCGACGACATGGTCAGCTTGAATTCCTTGCCTTGGATCCACAGGCGGGGCGGGGACGATTCCAGATCGACGCGGGTTTCCACCCCGGATTCAGGCTGGGAGGCGGACAGGTCTTCGAACACGTCGCTCGCAAAGCAGCCCTCGTGCACTTCGATCGTTCCGCCCACCAGGGTCTTCTCCGAATGCCAGCCGTATTCCAGCGGGCTGCCTGCGCTCAGGAGGCAGAAGACATTGAAGGAATCCCGCTCGATCACCAGCTCCAGGGTCGTCGCGGGCACGCCCTTTTCGATGAAGATCACCTTGCTGGCGTCGCGGCCCGGCAGCCGCTTCCTACCGATTTCCCAGATGCCTTTTGCCAGTTTGACTGGTGCCGCGGTGATCCCGAGGTCCCGGGCCATCAGACCGTAGAGCGCCTCCCGTGACAGCACGTGCCGCCGAAGTTCCCGCAGGTCCTCGAACCAGAACTCCCGGCTGCCCATGTCCGGGCTCTCCTCGCAGAGCGTCCGGTCACGAATCTGATAGACGGTGAAATCCGACGGCCCGGAATCGGTGTCGATGATGATGCTGTCGCCCGAACGCGGCTGGAAGTCAGGGGTGTAAATGCCATTCTGGACCAGTTCCTCCATCAGTGGGGCACCGAACGCGGCGGGCCGAACCCCACCGACACGGCCTGCCACCAGGTCACGCAGCGCTCTGAGCCGCCAGCTGGTCTTGTCCCATAATGGACCAGTGGCGGAGGTATTCGTAGACATCTTCGGAGCGGGTGGAGCGGTTGAACTTGATGCGGTTGCTGCCTGTCAATTCGATGGATTTGCGGTCGGTGCGGCGCGGGCCGAGGACCAGCTCGATGCGGACACTGGTGACCACTCCACCCTCGATCAGGCCCATCCCGTCGCGGTCGCGGATGAACTCGATTGCGTCGTGCCGGTTCGCCCCGAAACTGAAGGTCACCGGCTTGTCCGCGCCGATGTGCTTGACCTTGATGCCGGTGATCATGGCCGAGTGACCGCTGCCCGGCTGGACCGGCAACGCGAAGCCTCTGCGGACGAGACTCTGGAGGTTCAAGACCCGCGTCTCTTCCTCGATCCGGAAGAAGCGCTCGTCGCCCATCACTCCGGTGGCGAAGGCGCTCCGGAGGATCTCGCGGTGCTTCTGGTAGCTGGCGTCGATTTCCAGCTCCCCGTTGTCCTGGTTGTAAATGAGCATGTCCTGGATCACCGGACGGCGGATCAGGGACTTCACCGACTTGCGGGAGTGGTCGAACTCCAGCTGCACCGTGGCGGCGCGCTCGCAGAACACGAGGATCACCAGGCGCCGGCCGTCGGTGTAGGGGCGGATCGAAAAGCCGAGCGCGTCCTTCCAGCAGGAAAGCTGCTTGGTCAGTTCGCGCTCGAAGCCCTCCGCCGCTAGCCGCTCGTCACGGACTTCCATGGCGGCGCGGCCCGGGAAGAGGGCGACCGACTTGCCTTGGAGCCCATGGGCAAACAAACGGTCCAAAGCATTCTGAAATGCCACGGGGTCGGCGTTCCGCAGCCGAAGCGCTGCCACCGCCGGGGGGAATCCCGGTTCAATGATCGGGCCGGACAACCCGAAGCGCTCCATCGCGGCTTCCACTTGTTCCAGCCCTTCGGGCCCCGACAGGTCGTTGAGCTCGTAAAGGAGCGCCATGAACTCGTCCGGCACCGCATCGCTGTCGAGGATTGCAGAGCACGCCGAGTCCGCGTTGAACGGCGGCCCGGCCTGGACGCCGAATTCGGTGAAGAGGGCTTCAAGCTCGTCGGGAAGACGCGAGAAAGCATCGAAAAGCGTGCGGACGTTGAATTTGCGGATGGCGGACATGGGGATCTAAGAATAGGTGATCACCTGAACAAATTTCCGCCGGATGGCAAGCGGGAGATTTCGAAATCTAACGATTGAGGGGAAGTCTTGGGTGTGATGTAGTCGATTGACCTTGAGCGGTTAAGGTTATTTTAGGAACGTGGATTCAAGGCCTGGTCGTCCCGCTCCCCGGCAAGCCCTTCAAGCACTCCCGGGGGGTGGGGGGCTTTGTGCTGCTGCTCGAGATTCGCGTCGATCCAAAGCTTTTGCGCTTCCAATGACGGCTGCGACATTTTCGAGCCTCGGTCCCGTGCCCGGTGCCGAGTCCTGATTCCCTGTCTCGACAGCCTGCCGATCTGATTGTTAGTGATCTCGATCGTCCATGGTCCGCCCCCTTCGCTCCACTTCTCCGCCCGTCGCGACCCTAACCCTCGCTGAGATCGCGGCCGAACTCGGGCGCGACCGGCTTTACCTGCTCGGCTGGATCAAGCGCTTCGAACTGCCGCTCGGCCAAGGCAACCGCTACCCGGCGATCTACCTGTCGTTCTTCCGCACGGTGGTCTTTCTCCGGCTCGCGCAGATCCCGGAGGAGAAGCTCGTCGAGCTTTGGACCCTGGAGAAGAAGATCATGAGCTTGCTGAACGTCGATACGTCGAGTTCGCCGACTTGGATGATCGACGGTCACGCGGCGGCCGGGAACGATTCCCGCCGGCTCTTTCTGAGCCGCTTCGACATCGGCACCGACTTGCAAAGTGCCTGCGTCCAACCGGGATTGGATTTCTCGCCGGCACCGGCGGAACTCTTCGGCGGCCGGGACATGGGCGAGGATGCCCTGAGGCTGCTGGGAATCTATCTGGCTGAGATCAAGCCGGTGCTGGCAACCGTGGCTGTCCAGTCCGCCGTGCTTGGGGAGGCCGCGCGGTGGGCCGGTCTGATGGGGAAGCGGATTTGAATGAGGTCCTGCATCTGGTCCCGGGCCGCTCCCTCTCACGTTCGTGCTGGTAATTTTAATTGCCGTCAGGGAGAGGATTTATTCGTCGTCGCAGGCTCTGGCCGACCTTGACAAAGGATAGGTAGACCTCGCCTGAGCAAATCCGGGTGACCGTCTTCTGACGTTGTTGCCCGATTGGTCTCTGATAGGCATTAGAAATAACTGATTTTCAATAGGGCGAGAATGCGGTTTTACTGGCGATTGTTTGACGAATCGTTTCGACCCGCGCTGGCGGCATGGGAGAATTCCCTATTTTTTCCGGATCTAACAAATATTGTTGACGCAAATGGCGGGCCCTGAGAGGGCTGTACACCTTGATTCTGGGCAAGTGAATTCACGCTCCATCACCTGCCCGACGCTCTCGTAACCCCATCTAATTTCATATGATTCATCTATCTGCCGAGAATCTGCCAGGCCTCAGGGGTCGTGCGCGCATCCTGGCATCCGTGATCACCGGTTCACTGCTGCTGCAGAACGGGCTGCAGGCCGGGGAACCCGGCAAGATGACCCGGGAGGTCTGGACAAACGTGAGCGGGACGAAGGTTTCCGATCTCACTGTCTTGCCTTCGTTCCACGGCGGAGCAAACTCCGTGGGATTGATCAATTCCTCGGTAGCCCCCTCCAACGCCGGGGACAATTTCGGGTCGCGGATGAGAGGCTTCATCGTCGCGCCGGTCACGGGCGACTACACCTTTTGGGAGTCCGCCGACGACGAGGCGGAACTCTGGTTTTCGCCGAGCGCCGACAAGTTCGACGCATCCCTGGTTGCGTGGCATCACGGATGGACCGACGCCCTCGAATGGAGCAAGTTCGAGTCGCAGAAATCTCCGACCATCCGCCTGCAGGCGGGCGAGAAGCACTACGTCGAATTGCGGCACAAGGAAGGGGGTGGTGGCGACCATCTGGCGATGGCGTGGGATTACCGGGAGGTGCAGCCTTCCGTGAACCTCGCCCTGTTGCCCGGTGTCGTTGCAACGCAATCCTCCCAGTACGGTACTTTTGCCGCCGGATACGCGGTCGACGGGAACACGGGCGGGGATGCGGAGGACGGCGACGGAATTTCCCACACCCAGAGCATCGCGGGCTCCTGGTGGCAGGCGGATCTGGGTGAAATGCGTTCGATTGAGCGGCTGGTGCTCTGGAACCGCGAAGGGTGGAACGGCCGGCGACTTTCGAATTTCAGGGTGAGCCTGCTTGGATCCGCCGGTGAAGCGGTCGTCTCCAAGGATTTCTTCACCAACGGCACCCATGCCGGCCTGCAAGTCGAGTGGTTGCTGGATGGCGCGGTGAACGCACGGACGGTGAAGGTCGAGCGGATCGGTGCCAGCATCGGAGGGGAGAACATCCTCACGCTCGCGGAGGTCCAGGTGTTCGGGGTCGAGGCTCCGCATCCGGTGACCAGCGAGAACCTTACCCAAAGGGCTGGTGTGACGGCCACGCAATCCTCGACCTACGGGACCTGGATTGCTCCTTACGCCATCGATGGCGATACGGGTGGCGACACCGCCGTCGGCGACTCCATCGCGCATACTCAGAGCATCGCAGGCTCCTGGTGGCAGGTTGACCTCGGCGCGCCGCATGCGCTCGACCGGGTGGTGATCTGGAACCGGGAGGGCTGGAATGGTCGCCGCCTTTCGAATTTCCGATTGAGCCTGCTTGGATCCGGCGGCGAAGTCATGCTCTCGCAGGACTTCTTCACCGATGGCACCCACGCCGCCAGGCAGTTCGAGTGGGTGCTTCCCGCACCGGTTCGGGCACGGACGGTGAAACTGCTGCGGATCGGTGCCAGCGCCGGAGGCGAGAACATCATCAACATCGCCGAGGTCGAGGTCTTCGGGAGCACCAACCGTCTCGCGACCGCCGCGCGCCAGGTGATTCCGCCCGCTTACCTCGAAAGTTACGACCCTCAGCCCGAGGATCTGGACGACGACGATCTGCTCGACGCGTGGGAACTGGTCCACGGCTTCGACCCGTCGACCTGGCAGGCCGGGGAGAAGTCGCACGACGCCGATCCGGACCGGGACTACCTGACGAACCATCAGGAGAGCATGCTGGGCCTCGACCCGTTCACTCCGGACAGTGTCCGGGGATTCCTCAGCCACGAACAGCGGTTCGACGTGCCCTACTACTCGGTTCGCGAGGCGGCCACGGCATCCGACAAAATCTATCAGGCCGCGGATTTCGCCCGGGTGGTGGAGGAAAGTTCGACCGGCGAGCACCAGCTCTGGGATGTCTCGCAAAGCCTCCGCGGATACATCGAGGCCCCGACCACCGGGGACTACCATTTCTGGATCAGCGCGACGAACGGAGCCCAGCTTCTCCTCTCCACCGGCGACGACAAGTATCACAAGCGGATCATTGCCGAGATGGGGCCGGAGATGGGGACCGAGCACGGGGTGTGGTACGGCTCTCCCACCAAATGGGATAGCTTCGCCTGCCAGATGTCGCAGGCGGTCCGCCTCGAAGCGGGACGAAAGTATTTCATCGAGGTCCGGCACCAGCACGGACACGGGCACTACCCGCACGCCGACATCGCCTGGGCGCGTCCCGCGGGCGACCGCGAGGTGATTCCCCGGGAATTCCTCCATTCCTACCACCATCTCGCGGCGGACGACGACGACGACTCGCTGCCCGACGCGTGGGAGGAAGACAACGGGCTGAGCGCCACCGACAACGGCCTTTCGGATCGGGCCAAGGAAGGCGAGGACGGGGACTTTGACGGGGACGGACTCTCCAACCGGGCCGAGTATGTCGCCGGGACCGATCCGAGCGACATCGATTCCGACAATGACGGCCTTTCCGATCTGGACGAACTGCGGACCTACGGAACCGATCCGACGGTTTCGGATGCCAGCGGGGAACTCGTCGTGCAGACGGTTCCAGCCAGCTCGGTGTCCGGGCTTGGAACCCAATGGACGGCCACCGCCGACGGGGTGATGACGGCATCGTTCCGCGGTGCGGGAGCCTGGAACTTCTCTGTTCCGTCGGCGGGCTACTGGATCGTCCAGGTCGAGGGCCAGCTGCGCGGGGATCTCAGGGCGGAGGAAGTGGTTCCGGTTGAGGCGGGAGTGGACGGGGTCGGTATCGGCCGCCAGTCGATGACTTTCCTCAACAGCGCTCCAGGTTCGCTCCGGATCATCACGCCGTGGCTCTCCGCCGGATCCCACCAGCTCGACCTCTTCATCGACAACTACACGGCGCGCCGGATGGTCGAAATCCTGTCGATCAAGGTGTTGAATCCGGGAGGGCTGGATCTTGATTCCAACGGCCGTTCGGACGCCATCGAGCGGCAGCTGGGCAAGGTGAACCAGATCCTGCCGGGAACGGTCGTCGAGTCCTGGATCTCGCCCGCCTTTGTCGAGGGGCTCGCCCGGTCGACCGGCGGGGTGGAATTCCGGCACCGCCACGAAGGCGTCGGCTCGGCGATCCGGCACAAGGATTCCTTCTGGGACAAGGAGGTGCCCGGCATCCAATCGCAACTCAGGACTTTGGTGGCCGGCATGGCCGCCAATCCCGGCTCCAATCACGAAGCCGCCGGGGATCTCCTTCCCACCGCGGCGGGGCCCGGCCACGGCACGTGGCATGCGGGGGTTCCGCTCCAACCCAATCAAGCCACCGGCTACTCGGCGTTTTTCGAGAACGGCTCGCTGGCAGGCTCGGGAGTCATCGTCTGGCGGCCCCTCAACTTGTTCGATGTGGAGGAGTTGAGCATTCCCCTCGGAACCAGCCTCCTCATGAGCGCGTGGGATGGCGAGTCGGACAACAGCCGGCTTGAATTCACGATCGCCGGAACCAGCCACGAGATCCGCGCGCTTGACTCCCTGTCGTGGGAGTTCGGCACTGCCGGCGATCACGTGGTCAGCGTTCTCCATCAGAAGTCGGGAGAGATCCTCACCCTGACCGTACATGTGCGGGAGGCCGAACTGCCGGGTGGCCTTACCGTGGCGGAGAACCGCTACGCCACCGTGAACCTTCCGGGCGTCGCCTCCGATCTCGCGCTCGACGCCAACGGGGAACTCGGGCTCGGCACCATGGTGGATCACTCCGCCGGCGGCAGCAAGGTGGTCATCGCCGGGATGGTTCCCGGTCATGTCCGCATGGCCGCCCGCATGGCCGCGCGCGACCCGATCCTCGATCTGGCCGAGGTCACCGTGGTGGGGATTTCCGACGCGCTCCGCCATCAGAACAGCATCGTGACGCCCGCCGGCGACGGGATGACGCTCGTGCGGAGCCCCCTGCTCGTCACCTATCTGCCGCCCGGCGCGACGGTCCGGATCAGCATCTTCGCCGGCGGGGTGACATTCACCGACGGGACGACGGTGAGAATCCTGACATCGGCCGACTTCGACGAGAACGGCGTTCTGATGATCGAGATGCTCATGCCGGCGGATCGGCTCGGAGCGCCCTGCCATTCGATCGAGATCTTCGACGCTGCCGGAAACAAGATCTTCCAGTAACCGCCCGCATCGACCTTTCGCCACATGAACCGCCTCGCCGTCATTTCCGTTGGATCGCTGCTCCTGGCCGGAGCCGCGGGACTCGCCCTGTGGAATCACGGTGGGCCGGAGCCGTCTCCGGCGGTTAGCGGGAGTCCGGGCGCGGGTGTGGCTCCTGTCCGCCCGTCCGGACAACAGTCCGCGGTTCCCGCGATTGTGCGCCGGCTGGCGGACCCTTCGTTGCATCTGGACGAGAGAATTGAAGCGGTGCGCGGCCTTCCCACCGACCTGTCGGATTCGGAAACGGCCGCGCTGGTCGCGATTTTCCATCAGGGAACGCCGGGCGACACCTCAGCGAGCAAGTGGTACGTGCTCGTCAACGAGCTGATGGAAGTGATGCGCCAGCCGCGCTACGAGTGGGACGGCTTCGGGGAAGCGATGGAAGATTTGATGGGGGACCGGCACCTCGACCCGGTGGTGCGCGATTACGCCGCCCAGCACCTGGCGCATTGGCTCGGCGACACGCGGAACCCGATGCAATCCGGCGAGCAGTGGACGCGGTCCATGAATTCCTATCTCGCGGTCCTCGGCGGCGAGCGGGAAGCCTTCGAGCCGGTCGTCGGAACGTCGCTGATGGCTCTGAGCGAGCTTCACGAAAACCGCGGACCCGAGTCGCTCGAGCCCATCAGGGAAGAACTCGGCGTGCTGATCACCGGCTTTGTCACCGGCAAACGACCCGCCAGCGTGGCGAACCGGATCTCGGCGATTCAGGCGGCCGGCCGGACCTCGATGACCGGGGCCTTGCCTGAAATCCGCGAGCTTGCCCGGAACCCGGATGCCAACCCGTCGCTGCGCCTGAGCAGCGTCGCCGCCCTCGGTTACTTTCGCGACCCCTCCGACAAGCCCTTCCTGGAGGATTTGGCGGCCAGCGATGACCGCCTCCGCTTCGCCGCGCGCGAAGCACTCAAGAAGCACCAGCCATGACCCTTTCCGATTTTCCAACTCACCACTTGATGCCATTCATGAAACGCCGTTGCCCCGCCCTGCAAAGGATCCACTCCATCGTTCTCGCCACCCTCGTCTCGGCCGGAATTGCGACTGGGGCAACCAATTACATGGGGATAAACATCGGCGGCACCTGCGACAGCTGCAAGGACGGCTCTCCGTCCGGAGACGCAGCCGATTCCGATAACCGTAGCATTGACCTGAAGCTCCACCTGGGGCGCGCCCCGGTCGAGCGTCCCGTCACGTTTTCGGGGTTCTTCGCGCTCGCGGGCGCCAACATGGACGATGACGGCCTGCCGCAGTCCACCGGCGAGGTGGAAGGATACTTCGACAAGGCGGGCGTTGAAGGGATCTGGGGCGCGGAACTTGAATTCAAGTCGCCGGTGGTCAGCGCCGCGGCCTTCGATCCGGCGTCGCTGACCTACGACAGCACCTTCAAGATGGAGGTGCTCAAGAACGGCAACACGGTCCGCCAGGTGCTCACCCACGATTTTCTCGTCGACATCCAGACCTTGCCCTCCGGCCGGGAAGGCTACGTGGCGAAATGGTGGCCGGCCGCGTCGAAGGGCAACAAGTCAGGCGGCTTCTATGTCCCGGCCGGCAGTCCGGTCAAAACCGTGACGGTCAGTAATCCGAACGCCTTCAGCGGCTACACGATGCTGGACGTGGCGATGAGCCAGGTGATGCCCGGCGCGACCACCCGCGCGATCCACTACCGCTACGACTTCAGCACCGCCGACCACCGCTTGGAAACCTGGACGAAAAAGCCGGGCGAGACCGGCGCGGTCCAGATCGCCTCCAACGATCTGACGTACCTTTCCGGAGCCCCGGTCAACGGCGTCGAGCAGAACGCGCAGGACCGGATCCGGACGATCCGGGAGGCGGATCTCGACGGCGGGGGAGCGTACGGAAACCTGACGGTCGTCTCGCGGACCCGCGAGGTCTTCGCCGACGTCGGCGGCAAGAAGCGCCTGGTGTCCCTGACCCGGCTGTCCACGGCGGCCGGCAACGATGTCGGCCTCAAGACGACCTTCGGTTACTATGACACTCCGTCCAACAGCCTGCTTCACGGGCGCAAGCGTTGGCAGAAGAACCCGGACGGGTCGTGGACGGTCTGGAACATCACCGCCAGCGAATCCAGCCAGACGATCATCGAGATCAGCCCCTTCAAGGACGGGACCTTCGTCCTGGCAGACGACGGGTCGAACGTCGCGAGCGTGGTTCCCGGCGAGGCCCGGGTGGTGACCAGCGTCATCACCGGTCTGACGATCGATACCACGGAATCGGTGGCCGGCCAGCAGGTGTCCCGCACCCGCAAGGACTTCCTGACCGGGAACGGCGGCGAGCGCGTGCTGAGGACCTACGAATACTTCACGGCGGCTCACTTTTTCACCACCTACAAGGCCTACAATCCCTACGGCGACGGCAGCAGCCACGGGGCCGGGCGGATCGCCTGGGTGACATCTCGCGACGGCACCGCCAGCGTCTACACCTATCCCGCGGCCAAGCAGGTCAGCGTTGCCAGCGGCCGTGCGTCGGGGACCGGCGAGTCCGCGGCACCCGTGGTCAATACTGCGGGCACCATCACGCTGCGGAACTACAATGCCTTCTGGCAGCCATTCTTCGAAACCGTCACCGACATCGCCAGCAATCAGGTGATAAGCATGACGGCGGTGGAGAATGAGGACCTCTACGGCCGCCCGGAACGGATCAAATACAATGGCAACAACGACGACTACGCAACCACCACCTACGGTTGCTGTGGCCCGGTGGCGACCCGGGACCGCTCGGGTGCCTTGACCACCACCTCCTACGACCTGCTCAAGAGGGTCTACAGCCGTTCCTCGAAGGGCTCGTCCACCGATGTCGCGGTGGATACGACCACCGCCCGCGCCGGGCTCGTCACCACGGTCACCCGCTCGGCGGACCTGGCCTCGTTCACCGATTCCAAGAGCGAGCGCAACCTGCTCGGCGAAACGATCAACACCTGGTCGGCGGATGCCGACGGCCAAGCCGTCGCCGGGGAAGCGATGGAGCGGACCGGGATCCTCACCGAGTATCCCGCGGGCGGTGGCACCAAGGTGACCACCACCGATCCGCTCGGGGCCACCCGGATCACCGAGACCTATCGCGATGGCAGCACCAAAGCAGTTTCCGGCACCGGAGTCCACGCCATGACCTACGATTACGGAAGTCATGCCCTCGGCGGCGATGGCCTGTGGACCAAGGCGACGCTGGCCAACGGCACCGAGTGGACCAAGAGCTACTCCGACCGCCTCGGCCGGACGATCCGCACCGAGTATCCCGGCGGGGCCTATTCCGCGCGAACTTACCACGCCAGCGGGATCGGCGCGGCGGGACGTCTCCAATCCTTCAAGGATGCTGACGAGACCGCCGCGGCAGGGACAGGCACCTTCACGGAATACAGCTACGGCTTCGCCCAGACCGGCGGTAGCGGGCCCTATCGTGAATTCACGACGGTCACCGAGCATCTTTCGGACAACCAGACCCGCGTCAGCACCACGACCTCGGGAGTGATCGCGTCGGTCACGCTGCATGGCACGACCCTGGCACCCGCCGCCTTCACCACGACCTTGACGAATGGCGTCACCACTTCCGAATCCTTCAGCGCCACGAACGGCTACGCGGCTGGTAGCGTTTCGTTCGGCCGCCAGATGCTGACCGTCCGCCCGGTCGCGGTCGATGGATCCTGGACGGTCACCACGAAGAATCCCGATGGAACGTCCTCCCGGGCCAGCTACGATGACGGCGAGCTGGAGCTCACCGAATTCTTCGACAACCAGGGCACCGACGCCGTCAATCTTGTCGCCAGCACGGGATCCACCTACGACGACTTCGGCAGGACTCTGACCACCGTGGACAGCCGCACCGGCACTACCACGGTCAATGGCTATCGGAACAACGGAGCCGCCATCTCGGTCACCACCAACGGTGGCAGCGACACCACCGCCTTCACCCATGACGCGCTCGGCCGGGTCGTTGCGACCACCCTGCCCGACACCACCATCGCTCGGACCCGCTACAACCTGAAGGGCGAGATGGAGGCCTCCTGGGGTAGCCAAGCCTACCCGACCTTCCGCGCTTACACCAACACCGGCCGGCTCGCCACCCTGCGCACGAAGCCGACTCTCGACGCGAACGGCGTGCCCACCGATGCCGGCGGCAGCGTGACCTCGTGGATCTACAGCCCGACCCGCGGCTGGCTGCTCGAGAAGAACCACGACGGCGAGAGCGACAACGGCACCGCGGACGCCGATTACGATTACACCCTGGCCGGCCGCCTCAAGACCCGCACGTGGGAACGGGGCGTGGTCACCGGCTACGGCTATGACCGTGGCCTGCTTGAGACCGTCGACTACTCAGACTCCACCGCGGACCTTGCTTACACCCACGACGCCTTCGGCCGGCCACGCACCGCCACCCAGGGCAGTGGGGCCACTGCCAATACGACCACCTACGCCTACAAGGATGACAGCAACGGCAGTGGAGGCACCCTCGGCACCGGCCTCGGCCTCCATTCCGAGACCGTCGGCTACGGCGCGAGCGGCCTGACCCGCACCCTTCTGCGCCACGAGGACAGCCTCCTCCGTCCTGCCGGCTTCGAACTCAAGAACGGAGCCGTCGTCGATCACGCCACCGCCTACGGCTACGACACCGCCGGCCGTCCCAAGTACGTCGATCCGAGCTACCCGCTGCCCGCCACTCCGGCCTTCGCCTACGGCTACGAGGACGACTCCATCGGCCTTCTCAAGACGGTCACCGGGCCGGCCCACACCGTCACCAACGTCTGGGAACCCAACCGCGACGTGCTGGACACCAAAACCAACGCCGATCGAGCCTCGACACCCGTCACGGTTTCCGCTTTCAATTACGGGGTGAACAACCTCGGCCAGCGCACGGGCGTCGCGACCAGCGGCTCCGCGTTTTCCGGCGGCTACGCCATCGGCTGGGCCTACAACCCCAGCGGCGAGCTGAAAGAGGAGGACTTCGGGGCGAACCAGACCAGCGAGACCCGCGACCGCGCGTTCCAGTATGACGCGATCGGCAACCGCGAGAAAACTGCCAACGGCCTGCTCGCCGACCTGCCGGGAAGCCCGAACTACGCGGTCAACGGCCTGAACCAGTACACCGTCGCCAATGGAATCACCCTGCCCACCACTCCGGCAGCCCACGATGCCGACGGCAACGCGAAGGCATGGAACATCCGCAATCCTCTCGCTACAGGGTCTTCCAGTCTTGCCGCCTGCACTTTCACCTGGGACGCCGAGAACCGCCTGACCGAGGTCAGGAACTCCGGCGGCACCGTCATCGCGACCTATGCCTACGACTTCCAGAGCCGCCGCATCCGCAAGACGGTGGCGGGCGGGGAGGAAGTCGCCTTCTTCTACGACGGCTGGAACTGCATCGCGGAATACCAGATCGGGACGAGCGTCCCTCTAGTCCGCTACACCTGGGGTCAGGACCTGAGCGGCTCGATGCAGGGAGCCGGCGGAGTCGGGGGGCTGCTGATCGTCACGAAGTCCTCGACGAGCTACTACCCGACCTTCGACGGCAACGGGAATGTCAGCGAATACCTGAATTCAAGCGGCGCGGGCGTCGTCCACTTCGAGTATGATGCGTTCGGCAACGTGGTGAATTTCACCGAGTCGGGCGTGGGACTGGCCGCGACGTTCCGCCATCGGTTCAGCACCAAGCCGCAGGACACGGAGACGGGTTTGCTCTATTACGGTTACCGTTACCTTGACCCGGTGACGGGCAGGTGGCCATCCAGGGATCCCATTGGGGAAACGGGTGGAGTAAATCTGTATGGATTCGTGGAGAATGACGGAGTGAACAGGCGAGATTATCTTGGCCTTATTATCATGATTGGACCTCTAGATCTTACGCCGACGCCGGCGTCGGATAGTGAGGATGTGTATGATGAGGATAGGCTTAATGACGACTTGTATGACGTTCATGATTATTATTACAACACGAATAAAGTTAAGGTCGAATTTTGTGGTTGTGATCCTGCAAAACTTAGTGAGGAGGTGAAAAAAGCTTTCAAAAACTTTTCCCATTGGGACAATGAAAGTGTTGATCTCGAAGTCGATGGTGATGTCGGCAGATTCAACCCGACTGGATTCGGAGGGATTTTGAATGATGCAACTGGTGGCTTTGTTGGTGTCGGTGATACGCACAGCGTGACATTGCTGGGTGGTGATGGAACCTACGATCAAATTGTAGGAACTAATGAGGGGCATGGGCTTATTGGGATGAGAGGTTGGCGGCACAACATGAAATCTGGAGGGAATACTTGCAAGGATCCGCATGTCTTGACTCTGACAACCGAGGCATTTGAAACGTATAACAATGGTGCGGGGATTGGTTGGGGGCTTGGTGTCAGAGGTCAAATTAATAACACGGCAAAGACCCTCTGGACAGAATACCTCAGCGAAACGGCTGCCGGAGCACTAAAAGGTCTGGGTTGTACAATCTGTAAAGGCCCGGACGAAGTTTACAGTTTATACCCTGAAACGGTTTTCAGGCAAAAAAATCCATTTTCAGACAAGCTGCCAAAAAGATGAAATTTATTGAGTTTTGTTTTTGGTTTGCTTATTCTTTGGTGGGATTTGTTTTTTTAACTTATAACGTATTTTTGATGGCGGCCAGATCGTCCTTGAATTCATTGGGCGGACTTTCTTTTCAACTGGTTCAAATTGAGTTGATAGTCTTGGCGAATGTTCTTATATTCAGTTTCAGTCTTCAATGGTGCCTGGGCAATGGTGCAAGAATTCGAAGGTTACAAAGTATTAAAACTTCTGCATTTTTTCTTTCCCTTGTAATAATTTTCTTGGGAGGTGGATTTATTATTGGTTCCGAGGGAGTTTTGCATTCAAAAGAATTCCTAGTTTCAGTTTTAACTGCCATGGCCCCATTGATTGTCGCGATGATAATTAGTTATTTCCGAAGTTCCTCCGCATGTGATAGTGACCGCCACTTTGAAAAGCTCGAAGTGGCAAATCGATGTTATACCTATATTGTGGCTTCAATTCTTTTTGGAAGTTGGAACTTTTTTTGCTTTTTCAAATGAATTATCCTCGGGGGTAGGTCCTTGAATCGGATTACCCGTACGGGGGTCGGTCCTTATCCTCGGGGGTCAGTAGGTATGACCCCCGAGGGACGTATTCATGGGCTTCCGTGTCGGTTGGTTTTGTTCGCACCCGCCACCTTACCACGGGGCGGAACCGACGCGGAGCCCTTTCATACCTACTGACCCCCGAGAGACCCCCGAGATGACTTTATTATGCGAGCGGCAAAAAGTAGCTTACTGCTGACTCGGGAAGCTTAGTCGCTCCCGAAAGGGTTTGCGATGCAATACATCGCTATGATGCCCTGCTTCAATTCGGGACTTTCTATTTTCGTTACGCCAATTTGCCGCTTGCCTAACTAGCAATAGCTCTTCTGTATCGGGATCTCTCACAAGACGATAAACTCTTTCACTGGCTAATCGATCCACCCCGCCAACGTCAAACGACAATGACAGGGTGATAACGTTTCCCTCAACTTTGGTGGATCCAATCTGAGGCCAATGCCGCTCGTCGTCACCCGGAACGTCGGATGATGGTGCAGCGTATTGGAATGTCCCGTCATTGCTAATTTCAAGAATTGTCCGCCTGCCAGTCTTGGATTCATTTAAGCTGACCCACTCTCCGATAAAACTATCAAATTTTAGTGTTTCATTGCTTTGGGGAATATTTTTGATCATTTTTCCTGAAAATACACCTAACAGAAGCGCTGCAAGAGCCATTACAGCAATACAGATCGCCCACTTAAACCTATTTTTTCTTTCCTGGATTGTCAAAGTCATAACCTTGCTTGTCCTCTGGGGTTCCATATTTTTTATGAGGATCTATTCCTGAGTCTCTTTCAATCTCCCCGTGGTGAACCTCATGAAAATTTGCTGTCAACATGCGTTCTTTAATTTTTTCGGTCTGAATTCGGCCCTCGGCAATAGCGTCTTCTGCGCTATCAAATTCATCCTGCCACATCTTAGCGTCTTTCGCTATCTCGTAAACCCGCCTTACAAATGCTCTAACATGCTCTAGCTCGTGTGCGGCAATACTCCAATAATCATAACTAAGACCTGGGTGGGTGCTCATGACAATTTCGTACTCAATCTTAATGCTCCCAAATATTTTGCATTTTCCATCAGCACCGAATGGCGGCGCAACATTGACGTAGCTTAGAAGCTCATTTTGATCCGTTACAAATCGAGTATAAGCGAGCTTTTCCCACAGCTTATTATCATGCGAAAGGCGACGCTGATGGTAGGAGCTCTCCCAATAGTCCTGATTGTTTTTCGACATAATCCCGTCACCAGAGACCAAAATTTCGGTCATCCCAAGATAATCGAAGCGATTGATGCCATCGTTTCCCACAAGAGCATACAGGTTTAATCCCCCTTGCTCGTCAAGCGGATCTCTGGATGCCCACCTGCCCGTCACCGCATCGTAAAACCTATAACCGTAGTAACGGACTTGCATGCTTTCCGATTTATTTAAGGCACTTGTTTTCAGTGGTTTGCCGAATCCCGGAGTTTTTGGGGAAACCGGTCCTTGTGGCCGGATTGGGGCGTTGCCCGCCGGGGGCTCGTCATCCGTGTGGTCGGGATTGCCGCGCCTTTGGACCGCCATCAGGGACGATTCCAAGGTGACTGGAGCTGTTGCGGCGGTGACCATTTCCGAAGTCTTGCAATCTGTCAGAGTGTCGGCGGGTGGGGAAGCCGGAACTTCCTCGGGCCATCCGCCGTGCGGGTGACAGCGGGCATGGACTTCCTGCAGCGCCCTGATGCTGACGTGGGTGTAGATCTGGGTGGTGTCGAGCCGGGCGTGGCCGAGCATCTCCTGGACCTGGCGGATGTCCGCGCCGTTCTCGTGCATGTGGGTCGCGCAGGAATGACGGAAGAGATGCGACGCGCCGGGCTTGGCGATCCCGACGCGCTTCATCTGCTTGGCGACCCAGGTGCCGAGGTAGGCGGGGGTGAAGGCGGTCCCGTAGCCGGAGAGGAAGAGCGAGGACTCGGCGGGCAGGAAGGCGATCAAGGGACGCGCTTCGGCGAGGTAGCGGTCGAGCCAGTAGGCGGCGTGGCCGCCGACCGGGAGCAGGCGGCTCTTGCCGTTCTTCCCGCGGCGGACCAGCAGCGTGCGGGCGTCGGGATCGTAGTCGCCTGCTTCAAGGCGGGTCATTTCGGTGCGGCGGACGCCGGTCGAGTAGAACAGCTCGAGAATGGTCCGGTCGCGCAGGCCGAAGGGACTGGCGGTGTCGGGCAGCGCGAGCAGGCGGTTGATTTCCTCCGGGCTGAGCGATTTCGGCAGGGCACGGGCCTGCTTGCGGGGCAGGTCGAGATCGCATGCTGGATTGGCGGGCAGGATGCCGTCGCGGCAGAGCCAGGCGAAGAAGCGGCGGAGGCAGCCGAGCCGGGCAAGTTGGGTATTGATGGCCAGCGCGCGCCCGCCGCGCGGTGTCCGGTAGTGGAAGAGGAAGAGCTGGTAGGCTTCCAGCCGGGCGCGGGTGAACAAGGCGGGATCGTGGTAGGCGAGGCCTGCGCACCAGCCGAGGAACTGGCGCAGCGCCGAGCGGTGCATCTCGGCGGTGGCCGCGGAATACCCGCGGGTTTCTAGTCGCTGCAGGAAACGTGGGACGAGTTCTTGCAGCGTGCCGGGCGGGGCGTCGGGTGGCGGTGCCGGTGCGGCGAGTCCGCCCTTTTGTCTGCCGCGCATGCCGTGGAGGTTTCTGAATCCGGGTTTTCCAGCCATGTAGGAGTCGTGGAGCTTTTGACTGTCGTCGCCGAGCCGAATGAGCCGGACGGATATTGAAAAATCGGCGATCGTTGCCGGCAAGCCCAGCTATGGGAACTCCGCTCGGCATGGCAATCGGACCCTGATCGGATTCGCCGATCAGGCAGACGTGATGTGAATGAAGGAAGCTCGGCTACCAGCGAGTGCTTTTCCGGACCAACGGAAATCCGACACAGCTCGAACAGAACCGACCCCGAAATCCGCGACAGAATCCTTCCGATTCCACACGGATTTCATACAATAAGCCGGTTCAGGACCACACGACGTGCGTCGCCCGGCCAACCCCACCATGAACCGATACCCATGAAATCGAAGAAAATCGGACCGCCGGCGGGCTTCCCTGCCGATCCGCCATCCGAAAGGGTTTGAAGCTCACTCGATCCTCATCCACTCGATCGCCGAGGCCACGTTAGCGGCCTGGAAACGGACTGGAATTGATCGCTACCAGACGGATGGGGCTCACGTGGCTGGAAGGCGGAAGTGGACTTCGATTGCCTCGCGCAGGGCTTCTGGAAGAAGGCCCCCGCCGACGTTTGCTTTCAAGGATGCGAGGATTGCGGGCCACTCGGCGGAGTCCGCGGGGAAAGCCCGGAGAAAGGTGACAAGGTCCAGGGCAATGTTGGCGGGCATCACCGGTCCTAGCTCGCCTGGAAGGGTGGCGGCCAGGCGGAAGACGTCGGAGCGATGTTTGTCGATGTTTCTCGCGTCCACCGCCTCCCCGTCCGCTTTGCGCTTCGTGAGATTGAGCCAGGCGTGGGCCTTCAATGGGATTAAAGCGGTGGCATTGGCGACCCTCAGGCCGTCCCGGAGGTCGTTGTGGGTCTGGATGAGGCCGTAGTAAGACTCGTCGAGTAGAATGGCGGAGAGGCTGTGCTGGCCAGACTCGATCTCGACAGGCATGATTTCCTGCCCGGGACCGAGGTCGAAGCCCTCCGGGTTGCGGCTGAAGAGTTCCAGCATGAAGGGGAAGTCATCCCGTGCCGGCTTTGCGAAGCGGTAGAGGATGGGGATTCCTTCGCTGCGTTCGCGGATTTCGTAACCACCCTCCGCCACGAAGGCTCGCATGGCCGCCACGAAGGCATGATCAAGCACCTCGACCATGAGAACCAGGTCGAGGTCCTTTGTGGCGCGAAACGACAGACTGAGTGCCGCGAACCATTCCTCGCACGCGGCACCGCCGATGAGAGTGAAGTAGCCTTCAAAGGTCCGGAAGCGCTCCCGGAAGATGCCGAGTCCCCTTACCATGGGATCTCGGCGATGAGGGTTTCGAGTTGCAGTTGGACCCGTTCGTCCGGCGAGTCACGCAGGCTCAGGTAGAGGGAAAGGGGGTCGACGCGATGGTCATTCGCCAGGAGCCGGGGATCGTAACTCCAGCTCTCCATGCATAGGCTGGCCTCCTCCGCGCCCTGGCATTCCCGGTAGATTCCGCTGTCGAGACCGGCTTGCAAGGTGGCCGAAAGCATCGCGCAGGTAGGTAGGCGATCGTCCGAAAGTCCGGTGAGTTGGCTGAGCGCGGTGATGCCGGCTGCCAATGTCGGGTCGCCTGGCCGGTCCCATTCCAGCCAACAGGCTTTCCTCGCCGGGCTGAAGAAGAGCGGCTGGGCGCGATCCCACAGTTGGCGGCCTTTCTGCTTGAAGGCGAGACTGATGCAGCGGCCTTGGCGCGAGGCTTTGCAGAGGCCCGCGGTCTCCAGTTCATTTTTCACCTTGGTGAGCATGATGGGGGAGTAGCCGATCTTTAGGGCGATCTCCCGAAGCGGCAGATGCTCCAAAGGCTCCCGCTGGAGGTGGTAGAGAATTAGGCACTGGGCAGCTGGAGTGAGGCGCTTTCTCGGCAGCGCTTTCGGCGTGGAAAAGCGCTCTCGCAGGTCGATCATCGCCATCGGCAGGAACAACTGGCTGCCGGGTACGACGAACGGGATGTCGAGGCGGACCAGACGGTTGCGAGCGTAGGACGTGAGAATGGGGAGCACCAGCACCACGGATTCGCCCAAATGCCGGCGTAGGGTCTCGGCGTGGCCCTGGTATCCCCCGGGCGATTCCGTCTCCTGCTGCGCCTTCTCGACAGCCAGCAGGAATCTTCGACCGAACATAGTGGCCGAGAAAACCTCGTAGCGCCGCCGCAGAAACAAGGGTAGGCCAGTGGCTTTTTCGGTTGCGAGATCCGGACTCTGGCCCATGAGATCCTTGAGGTGCTCTAGCAATCGCAAGGTGAGTTGATCCACTTGGATACACTCTGATGTTACGATACACCCGTCAAGTGTATCGTTGTGAATAGCCCCGCTTTCCTGCCTGATCTGCCCCGCGCGACAGCCGACCACGGCAGGCAAAAGCCAGTTCACCCGATCCTCATCCGCTCGATCGCCTCGGCCACGTCGGTGGCCCGGAACCGCACCGCCTTGCCCAGCTTGAAGTAGGGGATCAGGCCGGCCATGCGCCAGTTGTAGAGTTGGCGGCGGCAGATCTTGAGGTGGGCGGCGAGGTCTTGCTCGGTCATCAGGTCGAGTTCGGCGCGCGGCGAATTTGGGTGCGGGTCCATGCCCGTGAATGCCGTGTCAACTGGGGCTGTGGAAGGTGACTCGGGTTCTTGTAACTCATTGGCGATAGGTGACAAATGGTGACAAAATACATTCCCGTTCGTGCCCCAAATTGCTCCAATCCATCTTGCCCCTCTGTGGCAGATTCGGGCAAATTTAAGGACTTATGAGAATGCAGATGATTGGTATTCAGTGGTTTAGCTACATTCAGGTTCTAGTGGGGGCAACCCCGTGGAGGTTCGAGTCCTCTCGCGCGTATGTTTTCATTCTCAACAGGTTACGGGTTCCATCCCCGGCCCCGTTGACAACCTCCACACCCTCATGAGCAGGGGTGGTGACAAAATGGTGACAAACGCGGCTCCGGGAGTTGCAAAGCGCTCGAAAGCAAGACGTTCCGGCGGGTCCAAAAAGCAGGGGCCGTTCCTCAAGGTGAAATCGGGTTCCGCAGCGGTGCCGGTCTACCGGTCCGAAACCAAGGGCCGGGTCCGCTACACGCTGAGCTTCTACCGGGAGGGCCGCCGCGAGCGGAAGGTGTTTGCCGACCTTGAGGACGCCAAGCGCGAGGCGTTGTTCGTGGCGCAGCGGATCCAGTCCGGCATGCAGCACGTGACCGATCTCAAGCCGCACGAACGCGACAGCTTCAAGGTGGCGAAGACCATGCTCGAGAAATCCGGCATCCCGCTGGTCGCCGCGGTGGAGGACTACCTGCGCGCCCGGGAGCTTGCCGGAACGGAATCACTCGCTGCCATGGCCGCCGAGCATGGCCGGCACTTCAAGAAGGTGCTGCGGCAGGTCACGATTCCCGTGGTCGTCGCGGAGATGCTGCTACAGCGCGAACAGGACGGGGCCAGCAAGGTCTATCTGGGCCAGTTGCGGACCACCTTGAACCGCTTCGCCGCCAAGTTCCCCGGCGAGATCCTCGAAGCCACCTCCCAGGAGATCGACGCCTGGCTGCGCTCGCTCGACGTGGCGGCCGGGACGCGCAACTCGATGCTGCGCTGCATCAAGGTGTTCTTCTCCTTCGCCCGCGAGCGCAACTATCTGCCCGAGGACCGGGGCACCGCGGCGGACACGGTGAAGCTGGTCAAGAACGTCTCGGACAACTACTCGATCTTCTCGCCCAAGCAGATGGCGGCGATCTTGCACGCCGCGCCGCCCCGCTTGATTCCGATTCTAGCCATCGAGGCATTTACCGGGATCCGGGTGGCCGAGCTGAGCCGGCTGGATTGGTCGGCGGTGGATTTGGACCGCCGGATCATCGAGCTCCGTGCGGATCAGGCGAAGACGGCATCGCGCCGGGTGGTGCCGATCCCCGACAACCTTGTCGCGTGGCTGGCCCCCTTGGAGAGGACGGGCAAGGTCGTCTCCGCGAAGAATCTCTACGTGGACATGACGGCGCTGGCCCGGGCCCTCAAGATCCCGTGGCCGCGCAACGTGCTGCGGCATTCGTTCATCAGTTACCGGATCGCCATTGTGAAGAGTGCGGACCAGGTCGCCCTGGAGGCGGGGAATTCGCCGTCGATGATCTTCAAGCACTACCGGGAGCTGACGACCGAGCAGGAGGCGGAGAAGTGGTTTGGGATCCTGCCGAAGGAGGGTCAGATGGACAACACGTTTACCTGCGACAAGCGGACCGGGCGAATGACGCTGAATGGCCGGGTGATCGGCAAGTGACGACCCGTTCAATCCGCGCGCCAACGAGGCCGGTGCGACGCGGAATGGTTTTGTGAGGGGCGGGAATACCGGCATCCCTTGCGCGGGCGGCACGTGCTCCTACGCGGTTCCAAACGCTCAATTCGAGGGAGGGAAGGGGATGGGCTACCAATCTATGCTTAGCTCTTCCGGATCTAGCGCTTTTTCCGGCTGAGTTTGATTCTGGATTCCCACACATCAACAAAACGTTCCAAGGCCTCGGGCCTTATTCTCACCGATCGTCCGATCCTCACCACGGGAATGTCCCCACTGGCGATTTTCGAATCCAGTGAGCGGACCGATATACTCAGCAGTTTTGCGGCTTCAATGCGTGTGATTAATGCCTGCATCGACACGATCATCTGGTCGTGGGAACTCGCCAGTAAAGAGCGGACCGCTCCGACGAACCTGATTTGTTGCTCTGGTTTGTAGTGGAGCACTCATCCCTTGAAGCTCTGGTTCGGCTTCCCGTCGTCGAGCAGGTCGCCGATGCGGTTCACCGTGTCCTTGATGAGCGAGGAAGCGGCGAACACGATCACCCCGACCGCCGGATTGACAAACGGGATGACGTTCAGGGCGGAAACGAACCCGGCGAGCTTGCCGACGTAGCTGAGGTATTTGAGTGCTTTCATGGCTCCCTGGCGGCCATGTCAACGGCGGCGCATCTTGCGGATCATCCCGACGAGCGACATCAGGCCGACCAGCAGGCCGACGACGAGGGACGAGACGCGCAGCGTCCACTCGATCTGCTCTTGCAATGAGGTGATGACGCCGACCAGCGGCGAGGCGATGCCGACGATGGCTTTCAGGATGTAGTCGTAGTCGAATGGATGGC
>JBIPNO010000125.1:0-6659 GCA_044372775.1 Haloferula sp.
TTGGCTCCGGTCGGGTCCCGGTCCGGCTCCGCCGGCCCCGGCCCCTCCCTCCGCCAAGGAGCGCGCGGATCACCGGTGGGTCATTCTAATTGTCGTCGAGGGGATTTCTAATTGTCGCTGGACAGTGCGCCGCCCAGGGAGGATCCGGGCGCGAAAATCAGTTGGAGATCTTCGTCCGTCTCTTCATCGCGCAGGATGCGCTCCGTGCTTTGCAGCAAGCGGCCCAGATCCACCAGCGCGGGCACTCCACCGCGGGAGTCTGCTAGAAACCGCTCTTCGCCCGCGCGGCGGAAGCGCAATGCGCCGAGGCGGGTCTCGTCGGACACGCCCAGCAGATAGTCGCTCTCCATGAGTGTCCGCACGGCACGGCCCTCGAGTTCTGCTCGTCGGCGCTCGGCCCGCTGCATGAGCTTGCGCCCCCACGTGTCGGGAGCGGAATCCCCAAGGAAACCATGAATCGCCTGTCCAACGGGAGGAGCGAACCCACCACGCGTCAACGGTAGCTCCGGCTCAAGTTCGAAACGGTCCGCATGGCGCAACCACTCGTCGGCATACTCAAACACCACGGTCTCCTTGCCACGGGCACGGTTGCTCCGCGCCCGGCCGATCTGCCGCGTGCCAACGTCGGTCGACAGATGAACCTCGAAATCCGCCATGCTCAGTCCTTTGAGGGTTTCAGACGAACGCGCTGCGGCAGGGACTCGGCCGCCAGTGACTGCCCGACCGTGTCCCGGGCCGGATCCGCCAAGCGACCGAGGCCGTCCAAAAGCCCCAGCGCGTGCAGGACGGCAGCGTAGATGCCCATGCTCACGGCAGGATCGCCCGCTTCCACCCGCTGCAGGGTGGAGCGCGAGGTGAATGCGCGATCCGCCACCACCGCCATCGGCAGGCGGCGACGACGGCGGGCATCGCGCACATCGCCCCCCAGCTGGCTCAGGACCTTGCGCACTGCGGCGGAGGGATGGTGTGGCTGCGGCATGGTCTTGTCACTTTGGTGAGTCGTTAAAGCGACTTAGTGTCGCACGAAATTCACAATCTGCGAGAGGATTTTGAGGCTCCTCTTCCTCTTCCATTCAAAAATCCAAAATCAACAATCGGCATTCATCCATTCTTCCTCCCCCTGCTCACTGCTCTCCACAAGCAAGACCGACAGCACCTCGTGCCGCTCCCTCGCCCGGATCGACCCCGACGGGGAATCCAGGCCATGCAGGCGCAGGCGGTCGTGGCGGGAGCTCATGGGGAAGGGGAATCCACGAAATCCAACGCGCTCCGCCCATGCGGATCTGAAGGCGGGAGTGGGAGGCCGCGGTCGGACGATGACGCATGTGACGATGCGGGAACCGACCCAAAGCACGGATGTGACGATGCGGGAACCGAAAGCGCGATGCTACCCCTTCCCATGCACCTTGCGTGCTTCCGCGTACTCGGCCGAAAGGTCGAAGCCGAGATCAAGGGACGGGTCGATCAGCTGGAAGCCCACGTATTCGATGCAAAGCAGATGAAGCCCGGAGAACTTTCCGGGGATCGAATTGATCGAGTACTTTTGTGCCGGATCGTTCACGTCGAGTCCTCTTGTTCCGAGCATCGCGATCTCGAAGGAAATCTTCTGGATCTCCGGTTTCGGCATCCCTTCGAACCTCTGCAAGGCACCAAGGCAGTATGAGAAGGCATCCGGCCGGAAATCACCACCCCGGCCGCGAAAGGTCTTCTCGGCGATCTGGCTCCGGCCTTTCTCGGCACGCTGGCCAAGCTGTCCGGTCGGATCGAGGGTTAGCACCTTCAAATAGGCTTCGTCGGCCTCTTCAAGCTTATCATCATCCTCAAGCGTCAGACCGAGATTCAGCCAGGTTGTCGGGTCTGAGGGAAGCAGCTGGGTTGCAAGTTTCAGGTGCCGGATGCTCCCTTCCCTCGATCCCGATCGTGCCAGAATCGCCCCCAGATTCTTATGGGAGTAGCCGTCTTGGGGATTCAGCGCGACCGCCATCCGAAGCGCTTCGATTGCAGCCTTATCGTTGTTCCGGCGGGCCTCTGCCACCCCGAGCGCCACCCAGCCGTGCGAATGGGTCGGATGATCCTTCAGCAGCTGCTCCAATAACGCGACCGATTCATCGATCGCACCTTGGTCGCTCAGCGCCATCGCCAGATTGAATTGCGCGGCGTCATCGGTCGGGTCTCTTCGCAGACTCAGTCGCAGCGTCGCGATCCCTTTCCCGTAGTCCCCCGACTGCAGGAAATCGATGCCTCGCTCCGTGAGCGACCCGACCTCCGCGGTGTCCATCCAACGGATGATGATCCGGTCGTCCGTGAGCACCAGTTCCGCGGCTCCCATCCCGTCGATGAATTCCGCCGTCAAATGCTCTTGGACCGCTGCCCGGAACGCATCTCCTTGCAGGTCACGCTGCGACTCGGGCAATTGATTGCGATCGAACTCAGCCAGGGACAGTTGGACTTCTTGAAAATGGTCGGCCATCAGAAGAACTGGTGCGTTTGGAAATGGAAGCTGCCGCCCAGCCCGAGAACTTTCGCCCATTCTTCGATCACAGTCCGGTCGGCGCGCGGATCATCGGGTGTCTCTTTCAGAACCTCCAGCAATTCCTTCGCCTTCCCGCTGTATCCCAAGGCCTTGAAGGCGATCCCATGGCGCGGATCACCCAGAATCTCGCCCCAGGCCATCGCATAGGCGGCGTTCATCGCCGTGTTCGCATCCAGCAGGCCCTTTGGAAACTTTTCCCGGACTTCCGGGGCCAAGGCTTGTGCGTTCTCGGCGAGCTGCGAGCGGATCGCGTGCTCCTGTTGCTCCCTCAGGCCGGGACAATGGCTCCGGATCCACTGGTCCACCCGAGAGCCGACCGAATACGTCCGCAGCTGCACCACGATGTGATCGACCATGGAGCGGGCGAAATCCAGCGGCAGATCACCCAATCCCAAGGCTCTGATTCCCACTCCCTGCTCGGCCGGACTCGCCATCACCTCGAATCGCTCCTCGGCGGGGCATGAAAACAGTCGGACCAAAAACCCGAGCTGGTAGGCGACGAGGTAATCCACGGCGCGGGTCCCCGGCCGGTAGCGGAGAAAATGCGCCGGAGCCGTGCCGCGTGCGGTGGTGATCGTCGCCATGACCTTCAATTCCGGATCCTCGGTCACATGAACCATGCGACCGGAGAGGGTCTCGACCTCCTTGATCAGTTGCTGGGATTCGGGGTGCAGTGGCATCGCCAATTATGCTCTCGGCTTGCCACATGAAGTTCAAGCAGCAACAGGTCGCATGGCGTCTTGAGTTCCGTGGTCGGACTTTACCCTGACGCTCAGGCGCGGAATGAAATCACGGGAAGGATCGCGCTTGCGACATCGCATCGTGAAACTTGCCTCCTAGTCAGCTGATGATCGCGACAAATTCCCCGACCACTTGGAGATCATTAGCCGTTTCGGGTTTGAGGATCAGAGGCTTGAACCCTAAGTCCATCGAATCGGGTTCGAGGCGGATAATGCGATGAGACCAAGCGTCTTCCGTTGTGGTCTTCTCGCTGCGATAGATCTTCACGGTGTATTGGCCGCCCATGTCCGGATCCTGGATGTCACGACTCTGGACGATGACGATCTTGCCATTCCGTGAGCCGTCTGACGGTTCGCGGAAGAGGCACCACGACCCATTGGGGATGCGGCGGTTCATCGACTCGCCGACGACTTGGGCGAGGAAGAATCCGGGCTTTGCGGTGAAGTGCTCGGGGAGTTCGGTGTAGTTGCAATCCTGCAGCCACTGTTCCTTGCTGAAGTCTCCGGCGGCAATCTTGATGTCGAAGATGGGAACGGCATTCGGACAATCGGCAGCCTCTTCGGGGGCAAGGATGGGGAATGGGTAGGCGGGAGAGGCTTTGGGGATTTCGGGTTCTTCGAATTCCGGCAGAAGGGCACCGGCCCCTTGCGTTTGGAGATAGAGGTTGGTCTCGGGATCGGTGGAATAGACGTAACAGCCCTTCGTTCCCCGGGTCATCAGGGTGCGGTAGGTGTTCTTGATGATGAGGTCGGCTTTCTCGCGGGCGGCGGCGGAGTCAGTCTTGAGCAGGCCTTTGTAGCCCTTAATGGAGGAGTCTCCGCTGGAACGTTTGGCACCGTCGGTGATTACCTTGCCTTTGCGGACGACGAGGTCCGGACCAATGATCACACCGACATAATCAAGCTCTAGCCCTTGGCAGGTGTGGATGCAGCCCACCTCGCGGACGGAGTCAGGCTTCATGATCCAAAGCGGCCCGTCGTCGCTCAGGTTCCACCTTGCCTTGAATGCTCCGCCGTCGAGTTGGACGTCGAACGCGGCCGGAGTCTTCTTGGAGGCCCAATCCCAGCAATAGCCTGCCACCATGCGGGCCTTGTTTTGCACGCTGTTCCGGCGCTCTATAAGTTCCTTCAGTTCCGAGGCGGATGCGCAGACCTTGAACTCGTAGTTCGCGCCTTCCAGAGTGGTGTTCGCGGTTTCCCGAACCTGAAGCACTCGGTCGAGCCACGCGAGGTAGCCGTCCGAGCCATTGCAGCGGAATTGGGATTCGAGGTCCATTTCGGTGACCGTGGACCCGAGGGATGAGGCCCATTCGCGGATCTGCCGTTTGTCCCCGATGTCCTTCCAATGGATCCGTTGGTCCTCATCGAGGAAGAAGATGGTAAAGGTGGAAGCGTTGATGAGCTCCTTGATCTGGTTCTCGCCGAGATTGCTGAACAATCCGGACTTCTCGTTCAGACGATGGGCTTCGTCGACAATGAGGCCGCCGAAAGTGTTGGCGGGAGTCTCCGTAAATGCCCCAGAACCGACGAAGAGATTGGAGATACGGGATTTCTTGAACGTGTGAGTCAGCTTGTTCTCGTACACGGCGCGAGGGGCGCTGTTTTTGGTCACATACTGGGAGACTAGACCGCGGTTGGTCAGTTCGACGAGCAGGTTGATGGCGACCACTGTCTTACCGGTGCCCGGGCCGCCATTGACGAGCAGGACGTTTTTGTTCTTCGGCGAAGAGGAGGTGGCGAGATGCAGCGCGGTTTCGTAAACGACCTTCTGTTCGTCGATCAGGTAGAACTCGCGGTTTCCTTGCATGAGGGAAGCCAGGTGATCGGCCAGCCCTTTGGACGGGCGGATCCTGCCGTCGCGGATGCGGTACATGGTTTCGCCATCGTCGCCGTATTTGACGTGTGCCTTGATGAACTCGCGGAGCTTCTTCGCATCGTCGCGGAGGAAGGCCGGGGCGAGCTTCGTGTGCTCGGCGTAAAACGGCGCTTGGATCACGGATCCGGAGGCGCAGTTGTGTAGATAGGCGCAGGGCCGGAGGTGGATCGGGTCCTCGCGGACGGTTTCATTAAAATCCTGGATCAGCATGGCGTAGGACCAAGCCTGATAGGACGGATGGTTCACCTCCCGTTCACCGCTTGCGAATCGAGTGCTGACAATGGCATCCTTGGTGGTGGCCTTTGCCTCAGTCCATTGCTTCAGCTCGACAATGACCGCGGTGCGCTGGTGATCCTCACGCGTGCCGGTGATGATGAAATCGACGCGTTTGCCGGTTTGCGGGATGTTGAACTCGATGGCGACCCCGGCGTTGTGAGGGATTTCAGCATCCTCCAAAACAGTGTCCATGTGCCGGAGTGAGTTCTTCCACGAGGCCAATTCGCTGGCACCCACGGACTTTCCCAACTGGTGCTGGAAGGACTCGTGGACGATCTCCTCGATCCGGTTCGAGAGGATGTCCTCGCGGAAACGCGCTTTATTGGCGAGATAGACGATCATCGAGGGGCGGATAGGGAGAAGGTCGCAGATGGCCTGGGACAAGCGCAGGGGGCGGGTGCAGGGAATTTTGAGTTAAGGGAAGTTAGGATTTCCGAAGGACGGGTGGCAAGGGCGGGGGAAGAGAAGTTTTTTGGGGAAAAGGCTGAAAGGCTGAAAGGCTGAAATGCTGAGAGCTGAAAGGCTGAAATGCTGAGAGCTGAAAGCTGAAATAGGGGAGGCTGACGCCTGGGCGGGCCTGGTTTGCTTCAAGGCGGCGGGGGGGTGATGAGGGGCGATTCTTTGGCGAAGTCGTTCGCGGTGCACCCTCGGGGGTGAAATGGGCGGGCCCAGCGGTCCAGCCCTACCATTTTTGGTGGTAGGGACCGACCGCTGGGCGGACCCACTTTACCTTGAGGCGGCGGAGGTGGATGAGGGGCGATTCCTTGGCGAGTTCTTTGGCACCTCACCCTCGGGGGTGAAGTGGGCGGGCCCGGCGGTCCAGCCCTACCATTTTTGGTGGTAGGGGCCGACCGCTGGGCGGACCCACTTTACCTTGCGGCGGCGGAGGTGGATGAGGGGCGATTCCTTGGCGGGATCTTTGGCACCTCACCCTCGGGGGTGAAGTGGGCGGGCCCAGCGGTCCAGCCCTACCATTTTTGGTGGTAGGGACCGACCGCTGGGCGGACCCACTTTACCTTGCGGCGGCGGAGGTGGATGAGGGGCGGTTCTTTGGCGGGGTCTTTGGCACCTCACCCTCGGGGGTGAAGTGGGCGGGCCCGGCGGTCCAGTGTGCGACGACGATTAAAACTACCCCCTGACGACAATTAAAATTACCCGCAGGACGGGTGGTTTTCCGGGGTGTGGCGGGATGCCGTTTGACACCGGTCGGGGAAGCGGGTGCGGGTCCGGGTTG
>JBIPNO010000126.1:0-6657 GCA_044372775.1 Haloferula sp.
ACCGGAACCTTCTCGATCAGCGCCGTGAACAAGGCCTTGTTTCGCCCCAAGATCTCTTCCGCTTCCCGATGGGCCGTGATATCCACCATCACCGCACGACACTCTCGGCGGTCGGACGAGCACTGGATCTCAATGTTCAACGACAGCGGCTGCCGTCCGGTCCTCACAATCTCACAGTCGATCGAACTGCGTTCCGTTGACTCCATCACTCGTTTCAGAAATACCAGAAATTCCGTCCGCTTCCCCACCGGAAGAAATGATGCAAAAGTCCTTCCGACGAGTCTGGCGCGCTCGATTCCAATCATCGAGGCACCCGTTAGATTGACCAGCAGGATTCCACTACGATCATCTAGAGTGAAATACCCCACCGGCGCGAAATCATAGAGATCGGTGTATTTACCTAACAGACTCTCGGCCTCGTCACGGGCCGCCCGCAACTCGGCATTCTGCATCTCCAACTCGATCTGATGAACTTCAAGTTCGTGCAGCAATCTCTCCCGATCCAGATGCCGCGTCGCTTCCCGCTGCGTCGAATCCATCTGCAACTGACGTTCGGCCAGGGTCCGCAAATCGGAATGAGGTTCCTCGATGTTCGGTTTCTTGGCCATGGATTCAATCAGGTTTTTCTCTTTCGATCCCGCTCGGTTTTCAGCGCGGTTTTCGCTTTGACCGTCGCAGCGGATTGAGTCGCCAGCCGCTTTTTCAGGGTGACCTGCATCTCCTGAAGTTTGCTTTCCAGCGTTTTGGCAACGCTGATGTCCCAGAAAGTGATGACCACTCCCTCGATCCGGTCATCCAGGGTGCGATACGGCATGATTCTGACCGTATACCACCGCCCGTCCCGGGTCGCGACAGGTCGCTCGGCAAAGCCGAGTTTGCGCAACACCTCGTTGGCATCATCCGGCAGCTCCGGATAGAGCAAGTCGGAGGCGAGATCCGTAATCGGACGCCCGATGTCTCCGGGAATCAGCTTGATGATCTTCGTGGCCTGGGTCGTGAACCTCCTCACGTTGAGATCATTGTCGAGAAACAACGTGGCGATGTCCGTGCTGTTGAGCAGGTTCTTCATGTCGTTGTTGGAACTCGAAAGCTCGTCCACCTTGCCCTGCAACTCCGCGTTGACCGTCTGAAGCTCTTCGTTGAGCGACTGCATTTCCTCCTTCGAGGTTGTTAGCTCCTCGTTGGTGGATTGCATCTCCTCGTTCGTGGACTGGATCTCCTCGTTGGTGGAGCGAAGTTCCTCCTGTGAAGTCTGCATCTCTTCACGGGTGTTCTGCAGTTCGGCCCGTACCTGCCGCAATTCCCTCTCCATTTCCACAACGCGTTTTCCTCCCGCCGCCATCTTTCCGCGCTTCGCAATCGCAGGCGGATCCTCCGCTCGAATGGTCTCGGTGAAAACGATCATCACCATGCCTCGAAGCGGCTCGGATTCACTCAGCTGCTCAATGGAAATACTGACGCAATGGTTCCCGCCCTCCACACCGATGTTCAGATCCCGCAGATGAACGATACCAGGCCCCCATAACGCCTGATGGAATCCGTTCGTCAGTTCATAACGCAATCCTTCACGTGCCATCGCGAAGACGTTCCAGTTGGCCTTTCCCGCCGCAGGTTCCAGATACCTCCCGGTGCGCCCGCTGATATACAAAATGTTTCCCTGCTCGTTCGCCAACACCGAAGGCGGAGCATAACGATTCAGGATCAGCTGCTCCGCCAAAACCTGCAGGCTTTGATACGGTTTCACCGATGGCAATGCGCCGGAAACGGTCGCCAATGGCATCGCGAAAGATGAGGGGAACTGGATTGGCTCAGGTCTCACGACCGATTCGCTGCGACGAAAAATCCGCGACTTTCCGTCAATCACGGTGAACAGGTCCGTGAAATGACCAATCGTTTCCGCACTTCCAAGAAACAGAACACCTCCCGGATTCAGGCTGTAGTGAAACAACGGAAACAGCTTCTTCTGCATCTCGGCTGTTAGATAAATCAGCAGGTTGCGGCAGCTCAGAACGTCCAACTTGGTGAACGGCGGATCCATGATCAGGCTGTGGGGTGAGAATACCACCATCTCCCGGATCTCCGGACGGACCCGGTAGCCACCCTCTTCCTTCATGAAATACTGGCGCAACCTCCCCGTTGATACGTCCGCCGAAATGCCCTCCGCAAACAACCCGTGCCGAGCCTTATCAATCGCATCACGATCCAAATCACTCGCGAAGATCTGCAGTTTGAAATTCTTCGATGGCTTGAGCTTCTCAATGACCTCTTTGAACACAATCGCCAGCGAGTAGGCCTCCTCTCCTGTCGAACAGCCGGCCACCCACGCCCGCAATGGCCCGGGCGGACGATTCGCCAAAAGCGCCGGCAACGTCTCCTCCCTCATCATCCGCCATCGTCCAGCAACAATCCCGCAAGGTATTCGGTATCAACCGGATACAGGGATAGCAAGGAAGCCACGACAGGCTTTCCGCACGTCATTCCACACAAGTTGACTCGGAAACCGGGGCCTATGTCCCGGAAACGCAAACGCCGAAGCGCAGTCGTGGAAATCGGAACAGGTCCGGCCAAAGTCCGGATCTACACGATCAACCGCAAGGATGGATACGACCAGTTCACCCTCGCATGGCAGGAAGGTGGGCGGCGGCGCACGCGCTGTCTCTCCTGCATGGACGAGGCGAAAATGGTCGCACAGCAAATCACCGTCCGTCTCATCAACGGCAGCACCGAATCGTGCGAGGCCACCCGCCGCGACATCGACCTGCTCCGGTATTGCGAACGGACCGCCCGCGACCACGGAGTAACACTCGCCGCCGCCATCGAGGAATGGGCCAGCGCCCGCCGCACGGCCGGTGAGGTCCCCTTGTCCGATGCCGTCCGGTTCTACGCCGCGAACCGTGCCGACCTGATCGCCGTCCGCAGCAACGTCCAGGTGGCTGCCGAGTTCGTCGAGTCGCTGAAGCGGAAGGGAGTGAGTGACGTCTATGTCCGGAACGCCACAAACAACCTCAAGCGGTTCACCGACGACGTGTCGGGCAACATCGCGGACGTGACGACCGCCGACATCAACCGGTTCCTCGATGGACTCACGAAGCTCGGGCCGGTCAGCAAAAACGGCATCCGGCGCAACGTCGTCACCATGTTCGGCTTTGCCAAGAAACAGGGATACCTGCACCCCGACCGGAAAACAGCGGCGGAACAGAGCGATTCGTTCAAGGTGCCGGACAAGGAAATCTCGATCTTCACCCCCGAGGAAATGGAAAGCCTCTTGCTGGCCGCCCATGCCCGAATCCTCCCGCTCATCGCCATCGGCGGATTTGCCGGAATCCGGTCGGCGGAAATCGGTCGCTTGACTTGGCAGGACATCAAGTGGGATCGCGGCCACATCGAAATCGCAGGCCGGAAGGCGAAGACGGCCGCACGCCGGTTGGTTCCGCTCTCCGACAACCTCAAGGCATGGCTCGCCCCATGGCGCGAGGAGACCGGTCCGATTATCACCATCGCCGACGCCTCGGGTGCCCTAGGCGATACCGCCCTAAAAGCTCAGATCCCCGGTGGATGGCGTCAGAATGCCCTCAGACACTCGTTCATCAGCTATCGGGTAGCGGAGACTGGCGACGTAGCCAGAACCTCTCTGGAGGCTGGTAACTCGCCCAAGCAGGTATTCCGCAGCTACCGGGAGGTAGTGGACGCGGAGGCGACGAAGGCGTGGTGGTCGATCCTGCCGCCCGAGGGCTGGATACCGAACGGACTCCCTTGGTCAATCCGGGAGCGACTGAAGGCACTTGTCATGTCGCCATGACAGCCAGTTCGTTGACACCGCAATCGGTGCGTCAATATGAACACTCCGACCAATACCCCGACCCTGCTCAAGAAGAAGGAACTCGCCAAACGTCTCTCCGTCAGCCCCCGCACGATTGATGAGTGGGCTCGGAAGCGGAAAATTCCCTACCTCCAGATCAGCCCCCGGTTTTACCTCTACGACTTCGAGGCGGTTCTGGCCGCCCTGCGGAAGCAATACCAGGTGGATGCCCGCTGATTGCAGATAAGAAAAAAACCCCGGACGGTGAATACCCTCCGGGCTGGCTGCTAGGAATTTGCTTTTGGGGTGAAGGCCGTTGAAAGAGCCGGTGGCCGGACCGGAGGCGGGGAAAAGGGGGTTGCGGGGGAAAAGGGGACGAAAGAGGTGTTTCGGTCTGTCAGTGCGCGGTGTTTCGGCACGAAAAATCCCTAGTTCGCGCCGGAATGTGGCGTGATTGGGAAATTTCGCTGTGACTTCCATTTGCTGCGAGCAAAGCTCTCCAGACCGCCTTGCCAAGTTTTTTTTTGGCGGCGGGAGCATTTTTTTCGGCGGGCGCGGTCAGGAGGATTCGAGGACCAGAATGCGGCCGTCGTCCAACTTGACCTTTGGAGCCCGCCACTCCGGTCGTTGGTCGATGCCATCCGGGTCGGGATTTGGCGGATTCCGGGGACGGTTGAACCAGTCGAGGTCGGGTTCGTCGTCGGGGATCCATTCCTTGATCGCCTGCCAGGGTGGCTCGATGGGCTCCATGGTGTCGATGTCGAAGGGCGGCGGTGGCGGGCGTGGAAGCATGACGATTCCCTCCCAGAGACCGTGGAGGCGGAGGAAGAATTGGATTTCCTCGCGGCGGATGACTTTGCGGACGGCTTTCATGGTGCCCTTGCAGCAGGGACATTCGAGCGGATCGCCGCCCCATGTTTGCAAGATGAGGTCACGCCAGAGGGGGCGCATGTCGCGGGCGGATTGTTTCGGAGGTGCGGGGATGAGGAGGATTTCCGGTGTCTGGATTTCCGATTGATGATTGTTGATTTTGGATTGTTGATTTGAAGAAGCTGGAGGGCGGATGATGTGGTCGGGGATGAGGGGTTGTTGGCCGCGGGTTTTGTTGGAGTAGATGCCGTAGTAGCGGACGGTTTGCTGTCCTTTTGGCGGGAGGTGGAGGAGGGCGGCGGCGATGAAGTCGGGGGCTTTGAAGATCTCGAAGTTGCGCTTGGTGTTGTAGTGTCGTTTGGAGCGGTAGATGACGGTCTGGGTGCTGGCGTTCCAGGTGATTTTCTGGAGGGAAAAGGGATGGCGGAAGAGATATTCCGCCAAACGCTTGCGTCCGGCGCTGTCGTGGGCGGCGACGGGTTTCTCGCCGCCGTCGTGGATGTGGAAGCCGGAGTGTTTCCAGGAGAGGAGGTCGGCGAGTTTTCCGGGGCTGATGAGCTTGGCTTCGCGCAGGGCGTGGAGGAAGCGGTGGCGGAAGAGTTCGATGGCAGGGTCGAGGTCTTCGGCGGGCATGCAGTGGAAATGGCCGTCGGGGGTGAAGAGGCCGTTGGCGGCGAGGACGTGAAGGTGGGGGTGGAAGATCAAATAGTCGCCGAAGGTGTGAACTGCGGCGATGGCACCGAGTCTGCCTTCGGGGAGGTTGAGGCGGGTGCGGAAGGCGTCGCGGAGGGTTGCGGTGGCGGTGTGGAAGAGGTGGGTGAGGAGATGACGTCGTTTGCGGAAGATGCCGCGCAGGACTTTGGGAATGGTAAAGACAAATTGGCGGTGGGGGACTTCGTGGCAGACGGCGGTGGCGATCCAGTCGCTGGTGGAGCGGACGCGGCGTTGATGGCAGGATGGGCAGAAGTGGCGGCCCTTGCAGGTGAAGGCGAGGAGGCGTTCGTGGCCGCAATCGGGGCATTGGAAGCGGGTGAAGCCGGAGGCGAGGTCGCCACAGCGGAGGAAGGATTCGACGGTGGCCGTGGCGGCGGAGTGGAGCGGGCCGAGATCCTTGCGGTGTTTGCTTTCGTAGTTGGCGAGGAATTCGTCCCAGCCGTGGCGGACGAGCTGCCAGAGGGGCGAGGCGCGGGGACGGCGGGGCTGGTAGATCGAGGGCACAAAGAGTGTTCATAAGAACAATTTATGTGCGGGGCAAGATCGGGGGTGATGGCTCGCTTTATCTGATTGTTTAGAAGTGTGAAAATATAGGGGAGGAGATTTGGATATGTGGTAATAATGCTCGTTCCCACTGAAGCCGGAGCTGCGAAACGGAGCCGGATGATATGTTTTTGGCCGTTGGAATCCGACAATGCGAAAAATCCTCCGAAAGCCCTTGATCGGACTCTCCGATCTGGCAGACGTGTGACCGATGAAAAGAACCCACCACCACAACCGCCTGTCCAACCAGGGTGTTCAGTGGTGCCAGTCACCGGAGTCCTGCCAACATCGGGACAGGATCCCCGGATTCCACACGGATTTCACACAAAATGACCGTTCAGGACCGCACACCCTGCGGCACCCCGATCAACCCACCAACGCACAGATGCCCATGAATACGAAGAAAGTCGCACAGTCGGCAGGTCTCCTTGCCGATCCGCCACGATTCGGGATCTCTGAAAAACTTCGTGACTCCGATCAGCAGCTCCTTGAATAGCAAATCAAGCTCCTGGGGATTCTCCTGAAGATAACGGATGTAAGTCGCGATCTTTCCGATCTGATGGATCCCCATTCTCCGCTCGATCCTTCGGTGAAGCGTGTTCCTCTTGTAAAATGAAAAGTCATGACTCGTGCGCGTGCGCAACAGGATGAGGATCTTCTCCAACCCGCTCCGCAGCTTCGCATCCACCACCTGTTCCACCTCCGCAGCCACCGGAGCATGCCGCAAATGG
>JBIPNO010000127.1:0-6577 GCA_044372775.1 Haloferula sp.
CGAGACGCGCAGCGTCCACTCGATCTGCTCTTGCAATGAGGTGATGACGCCGACCAGCGGCGAGGCGATGCCGACGATGGCTTTCAGGATGTAGTCGTAGTCGAATGGATGGCGCATGGATCAAGCGAAGGTGATCGGGATAGCGGCTCGGGCGGTGTCGTCGGCCGCGTCTTTGACGGCGTTCTCTAGGTTGAGCTTCCGGAGCCAGAGGGACTGGTAGATGCCGCCATACTCGACGAGCCTGGCCCGGACCTGTTCGGTGGGCATGGCATGGGGCGTGCCGTCGCGGTCGGCGATGGTCGTAGTCGGCGGCAGCATGCCAAGGCGCTCTGCTTCGTTGAGCATGGTCAGCAGTTGGGTGAAGGCGGTGCGGTCGGAATCGGCGGCACGCAGGGTGACGCCTCCGATGGTGATGCCCTGCCGGATGCGGGCGGCAAAGGCCCCTTCGATGCGGGCGATGGCGGAACGTAGGTTCATGGTGTCGGGCTGTTGTTCACGGGGGTTCCGAGCAGTTCGAGACGGCGACCGGTGGCCGGCATGCCGATCCAGTCGAGCAGCGCGTTGATCTCCGCCGGGTCGTTCATGTCGGCGGTGTCAATCGGTCGGACCATGCCAGGGAACTCGTCCTCCAGCGCGGCGACGTGGTCACGGCACCAGCCGAGGTAGGCGCGGACGCGTCCTTCCCGGATCGGAATCGCATCGAACTTGGGCAGTGCCTTCGACCATCCCCGGTGGACCCAGCCGTCGGGCGGGACGGTGACGAAGGGATCGTGCTTGTGGCGCTCCATCATTGAGATCCACGTCGCGACCAGCTCGTCTTCGTCCCGTACGGTGGAGACGATTTTCACCGTGTAGCCTTCGGCGACGAGCCATCGGGCCATCCCTGCCGCCATCCATGTATTGAGCGCAGTGAAGTCGCCGACGAAGCGGCGTCCGGGACGTCCCTCGACGAGCCGCTTGGCGAATCCTTCTACGCCGGGCAGGTTGAGGAGGACCGGCGAATAGCTCTCGTGGCTGATCCACGCCCCCGGCTGGAGATTGAGCAGGGTGGCCATGAACGAGGTGCCCGAGCGGCCGGGTCCGAGTCCGAGAATGACGACGGGCTTCTCGCCATCGGGCAGCGGGCCGGCGTTGATGTCCGCAGCGAGGAAGGCATCCATCACACGCGAGATCACCTGCCGCGCATCGCCACCGCCGTGGGAAACCGGGCCTGGATTGCCGAAGAGCACGACGTCGGATTCCAGCTTGAGCGCGGCAAGGTCGCGGCTGTCCTTGTCGTAGGAATAGCGGGTTCGATTCATGCTGAAATCGAGACCGCCAAACGCGAGGGCTTCGCGACTCAGCAGCACGTCCTCATGGACCGGACGGACTATCGAACCCCCGTTGGTGATGGCGGTGGCCACCCGCAATTCGTCCTGCCCGATGTCACCAAGTCGGGAATACTTGGCTGCCAAGTAGTCCACGATCCAGCGGCGAACCGCGTAACAGGAGCCGTAGAGGAAGAGTTCGTTCCGGCCGTAACCGGTGCCTGCCAGAGCGGGTTTCTCAACCAGCGGCTTGACCACGTTGGCGAGCGAAAGAACCAGGGTGTCCGGGTCGATCTTGACCAGTAGGTCCGCTTCGCCCGCATGGTCCGACATCACGGCCATCTGCTCGGTGAACCAGCGTACGCCCCGCAGGTTACCAAGGCGCGGCTCGTGGGTCCGAACGACCGCCACCCCGTCAGCGAGCAAAGCGGTTCGCGTTGCCTGCGGCAGCGGTGAGTTGCCGTCCTCGACGACGACGAAGGACGCGTCATGGGCTCCCACGCCGGAACGGGCGGTGGCGATGCACCGGCCAAGCAGCGGGGCCTCGGGGGCGTGGGTGAAGATGAAGCAGGTCAGTTTCATGGGGTGGAAAAATCAGTAGGAGCCGTAGTAACCGCCGCCGCCGCCGCCGCTTGCGAAGAGGTCGCCGTGGACGGAGACGAGTTCGGTGCCGAGAAAGCGCAGGACGGCCATGCCGTATGGATCGAGATAAACCTCGGAACCGGGATTCTGCCTGCCGGGCTGGCTGGTCAGGGTGGGACCCGAATAGAGCCCGAGCGGAATGCTGGCGCTTGGGCTGGCGTTGAGCACCGCGAAGCCGGGGACGGTCCAGGCCCCTGAGCCGCTGGCCAAAACCTGGCTCCAGAAGGTTGCTCCATGGAAGGCCGCCATGTAGCTCACCAGGTCGCCAAGTGTGTAGCCGGACCCCACGTAGGACGGGTCGAGGACGTAGAGCGTGAGGCCCTTGAAGTCGAGCGGCAGCGGGTAGGTGGCGTAGTTGTAGGGCGAGGTCAGCACGGCACGCAGTCCTTGGGCGATGCCCACCCAAGCGGCGGACTGGTTCAGCCCGTAGAGCGTCGAGCCGGACAACGAGGGCGTTGCCATCGCGCTGATGGCGCTGCGGGCCGATGCGGCGGAAGTCGCCTTGATGAGGGCGCGACCGGTGGTGGTCGAATCCGAGATGGAGGCCGCGGTGATCGCGAGTTGGCCGGCGGGCACTTTGCCTCCGGAATCCAGCCCCGCATAGCCGTTCGCCACTCCCTTGCGGGCGACCAGTTCGATCGCGGATGGTGCCGGATACGCGGGCTCCCCATCGACAGGCACGCCTTCCGTGCCGCGGTTCACGTCGTTCTCGACGATGACGAGGAAGGTCCGCGTGGAGGTTGGCTGGCCGCTGCCCTCGCGCCAGGTGATCTCGCCCATGAGGCCGATCTCGGAAAGCTCGGTGCCGGTGGAAGAACCGACCTGCATCGCCGAATCGAGCTCGACCGTGTTGAAGCTTGGCGAGCAGGAGTAAACCGGGCTGGTCGCGCCGGTCGCCGGGAGCACCCAGGCGGATTCATGGACGAGGTAGCCGACGTCGTAGCGCCCGCGCGGTTTGAGCCCGAGCTGGAGTTCGAGGGTGGCCGGGTTACCGATCTCGGAAGCGGCGGTCCCGTTGGCAAGGAAGCTCACCTCCAGCTTCGCGGCGTCCCCGCGCTTGAAGCGTAACGAAGTGACCGGGTTGCGGAATCCCGGCCCTTCGATCAATTCCAGTGTCTCCAGGTCAACGTAGAGCCTCACGCCGGTGGGCCGCTGTCAACCGGTGCTCAAGCCGCCGAAACCAGCCATGCGACCTGGCGGATCTGCAAGCCGGGCGGATCGTTGCCGGGCGTCGGGTCGGTCACCCCGGCAAAGACCCCGTCGCGCCAGTAGAGGATGCCCGACAGGTAGGGTTGGCCGTAAATCTCCCCGGCGTTGTTGTAGCTGAAGTTGTGGATCTCCAGGTTGAGGTTGCCGGTGACGAGTTCCTCGTTCAGCAGGGATTTCACGAGGCCGTCGCGCACCGTCATGGTGATCTTGCGGGCTGCGGTCACCCCGGCGTCGTAGCCGTTGCCCTCGATGCGGATTTCCTTGGGGAGGGGATCGCCCGGATTGGGCGGCTCGCACTTCACTCGGATTTGCGGCTGGGTCGCCCGCTCGGCGATTGAGCGGAACTCAGCAGGTCCGTCGGGTGGGTCCTCGTCGGGCTGCCCCGAGCCGTCCAGCGGTTGAACCCAGACCGGCTTGCCCGTGCCGACGTTGGCCGCCCGGAAGTCGAGCTCCACCTCGTCGGTGGCCTCGTTCTCGCGGATGCCGTAGTCGCCGCGGACGGTTCGGAAGCGGTAGATGTTGGAGTCCTCCTTGTGGTCCTTGAACACGTGGGCACCTCCTCCGACGTTCTCGCCGGTCCAGAGCTGCGCCCAGTGCTCGATGTCGCTCTGCTGATAGACCTTCACCTTCGGCGTGCCGCCGTCGTCCTCCAGCTTGAAGAGCTTCACGAAATACTCGCCGTCGCTTCCCGATCCCGCCGGGTCCTCGGGGTAGTAATGGTTGCCATCCTGGTCCTCGGCCGCGGCGAGGATTTCGGGCTCCTCGCTGATCTCGCCCATCTCATCGGTGACGATCTTGCACCAGAGCGTGTCGCCGAAGGCCATGGCGATTTGCGGGCGGGGGATGGTGTCGAGCGTCTCTTCGCCAGCTTTCGGGATGTGGAACTTCACCGCCGGCGTGTCGTCGGTCTTGGGTTTGCGCTCGATCACCCAACCTTCCTTGATCGTGACCTGATAGCTGTCGTCCTTCTTCTCAATGCCGATGACCGCGAAGGGCGGCAACCCGGGATTCGGTGCGAGGCCAGGACCGGGGCGCGAGTAGGTGAAGCCACCCGACGAGGCGATGAGTTCAAGCCCCGTCCCCGGTCGCGGAGTGCGCGAGGCGATGGCGTCGAGCAGGGCGTTCCAGTCCTCGGCAAGGATCGGATCCCCGCGCTTTTTCTTGGGTGGCAGCCGGTTCATTCCTCGTCCTTGTAAATGTCCTCGTCCCAGCCGCCCCGGTCGCTGGCCAGCCACTCCATCTCGATGCGGTATGACTTGCCCTCCTGCGACTGGCTCACGCCGTTGAGCAACCAGTTGCGGCCTCCGGCCAGTTCCGGCACTTCGCCGGATGGTTCTGAGATGTTCCCGATGTCGTTGAGATCAGACGACTTCGCCGGCTTGTCGCGCACCCAGCTTTCGCGCCAGGTGACGCGCGGGCTGTAGTAGCTGGTCTGGCCGCGTTCGATCTTACCGAGAACTTCCGTGCCCAGTTCGCTCTCGATCTTGTCGCGGAGCTTGTTGCCCTGGTCGTCCTTGTCCTTGCCTGACTGGATCAGTTGGATCGCCTCGCGTTCCTTGTCCTCAAGGTCCTTGTAGCGCGGGTGACTGAGCAGCGGCTCCTCCGAGAGCGATAGCCCCATCGAGTAGACGGCGTTGTTCTTTTCGTCCGCTTCTTCCTTTTCCTCCGCCCCGGCATACTGGCAGGTGATTTCCGCGAGGTCGCCCTCGGTGAAGCTGGCGGTGACCTGCGAGACCTGGATGAAGTTGATCTCCGGATGGATCGTGCCGGGTCGCGGAATCAGGGCGACGGCGGAGCTGCGGTGGCAGAGGAAGATCTGGGTGGCGGTCCACTTGCCCTCCTTGTCGATCTGGACGGAGTAGCCCGGCTGCGGGTAGAGGCGTCCCGGCTGGATGGAAACGTGTCTCGGCATCGTGGCCGGGACGCGGCGTCAACCGAAGGCCGCCTGGCCGCCGCCTCCGAGCTTGTCGACCCGCCGGTTGAGGTCGTTGAGCAGCCGGTTGGTTTCGCCGGTGAGCCGGTTGTTTTCGCGCTGCGCATCCAGCGCCCCAGACGAGTAGCCGCCGCCACCGACTTTACCGAGCGAGGTCACGATCGGTGCGAGGGTGGAGGTGCTTGGTTTGGCGGCTGCCGGCGCGGTGCCGCTGACCCTCCCGGCGGCGGCCACCGTCTTGGCGGCATCCTCGGGCTTGGGCATCGTGTCGCGGATCGACTGTGCCACCTTGCCGAAGCTGTCCCGCAATCCGCGGGTGTCGATGAGTTCGCTGCCGGTGGATTCGCCCGCCTTGCGTGCCGCCTCCGCCACCCGTTCGCCGAGCTGCGGGGCACCTTGGCCGATCAGCCCCTGAGCACCCTCGGCGATCTCTTTGAAGTTCATGCCGAAGAGGTCCGCGCCCGATTCCTTCCGGTCCTTGAGGATGCTACCAAAGTTGGTCTCCACGTCGCCTGCCTCGAAGCCGAGCAGCTCGTTCATCCCCGGGATCTTGAGCAGCCCCTTGAGCAGGTGGGCGATCACCCATTCCATGCCCGCCTGGAGATAGACGATTGGCGTCTGGAACGCGTTGAGCAGCGCGGCACCGAAGCCGGCCACCAGCCCGAGCAAGGTGGTGCCGAGGCTCTTCCACATCGCGCCGTCGGTGAGGAGGTTCCAGAAGAATTCGATGGCGGTGCGGAAGCCGTTGACCAGAGCGTTCACGCCGACCGCGAAGGCGAGCTTCAAGCCGGAGCTGACCAGGTCGAGAAGCTGGCCGCTCTTGAACGCGGCGATCACGAACATCACCGCCTCCTTGACCCGCTGGCCCGCTTCGGTGGCGAGGGGCGTGAGCTTCTGGACGAGCCCGATGCCCTGCTCGACCAGGGGACGGATGGCGTCGTTGATCGGGGTGCCGAGGGTGAGGAACACCTCGTTGATCGTGTCCTTGAGCGTCGAGAACAGGCCGGAAGTCGTCTCTCCCTGCGCCTCCATCATCCCGGCGAACTTGCCACCCTGGGAGGTCATGGAAACGAAGGCCCGCTCGATGGCCGGAAAGCCGACCTGGCCGGACTCGACCAGCTTCTTCACCTCGGAATCCGACACGCCGAACTGCTTGGCGAGTTCCTGGATGATCGGGATGCCGCGGCCGGTAAGCTGGTTGATGTCCTCGGCGAAGAGCCGCCCCTGGACCCGCGCCTTGCCGTAGAGTTCCGCGATCTCGTTGACCGGCGCCTGGACGCCTGCCGATACGTCACCGATCCGGCGGAGTGTTTCTGGCACTGAGTCGGCGGATTCACCGAAGGCGATGAGCTTGCGGCCGGCATCCGCCAGTTCCGGGAACTCGAACGGCGTCTTGGCCCCGAGTTCGCGGAGTTTGCCGAGGGTTTGCTCCGCCTTGGCCGCATCGCCGATCAGGGTCGTGAAGGCGACCTTGGTCTGCTCGAAG
>JBIPNO010000024.1:0-75714 GCA_044372775.1 Haloferula sp.
CGAGCTTGCCGGCTCGCTCACCCTGTCAACACATAATTCGGACTTTTTTCCGTTTTAATTCACTGTCAGTCAGCGCGTTGTGGCTTAACCTGACGCGAATGCTGTCCTACCTTGCACTTCAGCATTTCAGGATTCAGCATTTCAGCCTTTCTTCTTCCATGTCCAACATCCACCCGCACGCCACCCTTCCGCGCCACGACAAGGAAACCTCGCTCGGCCAGCGCGGCATCGTGCTCTGGTTCTGCGGGCTGTCCGGCTCCGGGAAATCCACCATCGCGTCCGGCGTCGAGCGCGTCCTCCACGACCAAGGCCGCTTCACCGTGCGGCTGGATGGCGACAACCTGCGTACCGGCCTGAACACCAACCTCGGCTTCTCCGACGATGACCGCCTCGAAAACATCCGCCGCACCGCCGAAGTGGCCAAGGTCCTCGCCGCGAATGGCGTGATCGTCCTCTGCTCGCTCATCACCCCGCGCGGCATCCATCGCGACCTCGCCCGCGGCATCCTCGGCGACGACTTCGCCGAGGTCTATGTGAAGGCCAGCTTCGAAGCCTGCGAGAAACGCGACGTCAAAGGCCTCTACGCGAAAGCCGCGAAGGGCGAGGTGGCCCACTTCACCGGCCGCGACAGCAGCTTCGAAGAGCCCCAGCAGGCCGACCTCGTGCTCGATACCGAAGTGCTCAGCATCGAGGACGCGGTGTTCGAGGTGCTGGAGTTCGTCCGGAGTCGCGGTCCGGCGGGCTCCGAAACCTTCGGCTCCGTTTGACTTGTTCCTCCGATGCGCCCTCCCTTGGATCGCGAGAAGCTTGAGCAGTTCCTTTCTTCGCTGGGACGGAAGGTTCGGGGTGAAGGCCGGATTTATCTGACGGGGGGCGCGACCGCCCTACTTCATGGCTGGCGCCCCATGACGATCGATATCGATCTCAAAGCCGATCCCGAACCTGCAGGTTTGTTTGAAGCTTTGGCAGTGCTGAAGGAGGAGCTTTCCGTAAACGTCGAGTTGGCGGCCCCCGATCAATTCATTCCTCCGTTGCCGGGGTGGCGGGAGCGAAGCCTTTTCATTGATCGTCACGGCCGTCTCGATTTCTTTCACTACGATCCCTACAGTCAGGCGCTCGCCAAGCTGGAGCGTGGGCATGCGCGCGACTTGGTCGACGTGTCAGCGATGTTCGGCGACGGCCTTGTCCGGCCTGACAAACTTCTGGAATTGTTCGGTAGGATCGAAGCTGACTTGATACGCTACCCCGCCATTGATCCCGCTTCCTTCCGCTCGTCCGTTGTTTCTTTCCTTCGCGACTTTGATCCACCTCCCACGCCATGATTAGCATCGCTCAACAATTCAAGGATTTGCCCGGGGGGGCGAGAATTGTTGAAGGGCTCGCTGATCGCGCCGTCGGCCGTCACGGGATCAATGCCTGCCTCGTTCGTATTGCTGCGCCACGACTGGCGAGGGTCGGTGCCATTTCCCTCTCCGGAAAGCCTGATTGCAGCGCGGAGCTTGATCTGTACGAGATCCTCATGTCGGAGCCAGGGAATCCGTATGGTCGCTACAACGCGCTGATGCGGGAACTCGTCAGTTTCGAACACGCCTTGGATCGTTGGCACCCTAGGGATGATTAAATCATTACTAAGTTGCTAAACTAAGTAATTATTCCTTGCCGCCACCAGCCAACCCGGCTTTTCCTCCCGCCCCGCTTGAGCGGTGTTCCAGTGCATCGGTATTTCGGTTTCCACCGAATCACCGGCTCACCGAATCACCGGCTCACCGAACCACCGACCCACCGGCTTTCCCGATGCCCAACTACCAGCTCTCCCACCTCGACCAGATCGAAGCCGAGGCGATCTTCATCCTCCGCGAAACCGCCGCCCAGTTCCAGAACCCGGGCCTGCTTTTCTCCGGCGGCAAGGACTCCATCGTCATGGCCTGGATCGCCCGCAAGGCCTTCCACCCGGCGCGCATGCCTTTCCCGCTGGTCCACGTCGACACCGGCCACAATTTCCCGGAAACCATCGACTACCGCGACGAGTTCGCCGCGAAGCTGGAAGCCCGCCTGATCGTCGGATCCGTCCAGAAGTCGATCGATGACGGCCGCGTGGTCGAAGAGAAAGGCCCGAACGCCTCCCGCAACCGCGCCCAGACCACCACGCTGCTCGACACCATCGCCGAATACCAGTTCGACGCCCTGCTCGGCGGCGGCCGCCGCGACGAGGAAAAGGCCCGCGCCAAGGAGAGGTTCTTCTCCCACCGCGACGACTTCGGCCAGTGGGACCCCAAGAACCAGCGCCCCGAACTCTGGAACCTCTTCAACGGCCGCAAGCATTCCGGCGAGCACTTCCGCGTCTTCCCGCTGTCCAACTTCACCGAGATGGACATCTGGATGTACATGCAGCGCGAAGGCATCGTCCTCCCCAGCCTCTATTACGCCCACGAACGCGACACCGTCACCCGCAACGGCACCATCCTCGCCGTCTCCGAGTTCGTCCAGCCGCGCGACGGTGAAACGGTCGAGCGCAAGATGATCCGCTTCCGCACCATGGGCGACGCCACCATCACCGGCGCGATCGAATCCACCGCCACCACGATGGAGCACATCATCGAGGAAGTCGCCGCCGCCCGCCAGACCGAACGCGGCAACCGCGCCGATGACAAGCGCTCCGAAACCGCGATGGAGGACCGCAAGAAGGAAGGGTACTTCTAAATCCGTCTCAAAGTCTGAATGTCGAAAGTCTAAAAGTCGAAAGGCAGCTCTGCCTTCGAACTTCAACCTTCGACGTTTAGACTTTAAGACATACAGACTCCGAATTCATGACCGCGAAACGTTTCGAAGACTTGCGCATCTGGCAGGAAGCCCGGGTTCAGGCGAATGCCGTGTATGACGGCTTTGGTCCTGATTCCTGTTCGGCGCGTGACTTCGGGTTTCGAGATCAGATCCAGAGGGCCGCGGTTTCCGTGATGAACAATATCGCCGAGGGCTTCGAGCGCCGCAGCGATCCTGATTTCGCCCGATTTCTCGACATCGCCAAGGGATCCAATGGCGAAGTCCGCTCCATGCTCTATCTCGCGGAGGATCGTCGTTACCTTTCGAGCGGCGAGGCCCAGGCACTTCGCGATTTCAGCGAGAATCTCAGTGGCGGTATCGAAAACCTCGCCAAGCACCTCCGCTTCTGACGCCTGCCTTTCCGACTTTCGACTTTCAGACATTTAGACTTTCAGACTCATGGATTTACTCCGCTTCACCACCGCCGGTTCCGTCGACGACGGCAAATCCACCCTCATCGGCCGCCTCCTTTACGACTCCAAGTCGATCTTCGAGGACCAGCTCGAGGCCATCGAGGAAACCTCCAAGCGCCGCGGCGACGGCCATGTCGACCTGGCGCTTCTCACCGACGGCCTCAAGGCCGAGCGCGAGCAGGGGATCACCATCGATGTCGCCTACCGCTACTTCGCCACGCCGAAGCGCAAGTTCATTATCGCCGACACCCCCGGGCACATCCAGTACACGCGGAACATGGTGACCGGCGCCTCCACCGCCAATCTGGCGATCATCCTGATCGACGCGCGCAAGGGGGTGATCGAGCAAACCAAGCGCCACAGCTTCATCGCGAATCTGCTGCGCATCCAGCATGTCGTCGTCGCCGTCAACAAGATGGACCTCGTGAACTACGACGAGGAAATCTACAACCGGATCGTCAAGGATTACCAGGAGTTCGCCTCGCGCCTCGACAACATCGTCGACATCACCCCGATCCCGATCTCCGCGCTCAACGGCGACAACGTCGTCGACAAGTCGACCAACATGCCCTGGTTCCAGGGGCCCTCGTTGCTTTATCACTTGGAGCACGTTTACGTCGGCGGCGAGGAGAACCATGTCGACGCCCGCTTTCCAGTCCAGTGGGTGATCCGCCCCCAGAGCGACGAGTGGCACGACTTCCGCGGCTACGCCGGCCGCGTCGCCGGCGGCGTTTTCAGGCCCGGCGACGAGGTCTCGGTGCTGCCCTCCGGCTTCACCAGCCGGATCAAGTCCATCCACACCGCGGATGGCGACCTTGATGAAGCCTTCGCGCCGCAGAGCGTGACGCTCACCTTGTGCGACGAGATCGACATCTCGCGTGGCGACATGCTGGTCAAAAAGAACAACCCGCCTCACACCTCGCAGGACATCGAGGCGATGATCTGCTGGTTTTCCCACAAGCCGATGCCGCCGCGGGCCAAGGTCCTGCTACGCCACACCACGCGGGAAATGCAAGCCGTCGTCAGCGAGGTGAAGTATCTCGTCGATATCAACACCCTGCACAAGATCGAGCAGCCCGGCACCTTCGCGATGAATGACATCGGCCGCATCACCCTGCGCACCGCCCGGCCCGTCATCCACGACTCCTACCGCCGCAACCGCCAGACCGGATCGTTCATCCTGATCGACCCCGGGACGAACGAGACCCTGGCCGCGGGGATGATTGTTTGAAAAGCTGAAAAGCTGAAATAGAGCCAGCGCTTCGCTCTCTGCCCCTGTCTTTTTTTAAGGCCGCAGGCCGAAATAAGGAGTGTCGACCTGTGGTCGACACGGGCCCGGCTCGCTGCGGCAGATGTCCGCGGCGGCGATCACGACTGCCCCGCTTACCTGACGATCCCCGATCCTCCTTCCCGCACCGCCAGAACATGATTACAAAAATCAAGGCGCACCTTAGTGCTGATTTCCTGGTATTCACTTTCTTGCTCACGCCGAGTTGGAGAATTCGTGGGCGCGAGACGCACCCTCTCCGATCAACTCGTCACCCCCGAGGGTGGGACGCGAAAGAATCCGCCGAGGAATTGCCCGCATCGACCTCCGCCGCCGCATGGTAAAGTGGATCCGCCCAGCGGTCAGACCCTACCATCCCTGTTGCTCGCCAAGGCCGCTATCAACCCGGTAGGGCTGGACCGGCGTTAAGCCAATTCGTCGGGGCGTCTTTGCACAGCCGGGAGTCGCAACAACATTCATTGTCCGATGGTTCACGTCCGCAGATTCCCCTGGGATGGATTTCCAAAAGGGAGGGACCGTCGTTGGAGCCACCGTGTTGACGGGGAAACCTTATTCTGCGACGATGGCTCTGGCAGGGGACACCCTGCGTCAACTGCGTGCGAAACATGGAACCGAACTCGAAACATGGTGGCTCCGAACCTTCGGCTTTAGCTTTGAATGCCTTACGGAGTCTGAAGCACGTTATCTCCTCAACACCCCGACCGCTGACCGCGTCCGAGATCGCATTGCTGCGGCAGTCGAAGGGTGAGGTGGCGGGACGCGTGAAAACATTGGCCGGGTCCGGGAGGTAGGGTTCATCCACGACTCCTACCGCCGCAACCGCCAGACCGGATCGTTCATCCTGATCGACCCCGGGACGAACGAGACCCTCGCCGCGGGGATGATTGTTTGAAAGCGGAGAGGGTGCGTCTCGCGCCCACGAGCAGGAACCGCAAAGGCGGAGAGGGTGCGTCTCGCGCCCACGAGCAGGAACCGCAAAGGCGACGACGTTACCGGGCCGCCTCTCAAGCTGCCCCACGCGGAATTGGAGAATTCGTGGGCGCGAGACGCACCCTCTCCGATCAATCCGTCGATCTCTCCACTTCTGTTCATTTTAAATTGAACAAACCGCCGCGTTCGTCACACTCCCCGCATGACGCTGGCACCCCGCCAAACGTCTCCAGCATCCGGGCATGAAGGCGAGGTGGATTCCCCGATCCGACCAAGGGCGGCAGCGTGCCCCGCGATCCGGCGCGCCGCGCCTCCACCAAGAGGGGCGCGGGCGGCTCGCCCGCAGCCCCGGCCCATGCGCTCCCGGCTCGCGTCTCCATGGACGATTGTTGATTGTGGATTGTGGATTGTTGATTGTTGCTCGGAATCAGCCCTCAAAGTCGAATATTCCACCTCCATTTCCTCCGTCTGAAATCGGAAATCAACAATCCTCAATCAACAATCCTCAATCCTCAATCCGATCCCGACCCGGCCCAATCTCCGATCCCGCCCGCCTGACCCCGCCCCCGCCGCCCTTGCTCGTCTTCGTCCACATCCCGAAAACGGCAGGGACGACCCTCCATAAGATCCTGAGCCACCAGTATCCGGCGGAAAAAACATGGATCCGCCATGATGCCGCGGGCCCGTGGTCCGCGGCGGAGCTGGATCGCCTGCGCGAAGGTTCCCCCGGCCGCCCGGAACTGATCATGGGCCACCTGAGCACCGGCCTTCACCGCGAGGTTGCCGGCGTCCGCTATCTTACCTGTCTGCGTGAACCCGTGGCGCGGCTCGTCTCCCACTACCATCACGCGCTCAACGAGGCCGACCACTACCTGCACGACGCCGTTATCTGCCGCCAGCTCGATCTCGCCGGCTACGTCACCAGCGGCCTTTCCGGGGAACTCTCCAACGGTATGACCCGGATGATCGCCGGGATCGAGGATTTCGACGGTGCCATTCCCGGCCCGGACGATCTCGAACGAGCGAAAGCCCACCTCGAAACCCATTTTGCCGGCGTCCTCCTCAGCGAGCGCTTCGACGAAGGCCTGCTGATGCTGGCGGAGTCACTGGGCTGGACGAACCCTTACTACCTCCGGCGGAAAGTCGGGCACTATTCCGTCCGGGCGGCCCGCCCGGACCCTGCCACCCGCCGGATCATCGAAGACCACAACGCTTTGGATCTCGAACTTTACCGCTGGGCCCTCGCCCGCTTCGAAGCCCGCGTCGCGGCCCATCCTGAACTCCCCGGGCAAGTCCAGCGCTTCCGCCAGCGCAACCGTCACCTTGGCAAGGCCATCTTCCTCGCCCGAGAGGTCCGGCGGCGGCTGTGACGGCACAAGGGCAGGGTCACAAAGGTAGGGTCGGACCCCTGGGCCGACCGGAACGGTCCCCGGCAGCCCGCGCCATCTCCAACGAAACAACCAACCCTCAGGGTGCTTCGCGGGCGAGCGAGGGCGCACCGTTGCTACCCCACCTGCCGCTAGCCCGCTTCGTCTCCAACGAACGACCACTCCCCGAGGCACCGACTTCTGAACTCGCCGCCAGATCGCGAAAAGCCGCGAGATTCGGAACTGCCGGAACAATTTTTGGAGTGGGATGGATAAGATGAATAGGGTGGGAATGAAATGGAATTCCATCCAAGGCTCTCCAGAATACCCATCCATCCGATCAATCCTGGTCCATTTTCCGGGTTTTACTCAGTCCCGCCTATCCCGCCGGACGGCTTGACGGGCTCTGCCGCCGCCTCCAATATTTGAAATCCCATGAAAGCGATTGTGAAATCCCTGCTGGCTCTGTGCTTTCTTTTCGTGGCCCCGTCGGCCAGCGGGCAGGACGATTCCAAGCTGGATAAGCTCAAGCAAAGCTTCGAATCCCGCCGCACCGCCTCCGTCGAGCAACATGCGAAGGCCATGGAGAAGCTCCGCATGAGTTACCGCGTGGCCTTGGAACGCCTCCAGGACAAGGCGCAACAATCCGGCGATCTGGAGGACGTGCTGCCGGTCCGCGACGAGATCGCCCGCATCGACAAGGACGAGGAGCCGCTGCCGCCGATCGGTGCCACCGCCAGCGCCGATCTCAAGAAACTCCGCGAGACTTACGACGAGGCCGCGACCCGGGCGGCCAAGGCCCACGCGGAGGAGATCGTCTCGATGTCCGACAAGATGCTCGAGCTGCTGGAAAAGGAATCCGCCGCCCTGACCAAGGCCGGCAAGATCGAGGAGGCGCTGGCCGCGAGGACCTTGGCGGAATCAATCGGTTCCGCCGAGGGCCTAGCCACGTCGCGCGATCTCGTTGGTGAGCACTCGAAAAACGATGCGAATGCTGCTGCAACGCCACTACTCAAAGCGAAGTGGACCATCATTGAAGAGAGCGGCTTCTATATCGGGCCCGGGGACGGTCAGGTAGCAGACGGTGCCTTCACGCAAGGCCTGCGTGATTTAATTGCCACACAACCCGGCGAAGCAACCTCTCATTTCGTCGCCACCGCACCTTCCCGTATCGAATTCGTGTTCTCCCGGCCGGTGAAGAAGCTTGAAACCGAACTGTTCATGGCGGCGGTGGGCGATGTTTCGTGCCGACTCCTCGTCGATGATCGCGTCGTCGCGAGGTCCGCCGTGAGTGCTGCCGAACGGGTCCGCCGCAAGTGGACGGCAAGTTTTCCCGCGACCAAGCGTCTCGTCCTCGAGGTCGACAACAACGGAACGAGCAATGGCGACTGGTTGGTCCTCCTTTCACCGGTAGTTACCTACGCCAGCCGCTAGGACGCCAATAACGTCGCTTGATCCAACCATACGACAATGACATTCTTGCTGGTCGTGGGGAAGATTTAACCAGCCACTCTGGAACACATGGACTCAAGTAAAATTAAAGCCATCTTCGTGCTCGGGCTCGCGGCAGCGTTCGCAGTCTATTTGGGGGCTGCTGCCGCAACGGCGAAGTTCGAGGCTGTTGGATGGGTGGCAGGTTTCGTGGGCCTGGCAATCATCCTGGCGTTGGGGAAGCATGTGTGGGTCCTGATCCCGGCAGCCTTGGGGTTGCAGGGAACCCTCAATTTTCTGCCGGGTTCGCCACCACCTTGGGCTTTGGCTGCGGCGGTGACAGCGACCATGTTCGCCATCCGCTTTGCGATGCGAAAGCCGGACTTTGTCTGGCGATTTGATCTTCTCGATTGCGCGGTTTTGCTCCAGGTGGTGGTAATTGCCCAAGCTTACGCCAGAAATCCAACGGGTCTAATGCTTCTCGGAGGTGACACCGCGGGAGGCAAACCCTATTTCATTTTCGCTTCCGCGGTCGTAGCTTACTTTTGCATAGCCCTTGCCAAACCGGAAGTACGCAGCATCCGCTGGGCTCTCGTGTTAATGATCGGGATCTTCGCAATGGACGGAATTATCGCGACCGCAGGGGACTTCTCTCCTGCCTTTTCATCTCTCGTGTTGCCCATCTATTCGAACGTGAACCTTGGAGTAGCAGTGGCAGGTGCGGTGGAACGCGACCTGTCCGTGGTGCGGGGTGGTTACGGTTTCGCTCAGCTCGGCAAGGCAATGGTCCTGCCATGCTTGTGTCTCACCCGGCCGCTCAATTGTTTAAATCCGTTCCGACCGCTTCTATTTGTTTTGGTAGTATCAGGTAGCATACTGGTGCTGCTCAGCGGCTTCCGCAGCGGCATCGCTTACTTGGCCGTCGCCTTCGTCGTGTCGGCGTTGATTCGGCGGAAGGTCGTCGATATCGTAGGCGTTTCGTTTATCGCTTTCTTCGCTCTCGCCATCCTTTTGCTCAGTGGCCAGGTCCGGGACCTGCCATACGGAGTCCAGCGCGTGATCTCCCTACTTCCTGTGGAGGTGGATTCCGCCGCCCGAGTTGACGCTGAACAAAGCGCCGAATGGCGTTTCGAAATGTGGCGACTGGCGCTGGGGACGGACCGCTATATCCAGAACAAATGGCTGGGCGATGGCTTTGCACTTAGTTCCCGCGAAATGCACGCGATCATTGATACGATCCAAGGATACACCAGCTTCATGGATTCGTCTCAGGAACAAGCGCTAGCGAAGGGCAGTTACCATGGCTTCCACGTGGAAACCATCCGCTTTACCGGAGTGGTCGGACTCTTGGCGGCCCTTTTTCTGATGGCGGCTGCTTTCCGGACCGCCTCAACGTGCATCCGCCGTCTTCGAGATGATACGCTCTTTCCGTATGTTGTTTTTGTAGCTCTGCCAGTGTTTATTTATCCGTTTTGGGCGATACTCGTGTTCGGAAGTTATCGCTCGGAATTCCCTCAGTTTATTGCCCTCGCTGGGATCCTAAAGATGCTAGATAACCTAAGTCATGCTGGACAAACGGTTCCTCAGATTGCTGCAGCGACCTCTCGCACAGAATACGGCGGCCAGAAGAATCCCTCTTTCGCGAACTAGACGTTGGACCTGAAAGTTTTTTAGATGGTCCGCTAGCTCATGGTTCAGAAATTATTTGACACAGCGAAGAGCGATCAGGATCGCCCGTTCGGCTCCGGGCATCTTCCGTCGCTCGACGGTTGGCGAGCTTTGAGCATCGGAATGGTCCTGTATGCTCATGGGCTGCCATCGGCAGAACCGGACTCGTTTAGCACGTACTGCGGCGTAGTAGGCGTAAGGTTTTTTTTCGTGATCAGCGGCTTTCTGATCACTTGGCTGCTGCTTAGAGAAGCAACCGGAAAAAACTCAGAGGCGTCTGCTATATCTCTGAGCTCTTTTTATTTGCGACGATTATTTCGAATTGCTCCTGTATACTATTCGTTTTTACTGGTTTACGCGTTGCTTGAAACCCAAAATTGTGATAAAATAGATTTGAGCCAGTGGTTGGCGAATTTGACGTTTTTAGCAAACTATGCTAGTGCGGAGGGGCCTACAGGGCATCTATGGTCTCTGGGAGTCGAAGAGCAGTTTTATCTAATTTGGCCTTGGTTGGTTGGAAGTCTTATGCTTTACCGACGACCCAATTTGGCAGTCATTGTCCTAGGCTCGATAGTGGCTCTGGCTCCTATGATTCGAGCAATCAGTTACCTCGGCGCGCAAGAGTCTGCGCCAGTCTTGCTTCATAGGTTTTCGTTCGTCCGGCATGCCGATGAAATTGGGTGGGGTTGTTTGACCGCTTATGCATTTTGGTTTAAGCCTTATCTTTGGGCGCGCATCGAGAAGGAGTGGGTAGCCTGCGCGTTTGTAGGAGTTACGTTATCGTTCCTTCCGTGGGTTACCGGTTCGATTCCAGGGTTTAACGCCGTAAATATTCCGTTTGGCCCTACTCTTCAAGCCGTTGGATTTTCAATTATAATCATCGCAAGTATTATTAGCGCAAAGTCCGCCCCTTTCTCAGTGTTAAATGTTGGAATTGTAAAGTGGATCGGAGTTATGTCTTATTCGCTTTACATCTGGCATCCATTGTTTGCCCCCCCGAGGCACGGTTTCGATTGGTGGTTGTCCCATAAACTGGGGGGTGGATTCTGGTGGCTCCTGCCTGCTTTCCTGTGTGCCACCTTGTCTTATTTTTTCTTGGAAAGACCGTTTTTGAGCCTGCGCCAGAGATTTGCAAGGCGTAGCTAATTCCACATCCGATTGATTTCGAACAAATCCGATCCGGATTTAGCATATGAAGTTTCTTGCCCGGTTGCGTTCAAGTCGTGCACTAAAGAATGCAGCCGCCTCCTACTTCGCTTTTGTTTCCATGGCGCTCTCCGGGTTCGTGTCGATTCCGGTAGCAGTTAACTTCCTTGACAAAGATGAGATTGGCTTGTGGGTGATCGTCAGTGCGGTGCTCAATTACCTCATCTGGATGGATCTCGGGGTCGGCGAAGGTATTGGTCGCAAGATTGCCGCTCCCGTAGCGGCGCGTGACCAAAGTGAAATTGACCGCTGGTGGACTGCCTGTTTGGCAACGCTGATGATCCAAGGTGCGGCAGTCATCTTGATCGGCATCCTCGTCACGCCGTGGTTGGTTGAGTTCTTTGAAGTCCCGCCAGGCATCGAACAAGATGGCTACAAGTTATTTATGGGATCCATTATTCTTGCAGGCATCAGTCTGCCAGTAAGAGGCATTCCGGGGCTTTTCACGGCTCAACAGAGGTTTCATTGGTCACCGCTGGCTCAAGGTTTCACACCGTGGATTAACTTGGCCGCATTTTACCTACTGCTCAAAGCGGGCTGGGGACTGCTGGCCTACCTCGGTGGTATGGCGGTGACCCAATTGGCGGTGGCTTTGTTTTACGCAGCCCTTGTTCGCGGTGGGCCGCAGCCGCCCCATTGGGACAAGTCGGGGATCACTAAAACACGGATTCGGGAACTTCTCGGTTTCAGTGCCAACATCGGGGTGTTGGGTATCGTCGAAGCGGTCTTTTCCACCATGCCGGCGATGATTCTCGCAAGGTTTGGCGGGCTTGCGGCAGTTCCAATCTTTTCCATTACCAGCAGAGGACCGATGCTATTGGCGAGCCTTGTGAGGCGGACCCTGTGGTCTTTCTACCCTCAATTGCTGCGTCTTCACGTAGAGTCATCAAAAGAAAAACTGCTGGCTACCCATGGCAAAGTCGGGACGCTTACGTTTGCCATTGCCCTTTTCGCGGCGGGTGGCGTTGTCGGTTTCAACCGCCTGATCGTCGAGTTTCTTGCCGGACCCGATTTCTATGCGGGCGATTTGACCAATACCGTGTTCGCCTGTGTCCTGTTGCTAGAGCCAATCAGCCGGGTATTCATGTGCCTAATGTATCTTGCGGGCTCGATGGGCCGGGCCGCGTTTGTGGCGGGACTTGCCCTGCTTGCGGGGCTCGTGCTCTCCCTGATCGGTTTCCGAATTTTCGGCCTTGCCGGTCTCGCGGCGACCACCGCTGTCTTGCCACTCGCGCTGGGCATCTACGGCTACTTGCGGGGTAGTGTCGGTTGCGGTTTCGAACTACGAGAAATTTCCATTTCTGCGGCGATTCATACATTAGTAGCTTGCGGAGTTCTCCTTGTTTCGTACTCGTTGCTCTCGTACTTTCCTCCATCTTCTACTGAGGTTGTTGTAGCGGGCAAAACTCTCAGCATGCCGGCTGCGGCGCCTTTGTTGGTATCCTTCTTTCTGATGGCGTCTGGTGTGATTCTTGCGTGGCGTTCTGTGACGGCGCTTCGAACATCGTGACGCCTGCAATCGTGTCGTCTTCCTGACCTCGGTTCCAAATCGTTTATCGTAATAAATAACGCAATTATGAGCCATATTAAACATTTGCCGTATCATATTGATCCTGCTGCCGATCGGAATCACTTCTACGAAACTCTTTGGAAAGAGAAAGCATTTGAATTGCTTCTTAACCATGAGCGCGAGGTTAAAAGTTGGTCGCTACTAGACTACGGTTGTGGTCGTGGGGAAACATTGAAGATGGCAAAAGAGTTAGGAATGGTGGTTAAAGGAACCGATCTGGATCGCGAATGTGTAAGGCTAAGCGACGAATTCGGTTCGGCCGAACTACTGGATGTAGAGAATCCCGTCGGACAGTTCGGTGAAAAAAAGTATGATGTTGTCTCTTGTTTTCATGTTCTTGAGCATGTTCCGCGGCCGGTCGAGACTCTCAATCATTTGCGGGAAATCGCACGGAAATATGTGTTGTTGGCGGTGCCGAATTTGGGACGGATTCCCGACCTTTTTCGTCAGGGACGCAATGTGTATGAGGTCAACGAAGGTCATTTGCAGTCTTGGGATCATTCCCACTTGCTAAACATGGCGGAGAGACACTGCGGTCTTAAGCATGTGGCTTGGGGATTCGATCAGGTGAAGATCCCAATTATCAGCAGCACAATCTGCCGCCATTTTGGGCAGAAAGCGGCGATCCGCTTGGAGACGGGGTTGTTTCGTCGCATGTTTCCCTATCAGTCAACGTCGATCATAGCCTTGTTCAAGGTGTGTGACTCGTGAAACAGGAACTGGCGATGCTCTAGCGTTTTGGCAGCAGTTATACTCGAGACTGCGAATTTTCTCACACTTTCCATTGGAGGCAGGCTACTCTATGACAGTCAACAAGCATAAGCGGATCGCCATTCTTGCTGATTTCCCCTGGAGTTTCTTCAACGAAGGTGCAACTGGGCGGGGGGGCGGACAAGGTGCGACTTGGTTAACGCAATTGGCGACGGAGTTCAGTAGTGTCAATCGTTACGAAATTCAATGGGTGATCTTGGATCGGACCAAAATGAAAAGCGGACGAGAGTTCCGGGAATGGGGTGGTCAGGTCTTTCATCGCCTCCCGGGATGCAAGCTCTCGCTTGACCTGCTCTTCGGGTACCGGCCGGCACGGAAGCAACTGTTCCGGGTGCTGAACGAGCTCGCTCCAGATCTTATTCACTGTTGGGGTTCGGAAAGGGCGTATCCTATCGCATGCGGAGCTTTCGGCGTGCCCTCGGTCTTTTCGGTCCAGGGAGTCCTTACCCACCTTGCCCGCCAAGGCCTCTTGCCGAAGATCTGGCAATGGAAGGCGATTGCTGGGTGGGAGTCTGTCTACTTGAAGGCGGCGACGGTGGTGACGGCCGAGTCCGCCTGGGCCGCGGAGCGGATCCGTGAGGTAGCTTCGGGGCTTGATATCAGGCAGGTGGAATATGGGGTCCATCCGGAGTTCTATAATGTGGTCCGGGCTATGAACCGGGAGTCCCCCTATGCTCTCTTTGTCGGGACTTTGAGCCATGCAAAGGGCGTGGATATGCTGCTCAACGCAATGGAGGCGATCGAGCCGAGGACGTGGAAGTTGAAACTGGCGGGAGAGGGACCGCTCCAGCAGGATTTAGCAGCTCGTTCGGTTCCGGGTGTCGAGTGGCTGGGAAATTTGAGGTGGGATGCTTTGCAGGCCGAACTCGCCGGTGCGACATGCCTGGTCTTGCCGACCCGCGCCGATAGCAGTCCCAATGTCGTCAAGGAGGCGCGGGTGGTTGGTGTCCCGGTGATCACGACGAGCCACGGTGGACAGGCCGGTTATGTGTTCGACGGGCAGAACGGCCTAATCGTTGAATCACCATCGGTCGAAGAATTGGCGCAGGCTTTGTCGCGGTTGATGGATAATCCCGGCCTCGCCGAACAGATGGGAGCGGCGCGCCACGACATCGACCGGGCTTATTTCCGGCCGGAGCGTACCGCTGAAAGCTTTATTCGGATCTATGATGAACTTCTTGGTCTATGATCTCAATACCATCGTGTGTGATTATCCGGATGGGTTGATAAAACTTCCACTGCTCCGATGCTCTTCAATTCCTGGGAGTTCCTGATTCTGCTGGTGCTCTCACTCGGGCTCTATTACGGCGTCCCGGCTGGAAAGTATCGCAAGGTCTGGCAAGTCACCCTCCTGCTGGTCGCAAGCGCCGTCTTTTACGCCTGGGAGGAACCGCGTCTGCTGGTCCTCCTGAGTCTTTCCTGCCTGCTCAACGCGCTCGCGGTGGAGAGGATTCTGTTTTGGAAAGGCCGCTGCGCTGCTGAAGAGTTGCGGGTTGAGGGCTGCGGGTTGCAGGCAGTTGAAGTCGGGTTGGCGGTTGATCGTTCCGGGTTGCCGGTTGCCGGGGAATCGAGTTCCACACCCCCCCCCGACCCACAACCCGCAACTCCGCAACATGCAACATCCAACCATCAGCCTGCCGGTGCAGGCAGGCAACCTGCAACTCCGCAACTTGCAACCGGCAACCATTCCCGCGACAAAGCACGCTCATGGCTGTTCTGCGCCGTCGCGTTGAACCTCGGCGCCCTCGCCTTCTTCAAATACGCGGGATTCCTTTCGGAGCAGTTGCCGGCCGGGTGGTTGCCTGCTGCGGCTCGCGATTGGCTTCGCGATATCCCTTTGCCCGTCGGCATCTCGTTTTACACCTTCCAGGGCATCAGCCTGGTCGTCGATGTCTGGAGAAATGAGATCAGCGAAAGCACCGCCCGGGCTTTGGCTGGCAGGAAGGGAAAGAGGTGGGCATCCATCCGTGACACCAGTTTCTACATCTCGTTCTTCCCGCAACTGGTGGCGGGCCCGATCGTCAAGGCGCATGAGTTCGTCGACCAGATCGGAGGAAAACGGTGGAGGGAGATCCAGTGGATGGTGGTGCGGCGCTGCTTGATCGCCGGGTACTTCTTGAAAATCTTCGTCGCGGACAATCTGGCCGAGCAGACCGCGGCTCTCACGCTGGACAGCGTAACCCTTGCCTCCTCGGGACCGTTCTTACTGCTGCCGCTTCTTTATGGATACTCGCTTCAGATCTTCGCCGACTTCGCCGGGTATTCGCTCATCGCGATCGGACTTGGCGCCCTTTTCGGCTACCGGCTGCCGGAGAACTTCCGCTTCCCTTATTTGTCGTGCAGCATCACCGAGTTCTGGCGGCGCTGGCACCTTTCGCTTTCGTCCTGGCTGCGCGACTACCTCTACATCCCGCTCGGCGGCAACCGCAAAGGATCGGGCCGGACCTACTTCAACCTGTTCCTCGTGATGTTCCTCGGCGGCCTCTGGCACGGCGCGGCCTGGAAGTTCGCCATATGGGGCAGTCTTCATGGGCTGTTTCTGGCGCTGGAGCGATTGCTGGGAGCAAGGAGACGCGAGCAAGGAGACGCGAGCGAAGAGAGCTTGAGCCGACAGGAGAGACGCGAGCAGGGAGACGCGAGCGAAGAGAGCTTGAGCCGACCATTGGAGGCGAAAAGCGCTTCTCATTCTCGCGACTCGCGTCTCCATGCTCCGAGCTCTGACTCGCGTCTCCATGCTCCCTGCTCCTTGCTCAAAACCACCCTCCGGTGGTTCGTGACCTTCCACGTAGTCACCCTGCTCTGGCTGACCTTCCTGATGCCGGACCTCGCCCACATCCGGGCCTTCTTCGAGGGCGTCTTCAGCGGCCGGACCTTCCTCTCCGGCCCTCCCCTGTTCTCGCTCTTGTTCTACGGCACCGCGGTCGTCCTCTACCACGCCTGGGGCTGGCTGCGGGAGCACCGCGAACGTCTCGCCACCAAGCTGGCCCGCTCGCCCCTCGAGCCGGTTCTGCACGGCGTGATGATCTTCCTCATCCTGACCAACCCGGGAGCGCCGCGGGGGTTTATTTATTTTCAATTCTAGAAGCAGGGAGACGCGAGAAAAGAGAGCTTGAGCCGATCTTCGAAATTCCCAAGCACCCACTCTTTGGCTCGCGTCTGGCGTCTCCATGCTCCAATCTTTCACTATGAATACCGACCACTTCCGATTTGAAGACATGGAGATCTGGCAGCGTGCGGTTGAAATCTCCATGCCGGTTTTTGACATCGCTGACTCGCTTGAGGAGCGAAAGAAATATCGTTTTGGCGAGCAGCTCCGATCTGCCATGCTCAGCGTGTCCAATAACATGGCAGAGGGTTCCGGAAGCGCCTCCGATATCGACTTCGCAAACTTCCTGAATATCGCGAGGAGGTCCATTTTCGAAGTTGCCAGTATGCTTCTAGTCTTTCATCGCCGGAGGCTAATTTCCGAACGCCCCACCGAAATCCTGGCCGAATTGATTGAACTCAGCAAAATGACCCTGGCTTTTCGCAAGACCCTTCGAGGATAAGCAAGGAGACGCGAGCAAGGAGCTGCGAGTGAAAGCATGGAGCATGGAGCATGGAGACGCGAGCGAAGAGGACTTGAAGTAGCCCGAACGCTTCTTCTTCTTCGCTCGCGTCTCGCGTCTTGCGTCTCCCTGCTCTGCTCTTCTGCCTCTTGGCTCGCGTCTCCCTGCTCTGCGCTTCTACCTCTTGGCTCGCGTCTCGCGTCTCCCTGCTCCAAGCTCCCGCACCGATGCCCTACGCTCTCACCCTCACCCTCACCCTCGCGGCCTGCTTCACCGCACAAACGCTCGCCTTGCGCGCCAGCGGGGGAAGAACGACCAAGAGCGAGTCGAATTTCTTCTCCTCGGTCGCCCGGATCCAGACGGGGCAGCAGGGGACGCCGGAAATCCTGCTGCTCGGGTCCTCGCTCACCGGGCGGCTGCCGGACCGCTCGGGCGGCTTCGCGGGGGTTGCGAACCTGGGGATCGACGGCGGCAGCGCGGCGGACACGCTGCGGGCCATCGACCGCGGGCTCATCGGCTGCCCGCCGCACTTGATCGTGGAAGGCAACACGCTTTACCGGGCCGTGGGCCAGGAGCCGGGCGAGGTGGCCCGGGCGATCGGGTCGCGATGGTTCGAAGTGGGCCGTGACCTCCCGAACTTCGGGGCGACGGCCAGGCCCTCCGCGTTCCTCTATTCGTGGCTGATGGAGCGGAAGCACGGTGCTGCGGACGAAGGAAGCCGCGTGGGTCTTCCCCTGTCAACCCGTCCGCGGATCCCCGGGCAGGACGAAGCGCCCGCCCTCGATGACGCGGAAGAGAAGTTGGTGGCGGAACTCAGCGGCATCGTGCAGCGCTTGGTGGGCGAGGGCTGCCGGATCACCATGGTCATGCTGCCGCCGGGGGCCGCCGCGGATTCTCCCAACCGCCGGATTCCGCAAGCCATCGCCAGTCGCGCCGGGGTGATGTGGTGGGATCTGAACGAAGGATTGCCGGCCGGGACGGTCCGCTTCACCGACGGGGTGCACCTGTCGCCCGCAAGCGCGTCCGCCACGATGACGAGTCTGCTTGAGTTCTGCGACCCCTGAAGACATGCCTCTTTTGATTCCAGAGCCGGTGAAAACCCGGGCGAGCGAAAACGCCATGATCCCGGTTCTCCAGGTTTTCAATCAGTATCTCGAACCCGGGGGAGAGGAGGTCTGGGTGAACGAAATCTCGGGCTTCTCCGGACGCGGCTTTGTCATCGACGATCTCCGCTTCCAGAGCAGCGATTGGAAGCGGAAGGACGCGCCGACCCGTCTGATCCAGGCGCGAATGGTCTGGGACAATCCAGCGTCGCGGATGAGGCTGCGGGAGGCGGTCGAGAAATGCCGGCCGGAAGTGCTGCTCTTCCACAACCTGATTCCGGTCGGTTCGCTGGGCCTTTACGATGAAGCGTCGCGGCTGGGGCTTCCGGTCGTTCAGTACGTCCACAACTTCCGTCCCTTCAGCCCTTCGGGCACGATGTGGGTCGGCGGCAAGATCCATGAAGGCGGCTTGCACGGCAATCCGTGGCCCGAAGTCTTCGGCCGCGCCTGGGAAAGCTCCTTCTTAAAAACCTTCCTGGTGGCGACCTATCAGTCCCGGCTGCTCCGGGCGGGCAGCCTGTCGGCGGTCCGCCGCTGGATCGCCGTCTCGGAATTCATGCGGGAGAAGTTCGTGGAGGCGGGAATTCCCGAGGACCGGGTGGTGACGCTGCGCCATTGCTGGAAACCCCGCGGTGCACCGGTGCCTGAACCTTCTACCGGGCATTATTTGTTCCTCGGCCGGCTGGTCCCGGAGAAGGGCATCGAGACCATGCTCGGTGCATGGCGCTTGCTGGAGAAGCGGCTCGGCGACGCCTGTCCCCGGCTGGTGATCGCCGGGTCCGGGCCCGAAGAGGCAAAAGTGCAGCAGGCTGCGACCCGTATGAAGAAAGTGGTCGCCGTCGGATTCGTGGCGGGACAGCAAAAGGAGAACCTGTTGCGGGGCTGCCGGGCTCTGATCGCCCCGTCGATCTGGTGGGAACCGCTGGGGCTGATTGTTTACGAAGCTTATGACCACGGTCGCCCGGTGCTGGCGGCGCGCTCGGGCGGGTTGACCGAGACCGTCACGCCGGGAGTTACCGGATTCCTCCACGCACCCGGCGATGCGGCGGCTTTGGCGGACGATGTGGAGCGGATTGAGGCGCTCGGCCCGCAGGGACGCGGGGCGATGGGCCAGGAGGGAAGGCGATGGCTTCTCACCCATGCAAATCCGGATCAATGGCTCGACCGCTTTGCCGGGATCCTCGGGGAAGCCATCGACGGGAAGACAACTGTTCCGGCATGAGATGAAACGACTCCCTTCCAAGTTCATCCGGGTTCTGAAAGGCATCCGCGATGCGTATCTGGTTCACATCCGGTGGCGCCGCTACGAGATCGGGCGCGGCTTCCACGCCGGTCGGAACGTGGTTCTGTGGGCTCCCGCCGTTCTGAGGATCGGCGACAACTGCTACATCGGCCGGCACAGCCAGATCGAGTGCGACGCCGAGATCGGGCACAACGTGATCATGGCGAACCAGGTCGCATTCGTGGGGCGCTACGACCATTGTTTCCAGCACGTCGGAACGCCGACCCGGCTCGCCAGCCAGATCCGGGATCCGGACTACGATTGGAAGGGTGCCGGCACCAAGGTGGTGGTGGGCGATGACGTTTGGATCGGCTACGGCGCGATCATCCTGAGCGGCGTGGTCTTGGGGGAAGGCTGCGTGGTCGCGTCCGGCGCGGTGGTGACGCGGGACGTCGAGCCCTACGTCGTGGTCGGCGGAAACCCGGCGCGGCCGATCTGTCCGCGCTTTGAGGATCCCGCGGAGCTGGGGCTGCACCGGCTGGCCATCGCGGCGCGGCGCAAGCTCGCGGGAGAGAAGAGCATGCGTTCTTGAACTCGTCCTCATGAACCGCCGGGTTGTCATCGTCCAGGAGCATTTGCCCGCATTCCGCGTGCCGTTCTACCGCCAGCTCAAAGCCTTGCTGGAGCAGCATTCGGTCGGGCTGGAGCTGGTCTACGCGCCGAACCAGCGGAATACCTTTCTCAAGGGTGAACTGGAGTGGGCGACTCCGGTACCGATCCGCTGGCTTGGGCCGCTGGGTTGGCAACCGGTCATGGGGCTTGTCCGCGGATGCGATCTCGTGGTCGTTCAACAGGAAACCAAATATGCGGCCAATCCGGTGCTACAGGCGCTGGCCGCCTTCGGTGGTCCGCCGGTCGCGTATTGGGGGCATGGCAAGAACTTCCAAGCGGCGGATCGGCCGGGAATCGGATACCGACTGAAAAGCGGCCTCTCCAGAAGGGTGCATTGGTGGTTCGCCTACAACGACCTCAGCGTGGGGGTTGTCCGGGACTTAGGTTATCCTGACGACCGCATCACATCGGTTGGCAATGCCATTGACACCCGAGCACTGGTCGAGCGCCGGACTTTCATCGCTGTCGAAGAGCTTGCGTCCATTCGCTCAAAGCTCGGGCTCCAGTCGGACCATGTCGCGGTCTATACCGGTGGTCTCTATGCCAACAAGCGCCTCGGATTCCTCCTCGATGCAGCGGAGCGAATCCGCAAGCACGTGACGGACTTTGAGTTGATCGTGATTGGCGATGGCCCGGATCTGCGTATCGTGACCGAAGCGGCGGCGAGAAACCCTTGGATTCATGACGTCGGCCCCAAAAACGATCGGGACAAGGTGCCCTACTGGGCTCTTTCAAAACTGCTGCTGATGCCGGGTGGGGTAGGTCTTGTGGTCCTTGATTCTTTTGCCCTTGGGGTGCCGATGGTGACGACCGACACCCACTTGCACGGGCCCGAGATCGACTATCTGAAGGATGGAGTGAACGGGCTCCTGATCGAGTGTGGTGAATCGGTGGAAACCTACGCCGACGGGGTGGTCGCCTTGTTGCGAGACGAGAGCCGACTCGAACGATTGCGGCAGGGGGCACTAGCTTCGGCGGCCGAATATACCATCGAGCAGATGGCGAGCAACTTTGCGGACGGAGTCATGCGAGCGCTCGCCACGCCGCGCCTGTGAACCCGGCCGGGCGGATTTAAAACGTCGAAATACGATCATGGCACGGCGACTCCGCGTTCTGCTCTCCGCTTATTACTGTTCCCCGTACCGGGGCAGTGAGTCGGCGGTCGGTTGGCAGGTGGCGAGCGGCTTGGCGCGGGACCACGATGTGACCCTGATCTGCGGCGACCTGAGCGAGCCCGGGCCGACCGCCTGCGATTTGGAGAGGTATCGCAAGGAACACGGAATGCCGGACGGACTGGAGATCGTGCACGTGCCAGCGAATCGACTGGCGAGACGGATTCACGATCTGCATCGCTTTCCCGGGTTGTGGTTCTTCTACTACGAGGCATATCGTCGGTGGCAGCGGCAGGCATTTGCCAGTGCACAGGAACTCCACGCCGCCCGGCCCTTCGATTTGGTCCACCATCTCAATATCATCGGCTTCCGGGAGCCCGGCTACTTGTGGCAGCTTGGAATCCCCTTCTTCTGGGGCCCTACCACGGGTGCCGCCTTGATTCCGCGGGCATACCTCAAGGAGTTTGGATCCAAAGAGCGTTTCCGCTGGGGGTCGAGGAACGCACTCAACTCCTGGCAGATCCGCCACGCCCGGCGTTCCGCCGCCGCGGCACGGAGGGCGGCGAAAATCTGGGCGGTCTCCCCGGAGGATCGGGCGATGTTTCACCGCTGGGGCGTCGAAGCAGACCCGATGCTTGAGACCGGTGCGCGGGTCACGGAAACACCAGAGATTCGGCAACGGAGCACCGGAGAACCCCTCCGGCTGTGCTGGAGCGGCCTTTTTCAGGGGATCAAGGCCTTCCCCCTCGTCCTTCGCGCGTTGGCGGCAATCGGTGATCCTCCGGTATTGCTGGATGTGTTGGGCGACGGCGTCGAGAAGGAGCGCTGGAAGAGGGAAGCCACCCGGCTTGGGCTTGAAAATCGAATCCGGTGGCACGGCATGTTGCCCCGGGACGAGGCGCTGCGAGTGATGTCAGTGTGCCACGCTCTAGTGCACAGTTCGGTGAAGGAAGGCACGCCCCACGTGGTCCTTGAGGCCATGGCGATGGGGCTTCCGGTGATCTGTCACAATGCCTGTGGGATGGGCACCGCGGTGGACGAGCGCTCCGGCATCAAAGTAGAATTGTCCGGACCGGAGGAAAGCACCGCTGGCTTCCAGGCCGCGATCCACCGCTTATTATCTGAGCCGGGATTGCTCGAGAGCCTCTCGCAGGGTGCGATCGAACGGGCGCAGGCTCTGGCCTGGCGCAACAACATTGAACGCATGCGAAGCGCCTACGAATCCGTGAAGCTTCCTCCAAGTGTGTAGCCTCCTTTTGGTTTGTCCCCCTCCATTTGTAGTGGCGGGAAATTTCGAAGCATGAAGTTTGCCCCATCTCATCTTTAGATAATTCTTCACCACTCTCCTCGTCACCATGAAATCCCGCCGCTTGCCCCTGATTAAAAAAGATCCCTGGATCATCGACCGAGTCGGCCGGAGCCGTGTGCTCCACGTCGGCTGTACCGATTGGCCGCTTACCGACGAACGGGTGAGAAGCGGACGTCTGCTTCATGCCAAGCTTTGCGACTCTTGCGAAGCGTGTGTGGGGGTCGATCTCGATGAAGAGGGCATCACAAGGCTTCGGAAGCTGATGCCGGGCCGGGAATTTCATGTGATCAACGCCGAACTGTTGGCGGCATCCCCCGAACTGGCGGACACCCGCTGGGACTTCATTGTCGCAGGTGATGTCGTGGAGCACATGAACAATCCGGGCCTGTTCTTCGAATCCGCCCGGAAGTTGCTGAAAGACGACGGGACCTTGATCGTGACCGTGCCGAGCGCATTCTCTGTGAAGCGTTTCTTCTGGCTGAGTTTTACAGGACACGAGCAGGTGCATCCGGATCACACCGCCTATTTTTCCGAGGCCACGCTCGCCCGGGTGGGCGAGCGGAACGGATTCAGGATCGCGAACATCCATGGTTTCCAGTGGGTCAATCCGACCTTCAAGAATCGTATCTCAAATTTGTTGTCACAACCCTTCCTTTGGCTGACGGGAGGCCGCGTGGCGGACGAACTGGCGGTTGAGTACCGAAAGGCTTGAGGTAGTGAGGACAATGAGGGCTCCGGTAGGCGCCTCTGTTTTGGAGAACTTGTCGTCTCCCCGTCCGGGATTCCCTTGATTCACGTTGCCGACTTTCATCATTCCAATGGCCTCCCATCAGAATCCCCGCCACATCCCGTGGATCGACTGGCTGCGGTTCATCGCGGCGTTCATGGTCGTGGTGGGGCATGCCCGCTTCCAGCACTTTGGCTATTACGACGAACTGGCGATCGCCGGGAAGGGGCTTTGGTCAGAGATTTTGTTCCTGATTCCCCGCTTTGCCAATGAGGCCGTCACGGTGTTCTTCGTTCTCAGCGGCTTTCTGGTCGGGGGGCGATGTGTGGAGCGGGTAATAGCGGGGAGCTTCGACGCCTGGAGCTACGTCGTCGACCGCTCATCGCGGATCTGGTTGCCTTTAGTGCCGACGGTCCTGATCACGTGGGCGGTGACCGCCACGAGGGGCGAGCAAGTTCCCGTTTGGGAAGGGATCGGCAACCTCCTGTCCGTTCAAGGGGTCTTCGTGGAACCGCTGACCAACAACACGTCCTTGTGGTCCCTTTCCTACGAGATCTGGTTTTACGGCCTGGCCCTGGGAGTGGCACTTGCGGTGGGTGCGGGGGGACGGAGGGCCCGGCTCGCCGGGCTGCTCATCGGGGTCGTATCGCTGGCGATGTTCACCAAGCTACAAGCCTGCTATCTCTTCGTCTGGTTGGCCGGATCACTCGGCTATTTTCTGGATCGGCGGCGCGGGCAGTGGGGCTTGTTGTTCGTCGGCGTGGCCGTGGCGTCGGCGGGAGCGATTGCTTCGGCCTTCACGGTCGAGGTAAGGTCGCTGGACTTGCCGGGATTGGTGCGATTCCTGCCGCCGCGGGAGATCTCTCTGATGGCGCTGGGGCTGGGAATGTCCCTTCTGATTCCGGCGCTCGCCGGTTTCCGTCCCGTCCGTGGCGCACCCGTGAGAGTCGAGGCGCTCGGAGTATCCCTCGCCGCCTGGTCCTACTCGCTCTAGCTGATTCACCGCCCGGTGCTGAAGCTGTGGGGTCATTTCGAAGGGGGCGAGCAGCTTTATCGGAGCCTGGATGCGGCTTCCGTCGCCATGTACGGATTGAAGGTTGCCAGTTGTTTGCTTGCGGGCTGGGTGTTCTATCTCGCCTTTGAAATGCAGACGGGGCGGGTGCGCCGCCTGCTCAAGAATCGGTATCGGGGCGGCTCCGCTGACATAACCATCGCCCGGGTCTGAGGTTTCCGAGCCCGTGATTCTGCCGTCCGAGCTGCCCCGCACTCCCTTGCTGCCGGGTGCCACCGTTCGAGCACCTGGCATTTCAAGATTCTTACGTTTATCACCATTCCATGTCCCAATCTCAGCTGATTCACCTGATTGCCGGTGCCCGCCCGAATTTCATGAAGATCGCGCCGCTGGTCCGCGCGCTGCAGGCCCGCGCCGGCGAGTTTGCTTTCCGGATCGTTCATACCGGTCAGCACTACGACCGTGCCATGAGCGACGTGTTCTTCGAGGAACTGGGGATTCCGGCTCCGGATCATCATCTCGGCGGCGGCGGTGGCAGCCATGCCGAGCAGACCGCGAAGATCATGCTGGGCTACGAGAAACTTTGCGAGGAGGTGCGTCCCGACCTGGTGCTGGTGGTGGGGGACGTCAACTCGACCCTGGCGTGCTCGATCGTGGCGAAGAAAGCCAACATCCCGGTCGCCCATGTCGAGGCCGGGCTGCGGAGCGGGGACCGGACGATGCCGGAAGAGATCAACCGCCTGGTGACCGACGCGATTTCCGATTTGTTTTTCGTCACCGAGCCGAGCGGGGTGGAGCACCTGCTCCGGGAAGGGCATGCGGATGGCAAGATCCACCACGTGGGCCACGTGATGGTCGATAACGTGATTTTCCAGCGCGACCGGCTGGCTGCGGCCCCCCTGTCGCAGGGCCTGTCGGTGGATTTCAAGGCGGCCCATCCCGCTTACGGGGTGATCACGTTGCACCGCCCGTCGAATGTGGACCACGCCGCGACCTTCGCCCGGCTGGCCGGCGCCTTGCGCAGGATTGCGGAAAGGCTGCCGCTGGTCTTTCCGGTGCATCCGCGGACCCGCGCGAATCTCGCCAAATTCGGCATCGACCTTGGACCGCAGGTCACCTTGCTCGAGCCGCTGGCCTACATGGACTTCCTGAATCTCTGGAAGGACGCGCGGCTGGTCCTGACCGACAGTGGCGGACTTCAGGAGGAAACGACGGCTCTCGGGGTGCCGTGCATCACCCTCCGCGAGAACACCGAACGTCCGATCACGATCACCGAGGGCAGCAATGTGCTGGCGGGCACGGATCCCGAGCTGATCCTGACAGCGGCGCGAAAAGTGCTGGCTGGAGCCGTGGTTTCCGACCGTCGTCCCGCTCTGTGGGACGGGAGGGCGGCGGAGAGGATTGTCGAAGTTCTGGCGAGCACCCGGGTCTCCGGCTGAAGCGGGTAGCGGGGCGAAATTAAAGCGATATACCGATGTGTGGCATTGTAGGAATTCTCGGTTTCAAGGGCTCGTCCGAAGTGGTGGACGAGGCGCTGATCGTCAAGATGCGGGACACGATGGTCCACCGCGGGCCGGATGGCGCGGGGGTCCACGTGTCGGCGGATCGCAAGCTCGGCCTGGGACACCGCCGGCTGTCGATCATCGACCTGTCCACCGCGGCCGGCCAGCCGATGGCGAGCGGCGATGGCAAGCTGTGGCTGGTCTTCAACGGGGAGATCTACAATCACGCCGAGATCCGGAAGGAGCTGCAGGCTTTAAGCGGACGGCCGTGGAAGACCGATCACTCCGACACGGAGGTGATCCTGCATGCCTACGAGCAATGGGGCATCGAGTGCATCCACCGTTTCCGCGGGATGTTCGCGTTCGCCTTGTGGGACGAGCGGCAACGGGAACTCTGGCTGGTCCGCGACCGCATCGGCGTGAAGCCGCTTTACTACACGGTGGCCGACGGCCGACTGGCTTTTGCCTCGGAGATCAAGGCACTGCTGGCGGATGGGCGGCAGAAGCGGGAGGTGAATGTCGAGGCGCTCTTCCACTATCTATCCTTCCTCACGAGCCCCGCCCCGCAGACCTTTTTCGAGGGCATCCGGAAGCTTCCGGCGGGTTCGCTGCTGCGGGTGACGGAAGACGGCCGGATCGAAGAGCGGCGGTACTGGGATGTCTGGGACCACGCGAAGCGTCTGGAGGCAAGTGAAGACGAGATCGCGGCGATGGTGCTGGATGAACTCCGCACCGCGGTGAACTACCGGAAGGTCAGTGATGTGCCTTGCGGGGTCTTCTTGTCCGGCGGGATCGATTCCAGCACCAACACGGCCCTTTTCTCGGAGGGCGGGGGCACGGTGAAGACTTTCACCATCGGTTACTCCGGCGACACCGGGGGCTACGAGAATGAACTCGACCATGCGCGGAGGATGGCGGAACTGGTCCATGCCGACCACCACGAGCGCTTGCTGGGTGTGGAGGACCTGCTGTCGTTCCTGCCGCGGATGATCCACTTGCAGGACGAACCGATCGGCGATCCGGTCTGCGTGCCGGTTTACTATGTCTCCGAACTCGCGCGGCGGAACGGCGTCACCGTTTGCCAGTTGGGCGAAGGGGCGGACGAGTTGTTCTGGGGCTATCCCTATTGGAAGCGGATGCTCAAACTGCAGGAGCTCGGGGCGCTCCCCGTGCCGCGCTTTCTGAAGCGCGCGGCACTGCCGTTGGTGGGCTTGTGGCAGGGGAAAAGCTCGCGGCCCTATGAATGGTTGCGGAGGAGTGCGGACGGGGTTCCGATCTTCTGGGGGGGGTCCGAAGCGTTTCCCGAGGGCCACAAGCGCGCGCTGCTGTCGCCCGCCTTGCAGAAGCGCTTCGAGGGTTTCTCCTCATACGACGTGCTGCGGCCGATCCGCGAGCGCTTCGAAGAAAAGGCCTGGGAGAAGTCGCACCTGAACTGGATGTCCTACCTCGACCTCAATCTGCGGCTGCCCGAACTCCTCCTGATGCGGGTGGACAAGATGAGCATGGGCGTGGGTCTCGAAGGCCGGGTGCCGTTCCTCGACCACAAGTTCGTGGAGCTGGCGATGAGCATTCCCTCGGCGATGAAGACGAAGGATGGAAACCTCAAGTATCTGCTGAAGAAGGCGGTGCGGGGGGTGATCCCGGACGACCTGATCGACCGGAAGAAGCAGGGATTCGGCGTCCCGGTCCACCAGTGGATCTTCGAACGGTGGGGGGACGTCGCGCGGCGCGAGCTGGAGAGCTTCTGCGATGACAGCGGTTACTTCGACAAGCGCCAGGTCATGGCGCTGATCCGCGAAGGGCAGGGAACGCAGGTCTGGTTCCTCCTCAATTTCGCATTGTGGTGGCGGCATTTCATCAAGGGAGAAGAGATTGCCGGGATGGCGTGAGAAACTTTTGGAGCATGAAACAACTGGTCGTCAAGAAGGGCAAAGTGTTGCCGGTGGAGGTTCCCGAACCGGTGGGTGCGCCGCGCTGCGTGCTGGTGGAAACCCGTTGCAGTTGCGTCAGCCCGGGCACGGAAATGGCGGGGGTGAAGGGGTCGAGCCGTTCGCTTCTCCAACGGGTGATCGCCCAGCCGGACAAGGCAAAGCTGGCTTTGAAAAGAATGCGGGCCGAGGGCGTGGCCGCTGTCTGGAGCAAGGCGAAGCAGGCGATCGAACAGGAAGGGCTGTGCGGCTACTCGGCGGCGGGGGTGGTCATCGATGTCGGTGAAGGCGCGACCGGATTCCGCCGCGGCATGCGGGTGGCGATCGCGGGAGCCGGGCATGCGAATCATGCCGAGATCGCCCTGGTGCCGATGAATCTGGCGGTTCCTCTGCCGGACGATCTGGATTTTGCCGCGGGCAGCACCGTCGCCCTTGGCGCGATCGCCTTGCAGGGCATCCGGCGGGCCGGCGTGGCCCTGGGCGACCAGGTCGCCGTGATCGGCTGCGGCGCGCTGGGAATCCTCGCGGTGCAAATGCTGCGGGCCTCCGGCTGCCGGGTTTTCGCGGCGGATCTCGATGCACGCCGGCTGGAGATGGCGCTTGCGCTGGGAGCGGATGCTTGCGGCAACCCCGGCATCGAGGACGTGGTCTCCAAGGCGACGCGCTGGAGCGGCGGTCACGGCGTGGATGCGGTGCTGGTGATGGCGGCGACGTCAAGTGGCGAGCCGGTTTCGCAGGCCTTCCGGATGAGCCGGGTGAAAGGCCGGGTGGTCCTGGTCGGCGTGGCGGGGGGGGAATACCGGCGGGACGAGATGTACCGCAAGGAACTCGATTTCGTCATTTCGACTTCCTACGGCCCGGGGCGCTACGACGACGGCTACGAGCTGGACGGTCGTGATTATCCCTACGGCTACGTGCGCTGGACGGAGAACCGCAACATGGCGGCCTACTTGGAAATGGTGGCGCGGGGTGCGGTCCATCTGGAGCCTCTGATCGAGATCCGCCGTCCTCTTGCAGAAGCCGAACTGGCCTATTCCGAGCTGCAGGGACCCGAGCGGCCCCTCCTCGCCGTGCTCGACTACGAGACCGGCGAGGCGGCCCGCGAGGAAGCGGCAAGACCGCCTGCGGCGGGGACTTGGCAGACTCCGACGGCCGGGCAAGCCCTGCGACTGGGGTTGATCGGCGCGGGCTCCTTTGTCCGCGGCATGCACGTGCCGATCCTCGCGTCGATGCCGGAGCGTTTCAGCATTTCCTGGTGCTGCTCCAAAACGGGAGCTTCCGCCCGGGGAACTTCGCTCTCCATCCCCGGCAGCCGCGCCACGACCGATTTCGACGAGGTATTGGCCGACCCCGGGACTCATGCCGTGTTGATCGGAACCCGCCATGACACCCACGCGGACCTTGCGATCCGCGCGCTCAAGGCGGGCAAAGGGGTGATTCTGGAAAAGCCGATGTGTCTGACTCCCGCCGAGTTCTCCGCGCTGACGGCGGCCGTGGAGGAATCCGCAGCGCCCTTCTTCGTCGGTTACAACCGGCGCTTCTCGCCCTTTGCCAGGATCATCCGCGAGGCGGCCGTGTCCCGCGTGGAGCCAATGATGATCCAGTACACCATGAACGCAGGCCATGTTCCCGTCACTCATTGGACGCAGGGGAAGGAAGGCGGCGGGCGTCTGATGGGCGAAGCCTGCCACATCATCGACCTGTTCCGCAGCCTGACGGGCAGCCCGGTGGGCTCGGTCTCGTGCGAGCCCCTGCGCTCCACCAAAGGGACCCTGCCGACCGACAACTTCGTTCTGACGCTCGGCTACGAGGACGGATCGGTGGCGACCTTGCTCTACACCTCGCTCGGCCATCCCGGATTGCCGAAGGAGCAGTTCAAGGTCTTCTTCGACGGCAAGGCCTTCCTGGTCGAAGACTACCTCAAGCTCGAATGCCACGGGCACCGTGGTGCCAATCTCGAAACCCGCATCCAGGACAAGGGGCACCGGACCGAGATCGAGGAGTTTCACGCGACGGTATCGAGGGGAGAGCGCTTTCCGATTCCCTGGCTGGAGCTGTCGGAAACCTGGCGGGTGAGCCACGAGGCCGACCGGCTATGCCGGGAAGGTCCCTCCGAATAGACACGTGGACGGAATTGAAAATCACCTCAAGAGACAAGCCATGATCCAATACCGAGAACGTACTTCCGCCAGTCGATCCCATGCTGTTGCAGCGTTGGTATTCGGAATGCTTGCTGCAGTTGCTTTCACTCAGGCGGCTACCCCATCGTTTCAACTGTCGGAAACCGAAGCGGCCTTAAGCATCCAACCTTCCGTGATCGGAAGGACTTACCAGCTTCAGAAATCGCCGTCCATGCTGTCCGGCACTTGGGAGAACGTCGGCGATCCGCAACCGGGGAACGGGATTCAAGTCCGTTTGTCCGACGCCCGATCCACGCTGCCCGCCTGTTTCTATCGGATCGTCCATAACTCCGCGGGGGGGGGTACATTCCATCGCCTTCATGGGAGATTCCATCACCGATCAAGGGTTCACCGGCCTGATTGCGTACGAGGCGAGGGGGTTCTCGACCTGGGCGAGGATTTTCAGCGGTTCCGCGTGGGACTTCGAACCCAACGGGGCCTCGAATGAGTTCGCCAGCGGTGGCATGTCGAGCGCCTTGATCGAGGCCACTCACCTCGCTCAAGTTTTGACGTCGAATGCCGATGTCTGTTTTGTGCATGAGGGAACGAACGACTACTCGGCAGGCCAGACGCCCCAGCAAACTGCTGCCCGTGTGCTCAGCCACTGGTTGGCGATCCGCAATGCCGGCATCATCCCGATCGGCTCGAGCATTCTGCCGCAGGTCGGGAACCCGGGAAAAAGCGTATGGATCGTTTCCACCAACACGCTCCTCCGAGAACACGCCGCGACCAACCAGGTTTTGTTTTGTGATTGGACCGGCGAGATCGAATCGCAGGCCGCCCCGGGATCAGGTGTGGGCGATCTGGTCTGGACGCCGGACAACGTTCACCCGGGCCAGGCCGGTGCCGCGCGACTCGGCCGTTACCTCGCGAGGTTCATGTCGTCGCGGTTCGTTTTCGGGGTTGACCCGCACCCTGACGCCCACCCGTTCGTAACTCGCAATCCGCAGTTCGCTGGTTCTTCAGGTCAGCCCCAGCACTGGCTTCCTCCGTTCGTGCCTTCCGGAGCGAGCCTTAACTCGAAATCGCTCGTCCTTGATCCCGGAACCGGCGTTAACTGGTGGCACCTCGATGTATCGCAGGGGACCTCCACCTCGCCTTTCCTTTTCCAGCACGATTTTCTGGTGCCCGATTCTTTGGTGGGAAAATCGGTGTATGCGGTGGCGGATTTCGAAGTTCTCAGCGGCACCTTCTCGTCCATCCGCCTCCGCTGTTCGGCAACATCTTCTACTTTCGACTGCAATGCGGGGAGCGCTGGCGACAGTTGCGATCTCACCGCCGCGGACGGGGTGATCACCCTCCGGACGCCCCGGATGACGGTTCCGGAGGGCAATGCCTACGCAACGTCCCAGATCCTCTTCACCGGGAGCGGCGTGATTCAAGTGCGCCGCGCCGGTTTGCGGGAAGTCCCCTGATGATGGCACGGCCATGATTATCGGTATCGCTTCGGCGGAGTTTCAACCGCAATTCTGGCGAGTTGTGAGATCGGTTCCGACGGGTCTGAGTCAGATCGCCATAGCGGCCGGGAAACGCAATATCATCCAAGCGTGACTTCCACTGAACCAAAAATCCTCGACCTCCCCTACCGGGTTTTCCGGCGGGTCGAGCGGGAGCTGCGGATGCGGGCATCGGGGGTCGACCTCGTGTTCGACCGGAAGCTCGGCGAGGCGGCGACCCGGAGGGTGGATTCCCGGAGACTGTTCGAGGAGTTCCTTCCTTTGGCACCGTGGGGCGACGGGGGATTCCCGGTGGCGGAAATCGAAGCCCGGGAACGGGTCGCGGTGATGGCTGCCGCGGACCGGGCACTTGGGCATGAATTCGACCTGCTGGGCAGTGGCCCGGTCCAACTTGGTCGGGTGATCGACTGGCACCGCGACTTCAAGAGCGGATTCCGCTGGGATCCCGCCACGCATTTCACCCGGGTTCGGCAGACGGCGCCACCGCTCGGAGCGGACATCAAGGTACCTTGGGAGCTGAGCCGTTGCCTGCACTTCTCGGCGCTGGGACTGGCGGACGCGTTGACTGGCGAGGCGAAGTATTATGCCGGCTTCAAGGAGCAACTCCGCGGCTGGCTGGACGCCAATCCTTATGGGAGGGGGGTGAACTGGGCTTGTGCGATGGACGTGGGGATCCGGGCGGTGAATTGGCTGAACGCGGTCCAGCTCTTCGGCCACCGGATCCGCGCCGATGAGGACAAGGAATTCTTCCACGAGTTGCGGCGGTCCCTTTGGCTGCACGGTTGGTATGTCCGGCGCCACCTCGAGTGGAGCGGACCGCGCGGCGGCCTGGGAGGCAATCACCTGCTGGCGGATCTGACCGGGCTGCTGGGGATCGGGTTGCTACTCCGCGCGATTCCGAGCGGGCAGCGCTGGTTCCGCTTTGCGAGGTACCATCTCGCCCGCGAGATGATCCGGCAGGTCCGCGCCGATGGATGCAACCACGAGAACTCGACGAGTTATCACCGGCTGGTGATGGAGATGTTCGAGTGGTCCGCGGCGCTTGCCGCCCGTGCGGGCGAGCCGTTTCCCGCGGCGTATGGCGAGCGCCTCGGGCGGATGCGGAAGTTTGTCGCGGCCTACACCGCGCCCTCGGGTGCCGCCGCCCAGTTCGGGGACAATGACAGCGGGCGACTGCTTGCTGGTGGGATCGGCGAGGCGTGCGACCACCGGTATTTGACGGATGGCGAGTGCGGCTTCGGCGGCCGGATCGACCGGCTGTTGATCCGGGGCCGCGTCGATTCGTCGGATGGAGGCGTGGCGGCTGACCCGCAGCGCGGCTTTCCGGAGGGAGGCTTTTATTTCGCGAGCCGCGGCCCTGCATGGCTGGGCGTTAGGGCGGGTGCTTACGAGGAAGGCGGGGGGCACAGCCACTGCGACCAGCTCTCCTTCGTGCTCAACGTGGCGGGGCGGGACCTGCTGGTCGACCGCGGCACGGGTATCTACACGCCCGATCCGGAGAGGAGGAACCGCTACCGGTCGACGGCGTCCCACAATGTTTTTTCGGTCAACGGTTGGGAGCAGAACCCGATCGGGAGCGCGCGTTCCTCGATTTTCCGCCTGCCCGATCACGCGCGCACAACGGTGATCGAGTGGGATGCGACCGGCAATGAAGCACGCTTCGCGGGAGAGCACCGGGGCTTTGAAGCGCGACGCGCCGGAATGCGGTGCCGCCGCGATCTCGTGCTGGGTGCGGAGCAGTTGGCCGTCACCGACCGGGTCCCGGGCCTGGCGGGCGGCGATCAGATCGAGTGGGCCTTCCATTTCGCCCCGGGCGTCGGGATCGAATTGAAGGAAGACGGGGCGTTGTTGCGCAGGCCGCCGGTGATCGTGGAAATGACCTGGCCTGCGGGTCTTGCGGCGCGGATCGATCCGACTCCGCACAGTCCGGCATACGGTGTCGAGGTGCCGGCGCTCCGCCTGTGCCTGGCGGTGGTCGTCTCCGCGCCAGTGCCGGAAGCTTTCGAGTTCGTTTTCCGTTGGGATCCCAAGCAGTCATCCTGAAGTTTCTCACTCGTCATGCTCCATCCACCTTCCAAGCACGTCACCTTCGTTTATACCGGCCCCCTTCAGACCCGGGGCCGCTTGTTGAAGCAGATCCGGACCCTTCAGCGGGCCGGAGTGACCTGCGATCTGGTTCTCGGCGACACGGCGTTCCGCGAGGCGGGTTCCGCCAAGGCCGACTTTCCAGTAACCAGTTTTCCCGTGGACATCGACGGTAGTCCGCTGCGGAGTTTCGTCGAGACGCTGAAGTTCTGCCGGCGCGCGGCCGGGGTGGTTGCCCGCTCCAATGCGGATACCGTGGTGTGCCTTGCCCTCGGAGCCTTGATGGCGGGTAAATGGGCGAAGGATCTCCGCGGCGACTTGCGGCTGGTCTACGACAACAACGAGCTGCAGATCGAGAGCATTCCCAGCCGGATGAAGAGGGTGATCTGGAATCATCTCCAGAACAAGGGGCTCAAGGCGAGCGATGTCATCTTCCATGCTGAATCCAACCGCCTGCGCTACTTCCAGAAGCACTACCCGGTGGCGACCGGGATTCCGCAGGTTTTGGTCGAGAACTTTCCCTTCTACACCGAAGTACCGGAAGAGCGCCAGCCCCCCGCTGACGAGGTCCGCGTGGTGTATCTCGGCGGCTTTGGTGACGGGCGCTTCACAGAGGAGATCATCGAGGCGTTCAGCGGCATGGATCCGAAGATGCGGCTCGATATCGTGGGCTTCGGCCGCCCGGCCTACGTCGAGGCACTGAAGTCCGGCCTGCGGGAGAGGAAGGTGGATCATGTGCGGATCCTGCCGGGAATCCCGCACTCCTCGATCCCAGCCTTTCTGAAGGACTACCACATCGGTGTGGCGCTCTATCGGAACACGAACCTGAACAACTACTACTGCGCCCCGAACAAGGTGTATGACTATCTGATGAACGGGATGCCGGTCATCACCAACGACTATCCGGGCCTGCTGGAGGTGATCGAAGCGAACAAGGCGGGAGCCTGCATCCCCGAGGTGAATGCGGGGGAGCTTCGGAAAGCGATCGAGCGGATCGTGGCGGAGAGACGCTGGGAAAACATCACCGGCTCTCTGCGGAAGCGCTACACGTGGGAAGCGCAGGAACCGGGGTACCTGGAAGCCTTCGGTCTCGCAACGGAGTCGGACTGAAGACTGCCTGAGGAACCAGAGTAGAATGAAGTACTGGATCTATCGTAATTTATTGCCACCGCTGCTGACCCGCGTGCTGACGCGGGGGACGCGGCGGCGGGAGGAGATCGGCCGCTTCCGGGAGCTGTACGGGCAATTCGCGGCGGAGGGGGACCTGTGCTTCGACATCGGGGCGAACCTGGGCAACCGGGTGCGCTGCTTCCGGGCCCATGGCTGCCGGGTGGTGGCGGTGGAGCCGCAGTCGTTCTGCCTGGGGAAGCTGCGCAAGGAATTCGCGGGCGATCCGCAGGTGACGATCGTCCCGGCGGCGCTGGGCGCGGCGGCGGGGCGGGCGACGCTGAAGACCTCGGCGGTCCACGTGCTGTCGACGATGTCGGCCGGCTTCATCGACACGACGAGCAAGTCCGGCCGCTTCGCCGGGGTGGACTGGAGCGGTAGCGAGGAGGTGGCGGTGACCACGCTCGGCGCGCTGATCGCGGAGCACGGGCGGCCGCGCTTCGTGAAGATCGACGTGGAGGGCTTCGAGCCGCAGGTGCTGGCGGGGCTGTCGCAGCCGGTGCCGGGCTTGTCCTTCGAATGGACGCCGGAGCTGCCGGAGAACGCCGCGGCCTGCATCCGCCGGCTGGGGGAACTCGGAGACTACGAGTTCAATTACTCGTGGGGCGAGTCGATGCGGCTGGCACGGCCGAACTGGCTTTCGCCGGAAGCGATGCTGCGGGTGGTCGAGGAATTCGCCGGGGAGAATCAGATGTTCGGGGATGTGTATGCGGTCTTGAGATGAAGCACTTGCCGAAACAGATCGACGAGGCGGGCAACCGGAACCACTTCCATGAGAATCATTGGAAGCGGGTCGGGCTGGATTTGCTGGCGGGGAAGGTGGGGGACTTGGCCGGGCTGAGCTTGCTCGACTACGGCTGCGGCCGGGGCGAGACGCTGCGGCTGGCGCGGGAGCGTGGGATGGTGGCGCTGGGCACCGACCTTGATCCGGAATGCGTCGCGATCAGCCGGGAGCACGGGGAGACGGTGCTGCTGGAAAGCCCGCGCGATCCGGTCGTGCAGTTCGGCGAGAAGAGCTTCGACGTGGTGACATGCTTCCACGTGCTGGAGCATGTCGACCGGCCGCAGGAGGTGCTGGCGGCGCTGGGGAAGATTGCACGGAGATATGTGTTGCTGGCGGTTCCGAACCTGCGGGTCCTGCCACGACCGCGGTTCCTGCGGCGTGAGCCGCTGTCGGTGAACGAGGGTCATCTACAGGGCTGGGATCACGCGCACCTGAGGAATCTCGCCGAGGGCCACTGCGGACTGGCGCTGGAAGCGTGGGGCCACGACCATTGCCGGATCCCGATCTTGGGCGAGCTTGTGTCGAAGGTCTTCGGCGAGCCGGCCTTGATCCGCCTGGAGACGGGCGTCTTTGTTCGTCTGCTGCCGTTCCATTCCGCGTCGTTGATCGCGCTGCTGAAACCGCGGGACGGGGTGCCGGTGGAACTGTAACCGGGGAGATGGGAGAACAGGCGCAGATAAACGGAGATCGGACGAGAGATTACATTTGAGAATGAACTAGGATGAATGTGATAAATGTGAAAGAGACAGAGGATGGTATCGAATGCTTGCGGCAAGTCTCTTCCTGCGAAGCGGTGGAGACGCGGATTGCGGACGCCGAGGGGCTGCGGGCGAGCCGCCCGCGCCCCTCTTTTTTAAACATGTTTCATCTGCGTCCATCGGCGTTTATCGGCGGTTCACATGTCTTTTCCGAATGATCCGCGTCGTCATGCTGGGCCGCACCGGCAACAATTTGTTCCAGTATGCCATCGGCCGGCAGCTTGCTGAGCACCACGGCGTGCCGCTAGTAATGGATGGCAGCGTCTTCAATGCGCGGAGCTGGGCCGCGGTGGCCAGCTTCGGTCGGCTGCCGCTGAAGGCACGGATCGCGCGGCCGTTTTCGATCGGCTCGCGGCTTCTGAAGAAGGCGACCGGGAGGCATCACTGGGAATTCCGCGGGGTGCCGGTGCTGCGCGAGCCGGCGGGCGACCAGCGGTTCGACCCGCGCTTTTTGGAAGCGCCGGAGGACTGCGTGTTGACAGGTTTTTTCCAGACGCCGCGGTATTTCGGAGGGGTGGAAGGAAAGCTACGGGAAGAGCTACGAATGGACGACCTGCCATGGCCGGACGAGACCCGGCGGATGGCGGAGCGGGTGCGGGAGGGACGGAGCGCGGCGGTGCATGTGCGGCGGACCGACTACATCGGGAATGCCGATGTGGAGGTCTGCGGCTTGGACTACTACCGTCGGGCGATGGACCGCCTGCGGAGCCGGCGCGAGGGCTTGAGGTTTTATCTGTTTTCGGACGATCCGGCCTGGTGCCAAAAGCATCTGGCAGCGGACGATGCGGAAGTTTGCGCGCTGGAGGGAGCGCGTGGCGATGCGTTGCATGATCTTTACCTGATGAGTCAGGCGCGGCATCAGGTGATCGCGAACAGCAGCTATTCCTGGTGGGCGGCCTGGCTGGGGAAGAAGTCGGGGCAGGAGGTGTTGTTGCCTTCGGTGTGGTATCGGAGCGGGATCGTGGCGCCGGTGGAGGAGAAGTGCTGCGAGGGCTGGGAGCTGGTGGAGGTTTGAAAATCATGGACGTATCTTTCAACGGCCCGGAGCGGAAAGGGCTGTGGTTCGGCCGGCGGTGGCCGCAGCGGATGGCACAGCGGCTGGGATTCCCGTGGGTCCGGCGCTGGCGCTCGTGGCGCGGGCCGGGGCCAGAGGACGGCGGGGTGCCGCGGGGGATTTTTCATGAGCAGCGCGAGATCCGGCAGGGCCGGGTGGAAGGTGTGATCGTGGCCGAAGGGCAGGAGCTACCGGACCTGCCGGCGGGATCGGAGATCATCGCCTGCGGGCTGCGTCAGGCGGACTTTGCCCGTTGGCCGGTGCTGTGGTCGCGGCGGGATTCCATGCGGCTGTTGGGTCGGTCGCTGGTGCCGGTCGATCCGTCGGGGCGGGCCAGTTTCGAGGCGATGTTCGGCCCCCAGGCCCCGGGCGATCCGGTCTGGCGGCCGGGTGGGGCGGGGCCGGCGCGGGAACTTGCCGGCCACTGGACTTCGCTGGTGTCGCGCTGGACCCTTGGGGGGAACTATTACCACTGGCTGACCGACGGTTTGACGCGGCTGATGCATTTGCCCGCCTTCCCGCCGGACACCGGGATCCTGATACCGGCGGGCCTGCCGGCCTTCGCCCGGGACAGCTTGCGGATGCTGGGGCTAGACGACCGGATGCGGGAGGTGGAAGACGATCATCTGGTGGTCGAAACCCATTGGTTCGCCGGGCCGGGAGCGCCAAGCGGCTGCTTGAATCCGATGGGCATGCGCTGGTTGCGACAGGCATTCGGAACGGAGCCCGAAGAGGACAGGGGCCACCGGAAGGTCTTTGTCGCCCGCCGCGGGACGACGCGTGACTTGATCAATCTGTCGGAAGTCGAGCGGGTTCTCAAGGCGGAAGGGTGGGAAGTCATCGATCCGGGGAAGCTATCCTTCCGTGAACAGATCGAGACCTTCCGCCAAGCGAGGGTCGTGGCTGGGGTGCACGGGGCGGGGATGTCGAACCTGCTGTGGGCGCCGGCCGGGACCCGGGTCATCGAACTGATGCCTGACACTTTCCGGAACGGTTGTTACGAAGCGATCTCGCGGGTGATCGGGCATCGCCACGAAGTGTTGCTCTGCCGGGCGGATGTGGGGGGCAGTTTCGGGTTGGTGGCGTCCGCATTGGGACGGGTCGTGGCATTGGGGGAGTGCCGAGTAGCGAGTGATCAGTGATCCACAACCATCCATCTCCCATGTTCACCATCATCACGCCGAATTTGAACGGGGCTGCGTTCCTGCGGGACTGCTTGGAGAGCGTGGCGGCGCAGGACGGTATGGATTTCGAGCACTGGGTGATCGACGGGGGCTCGACGGATGGCAGCGAAGGGGTGGTCCGGGAATTTGATGGCGTGAAGTGGCTGCAGGAGCCGGACGATGGAATGGCGGATGCGATCAACAAGGGTTTTGATCGGGCGACGGGGGAATGGGTGATGTGGCTGAACGGCGACGACTGCCTGCTGCCCGGGGCACTGGCGAAGGTGTGGGCCTTCGTGGAGGAGCATCCGGAGGCGGATGTGATCCACGGTGACTGCCGCTTCGTGAGGAGCGACCGCTCGCTGTTGCGGCGGAAGCTGGATCACCCGATGGACGAGGCGGTGCTGGTTTTCGCCGGGTGTTGGGTTCCCTCCACGGCGACGTTTTTGAAGAGGCGGCTGCTGGACGCCGGACATCGGCTGGACCGGCGCTTCAAGAACAGCATGGACTGGGAGTTCTATCTCCGGTTGCTGCGGGCGGGGTATCGATTTTGTTATCTGCCGGAAGCGTTGGCGGATTTCCGCTGGCACGAGGGGAACCTGACCCTACTGCACGACGCAAGGCGGCGGTCCGAGGACCACGAATTGCAGCGGGCGCATCTGGCGGCGCGGGGCTGGCCGGAGTTCCTCGGCTGGCGGCCGGTGCTGGCGATGCTGCGCTGGGTATTCAGGGTCAGGCGGTTGGTGTTGCGGTGGGCGGCGCACCGGCGTCTGGGTTGACGCGCTGGAGCGGGTCGGCATGATGCGGCGGCTGTCGTGCGACCCGCCGGACCTTCGATTCCATGCCGATGAGTGAAACGCGCCCTGCGACCCCGAGCATCCGGCCGGCCGAATTGCTGGCGCTGATGCGACCGAGGCAATGGACCAAGAACGCGGTTTGTCTGGCGGGCGTGTTCTTCTCGGTATCGGCGGGTGAACCGACGGCGCTGCGGGCGGCACTGCTGGTCACGATGGCGTTCTGCCTGATCTCGAGCTGCATTTACATCCTCAACGACTTCATCGACCGGGAGGAGGATCGCGATCATCCCGTCAAGCGGCACCGTCCGCTTGCCATGGGCAGCGTGAGCTTGCGGTCCGCCGCGCTGTTGGCGGCGCTGCTCGCGGTAGGGACTTTGGCGATCCTTTGGTTCCTTCCGCCGACCGTGACGGCGGTGGTGGCGGCTTACCTGCTGCTGAACCTCGCCTATTCGGGAGGTGGAAAGCGGGTGGTGATCCTCGACGTGCTGATGATCGCGGCGGGCTTCGTGCTGCGTATCCTGGCGGGCACCGAAGCCTGTGGCGTGGAAGCAAGCTCGTGGATTTTAGCCTGCGGATTCTCGCTGGCATTGTTTCTCGGTTTTGCCAAGCGGCGGGCGGAACGGGCGGCGACGGGCCGCATGTCGCGGAGGGCGGTACTCAAGGATTACAGCCTCAGCCTGCTGGACCGCTTGTGTCTGGTGACGGCGACGCTGACCTTGTGTTCCTACTTCTTGTTCGCGGTGCTGGCGCATGAGGGCCGCGGATTGCTGGTCACCTGTCCGCCGGTGGTTTTCGGGACCTTGCGCTATCTTTTCCTGCTGGAGAAGCGCGGCTGCGGTGAAGCGCCGGAGATCGTCCTTTTGCAGGACCGTCCGATTCAGCTCGCGATCGTTGTCTGGGCCGGGCTTTTCGGCTGGGTGCTCTACGGGGGGTGAAGGGGGCAAGGTTTCCTGAATGGGGAAGGCCCCGGAACTTCACTCGGATCGAGGCTGTATGTCAGATTCCGCCTTGGCGCGGCGGTGAGGAGGGATGAGGTCACTCCGACCTGCGAGGAAAAGCCAGGAACTGAGGCTGAGGGTGGTCACCGGCTGTCGGTGGGCGCTCGCGGTGAACTGAAGGAGGAAGGCATTCGCTGCGGCATCGCGGGCCGAGGCCGGCGGCTGTACGGGCTGTGGCAGGAAGAACACGAGCAGAGCGACCGCCACTTGGACAGCGGCGGCGCGCAGGAGCGCTGAGGAAGGCCGGAGTAGCCGGGCCAACAACACATACAAGGGAGGAAGGGCGCCGGCGAGGTAGCCGGGGTGGACGCAGAGGTAGCCGAAGATCACGAAAAGCACGCCGCCGGCGAGGGCGGCCGGCAGCATCAGGGACCAGTTTGGTGTGAAGGCCCCCGACCGTCGTTGGCTTTTGGCGAGGGCAAGAAAGGGCAGCAGAGGAAGGGCGAGGAACAGCCAGAAGCTGGAGCGGAGCAGGTTCATTCCGCCGCTTTTCAAGCCCCCGCCGGTGAGGAGTCCGGCACGCGCATTGTTGGTGTGAAGGGCTGCGGAGATTTCCCGGTAGTCGTCCCAGCCGCCATAGCACTGGGCCGTGAGCCAGAGGATCGCCCCCACCAAGGCCCCCCCGGCCAACGCGGACATCCAGAACCACGGCAGACGCCAGTCCCGGAGCAGCACGAGGAAAAGGAATGGCGCCGCCATGACGACAGTGCTCATGCGGAACGAGACGGCCCACGCGATGGTGACGAACAGCGCCGGATGCCATCCGCGCGACGCGCGGTCGGGCCGCGGCAGGGCGGCGAGGTAAACGAGGATGCTGCCGAACAGGAGATCCGTCGCGTGGGAGGTACCGACCGAGGCGATGTTCAGGCAGACCCAGCCGAAGGCGTAGGCGACGGTCAGGGCTCGGGCGGCTTTGGCGCTGGTCTGGCGGCCGAGGGCGAAGCAGACTAAGGGGATCGAGGCGAGGAACCCGACGGTTGAGATGAACTGCAGGGCACGGTACGGAGATCCGAGAAGCGGCTCGATCAGGTGGGCGAGGCCGATAAAACCGACGTAGCCCGGAGGCTGGACCACCTTTTCGCCCTTCGTCACAGCGGCGACGTAGCCGGAAGCGTCGATCCAGAATTCACGCGGGCTCAGGTAGCAGCCAAGCAAGGCGGCCGCGGCCACCATGACCGCGACGGGGAAGCGCCAGGTCAGGGGGGGCTCGCCGGGCGTGTGGGGTTGGATTTCCGCGGAGACCATGATGCAAAAATGAGGGGTGGTGGCGACCGGCAAGCGGGAGTCGCGGGACCGGACCATCAGGCTGTCGGGGGGGGCGGTGCCGGTCGGATTCTCTTTCGGAGCAAGGGGTGGATCCACAGGGCCAGCGCGATGCCAACGGCATTCCACAGCAAATCCAGCAGGTCGCTGCCGTCGAAGCCGAAGCCGAAGAGGGTTTGGGCGAGCTCGATCCCTGCGGAGCAAGTTGCCGCGATCAGGATTACGCGGTTCCGTGGGATCAGGAAAAGCACCAGCAGCGTGGGCAGGAACATCAGCAGGCCGTGAAGCAGCGGCCGGATGCCGGGAAGGGCGGCCTTGATGCGAAGCACGGGGCGGCCGGCGGTAGGGATGCGGCCGGCGGGTTGGATCTCAGTCGAGACCTGCGAGACCTGCGAGACCTGCGAGACCTGCGAGGCCAGGCTGCTCTGACCGAGTTCAAACGACGATGTCATCGGGCGGGCGGACTTCCAAGGACCGGGCACGATGAATTCGAAGGCGAAGGCGATCCAAATACCGGCGGCAAGCAACGGCCGCCAGCGCCCATCGGGGAATCCGGCCGCGAGGGCGGCAAGTGCGAACCAGGCGGCGATCAAAGGCACGCGAAGGATCCGCCATGCAGTGCGCTCACGCACCGGAGTCGCTTCGAGCCGGGTGATCACGAATTCACCGCTCTGTCCCAAATGCTCGATGCGGATCACCGGGACCGCAGGCCGGTTGACGGGCCTGGTGACCAATTCAGCGGGGCCTTTGATCTCGGTCCCGCGGGCGGAGGCAATGGGGTCGAGTTCTATCTCTCCTGACCGCCCGCTCGGCTGCCACTCGATAAGGAGCCGGCCGTCGTCCCAAATCGCTGACCCCAGCTCTAGATTCGCAGCCTCGGCCCGGACGATCAGGTGCAGGTAATCAACCGCAGGAATACCGGGAAACGACAGCCGAACGACCGGGGGCGGGTCCACGGCGGCAATGGTGAGGCGGGTATCATCCCCGCTGCCTGACCAGACCGACGGGCCTGGGGCGGGGTGCAGGCGGGCGAGATCGGAAAGGTCGACCGTTTTCCCGCCGGGAATCCGCTCGTAACGGTGGTTCCAAAGCCCACCCGTCGCAGCCGTAAGGGCGAGCAGCAGGCAGGGTAGTAGGAATCGGCGCATTTTTCAGAATCGGGCTGGGGGAGATTCAGCGTTGACCGGGTTGCTGGCAAGGCTGCTTCGTTGGGGGCAGCGTGCGTAAACTCCGACCTTGCAGCTGTTGCTTGGCTCTTGCCAGGGCCATCACGATGTCATTTCTTCATGCCTCACCGCGAGTTCACCGCGAGCGTCCTCCATGGCTGTCGGCCGAAAAGAAGCATTCTCGATCCAATTGCTCCAGCTTGTGGATGCTGGCCTCGTGTGGCTGGCCTTCTGGTTGGGCTCCTGGTTCCGGATTCCGGTGCTTGAATTGCTGACCCGAGACGAAGGCCAGATGCTGGAACTGTCGACGATGAGCTGGGTGCTCTACATCGTGGTGCCGTTCACGCCGCTGGTGCTCGAGTTTTTTCGCTTCTACGAAAGGCCTCGTACTAAAACCTCGCTCCAGTCCTTCAGCCAGATCGTCAAGACGCTGATGGTGATGGCGCTGGCGATTGGCATGATGTCGATCTTCGCGCAGTTGGGCGGGGCGAGCCGCCTGATCCTTGCGCTCGGCGGGGTCCTGACGCTGATCATCCTGATGGCCCGCGACCGCGCTTTCCGCATGTACCTGCGGCGGGAGGCCCTGAGCGACTATGCCAAGGAGCGGGTGGTGATCGCGGGTTCCGAGGAGGAGATCGACCAGTTTCTGTCGGAGATCGACGACGAGACCAAGGGCCTGTGGAAAATCGTCGCCCGCTTTGATCTGGCCGCCAGCCCGGTCGAGGAACTCTACTCGATCCTGAAAAAAGGCTCGGTCGAGCGGGTCATCTTCACCGCGCGCGACACCGGCTTCGGCAAGGTGGCGGAGGGCGTGGAGGTCTGCGAGTTGCAGGGCGTGGAGGCCTGGATCGTGGCGTCCTTCATCCGCACCCAGATCGCGCGGCCGGCTTTCGACCTGGTCGGCGACAAGCCGATGCTGGTCCTGCGCTCGACCCCCGAGCTGTCGTGGGAGCTTTTCCTCAAGGATGTGATCGACCGGGTGGGCAGCCTGATTTTGATCATCCTGAGTTCGCCGCTGTGGATTTTCGCGATCATCGGGATCCGCATCGCGAGTCCCGGCGCGCCGGTGTTTTTCCGCCAGCGCCGCGCGGGACGCTATGGCAAGCCATTCCGGATGTGGAAGTTCCGCACCATGGTGCCGGATGCCGAGGCCCAGTTGGCGAGAGTCAAGGAGGAGCACGGCAACCACATGGAAGGGCCGGTCTTCAAGCTCGACCGCGACCCGCGGGTCTTCGCGTTCGGGGCGCTGCTGAGGCGGCTGAGCATCGACGAGCTGCCGCAGTTGCTCAACGTGGCCTCCGGCAAGATGAGCCTGGTCGGGCCGCGGCCGCTGCCGCTCTACGAGGTCGATGCCTTCGAGAAATCCGAGCATCGCCGGCGGCTCAGCGTGAAGCCGGGCATCACCGGCGAGTGGCAGGCGGGCGGGCGGAACAAGATCACCAGCTTCGAGCAGTGGGTGGCGATGGACCTGAAGTACATCGACAACTGGTCGCTGTGGCTGGACATCAAGATCCTGCTGCGGACGATTCCCGCGGTGCTGTTCGGGCGGGGTGCCAAATGAGTCCGGCGGGCGGACGAAGCTGATCATGCAAACCGTATCCGGAATCCTGTTCTCTTTGTCGCTGGTGTTGGCGGTGGCGCTGGGAGGGCAGACAATCGACTACACTTGGGGCCCTGCGCTCGTGATGCTTGGCGGCGCGCTCCTGGCGGCTTGCAGCGAGGGCTGGCGCTTTTGGCAGCGTGGTGTGGCAGGGTGGGTGGCGCTGGTGCTTGTGGCGGCGGCAGCGGGCTGGATCGTGATGCGCTGCTGGCTGAGCCCAGTGCGCGAGTTTGCCCGGTCGGATGCCTTGCTGGTGGTGGGCATCCTGGCGGCCTCCGGCTGGGGCATGCTAATGCCGGCACGAGGTTCCTCGGTCCGGCTGGCGATGGGAACGCTGGCTTTGCTGGGTTTTGCCAATTGCGGTATCGGCCTGCAACAGCTTGGTGATCCGACGGTCTCATGGCCTTTCGGCTGGAGAATTCCCGGATTCCCCTCGGGACTGTTCGGTCACTACAACCATCTCGCCGACTTTTCGCTGGTATCCGTGGCTTTCCTGGGGGCTAGATACTTCTTCGGTCAGGATCGCGCCGGCGAGCGAGTCTTGCAGGCGGCCGGGGTGCTCGCCCACACGGTCTGCATCTTGATGTCAGGCTCTCGCGGTGGCATGTTATCGCTCTGCGCCGTGGCGGTGGTGCTGGTGGTCCTGTCTGCTTTGATCGCCTGGCGTGACAAATCGCGACGCCTATCTTTACTGGTCACGCTGAGCCTTGCCATGCCCGTGGTGGTGGTGGCGGCGGCGGTGCCGGTGATCCAGCACTTCCAAGCGAAGCGCGGGATCGAGAACTCGACGCTGCAGAAGCTCGGCGACAATTCCACTCGGCTGATCTCGCTGGGGCTGGCGCTCGACACCGCCGGCAACCATCGGTGGACGGGCGGCGGGAGCCGCAGCTTCGGCTGGGAGAAATACGCGGCGTGGGATCCGGCGGTTCACGGCAAGCAGCCACAGAACGATGACTTCGTCCACAACGAGATCCTGCAAGTGGCCACTGACTACGGCTGGACGGGCGCGCTGCTGGTCGCCGCGGCGGTGATCGCCGTGGCTCTCACCGGATTGTCTGGATTGATGGTCCGCACTCCCATCACGGGGGACGACGCCCTGACTGTAGGCGGCTTGGCTGCCTTGGCGGGAACGCTGGTGCATTCGAATTTCAGCTTTGTGACACACACCCTGCCGGGAGCGATGTATCTAGGGCTTGCGATGGGCCTCATCCTTCCTCGTGTGGCCGACGATGAGGTGGTTTCGGGGCGGAAGGCGGGGAGGTTCGGCGCGTTCATTGCATTCCTGCCTTTGACGGTGGCTCTGATGGCATCCGGAGGGATTGCGAGCCGGGCCTATCATCTCGTCTGGCCGGTCTGGTATGGTTCGGCGAACCTAACCGTGGCATCTCCCGGCAAAGCGCTTGGGAGGCTGGGGGAGTTATCGAGGTTGTGGCCGGCATCCGAGACGTCCGGCCAGGCGGGTCATCTGGCCCGGTCGATTGCGGAGCGTGAGGAGATTTCGGCGGACCAACGAATCGAGTGGTTGGGACGTGCCGGGGAACTTTATGGCGAGGCGGCCGACCTGAATCCGTTCGATCCGGAGTGGCCTGTCAACCGGGCGAACATCCTTTCCTATCTGGGCCGGAATGTGGAGGCGGAGGAGGAGTTCGAGCGGGGGATATGGTTGCAAGGCGGTAATGAAGGAGTCTTCCGGGCCCGTTACTATCTGGCGGCCCACCTGTACCGCCGCTGGTATCAGGCTTGGACTCGGGAGCGCCGGGCGGGCGAGGCCTTGGCTGGATTCCTGCGGGCTAGGGATCTGCTGGATGAAGCGGATCGCCTAACCGAGCCTTGGGTGCGGGGAGCCGAGGGGGCAGAGCTGCGGGAAGGACTGGAAAAGACCATCTCCTTCCTTGAAGGGGCAAAGGTGCTTCCCGAACCGCCGAGCGGGCAGTAGCGACCTTCCGCGCCCTATCGGCGGATCTTGTTCCAGTCGATGTTTCTTGCTGAAAGCGTGCCGAGAAGCTCGCGGAGCTTTCGGTCCGCGGTTTCCATGTTGGGCAGAGGGGTGCCTTCTTCCTCCGCAGCGAACCACATCGTCGCGGAAATGTAAGCCCAGCGTTGGGCTTCGCCCTTCATGAGGCGGGCTTCCATGTCGATCAGAGTACGGCGGCTGTGGCTTTCGGTGATCGTGTCCTGGCCGACGAAAAAGTAGTAGGTGACCGCGTTGTGGAGTGTGACAGGCGAATCCGGTTCCTTGCCGTGAACGATCTCCTGCACTGACAATAGCCGCCGGACCGGAACCGAGCCGTGACCGGGAATCTCGATCTCCGATTTGCTGGATCCGTAGATCTTGTGGCCTTGGGTCGGCATGCAGCGCTCGGGCCGGTGGATCGAACTCGCAAGGTCGTTGCCGGAAAGCACGATCGAAAGGTCGGCGACATCGACAGGTGTGGGAGAGCCGAGGGACGGTGGCAGTTCCCAACGGACACGGTGGCACCGGGCCTTTGAGAAATCCGTGTCTTTGGCAAGTGATTCGCGTTCCTTTTTTGACACCTCGTAGGCCTTGCAGGTCCATCCATCCATCCGTTCCGGCACGCTTAGGCTGATGGCCGAATCCGTATTCTTGAACGGTGGCAGGAGAAGCGCCGTTGAAAGCGTTGCAAGCAAGAAGAGGAGCAGGAAGCTGGCACGTTTCATCAATTGGCTTCTGCGGACTTGTTCACGACATGACGTACTTCGCGTTTCCTGGGCCGCTTCCACGGAAGGCCGCCTTCCAGAAGAGAATGGAAGACAAGCAGCAGGATCAGGGAGATTGGGTAGAAGAGCAGCAGGCCCGACCAGTCGTGCCAGGTTTCCCGGGCAAACACGGGGTCTCCGTAATCGGCGATTACGAAGATCGAGGTCAACCTCAGCATGTTCCCGAAGATGGCCAGTGGCAGGGCCGCAAGGCACAGCGATGCTTTCTTCCACAATGGTACATTCGCGACGTAGGCCCAGACCGCTGATATCATCACCAGCGCCATCAAAGAGCGGATGCCGCCGCAGCCTTCGTCGATCTCGAGCGGCTTCCACCTGTCTCCCAACGAATGGATCTGGGTACCCCGCACCTCGGTTTCCACCCCGAACAAGCCCGAACCCCACTGTGCAAGTTTAGTGGAGAGTATCTGCAGCTTGGTGGTGGCTTGCTGGAACTCTGGCACCGGGATCGCCAGCCAGAGGAAAAAGAGGGGGAACAACAGCAAGCGTCCCACCCCCCAGCCCCAGAGGAAGAGGGAGGATCCCCAGAGGATCATCGGCAGTCCCCCAGCAGCGAGCCGAGGCTGGCCGGTCCGATGAGCTGCCACGAAAAGCATCGCTCCGATCAACGCCACCGGCAGGCCGAGCAGGCTGCCTCCAGTGACTGCCCGGCAGAGCGCCTTCCATTGCCAGACGACCAGACCAATCATGATCACCGGCACCATGAAGCCGTGTTCGTAGTCGGTTTCAGGGTTCCACGTGGTTTTGAGCCAAGCGAGGGGGGATAGGTGTCGTTCTCCGCCGAAACCGGGCACCAGGAGATAAAAGACCGCAATCACGACGAAGCAGGTCACCCAAAGTGCAGCGAGAGCCTTTGGGGCCGGAGCGTCCGCCTGGGGCGCAAGAGGTTGCCTCCCTGATTCCGATTCACTTACCATTCTCGCTAGGAAGTTTGCCGAGCGGGCGGATCTTGTCAACGGTGGTCCCGGTTTTTCGCCCGCTTGACAGGTCCGATTTCCCGTGCATCCTCCGCGTCCCCGCCGCGTCGGTAACGTGACCGGGCCCTCTACTGTCATGAAAAAGGAGCTTCATCCCAAATACAACCCGGTCGTCTTCGTCGACATGACCACCGGTGCCCGCTTCGTCACGCGCTCGACCAAGTCTTCCGAAAAGAAGGAAGTCATCGACGGCGTGGAACACTCGATCATCTCGATCGGCATCACCTCCGACTCCCACCCGTTCTTCACGGGCAAGGCGCAGTTTATCGATACCGAGGGCCGCATCGACAAGTTCCAGAAGCGTTTCGGTGCTGTCCGCCGCGTCGGCAAGCCGAAGGTCGAAGCTGCTCCAGAGGCTGCCACCGAAGCCTGATCGCCGGAGAAGATCCCGCGCATCGTTTTTCCCGAACACCCGTCCGCTCCGCGCGGCCGGGTGTTTTCGTTTTCCGAGGTCACGGGACGGCCGTCGATTTCCTGAGCTTGCCCTCGCGCCTGCGCGCCCTAGCGTGGCGCGATGATTGGAAAATTTCTCGCCCTGGCCGTGTGGGCCGCGCCCCTCGTCCACGCCCAGCACGCTCATTTCCCGGCCGCGAACTGGAAGGAAAAGAAGTCGGACCATTTCACCCTGAGGACCGATTCCACCAACAGCGACCCCGCCGCCCGCAACGCGGAGAAGGTCTGGGAGATCTGCGTGGAGGTGCTGCCCGGAATGAAGCAGGACTTCGAGAAGAACGAGTTTCGCACGCCTTCCGGTGGCGAGGGATCGGACGAGGCGCCGTTCCGCTTCACCGTGTACTTGCTCGGCAACGGCGGCGATTTCGATGAGGTGGTGAAGGTCGACGCCGAACGGAACGGCTGGACGGAGAACCGCGTGCAACTGGTCAAGCAGACCGCCAACTACGCCGACCCGCAGCACCGCTACGTGGTCCTTTGCAAAGGGGCGACCGACCAGTCGGCCGGCGGCGACCGCGACATGACGGCGGTCTTCGTCCACTCGACCGGCTCGACCCTGATGGAAGGTCAGGCGCGCGGGAAGAACCTGCCGTTCTGGATGACCGCCGGCTTCGGCTACTACGTCGAGCACCGGATGTTCAAGCTGTGCCGCGTCCACTACCTCGACTTCTCCGCCTACTACGAGGATCAGAAGGCCGACATCAAGAAGGGCGAGACGCTGGGGCCGGACGAGTCGTGGGCGAAGGTGCTCAGCAAGATGTGCAAAAAGGGCGACAGGGTCAGCCTGGAGAAGGTCTGCAGCGCGGACATCCTGGGCCTCACGCCGGAGCAGTCGGGCTACATCTTCGCGCTGACCTGCTTCCTGGTCCGCGACGAACCGGCCCGGGTGAACTACCGCGACCTGGTGGCGAAGTCCGCCGCGGGCAGCAAGATCGACAAGGAGATCCTGCTTTCCTGCTATGGCTACGCCGATGACGCGGCGCTGGAAAAGGAATGGTACGCGTGGGTGGAGAGCCGGGACTTCAAGTGATCGGGCCGCCGGCCCCTGGACTGCGGCAGCCTGCTGCCGCTTTCCGTCGTCAGCCTGCTGACGAGTCGGGTTCTGACTCCACAGCAGGCTGTGGCAACAGAGCGGCAGCAGGCTGCCGCAGTCCATGGGGGAATCACTTCATCGCCTCCAGCAACTCCGCGCGCAGCGCCGCCCGGGTCCGCGCTTCCAGCCGGCCGAGGCCGGAGCCGGCGGGGTCGGTGCCGCCCACGGTGTCACGCGCCACCCAGCGGCGCTCCTCGCTTTTCAAGAGCGGCATGAAGGCGAGCAGCAGGGCGGCCATCGTCAGGAAGGCGGGGAACAGCAGGCGGCAGGTCAGCACGCCGCCGAGCGATGCCGCGCGGGGGCCGAAGGCGATCGCACCGCCGCGCCACAGCAGCCAGAGCAGGGGCAGGCCGGCGGCGGTGCTGCCGAGCAGCAGGAATTCCTCCTCCCACTTGGTCAGGTAGCGGACCACCCCCAGCGACGGCACGAACAACGCCGCCACCGCCGCCGCCGCCCAGCCCGGCCAGAGGACCGGCGGGCGCAGTGCGAGGAAGCCGCCGCGCCGGGCGATCCGCCAGCGCGCGGTTTGCAGCAGCAGGCAGACCGAGAGCAGGACGCTGCCGCCGGCCTGCGAAAAGGCGGGGATCATATCCCACTCCGTCAGTGCGAAATCGCGGCAGGCGAGCGGGGTGAAGCGGGTGACCAGCACGTGCCAGGCGAGCGGCACGGCGATGCCGAGCCCCGCCAGCCACGCGAAATCCACCCGCTGCAGCAGGGGTGACAGGCCCAGCGCCATGCCGCGGATCTCCCCCGGCCGCCGCCAGACTTCGAGCGCCGCGAGGAAGGCGAAGAAGGTGAAAATGCAAGCCGCCGTCAGCGCGAAATAGCGGTCGGCCAGAGCGAACTCCGCGCGCCGGCCGGGTTCGAATTCGGCTTCGTCGGCGATGAAAAATTCCCGGCTGCCGCTCACAGTCATGGCGTAGCGCCGCGGGCCGCTGCTGATTATGAGCCGGGCCTGGATCGCTTCGCTGGCTTTCGTCCACCGTTCCAGCCGCGTGATTTCCTCGGTCAAGCCCAGGCTGGTGGCGTGCGCGGCCAGTGACTTCGCGATCATCGGGGTCCGGTAAGTGAACTCACCTCCGTGGAAAGCGGACTGGTCCGGCTGCAGTTGCCGGATCGTGAATTTCTCCCAGCTCGCGATCCACGCTTTCAACGCCTGGCGGTCGCCGGCTTTCGCCAGCTCTTCCGCCCGCGCGACCCAGGTGAGTGCCAAACCGGAGTCGTCGGAAAGATACCGCTGCCGGCCGGCGAAATGCCGTCGGTTTGCCATGGTGCGGAGGTCCACCACGGTTGGCAGCATCTCCAGCCGGCGCACGGTTCGACCGGGAATGTGACTTTCCAATCGCGGCTGCGAGAGGGTCTCCCCGAGCTGCTTCCAAGTTCGTTCGTATCCGCTCCTTTGGCTGATCCGGGTGTAGCCCGGTGTCGTCGACCCGCTCAGCGAGGTCCTGCCGTCCTGCATCGCCGCGTAGAGTGCCCAGACGGCATTACCGGGGTCGATCTTCCCGCCGTGCCCGGTCACCAGGTCCCCGACGAGGGCGTTGGAGCCGAGCGCGAGGATCAGCTCCTCGAATTCCGCGGGGCCCTCCGGCAGCGCCTTGCGGGCTTGCAGGATCCAGTCGGCCTGGGTCTCCCGGCCGATGCCGTTGGTGTTCAGGATCAGGAAGCGGCGTTGCTCCTCGTCGAGCTCCGCGGTGAGCTGCTCTTCCCACTCGTCGTTGTGATCGCGATGCACCGGGATGAGATAGTAGAGCGGATTGAGCTCCTTCATCTCCTGCCACGCGGCGCGCAGGACCGGGAATAGGATCGCGGCCGCCAATACCAGCGTCCCGAAAAAGCCGAGCACCGATCGCCATGCGGGGCGGGGTGGCTTTTCCTCCAGCCGCCGGGTGGCTGCTTCTAACAGATCGTCGCCTTCCTCCGGCCGGGCGTGGGCGAGGCGGTCCATCAGCTCGCCCTGCGCCAGGGCGTGGTCCGCCGGGTTGCCCGCCAGCGGACGGGTGGCGAGGTCGATGAAACGCTGGCGGGGTTCGAGCATCGGAGTGGGATCTATCAGCCCGGATGATCCGGGGGAACCCTCCTCTGCGCGGAGTGACAGATCTTCACCGAGGCCGGGCCTGCGGCCCATGGACTGCGGCAGCCTGCTGCCGCTCTGTTGCCACAGCCTGCTGTGGAGTCAGGGCGGGGTTCGTCAGCAGGCTGACGAGGGAAAGCGGCAGCAGCCCCACTTCGCTGAAGCTACGAGGGGCAAGGCTGCCGCAGTCCATGGGGGCTTTCACCTCAGGAGGTTTCAGTCGGGGTAAAGTATTCTCTTGAACAGCACTCAGGCGAGTGCTAGCAGGACCGGATGGATGAATCATCCCCTCAGGAGGCGAATGATCAGGACCCCAAGGGCTCCCGCGACTGGCCCCATGCTCCGCCTCACCGCCTGGGGGCGGCCGGAGTCTATTTCCTCACCGCCCGCACGTCCGGGCGACGGCCACTGCTCGGCGACGATGTGATGAAGGACTGGTTTCAGGAGACGTTGCTCGGCCTTGCCAAGGAGTTCGGCTGGACACTCGAGGCCTGGTGCATCCTTTCGAATCATTATCACCTCGTCGGCCACAGTCCACGGGAGGATAAAGATGCCCGCTCGCTCTCCGCGATGGTCCGCAAGCTCCACAGCATGACGACGAAGGAGCTCAACCGCCGGGAGAATCAATTCGGCCGCACGCGGCTATGGCAGAATTTTCGTGAGACCCACCTGACGCATCAACCGAGTTATCTGGCCCGTCTTCACTATGTCCATCAGAACGCGGTTCATCATGGCTTGGTGAGGGTGGGATCCGATTGGAAGTGGTGCAGTGCCCTCGCATTCAAGAAAGCGGTGACACCGGCTTGGCTGAAGACGATCGCGAGTTTCAACTACGACGAGATCGCGAGGAATGACGACGACATCTAACCGGCCCGGGCCTGCGGCCCATGAACTGCGGCAGCCTGCTGCCGCTTTGTTGCCACAGCCTGCTGTGGAGTCCGGGCGGGGTTCGTCAGCAGGCTGACGAGGGAAAGCGGCAGCAGGGCTGCCGCAGTCCATGGGGGCTTGCCTGGAGCAAGCCCGGGGGGTGAACTCTTGTTCCGATGAGTTCTTTCCGCCTGCCGCTCCCCCTGCTCGATGAAAAGCGCGGGGTGAGCTATGCCATCGTCTTCGGCATCTGGGCGGAGGTCTTCCTCTACTGCGTGCTGCACGACCAGTATTTGATTCGCATCGCTCCGGAACATTTCACGGAGTGGCATCCGCCGCTGTGGGGGATCGAGGACCTGACGCTGCTGGCGCTTGCCTGGGCCTTCCGCGCGTCGGTTGGGCCGGGCCTGATCCTCGGGCTGGCGGCGCTCTTTCTGGGTCGCGCGGGCCGCCGGCCGAAGGTCGCGCCGGGGACGATGCTGAAGATCGTGCCGTGGGGGATTCTCGTCACGGAAGCCGCCGGGCTGCTGGCCGGGGCGTGGGTGTGGAAGACCGGGCTGCCGCTTTATCCGCTGGAGATGTATCCGGATTTCTCCAGACCGCTGCTGATCACCCAGACCATCCAGCTCACCTGTTACGCGGTGGGCGGATTGGTCGGGATGATCTTCCTCGGGTGGGTCGTGCGGCAGCGGCGAAGGCCTCAGGCGTGATACTCCTGGATGCTCTTCACCGTCATCTCCTGCTCCTTGAGCGAACGGATCGCCTTCACCGAAGCCGCGGCGGCGGCCATGTTGGTGCAGTAGGAAATCTTGTTCGCCACCGCGCCGCTGCGGATCTTCACCTCGTCCTCGCGCGCGGCGTGGCCGCTCGGGGTGTTGATGATGAAGTGGATGTCGCGGTTCTTCATCATGTCGATGATGTTCGGACGGCGTCCTTCGCTGAGCTTGTAGAGCCGGTGGCAGGGGATCTCCTCCGCTTGGAGTCGGTCGCAGGTGCCGCCGGTGGCGTAGATCTCAAAGCCGAGCGCGACCAGCTCGCGGGCGATCGGCATGGCGATCGGCTTGTCGCGGTCGGAGATCGAAAGGAAGACGTTACCCTTGGTCGGCAGCGGGTTGAAGGCGCTGGTCTGGGCCTTGGCGTAGGCCATGCCCCAGTCGGCGTCGATGCCCATGACCTCCCCGGTCGAGCGCATCTCCGGGCCGAGCACGATGTCGATGCCGGGGAATCGGTTCCACGGGAAAACGGCTTCCTTCACCGAGAAGTGCGGCGGGATGACGGTCTCGGTGAAGCCGAGCTCCGGCAGCGTCTTGCCGACCATGATCTGCGCGGCGTACTTCGCCAGCGGGACGCCGGTCGCCTTCGAGACGAAGGGCACGGTGCGCGAGGCGCGCGGGTTGACCTCGATGACGTAGAGCTGCTCGTCCTTCACGGCGAACTGGATGTTCATCAGGCCCTTCACCTTCAGCTCGCGGGCCAGCTCGATCGCCGCGCGGGTGATCTCGGCCTGGATTTCGGCGGACAGCGAGTAGGCGGGGATGCAGCAGGCGGAGTCGCCGGAGTGAATGCCGGCCTGCTCGATGTGCTGCATGATGGCACCGACTACGGACATCGTACCATCGGAAATGCAATCGACGTCGACCTCGGTCGCGGCTTCCAGGAAGCGGTCGACCAGCACCGGGCGGTCGGGCGAGACATCCACGGCCTCGCGCATGTACTTCCGCAGCTCGCTTTCCTCGTAAACGATCATCATCGCGCGGCCGCCGAGCACGAAGGACGGGCGGACCAGCACGGGATAGCCGATGCGCGCGGCAATGACGGCCGCTTCGTCTTCGGAGATGGCGGTGCCGGCTTCGGCCTGCTTGAGGCCGATCTTGTCGAGCAGGGCGGAGAAGTGCTTGCGGTCCTCGGCCAGCTCGATGCTTTCCGGCGAGGTGCCGATGATCGGGACGCCGTGGCGCTTGAGGTCGGCGGCGAGGTTGAGCGGGGTCTGGCCGCCGAACTGGACGATCACGCCGTGCGGCTTTTCCTGGTCGCAGATGTTGAGGACGTCTTCCAGCGTGAGCGGTTCGAAGAACAGCTTGTCGGAGGTGTCGTAGTCGGTCGAGACGGTCTCGGGGTTCGAGTTCACCATGATGGTCTCGTAGCCGAGTTCCTTCAGCGCGAAGGCGGCGTGGACGCAGCAGTAGTCGAACTCGATGCCCTGGCCGATCCGGTTCGGACCGCCGCCGAGGATGATGATCTTCTTTCTGTCGGACTCGCGGGCCTCGTTCTCGTCGCCGTAGGTCGAGTAGAAGTAGGGCGTGTAGGCCTCGAACTCCGCGGCGCAGGTGTCGACCAGGCGGTAGGTCGGGATCAGCCCGGCGGCCTTGCGTTCGGCGCGGATGTCGTCTTCGTGGACGCCGCGGGCCAGCGCGATCTGGCGGTCGGAGAAACCGAGGCGCTTGGCGTTCTTCAGGTCGAGCGTGGCGAGGTTCATGCCCTCGTCGGCGATCTCCTTGAGGTGGTGGAGGAACCAGGGGTCGATGTTCGTCGTTTCGAAGACCTCGTCGATGGTCCAGCCGTTCACGAAGGCGGTCTGGAGCCAGAAGATGCGTTCGGCGTTCGGCACGGCGAGCTTGGTTTCGATCTCCTCGCGGGTGGCACCGACGACGTCCTTCTTGTCGAAGCCGAAGCCCCAGCGACCGGTTTCCAAGGAGCGCAGGGCCTTCTGCATCGACTCCTTGAAGGTGCGGCCGATCGACATCGCCTCGCCGACCGACTTCATCGACGTGGTCAGCACGGCGTTGGCCGTCGGGAACTTCTCGAAGGTGAAGCGCGGGACCTTGGTCACCACGTAGTCGATGGTCGGCTCGAAGGACGCCGGGGTTTCGCGGGTGATGTCGTTCGGCAGTTCGCCCAGCGTGTAGCCGACGGCCAGCTTGGCGGCGATCTTGGCGATCGGGAAGCCGGTGGCCTTCGAGGCGAGGGCCGACGAACGCGAGACGCGCGGATTCATCTCGATGACGATCATCCGGCCGTTCTTCGGATCGATGGCGAACTGGATGTTCGAGCCGCCGGTCTCGACGCCGATCTCGCGGATCACGGCGAAGGAAGCATCGCGCATGATCTGGTATTCGCGGTCGGTGAGGGTCTGGATCGGCGCGACGGTGATCGAGTCGCCGGTGTGGACGCCCATCGGGTCGATGTTTTCGATCGAGCAGATGACCACGCAGTTGTCGGCGCGGTCGCGCATCACCTCCATTTCGAATTCCTTCCAGCCGAGCAGGGATTCCTCGATCAGGACTTCGGAGACGGGCGAGAGGTCGAGGCCGCGGAAGACGATCTCCTCGAACTCCTCGCGGTTGTAGGCGATGCCGCCGCCCTGACCGCCGAGGGTGAAGGCGGGGCGGATGATCAGCGGGAAATTCTTGCCGGTGTAGGCGGCGATCTTCTCGGCGACGATCCGCGCGTCTTCCATGTTGTGCGCGGTGCCGGACTGCGGCACGTCGAGGCCGATCTTGAGCATCGCGTCCTTGAAGCGCTGGCGGTCCTCGCCCTTGTCGATGGCGTCGGCATTGGCGCCGATCATCTTCACGCCGTGCTTGTCGAGCACGCCGGACTTGAAGAGCGACATCGAGGTGTTCAGCGCGGTCTGGCCGCCGAGGGTCGGCAGCAGGGCGTCGGGCTTCTCGCGGATGATGATTTTTTCGACGATCTCCGGCGTGATCGGCTCGATGTAGGTCCGGTGGGCGAACTCCGGATCGGTCATGATGGTGGCCGGATTGGAGTTCACCAGGACGACCTCGTAGCCTTCCTCGCGCAGGGCCTTGCAGGCCTGGACGCCGGAATAATCGAATTCGCAGCCTTGGCCGATGACGATGGGACCGGAACCGATGACGAGGATTTTCTTGAGCGAGGTGTCTTTGGGCATGGCAGGACGGGCGGCGGGCGCGCGGGGAGTAAATTTCGGGGTGTTTCGCAGGGTCGGCGGGGCTTGTAAAGGGTTGGCTTGAAAAGGAGTGGGAATCGCGGGACGGGGCTGCCCCGGTTTGAAATCCGTGCCGCCTCCGAAGGATTCGAAACGGCAGGAGGCGCAGTGGTACGTAGTCCCGGCATGAGCCGGACGAAGCACGGGCGATGCGGACTTTTCGAGTGAATCGGGCCTCGGGGACCGTTCGTCCGGCTGAAGCCGGGACTACCTACCCCGAGGTTCGGGTTCGCCCGTGAGGTGGGGGGCTGGTCCGATGAATGACGCGGATTGGCCGTGGGAATCGCGGGACGGGCCTTTGACGGGCGGTGGTGGCCACGCCGCTGGTCTGAGGCCTTCAGCGGCGCTCCATGCCGGGCGGCAGCCAGTCCTTTTTCATCGGCTGGATCGGCTGGGCGGCGGCGGGCGGGGCTCCCGCTTCGGCCGCGGCCCCGGCCCCGACCGTGATCCCGGCGCTGTGTTTCGCGAACAGCTCGCGGACTTGGTCGGAACTTATCGCCCCGACGAATTTGTCCACCAGCTTGCCGTCGCGGTAGAGGCGGACGTCCGGGATGCCGCTGACGCCTTCCTTGCCCGGCAGATCGCCGGCGCGGTCGACGTTGATCTTGCCAATGAACACCTTGCCCGGGAATTCCCCCGCGACGCGCTCCATCACGGGTGCCAGCGTCCGGCACGGGCCGCACCAGTCGGCGTGGAAATCGACCACCATCAGCCGGCCCGGGCTGGCGATGAAGGATTCGAACTCCGCCGCTTCGAGATCGCGCACGGTCGGCCCGGTCGGGAGCTTGTCCGAGGGGGCGACGCTGGCGGTGGCTGATTCCTTGGCCTTGTCGACGAGGGCCCTCGCCTTGTCACAGGAGGGAGCAAAGAGGCAGAGCGGCAGGAGAATCAGGATGCGGGCGTTCATGGCGATCGGGGTGTGAGCGGTTTCAGGGGCTCGGGAGTATTCCCGGGCTGGGCGGGATTGGAAGGTGCGGCAGGTGTCGGCACGGCGACAGGTTTTACTTCGAGCACCGCTTGGCCGCGGTCCCGTTCCATGCCCGGCACGGTGGGCAACCAGTCCTTGTCGATGCGCTGGAGCAGTCCGGCAAGCAGGCGGTCGATGGTTTGCTCCACCACTTTTGCGTCGGTGTTCTTGACGAGCTCACCCAGTTTCCTCCCGTTAGCGTGGAAATCGAGGTGGCCGGCGAATTCTTCGGTCTCCACGCCCTGCGCGGCGGCGAGTTCCGGCTGGGCGGTGGCATCCAGTTCGGCGAGCACCACCTTGTTGCCGTATTTGTTTTCCTGAAGCTGCTTGAGGACCTCCTTCAGCTTTTCCGCGTCGGGATTCCCGTCGAGCATCATGTTGGTGACCGTCAGCTTGCCGGGCGAAGCCTGCACTTCGGTGATGTTTTCCTTGGTCACTTGAAGCCCGCTTTTCGGCTTCTTCGCGAAGCTTTTCCACCAGCCGTCGGGCATCACGAAAAACAGGCCGGCCGCGACGGCACCGGCAACCAGGGTCAAACTAAACAGCCGGCGGATCCAGTTGGCTTTCTCTTGGGAGGTCACGGCCAACGACTTAGCGAAAAACTACGGGTTTGTGAACTATTTTGACCGGGGCGGTAAAGACGGGGCGTGGAGCAGGATGGCGGACGATGCCGAGAGGCGGGGGCGGAGCTTGCCGTCGGGGGTGACTTCGATGCTTTTTTCCAAGCTTTCACCGCAGACGGGCAGCACCGCGAGCCGGGTGCCCGGCGGGAAGCCGGCCGCGGGCAGGACCGGGGTCCGCGGGGTGCCGGCGGCATTGAAAAAGAGCACGAGCCGGCCGCCGGATGCCGATTCGCGGGTGAAGGCGAAAATGCCGTCGTCCTCCGCGGTGTCGGGGGCGTCGACCCACAGCGGCGAGAATTTCCCGTCGCGCAGGGCGGGGTGAGACCGGCGCAGGGCGGCCATCCGGGCGATCGTGCGGAAGGAGGCGGTCTGCTTGACCGATGCCGGAGTGAGCGCGCGGTCCCGGCCGAAGAGGGTCCGTCGACCGCTTTCGCTTTGGTCCCCGGGCCGGCTGTCCGGGTCCAACAGCGCCGCCTCCGCCCCGTAGTAGAGGCAGGGGATGCCCGGCAGCGACATCACCAGAGCCTGCGCCAGCGCGCTGCGCTCCGCGGTGATCCCGGCGACGCGGAAGCGGTTCAGCGCGTCGTGGTTCTCGATGAAGATGATCGATTTCTCCCGCGAGTTCTTCCCGTCGGGCCCCGGGTTCGGGTTGAAGAGCGGCCGTCCGATGGTGCTTTCACCATGCAGCGTCTTCATCGCCTTTTCGATGCCCGCCGCGTGCCCGTGGGCCTCGCCCGCCTGCCTGAGGTAGCTCCGCGCGGCATCGCAGAGCTGGAAATTCAGCACGCCATCCAGGCCGGGATCGGTCCGCGCCGGCCAATCGCTCCGCCAGGTGTAGCGGCCCAGGATTTCCGGGTCCGAGTCGTAGACCTCGCCGAAGATGAACTTGTCCTTAGCCGCCGGGCCGAGGCGTTTCCGCAGCCGCTCCGTGAAGGCGTCCCAGAAGCCGTGATGGACGTGCTTCACGGTGTCGATCCGCAGCCCGTCGACGCCGATCTCTAACAGATAGAACGCGTGGATCTCGACGAACTCGTCCACCAAGCGGTCGAAGTGGCCGCTGCCCGGTGCGGTCCAGAAATCGCGCAGCGAGTGGAAGTCGCACTCGATCTCCTCGCCATTGGTCATCCCGAGACTGCCGCCGGAGAATCCTTTTCTGCCGTAAACCGCCATGTCCGCCAGCACTCCGCGGGTCGCGATGTTCCTGCCCAGCACCTCGCGCGGCCCGTCCGGCTGGGTCCGCCGTAGGTTCCACGCCGCGACGTCTCCCCACACCGCGTTGCCGTGGTAGCCGTCGTTTTTGAAAGGCTGCTCCCACTCGTCGTGGCGGTCGTGGTCGAAGGTGCCGTCGCCGTCCGCATCGTAGAAAAACACCGGGCCGGCGTGGTTGAGCACCACGTCCTGTACGACCTTCAGCCCCTTCGACCGCGCCAGCGCCACGAAGTCACGGTAGTGCTGCATGCGGCCCTCGGCGGAGTCGGGGTAAGGCTCGCCCTTCAGCGAGGTGGCGCTGGTCAGGTGGGGATCGATGTCCAAAAAGTCCTGCGGCCAGTAGCCGTGGTAGCCGGTCGAGCCGCGGCCCGGCCCGGATTTCCAGACGTTGCGCACCGGCGGGGTGATCCACAGCGCGGTCACGCCCAGGTCCTTGAAATAGTTGCTCTGGATCGCGAGTTCGAGCCCGCGCAGGTCGCCGCCGTGATAGCGGCGGATGTCCTTTTGCGCCGGGTCGTGGAGCCCGGGATCGCTGCCCGCCGGCACGTTGTTCGACGGGTCGCCGTCGTGAAAGCGGTCCGTCAGCACGAAGTACATCACATCGTCCGTCCACGGCCGGGCCTCGGCGAGGGAAAGCGTGAGCAGCAGGGTGAGGAGTCGGTGCATTGGGCGTGTCGGCGACTACCTATGTCGGAAAAGTTTGCGACGGCATGAACTTTTCCCGGGTGTCCCGACGGATTTTCTTTAGGGTCGTGCGGCCCTCCCGGTCCGAAGTCCTTGTCAGCCCCATGAAAACCATCGTTCTCCTCAGCCTCGTCGCCGCTCTTCCGCTCTCCGCCGCGGAGAAAGAAAAGTCGATCGTCGCCATCTACGACCTCGAAGGCGCGATCTCCGAATCCGGCCGCGCCGAGGCCTCGCTGCTCGGCGGGCTGGGGATGGAGCCGGGCCGCCCGCTGACCCTGTTCGATCTCACCCGCTCCTTGAAGAAAGCCGCCGCGGATCCGCAGGTGAAGGCCGTGGTGCTGGATGTCGACGACGCCTCGATGGGCCTGCCGCAGATCCAGGAAGTCCAGCGCCGCCTCCAGGCCGTGCGCGCCGCCGGCAAGGACGTCTGGCTTTACAGCGACTCCTACAGCAACGCCACCGCGCTGCTCGGTTCGGCGGCGAATCATTTCACGCTGATGCCCGAGGGCGATGTCTCCTTCAGCGGGCTCTACTCGGAGTCGATGTATTTCAAGGGCATGCTCGACAAGGCGGGCGTGGTCGCCGACGTGATCCACATCGGCGACTTCAAGAGCTTCGGCGAGGAATACTACCGCAGCGGCCCCAGCGAGTTCGCGCAGCAGCAGAAGGAGGAACTCATCGGCGGGGTCTTCGACCAGATCGTCGGCGACGTCGCGGAAGGGCGCAAGGTGCCGGTGGAGAAGGTCCGCGAGCTGGTGGACCTCGGCACCTTCACGCCGCAGCAGGCGAAGGACGCGGGACTGGTCGACGACCTCAAGCATCGCACCGATTTCTCCGCCGCGGTGAAGGCCGCCTACGAGGGTGCGGAGTTCGAGCACGGCTATGAATTGCCGGACCTCGATGGCCCGGAGATCGAGGGCATGATGGACATCGTCAAGCTGATGTTCCAGAGCGACAAATCGAAGTCCGGCAAGAGCGACTACATCGCCGTGGTGCCCTTCGAAGGCGAAATTTCCAGCGCGTCGATCGCCCCGGTCCGTGCCCAGATCCTCAAGCTGATCAAGGACAAGCACGCCAAGGCGCTGGTCCTGCGCGTCGATTCCCCCGGCGGCTCCGCGCTTGCCAGCGAGGTGCTGTGGGAAGCCACCGACGAGTGGAAGGCGAGCGGCCGGCCTTTCGTCGTTTCGATGGGCGGCGTGGCGGCCAGCGGCGGCTACTACATTTCTAGTGGAGCGGACCGGATCTTCGCGGAAGAGGGCACCGTCACCGGGTCGATCGGCGTGGTCGGCATGAAGATGGTCCTCGGCGGCGCGATGGAAAAGCTGGGCATCACCACCCACGCCACCCAGCGCGGGAAGAACGCCGGCGCGCAGTCGATGAGCCGGCCCTTCTCGCCGGAGGAATCGAAGCTCGTCCGCGACTCGATGCTCCAGGTGTACGGCACTTTCAAGAAGCGCATCGAAGCCGGCCGCGGCGACCGCTTGAAAGGCGAGCTTGAAGGCATGGCCGGCGGCCGCGTCTTCACCGGCACCCGCGCCCTGGAGCTCGGCCTGGTTGATGAACTCGGCGGCCTCGGCGAGGCGATCGCCCACGCCGCGGAGAAGAGCGGCACCGATGCCGATGCCATCAAGCTCGTCCCCGAGCCGAAGGGCGCGCTGGAAGGCATGTTCGCCACACCCGAGAAGCCGTCCGACGACGAGATCGTCCGCATGGGCCGCACGGCATCGCCCGCTGCCGAGGCCGTTCTTGCGACCCTCGGCGACGCGAAACTCGCCGGTCTTCCCAAGCCCGCCCGCGAAGCCGTGGCGAAGGTCTTGGAGCGCATCGAAAGCTGCTCCGACAGCACCATCCAGCTCATCGGCCCGGACATCGCGATCCCCCTGGATTGATCGGATTCAAGGGAGCGCTGACTTTAGTCGGCTTGGACGGTAGGTGCACTGCCCGAACCCACGCCGACTAAAGTCAGCGCTCCCAAAGCCCCCGGAATGCCCCTCTCCCGCCATGCCCCGCTTCATCGTCAGCAGGTCCACCCGTGCCCGATGGACTGCGGCAGCCCGCTCTGCCCGTTACCCACAAATCACCGTGGCGCGGTTTCATGTCCTGAAGGGACAGCATGAGATAGCCCGGGGCAAGCAGCGCGCAGCCCCGGGATGGGGCACAGCCTGTCCGCCGCGCTGAAAGTGCGGGCTGGGGAGGGTAGCACGGGACGTCTCCTCTTACCGGCTCCCTCGCGCCCCTGCAGGGCGCCAAACTCCGGACTCGTGGACCCGGGGCGGCGCAAAGCATTGCCCCGGGCTATCTCCTTGCGCCCCGTTGGGGCTGAAGCGAAAAGATGTGGGTAACGGGCAGAGCCCGCTGCCGCAGTCCATGGAGAGCCCCTTGAAATGACGGCTTGCCGCGTGATGTATAGTGCGACCGCCCATGCGAACCCTTGCCTGCCTCTCCCTCCTCGCCGCCGCGAGTGCCGCCACCGCCGTTGAAATCGAAAGCACCTTCTTCGCGGAGAGCCTGCGCGATCCGATGGAGATCGCGGTCGCGCCGGACGGCGACCTTTTCGTCGTCGAGCGCGAGGGCCGCGTGCTCCGCGTCCGCCCGTCCACCGGTGGCGTCTTCGAGATCGGCAACATCCCGGTCACCGCGCTCAAGCAGGCGGATTCCAAATCGAATTGGGCCCGCGAGGACGGGATCCTCGGGATCGCCCTCGATCCCGCCTTCGCGAAAAACCAGCGGGTCTTCATCTACTACAGCCACGCCAAGGAGATGCTCAACCGCCTGTCGCGCTTCACCCTGAAGGACGGCAAGCTCGACCTGGCCTCGGAGAAAATCATCCTCGACGTCGCCAGCGACCGCCGCGACCGGGTCTGCCACCACGGCGGATCGCTCGCCTTCTCCAAGGACGGCCTGCTCTTCATCACCACCGGCGACAATACCAATCCTTTCGAGAGCAGCGGCGTCGCCCCGATCGACGACCGCGACGGCCGCGACCACGTCAACGCGATGCGCAGCGCGGGCAACACCAACGACCTCCGCGGCAAGGTCCTCCGCATCCGCCCGACCGAGGACGGCTACGAAATCCCGGCCGGCAACCTGTTTCCGCCCGGCACCGCCAAGACCCGCCCGGAAATCTACGTGATGGGCTGCCGCAATCCCTTCCGCATGTCGATCGACCCGAAGACCGGCACGATCTACTGGGGCGAGGTCGGTCCGGATGCCGGCGACCCCGGCGACAAGGGCCCGCGCGGCCACGACGAGGTGAACCAGGCGAAGAAGGCCGGCAACTTCGGCTGGCCCTTCGTGATCGCCGACAACAAGCCGTATCCGATCGTCGACTTCGCCAGCGGCAAGCCCGGCGCGATGACCGATCCCGCCGCGCCGAAGAATCCCGGCAAGCACAACACCGGCCTGAGCGACCTGCCGCCCGCGCAGAAGGCCTTCATCTGGTATCCCTACGCCGACAGCCCGGAGTTCCCCGTGATGGGCAAGGGCGGCCGCAACGCGATGGCCGGCCCGGTCTTCTACTACGAACCTGGTAGGAAATACAACCTGCTCGGCAAGGAGGACGACCACACCCTGCTCATCTACGACTGGATGCGCAGCAACATCTGGAAGGCCAAGCTCGGCGACGAGGAAAAGCTGGAGAAGATCGAGCTGCTGATCGGCGGGCTGAAGCACCCGATGGACATGGAGATGGCCGCCGATGGCACCGTCTGGCTCCTTGAATACGGTGGCGACTGGTATTTCAACCAGGACGGACGGATCCGCCGCATGCTCCCGGCCGATGGCAACAAGCCGCCGGTCGTCAAGATCGCCTCCGCCGGCAACGTCCACACCGCGACCGCGTCGGATCCCGACGGCGGCGAGGTGAGCATCGAGTGGTGGCTGACGGAAGGCGCCGGGGAATTGAAGGTCGGCAGCGGTCCGTCGATCACCCACGTCTCCGGCGGCAGCGAGCTGCGCGCCGTGGCCACCGACGTGAAGGGCAAGACCGCCGTCGCCCGCGTCGCGCTGGTCCAGGAACAGACCTTGCCCGCGCTCGCCCTCGAGCTCTCCGGCAAGCCCTCTCTGCTCGGCTTCGGCGAAGAGCTGGCTTTCTCCGTCAAAGGGGCCGCCGATCCTTCGAAAGTCGTCGTCCGCGCCCGCTACATCCCGCCGACCGGCCATGATGCCGGCGGGCCGCAGTTTCCTTCGGACATCGAAAAGCTGGTGACCTCGAAGCAATGCCTCGCCTGCCACCAGGTCGAGAAGACCTCGGTCGGCCCGTCCTATCTCGATGTCGCGATGAAGAACCGCGCCGACGCCGGCGCGGTGGAGCGGTTGCGCGGCAAGCTCAAGACCGGTGGAGCCGGAGTCTGGGGCGAGGTCCCGATGCCCCCGCAGATCGCCGTTTCCGATGCCGAGGGCGAGACCATCATCCGCGCCATCCTCGCCTTGGCCGAAGGCATGTCTGAAGCTCGCGGCAGCGCGGAAGGCAAGCTCGCCCTTTCCCCGAAGCCCGCGAGTGCCGGCAACGGCGGGGCCTGGGAGATCACCGCCGAAGCCCCCGGCTTCATCCCGGCGAAGACCCGCATCGCGGCGAAGTAGCGCGATTTTGCAAATTGCGCGGTGGGCGGTTCGCCACACCGGGACGGCTGCGAAGCTTCGGGGTCAGGACCGCCGCACCCCGTCACAACTTGCAAAGTTGTGCTACGTCCGCTGCCGCGGCATTTCAGGGGATACGCCACGTCGGGGGGGCGGCGAAGCTCCGGGGTGCGATCCCCCGCACCCCGCCACCCCCTGCAACTCGCCCCACCTCCTCCGTGCTTGCGCCCGGGCCGTTCGTCGCCATGCTCCCGCGCGTCGTGAATCCCATCCCGGTCGAACCGTCGTTCGAAGCCTTCCGCAAGCTGGCGGAACAGGGCAATGTCGTCCCTGTTTACACCCAGCTCGCGGCGGACTTCGAGACGCCGCTGTCGGCGTACCTCAAGGTGCGCGACGCGCGGCATTCCTTCCTGCTCGAAAGCGCCGAAAGCACCGACAAGAGCGGACGATGGTCGATCATCGGCAGCGGCCCGCGCCGCGTCATCGAGGCCCGCGGCAAGGATCTCACGATCCGCGAAGGGTCGTCGGTCGAAAAGGTCACCGTCGAAGACGACGTGCTCGCCGCCCTGGAACGCCACATGGCCGGCTACAAGCCCGTCCTCCACGGCAACCTGCCGCCCTTCTGCGGCGGGCTGGTCGGCTACCTCGCCTACGATGCCGTCCGCCAGTTCGAGCCGACCGTGCCGCCGCCGCCGAAAGACGAGCTCGGCATTCCCGATGCCGTTTTCATGCTGGCCGACACGCTGATCGTCTTCGACCAGCGCCTGCGCCGCCTCCAGATCATCGCCAACGCCTTCACCGGCGACCACGCGACGCTGGAGGAAGCCTACGCCGCCGCCCGGACGAAAGTCGCGGCGCTGGTGGAAATGCTCAACCGCCCGCTCCACGTGCCCGCCCTCAACGGCCTCGCGCCGGTCGAGCCGGAACCCGCGCAAAGCAACACGACCCAGGCGGAGTACGAAGACATGGTCCTCCGCGGGAAGGAATACATCGCCGCCGGCGACGTGTTCCAGTTCGTGCCGAGCCAGCGCTTCGCCACGGATTTCCACCGCTCGCCGGTCGATCTCTACCGCGCGCTGCGCCATGTGAATCCCTCGCCGTACATGTTCATCGTGGAGCTCGGCGAGTTCGCGCTGGTCGGCTCCTCGCCGGAAGTCCACGTCCGCGCCATCCACGGCAGGATCGACATCCGCCCGATCGCCGGCACCCGTTGGAGAGGGAAGACGCCGGAGGAGGACGATGCCCTCGCCGCCGACCTGCTGGCCGACCCGAAGGAGCGCGCCGAACACCTGATGCTGGTCGATCTCGCCCGCAACGACGTCGGCCGGATCGCGAAGCACGGGAGCGTGAAGGTCGACGACTTCATGATCGTGGAGCGCTACAGCCACGTCATGCACATCGTCTCCAACGTCACCGGCGAGCTCGACGACACCCACAGCGCCTACGACGTGCTGCGCGCCACTTTCCCCGCCGGGACCGTCAGCGGCGCACCGAAGATCCGCGCGATGCAGGTGATCAACGAGCTCGAGAAGAGCAAGCGCTGCGCCTACGCCGGCGCGGTCGGCTACTTCGGCTTCGATGGCGGACACGACTCCTGCATCACCCTGCGCACCTGTCTGCTCAAGGACGGCAAGGCCTACGTCCAGGCCGGTGCCGGCGTCGTCGCGGACTCGAACCCGACCTACGAATACGAGGAAACCGTCAACAAGGCGAAGGGCATGCTCCGCGCCATCGCTTTGGCAAAGACGCTGGAAGAAGGTTAGGGTCGGAAGGAGACTTGGTTCCGCCTGCGACCCGCCCGGATGAAGCGCCACGGCTCCGGCCGCGAGCCGGTTTTTGGATATCCTTTGACGCGGGACGGAGCGCGGCTAGGGTTTTTTGTTTCGTAGGAGGCTGTTTGGGCTTCTTGTCGGGGTCCTTGAAACCCCGCTGCCATGGTGCGCGCGAGATCGTTTCGATTTCCGCAGGCCATGACGACCTCCCAGCCCACCCGGCACATCGCCTTCATCGGCAACTACACGCCCCGCCGCTGCGGGATCGCCACCTTCACCACCGACATCTGCGAGGCGATCGCCGCGGAGTTCCCGGCCGCGAGCTGCTTCGCCGGCGCGATGAACGACCGGCCGGAAGGCTACGACTACCCGCCGCGCGTCCGTTTCGAGATCGCCCAGAACGACCCCGATTCCTACACCCGCGCCGCCGAGTTCATCCACATCAACAACGTCGAGGTGGTCTCGGTGCAGCACGAGTTCGGCATCTACGGCGGGCCGGCGGGCTCGTATCTGTTAGGCTTTCTGGAGCAGTTGAAAAAGCCGGTCGTCACCACGCTCCACACCGTTCTGAAATCTCCCGACGCGGCCCAGCGCGAGGTGATGAAGCGGCTCGACCAGTTGTCGGAGCGCTTCATCGTGATGGCGGAGCGCGGGCGCAGCCTGCTGGTCGAGGTTTACGGCGTGGACCCGGACAAGATCGACCTGATCCCGCACGGGGTGATCGACATGCCCTTCGTCGATTCGAATTTCTACAAGGACGTCTTCGACGCGGAGGGCAAGACGGTGCTGCTCACCTTCGGCCTGCTTTCGCCGAACAAAGGCATCGAGACCGCGATCCGCGCGCTGCCGGCGATCCTGGCGAACCATCCGGAGGTCGTTTACCTGATCGTCGGCGCGACCCATCCGCACCTCATCGCGACCCAGGGCGAGGCCTATCGCGAAGGCCTGCAAGCGCTCGCGGAGGAGCTGGGCGTGGCGGAGCAGGTGGTCTTCCACAACCGCTTCGTCTCGATGGACGAGCTGAAGGAATTCATCGGCGGCTCCGACATCTACGTGACGCCTTACCGCAACGAGGAACAGATCACCTCCGGCACGCTGGCCTACACCTTCGGCGCGGGAAAGGCGATCATTTCGACGCCCTACTGGCATGCCAAGGAGCTGCTGGCGGAAGAGCGCGGCGTGCTGGTGCCCTTCGCCGACCACGCGGCGATCGCGGCGGCGGTGAATGATCTGTTAGAGCACCCGACGCGGATGACGGCGATGCGCAAGCGGGCCTGGAAGGAGGGCCGCAAGATGACCTGGCCGGAAGTCGCGCGGCGCTACATGGAGAGCTTCGACCGCGCCCGCGCCGGGCTGAGCGTGCCGACCGCCGCCGTGATGGAGGAGAGGAACTACCCGATCCCCGTGCCGAAGCTCGACCACCTTTACCGGATGTCCGACCACACCGGCATCTTCCAGCACGCGATCTACAGCGTGCCGAACTACCACGAGGCCTACTGCACCGACGACAACGCGCGCGCCTTCATCTACACCGTCTTCCACGAGCAGGAGCACGGCCCGGACCCGGCGATCGACCGGCTGGCCAGCACCTACCTCGCGTTCCTGTGGTATGCCTTCGACGCCAACACGCGGCGCTTCCGCAACTTCATGAGCCACGAGCGCCACTGGCTGGAAAGCAAGGGCAGCGAGGACAGCCACGCCCGCGCGCTGTGGGCGGTCGGCACCGCTCTCGGCCACTCGACCAACGAGGGCTTCCGCAACCTCTCCGCGCTGCTCTTCCAACGCGGGCTGGAGCCGGTGAAGCGCTTCAGCTCGCCGCGCGCCTGGGCCTTCACGCTGGTGGCGATCCACGAATACCTGCGCGCCTTTTCCGGCGACCGCGCGGTGGCCAAGATGCAGCGACTGCTGGTCGCGCGGCTGATGGCGCTGTTCGCGGCGAACTCTTCGCCCGGCTGGCTGTGGTTCGAACGCATCGCCACCTACGACAATGCCAAGCTCTCCCACGCGCTGATCCTATCCGGCGAGCATCCGGCGATCGAGACCGGCCTGATTTCGCTGAAATGGCTGCTCGACGAGCAGACCGGCGACGGCGGCCAGTTCTCGCCGATCGGCTGCCACGGCTTCTGGCCGCAGGGCGCGGAGAAGGCGCGCTTCGACCAGCAGCCGGTGGAAGCCCACGCCATGGTGTCCGCCTGCATGGCGGCCTACGACGTCACCGGCGAGCAAGTCTGGGCCGACCACGCGCGGCGCTGCTTCGAGTGGTTCCTCGGCCGCAACGACCTCGGCGTGCCGCTCTACGACGAGCGCACCGGCGGCTGCCGCGACGCGATGCTGCAGGACCACATCAACCAGAACCAGGGCGCGGAATCCACGCTCGCCTTCCACCTCTCCCGCTCCGAGCTCACCCGCCGTCCGGCCGGACCCATCCACCCTTCATGATCCATCCCGTCCCCACGCCCACCGGCATCCACCTCCGGCCCGACAATTCCCGCGTCCTCGTCCGCTCCTTCATCCCCGGCGACCGCTCGTCGGTGCTGCGGATCATCGAGCGCGCCCTGCTGCTCACCGCGGATGAAATCATGGACCAGCTCGCACTGCTGCACACCCACTTCGATTCGCGCCACAAGCGGATCGAACTCGCGTGGCGGCGGCACTACGACTCGGTCCGCCACCATGTCCCGCACGAGGCCTCGATCACCGACGACTGCCGGCTCTACATCGGCTCGCTGTTCTCCGGGGAATACGCGCTGGAATCGGCCGCGCTGTTCAATCCGTCGATCGTTCCCCATCCCGATCAGTCGGACCTCCCGCCCGGCGACCTTCGCTTCATCATGAGCCTGCGGGCGACCGGGGAAGGCCACATCTCATCGATCGCTTTCCGCACCGGAGTCATCGGCGCGGACCACTCGATCGTGCTGGAGCATCCATCGCGCTTCGTCACCGCGCCGGAGTTGAATCCCGACCCCTCCTTCCGGCGCGGCGTGTTCTTCCGCAAGCTGCGCGAGATGGAGTTCGAGAACGACTGGTCGCGGTCGCTGATGAACTCGCTGGCCGACCGTTTCTCCCGCAGCGAGCTGAACCACGCCATCCGCATCGCCCGCGGGGTCACCCGGCCTTTCGCCCGCGAGGCGAAGCGCACCACCGAGTGCATCCGCTGGCTGGCCGAGGCGAACTACGAGGTCCACTTCGATCCCTCCGTCCCGGTCTCCGAAAGGATCATCTTCCCGGTCTCGCCCAGCGAGAGCAACGGCATGGAGGACGCCCGCTTCGTCCAGTTCCGCGACGACGACGGCAGCGTCACCTACTACGCCACCTACACCGCCTACAACGGCCGCTCGATCCTGCCGCAGTTCCTCGAGACCACGGACTTCCTCAGCTTCCGCGCCTACATCCTGAACGGCGCGGCGGTGCGGAACAAGGGCATGGCGCTCTTTCCCCGCAAGGTCGGCGGCCAGTACGCGATGATCTCCCGCCAGGATGATGAAAACCTCTACCTCATGCTTTCCGACGACCTTCACGTCTGGGAGGACGCCCGGCTGCTGCGGCGGCCGGTGGAGGCCTGGGAAGCGGTGAAGATCGGGAACTGCGGCTCGCCGATCGAGACCCCGGCCGGCTGGCTGCTGATCACCCACGGCGTCGGCCCGATGCGCCGCTACTGCATCGGCGCGCTGCTGCTCGACCTCGACGATCCATCGATCGTCCTCGGCCACCTTGCCGCGCCGCTGATCGAGCCCGACGAGCCGCTGCGCAACGGCTACGTCCCCAACGTCGTCTATTCCTGCGGCGCGCTGGTCCACGACGGCTGCCTGATCCTGCCCTACGGCCTGAGCGACACCACCATCACCTTCTCGACCGTCCCGCTCGAGGTCCTGTTGGCGGCCCTGGACCCGCGGCGGGAATAAATCGTTTTCCACACCACCATCACCACACGAAACCATGGGCGACAAATCCCCGAAATCGAAGCAGAAGAACCAGAGCCAGAAGCAGGGCAAGACCGACGCCGCCAGCCAGGCGAAGCAGCGCCAGATCGCCAGCAAGGCGGAAGCGCGCACCACCCCGCCGCCGAAGAAGAAGTAGCTCATGAAAAAGGCGGCGCCCCGTGAGGAGCGCCGCCTTGAGATTGTTGAGGGTCCTCGCGGAACCGGTTCAGTAGCGGCGACCGCCGCCGCCGCCCGAAGGCTTGCCGCCGCTGTATCCGCCGCCGCCGCCGCCGCGTTCTTCACGGGCCTGGGCTTCGTTGACCTTGAGGTTGCGGCCGCCGAGATCCTGGCCGTTGGTCGCGCTGATCGCCTTGTTCATGGCGTCGTTGGAATCCATGGTCACGAACGCGAAGCCACGGGGCTGGCCGCTGTCGCGATCCACCGGGAGGTGGACGTCGGTGACTTGGCCGTGCTGGGAGAACAGGTCCTGGAGTTCCTGCTTGGTCGTTTGGAACGACAGGTTGCCTACATACATTTTCATAATCGTCGGATGACTCCCGTCCCGCACTTTCGTCCGAGCTGTTCCCGTGGATCGGGTTTCAGATCACCACCGAACGGGTAAGATTCGCCTGGCAACACTCCAGACCTTGATCTTGCCAAGACGGGAACCAACCCCGGAGCGTATCCCCGCCGGAGCGGACCCGCGACAACTTTCTTTCGCGGAGGGTCGGTGGGGTCGGTGGGGTCGGAAGGTCGAAGGTCGGAAGGTCGGAAGGTCGGAAGGTCGGAAGGTCGGAAGGTCGGAAGGTCGAAGGTGGCGGAATAGGGAATTTGGGGTAAGCCGCATTTCGGGGATGCATTCCGACGTTTAGACTTTGGACATTCGGACTTTTAGACGGCGTTTTGTTCGACGGGGCTTTGGCGTTTCCTTTGGCCTGCCAACCGTCCAAGCCGACTAAAGATCGGCGCTCCCTCCGGAGACCGGCTACAGCCCGGCGTGGAGGCGGAGGATGCGGCGGACTTCGGTAATGCCTTCGGGGTGCTGGTGGGCGCTGTGGTTGGACGGGATGATCTTCTCGGAGGCCGCGCCGTTGAGGTGGGAACTCCAGTAGGGGACGAAGCCGTCGGTGCTGGCGGGCTTGGTGCCGTCGAGTTTGCCACCCTTGCCGCGGTCGCCCATGATCGAGTGGTAGGTGATGGAAGGGGCGACGGGGAGCTTGTTGACCTCGCGGACGAAGCGGTTGTTCGGGGAGAGGGTGTCGATGCTGTTCGGGGCGCGGTCGAGCTGGAGGGAGGCGGCGTCGGCGGTCATCACGGAGGCGACGGCATTTCGCGCGTCGGTGAGGAAGGTCGGCATGCGGACCAGGCGGGAGCCGAGGCGGCCGACCCAGTTCGAGGCGAGTTCCGAGCCGCGGTGCGGGGCGGCGATGAAGATGGCGCGGTCGATGTCGTGGCGGTGACGGAAGATGAGCGAGTCACGGAGGAGCTGGCTGCTGGCACCGGAGATGTTCATTTCTTCCGGGCTCTTGTTGAAGATGCCGCGCCAGATGCGGTCGCCGGCGTCGGTGCAGATCAGGCGGCTGGTGATGCCGCCCATGCTGTGGCCGATGATGACGATGTCCTTGTGGCCGGGGAAGGCGGTGTTGACGCGGTCGAGCTCCTTGCGGAGCAGGGATGCGGAGTAGGGGTAGGGGTAACCGCTGGGGTAGCTGAAGACCCAGAACTGGTACTTTTCGCGGATCTGCGGGTCCTGCATCAGCGAATGGTAGAGCGGTGCCCAGGTGGCGGGCGTGTCCTGGAGGCCGTGGACCATGAGGACGGGAATCCGATCCTTGTCGTACTTCTGGAGGCGCATCAGGCGCGCGGTGTCGGAGTATTTCTGCGGGTTGAGCAGGCGGATGAGGCCGAGCTTGTCGGGCCGGGAGACGGCCATGGTGAGGGCGATTGGTGCGCTGTAGTCGGCGGCGAGGGTGGGGTTGCGGCCGGCGATGCGGATCTTTTCGACTTCGAGCGGATCGTGCAGTTCGAGGACGGCGCGGCGGGGGCCGTCGCTGCGGAGGACGGCGGTGAGGGAAACCGACATCTGGACGGGTTCGAGCGTCCGGCGGTAGTCGGGGTTCTGCGGCGAGGCGGCGATGAGGGCGGCGCCGACGCCGGGGCGCTTGGCGTGGATGGCGGCGTATTTGCCTTTGAAGGTGAGGTTGTCGACGGTGCGGTAGGTGCGGGCGGCGGTCGGCGCGCCGGGTTCGAGCCGGCCTTGGAGGGTGCGGGCGGTTGGGCCGGAGCCGATGGTGATGCTGCGTCCCCAGGGCAGGGCGTCGGCCTTGGCGAGGGCTTCGACCAGGCGGCCGACGGCGTGGTTGTAGAGAGCCAGGCCGCCGGGTTCTCCGGCGAGGGCCTGATCACCGGCGAGGTGGGCGCATTCGACGAAATGGCCGGCGGCGAGCATCGGGTCGACCGCGACTTTGCCCGCTTCCAGCTCGCGCAAGGCGGCATCGAGCGGCGAGACGGTGTATTCGCCGGGCGGGGTGGCGCAGACGACCTCCTTGTAGGAAATCGGCGCGACGCAGGAAGCGAGGGCGAGCGCGGCGGCGAGCGCCGTGAGCCGTGAGGCGAAAGGGAGCGGGAGATGCATGGGTGTGAAAGGAGGCGGGTCGGGCTGGAGCGCACGGTGCGCGGCCGTTCAATCAGAAGCCTGGCGGGATGTCAGCTATTGGTTCCGGGCCGCGACGGAGCCGGAGGTCGCGGTCAAGGAAGACCGGGTTCTCAGCCCTTCGGGAACAGCCAGGTCACGCCGAAGCGCAGGCCCCACTCCGGACCGCCATCGGGCGTTTCGAGGTAGTAGCGGACGCCGGCGGAGAGCTGCACGGGCTGGTCGCCGATCTTGAGGAGCTGGCTGACGATGAGGTTCAGCGGGATGTTCCACTGCTCGCGCTGCCAGTCGTAGGTCGACTCGGAGTTCAGGGTGAAGGTGGTCTTGGTCTCGGTGATGTAGGAGACGAAGGGCTGCAGGAAGGTGGCGTTGACGGAGGCGCGGGAGCCATCGCCGGCGAAGTCCCAGAGGTGGTTGGCGAGGGCGCCGTAGGTCCAGGGGCCGGACTGCTTGAGGATGACGCCGGTGGGGCCGGCCCCCCATTTCTCGGTGCCGAGGAAAGAGTCGGTGGCGGTGGGCAGCAGGAAGACCGGGCCGATGCCCCAGATCGGGTCGCTGGATTTCGGCGAGAAGAAGAAACTCTGCACGGTGTCGCCGAGGCCGAAGGCATCGTTCGCGCCGCCGAGGGCGATGCCTTCCTGGTCGATGACCGGGAGGATGGTGCGGGAGATGACGTTCCAGTCTTCGTTCAGGCCGAAGGGGATGACGGGCTGGATGTTGGTCGTGAATTTCGAGCCGTCGCCGGGGCCCATGCCGAAGTCGAGGTTGCCCTGGACGGGCACGCTGATCAGCGACGAGATCGGGTTGGCGAGCTGCTTGGCGAGATCGGCATCGTTGGCGATGGCCGGCAGGGAGAGGGCGAGGAGGGCCGTGGGAACGAGCGTTTGCAGGGGTTTCACGGCAGGAACGTGACAGGCCGGCGGGAGTTGGGGAATTGAACTTTGGTTCAGCTTTCGATCCCTCATCGCGCCGGGTAGGCGACGCCGACCGACTTCCAGCCGGCGGCCATCAGGCCGGCGGTGGCGGCGGGGGACATGCGGCCGGTGTGGATGAGCACCTTGGGCGCGTCGCCGAGGTCGTCGCGCTGGGCGAAGCCGGCGACCTGGTCGGTCCAGGTGACGTGGTCGACCGGGGCGGGGACGTGGAGTTCGCCGCTGGCGGTGGTGGCGCCGGGCAGGCGGCCGAGGATCTTCAAGCCGGCGTAGTCGGCGGCCCCGGAGCGCTGGCGCTCGGCGAGGAGGGCGAGGGCGCTGATGAAGAACTCCGCCTGCTCCGGCGAGTCGCAGGAGTTCGCGAGGCGGACCATGTAACCGCGGCCCTGGGCCTTTGGCAGGGCTTCAAGGTAGGTCACGATGCGGTGGCGGCGGGTGGTGCTCAGCGCGGCGTGGATCTGGAAGGCCTTGATGTCTTCCACCGTCACGCCCATCGCCGCCAGCGAGCGTTCGTCGCGCAGGGCGAGCTCGCTCTGGGTCAGGGCGTAGGTGTCTTCCGGAATGCCGACCATGTTCGTCGCGGTGAGCGCGAGGCTGGCCCCGCCGGACGCGGCGGCGGCCCCGATCCGCAGCGGCAGGCCGCCGGCGAAGAAGGCCCAGGTGACCTTGTCCATTTCCTCCTGGAGGCGGGGGTTGTCGGAGTAGGGGTCGACGCCGAGCTGCTTGGCGGTGTCGAGCTTCGCCTTGTCGAAGCCCGCGGCGTTCTTCGCGGTGTTGCCGATGCCGGCACCGACCTCGCCGGCCGAGGGTTCGCCGCCGCTGGAGACGCGGTCGGCGACCTTTTCCGCGCCGCGGCCGATCGCCGAGCCGACCTTGCCGAAGAAGTGGCCGACGGTCTTCGGTGCCTGCTTCACGGAGCCGACCGGGTTCTTGACGATGTTCTTCACGGCATCGATCGGCTGCTCGATGGAGCGCTTGAGGCCTTCCGCGAAAAGATCGCCCTTGCTGGTTTCGACGAGCTTGCGGATCGCCTCGCACTCGGCGATGCGGCGCTTGGCCTGCGGCACGCCGATGGCGGTGAAGGTGCCGAAGTCGGTATCGATCTCGAAGTGGGCCATGAAGCCATCGGTCGCCACCTGGTCGCGGACGCGGTACGAGGTCCCTCGTAGTTGGTCCGCGGGCAGCAGGTCGGCGGCGTTCAGGAGGACGCCGGATTCATAAGCGGCGGGAGCCTGGGCGAAGGCGGTGGAGGCAAACGCGAGGCAGGCGGCGGGAAGGAGGGTCTTCAGGTTCATGGCGGGATCGCGGTAGGATTTCTACCTTCAGGACAGAACGAAGCGGGGGTTCCGGCAAGAACGGATTCCGCGGAGCGTGGGAAACCAAAGGCACCGCCGGGCGCGGAGTGCGCGGAGACCTCCCGGCCGGATTTCCGGAGAGGAAGTGACCGCCGGACGCGGCTCACGCTCGGAAACCCACCATTTCAAAGCCGCCCAGCACTTTGAAATCGCGCTCGTTGTTGGTCACGATCCGCTTCACCCCCGCGCTCTGGAAGGTTGCGGCCAGCATCGTGTCCAGCAGGCGCTTGCGGCCCAGCTGGTGCCGCGTGAGCCAGGTGTGGATCCAAGTCTCGTTGTCAAGGGGGGGGGTTCCAATCCCTGCCGGGATGCCGGATTGACAGGAAGGCCCATCATGCTACTTAAGTAGCATGAAATCCCACATCAGTGCGACCTTGGACGAAAAGCTCCTCGATGACTTGAACCGCTATGGGCAGCAGGAACGCCGCTCGCGGAGCCAGATCATTGAAATGGCCTTGGAGGAGTTCTTGCGGAAGCGCGGCGCGGCGGAGGAGCTGATCGTGACCTCGGAGGGGCGGTTTGAAGGCGTTTTCAGCCGGGAGGAAACCTATGCGCGTTGAGGAACTGAGCGGCCGAGTGCTGGTGGACACGAACGTGCTCATTTACGCGACGCTGAAGGCCGACCCGCGGCACGAAGCGGCGCGACAGGTGCTGGCCCATTCGCGTCAGGTTAAGGCCCGGATCCCTGATTCCACAGGGGATTGACGTCGCCGTTTGTCCCGCATGACGTGGTCCGGGTAAGGATCGAAATCGAAGAGGGCGGCGATGTCCGGGGCTTTG